>CAYFMR010000052.1:0-1095 GCA_964344295.1 uncultured Peptoniphilaceae bacterium | reverse complement strand
TCTGCGGGGCTGGACTCGAGGGCAATCCTGACGTGGCTTAAACGCCTTGGCGCCCAGAATGTTCTTGCATACTCCTATGGCCTAGCAGATGCGCCCGAACGCCCAGTTGCGCAGGCCGTTGCAGAATCTCTGGGTTTTCCGTTTGAGTTCGTTGAGTACACGGCAAGCGATGTTCGTGACGCGTGGTTGACCAGCGAATCGAACGATTACCAAAGAGCTGCCTGGGGTGGCACTTCGCTTCCGCACAAACAAGACTGGTATGCGGTGAGGCAGTTGACAGCTTCCGGAAAGATCCAAGACGGTGCTGTGGTCTTGCCGGGCCATACGGTCCCTGCCGCTGCGGCAGGAAGAATAATCTATGAGTCCCCGCGTGACCTGGACGTCGTGGGAGCACAGTTAGCCGCGACAGCAGGCTCGCAACAGGGTCAGTCCGGTTACGTTGTGGGCCACCCTGTCTTTCGTGAAGCCCTCCAAGAAGCGGCAGAACAGGTTGGCTTCGGTGAAGGGGAACGGGACAACCTCAACCTGTGGCAGTGGTTCAGCTTGCGGGAGAGGCAAGCAAAGTTCATCTCGAATTCCGTCAGGGTGTACGAAAACTTCGGCCTCGGTTGGGCGCTGCCGCTCCACGAGCCGGAAGTGTGGGCCGCCAGACTGGAGGGCTCGGACGAACTTACCTTGGCGCGTGCCGGCTACCGGAAGATGGTCGAGAGTAAGTTTGCCGAGGTTGCCTCGTTCCCCGTTCCCGTTGGAGTATCTTCAAACCCTGCGAAGCGACGAAGCCTCTGGCAATGACAGTGGGACGCACCCGGTTTGCAAGACCACTCAAACGATTAAAGACTCAGATTTTCGGTACCCGACGCCAGAGTGCCAGCCCGTTTGGCGCCGAGTCTTACGCGCCCCGGATGTCGATCAGTGAATGGCTTGGGCGGAACGTAAACCAGACGCGAAATGGAAGATCCGCAGATGTGATGCTCATGGGTCGAGCTGGCACGGGGTATTCGCTCTTTGACTCCGGACAAGGCGTGGACGTCCGACAAATGGCGCGGGATGCAAGAGCAGTGATAGCCGAGTAGGGCTCGTCCCCAACCGCGTACC
>CAYFMR010000051.1:0-1108 GCA_964344295.1 uncultured Peptoniphilaceae bacterium | reverse complement strand
GGGCTTCCAGGGCGGGACGATGGAGGCCCACGATGTTGAAGGGGATCCTCGTACACCACACACGGAGCCGAAATGAAAGGAGCGCGGATCTGATGAGCGATGCAGAATCGCAGAGTCCGGCGGCTGATGCGGAACTGGGCGCCTCGGTCGAGATCGGGGACGAACGGCAGGTCCCCGTCCAGGAGCGCGAGGTCCCCGTCACGGAACTGTTCCACTGGATTTACCGCTTCTTCTACTCGAAGACGGTTGGCCTGATACTGATACTGCTGATGGCGTTTTACGCGGTCATCGGCTCAGTTATTGCTCAAGCAGGCTCGGGTGTTTACCAAGATCCCGCCGCCAAGGCCAGTTTTCTGGAGCGTATGCAGGAGGCGTACGGCGGTTGGGCGCCGGTCTTGAACGCGCTTGGGTTCTTCCACGCCTACACGTCCATTGGTTTCTATGTGGTTGTGGTCATGCTGGGGCTTTCGATCATCGCCTGCACTGTGCATCGAATCCCTGAACTCATCCGACGTAAAAACGACCCCCGCGTCCACGTGTCCAACAAGTTCTTTGAGCGGGCGCGCTACCGGGGTCAGGTCACAAGCCCCGTCTCCGCAACGCAATCCCTGGAGATTACCGAGGAAGTGCTGAAAGCCAACCGGTTCCGGGTGCTCCCTGACCCACGTTCCAATGGCCGCGCCATTTACGCCGACAAGAACGCTTGGAGCGGCATTGGAACTGTCATCGCTCACCTGTCGTTCATCGTAATTTTGTTGGCCTTTTTCATCTCGGGCGTCTGGGGACTCGAGGACGACATCGCGGTCCCCGTTGGCGGCACCGTTGAAGTGGGGCACGGAACCGACCTGACGCTAACCGCGCTCTCTTTCCAAGACACATACACCGAGGAGGGGCAGCCCGCGGACTACGTCTCGGTCCTCCGCTTGGAAGATGGTGGAACTGTCGTGGAAGAACAAGAAGTCCGGGTGAACACACCGCTAACCTACAAGGGATACCGTTTCCACCAGGCTTCCTTCGGGATCGCCGCGGATGTGACAGTGGAGAACGCGGCGGGCGAGGTCCTCTATGACCAGTCCGTACCGATGAAGTGGAGCGCCTACAACGGCCA
>CAYFMR010000050.1:0-1108 GCA_964344295.1 uncultured Peptoniphilaceae bacterium | reverse complement strand
ACAGTCCTCCAAGGATCTTTCTAGGGTATTCATTGATGTAATCCTGGAGTTCTCGGAGATCGGATCGGGTGAATTGCTTTAAGGGTGTACCTTTAGGGATGTAGTAGCGTATGAAGCCATTAAGGTTCTCATTGCTCCCTCGCTCCCATGAACTATAAGGATGAGCGTAGTAGATTGTGGTCCGAGGCTCTTTGCTCAGGATCGATGTTTCTAAGCCTTCCCAATCCCAAAACTCCGCTCCGTTATCTACCGTGATGCTCTTGAAACGATGACGGAATTGCGCCGCTCCCCATTTGCGTTCAAGCCCGTTGAGCGCTCGAATGACGGCCGCTTGGGTTTGAGACGTCAGCTTTAGGATAATCCCTTCACGACTATATCGATCCACCAGGCTCAAGAGACAAGTCCGATCACCCTTCACCGACTCTATACAATCCATCTCCCAATGCCCCGGTTCACTACGCTCACTTGCTTCGATCGGACGATCTTCTATCTGGCGACCTGTTGTGACGATGTGACGTCGTCGCACTCTACGACGTCGGCCCTTGCCGCTCTTACCCTTGCGAGGCAGATCCTTCTGAGTTATTGCGAAGAAGACGTCTCTTGCGATGGAGTTGTACAAAGTGCGAACACTAATCCTCGTGTTTGTGGGCCAACCTTTACTCTCTAGCCGTTGAATGACGGCGTAGGGAGAATTCGAGCAGCGTAACTTGCTGGTGCCGGGTCTTCTTTGGATCTCTGTTTCTAAGGTTTGAGCCAGTTCATGGTCATGACCAATCTTAAGATCAGGACCCTTACGGCTTGCTTTCAAGTCATAGTCGCATTGAGCTACCTCAGCACTGTAACGATAATACTCTGTGAGATCTGACCTCTGTTGAAGAACATAACCACGCCGGAGTTCACGGCTTAAGGTCGCTGGACTGATGCCTAACTCGGCAGCCAATTCCTTCTGGCTCTTACGCTCTCTCTGAGGTTTTTTCAGATTGTTCCAATGCACATACTCGATGAGTTGACGGTCACTGTAGCTCAAGTGCTTGCCCGGACGACGCTTCCTGATAAAATGTAATTGGCTCATTGCTTTCCCCTCGTGTGCAGTTTCAACATTCACATT
>CAYFMR010000049.1:0-1198 GCA_964344295.1 uncultured Peptoniphilaceae bacterium | reverse complement strand
ACATTGACAACTGCACATACAAACAAAGATAAAAGAAGTCAAGCAAATTTCTAAAAAGAAAGAAGCAGACAATTTTACCAACAAGATCAAAACAAAGGTCAAGTTAAAAAGAGCATTGTGGTGAATGCCTAGGTACCGGGAGCCGATGAAGGACGTGATAAGCTGCGAAAAGCTGCGGAGAGGAGCAAATATCCTGTGAACCGCAGATCTCCGAATGGGGCAACCCCCTTAGACAACCTCTAAGGATCCTGTGATGAATCCATAGTCACAGCGAAGGAACACCGGGGGAACTGAAACATCTAAGTACCCCGAGGAAAAGAAAGAAACCTCGATTCCCTAAGTAGCGGCGAGCGAACGGGGACAAGCCCACCCTAAGAGACGCGTATCAAGCGATAGAGGAACGAGCTGGGAAGCTCGACCATAGACGGTGACAGTCCAGTACTCGAAATGGCGCGATACGTACTTAGACCGAGTAGCACGGGGCACGTGAAACCCTGTGTGAAGACGGGAGGCCCACCTCCCAAGGCTAAATACTACCCGGTAACCGATAGTGAACCAGTACCGTGAGGGAAAGGTGAAAAGAACCCCGGGAGGGGAGTGAAAAAGAATCTGAAACCCAATGCTTACAAGCAGTCAAACCACCATAAGCGTGGGATGGCGTACTTTTTGTAGAACGGGCCAGCGAGTTATGATGACTAGCAAGATTAAGGTGTTCAGCACCGGAGTCGTAGGGAAACCGAGTCTTAACCGGGCGAAAGTTAGTTGTCATAGACCCGAAACCGAGTGATCTATCCATGGGCAGAGTGAAGTTAAAGTAAAATTTAATGGAGGCTCGAACCCGGTATGGTTTAAAACATATGGGATGACCTGTGGATAGGGGTGAAAAGCCAATCGAACTCGGAGATAGCTGGTTCTCCTCGAAATAGCTTTAGGGCTAGCCTCGAGGTAAGAGTTACGGAGGTAGAGCACTAATCGGCTAAGGGGCACAGTGTGTTACCAAAGCCTATTAAACTCCGAATGCCGTAACTTATCCTCGGGAGTCAGACAGTGTGGGATAAGCTTCACTGTCGAAAGGGAAAGAGCCCAGACCATCAACTAAGGTCCCCAAATACCAGTTAAGTGTCAAAGGAAGTGAAGTTACACAGACAACCAGGATGTTGGCTTAGAAGCAGCCACACATTTAAAGAGTGCGTAATAG
>CAYFMR010000048.1:0-1229 GCA_964344295.1 uncultured Peptoniphilaceae bacterium | reverse complement strand
AAATTTGAAAGAACGAAACCACACGTAAACATTGGCACCATTGGCCACGTCGACCACGGTAAAACGACCTTAACCGCGGCCATCACCATGGTCCTACACGACCGCTACGGCACCGGTGAAGCCACCGACTACGCCAACATCGACAAGGCCCCCGAAGAAAGAGAACGTGGTATCACCATCTCCACCTCTCACGTTGAATACGAAACCCCCAACCGTCACTACGCACACGTAGACTGCCCGGGACACGCCGACTACGTTAAAAACATGATCACCGGCGCAGCCCAAATGGACGGAGCCATCCTCGTCGTATCTGCAGCAGACGGTCCCATGCCCCAAACGAGAGAACACATCCTGCTATCCCGTCAAGTTGGCGTACCCAAAATCATCGTATTTTTAAACAAAGAAGACCAAGTCGACGACCCGGAACTCATCGAACTCGTTGAAATGGAAGTCAGAGACCTGCTAAACGAATACGAATTCGACGGCGACAACACCCCCATCGTAGTCGGCTCTGCCCTTAAAGCCATCGAAGACCCCACCAGTGAATGGGGAGACAAAATCGTCAAACTCATGGAAGAAGTCGACGCCTACATCCCCGAACCGGTTCGTGACGTAGACCACCCCTTCCTCATGCCCGTAGAAGACGTCTTCTCCATCACCGGCCGTGGCACCGTAGCAACGGGCCGTGTGGAACGCGGCATCGTCAAAGTAGGCGACAACGTAGACATCGTAGGCCTCACCGACGAAATCCGAACCGTCGTCGTCACCGGCGTAGAAATGTTCCGCAAAATGCTAGACCAAGCCCAAGCCGGCGACAACATTGGCGCCCTCCTACGCGGAGTGCAACGAACCGAAATCGAACGTGGCCAAGTACTAGCCAAACCGGGCACCATCCAACCCCACACCAAATTCGAATCCGAAGTTTACGTACTATCCAAAGAAGAAGGTGGACGTCACACCCCGTTCTTTAACGGCTACCGTCCTCAATTCTACTTCCGTACGACAGACGTAACCGGCAACATCGAACTGGAAGATGGCGTAGAAATGGTCATGCCTGGCGACAACGCCAAATTCATCGTAGAACTCATCACCCCCATCGCCATGGACGAAGGACTACGCTTCGCCATTCGTGAAGGTGGCCGCACCGTAGGTGCAGGCGTGGTAACCAAACTGCTTTCCTAATTGGCACAAGAGAACGTCAAAGAACCTGCTTAGGCAGGTTCTTTTTT
>CAYFMR010000047.1:0-1242 GCA_964344295.1 uncultured Peptoniphilaceae bacterium | reverse complement strand
ATTTTAAGCCATTTTCAGGACTTTCAATAAATTTAAGAAGATAAAAACATAATAGAAATAGTAGAATGGAAGCTTTTCACCGGAAGTTAGGTGGAGAGTTATTTTTTTACCTAAAATTAAATATGACATTTACATAGGGCGTTTGCTTATACCCAAGTTGGATAAGTGAGTGTCCTATTTTTTATTTCCACAAAACGATAAGAGAAGAAGATTGGAGGTTAAAAAATGTATGGAACAAAATTCTCGGAGTACAAACCGAAAGAGTGTCGTTACTGCTATTTTTGGTGTGGAAAGAATAAGCGTTGTTTCTTAGGCAAAGAAAACTGCTATTACGAAACGGTAGAAGAAGCTGTTGAAAAAAGTGAATGTGATGGCTGTCCTCATGGCAGATATTCGCCTTGCATTGGTTGGTGTACCAAGAAGGTCTTAGGCAAAGGAGGTGATGACAGCAATGGCATTTGATTATTTCTACGGGCAACAGTCAGATCAATTTGCTTTTTACAGAATACCCAAGGTTTTATTTTCTGATGAGCGATTTTGGAATGTGTCTACAGACGCAAAGCTCTTGTATGGAATACTGCTTGATCGTATGAATCTATCAGCGAAGAATGGTTGGATTGATGAAGCTATGAGAGTGTTCATTATCTTTACGATAGATGAAATTAAAGATTCTGTTGGCTGTGCTGAAAAGAAAGCTGTGAAGCTTCTTGATGAACTTGAAAATAAGTGTGGACTTATCGAACGAAAGCGTCAGGGACTTGGAAAGCCAAATATCATCTATGTGAAGAACTTTATTTCTGCTGTGGAGAACTCTGTGGAAAGACAATTCTTGAATTGTCAAAAGCACAATTCTGGGACTGTCAAAAACACAATTCAAGAACCGTCAAAAGCACAATGTAATAATACTGATATAAATAATACTGAGAAGAGTAATACTGACGTTCTTTTCTTTCCGGAAAATTCCGAAAAGACAATCGAAGAGATAGGAATGGATAATCCTTATGAAATATATCTCAAAGAAAAATTAGAATATAATTCCTTAGTAATTCAGTATAAACATCATGTACAGATGTTAGATGAAATCTTTGAAATTATGACAGACACATTATGTAGTAATCGAAAAACAATTCGTATTGGTGGCGATGATAAGCCAGCAGAAATTGTTAAAAGCAGATTGATGAAATTAGAACATGAGCATATGCAGTTTGTAATGGATTGTATCTTGGAAAACACTACAAAGAT
>CAYFMR010000046.1:0-1250 GCA_964344295.1 uncultured Peptoniphilaceae bacterium | reverse complement strand
TGGAAAAGAAATAGTTTACACAGTAGATGAAGAAGAGATAGTATCTTATAATAAAGAAGTTTCAGGCTTTGACATTAAGAATACTTATACAGCGTCTGAACTCTTGAGTAGTAAGACTGATAATTTAACTGACAGAAAAGTTAAAATAGGTGACACATTTAAGTATTCGATTACAGTTAAGAACAACGGTAATGCAGATGCTCACGATGTAAAGATTAGTGACCTTATACCAAGTAAGCTTGATATAAGAAGTGTAGTTCCAAGTGAAGCAAAGATAACAGGACAGTTGATTGAGTACACTGTACCGTTTATTAAAGCAGGCGAAACGTTCACGATGACGATAGAAGTAAAAGTTAATCGTGATGCTCGAAATGGAGACATAATTAAAAACATTGCCGTCGTTGATGGCAAAGATGTTCCAAGTAGAGAAATAGAAGTAGATGATAGAACATCTATAATTTGGCCGGGTGGAGAGCTTAACAAGGAAGATCACTATGCTTATATGATCGGTTACCCTGATGGAAGCTTTAGACCTGAAGGAAACATAAGTAGAGCTGAAGTAACTACAATCTTCTTTAGAATGATGACAGATGGATCGAGAGACAGGTTCTGGAGCACTGACAATAACTTTGACGACGTTGCACAAACTGCTTGGTATAACAATGCAATTTCTACAATGAGTCGTGCAGGAGGAGTGAACGGCTATCCTGACGGAAGCTTTAAGCCGAATGCAAATATAACTAGAGGAGAGTTTGCAACTATGGCATCTCGCTTCTTAGTAGACAGCGGTTCATTGACAAATCACAGATTCACAGATGTAAAGGGCAACTGGGCGGAAGATGCAATCAATAAACTTTACTCACATGGTTTAATAAACGGTTACCCTGACGGAAGCTTTAAACCGAACCAAGAAATAAACAGAGCAGAGGCAGCTACACTTATGAATGCAGTACTGAAAAGAACACCGCATAAAGATCGTTTACTATCAGATATGAAGAGATGGAGAGACAATGCAGACAAAGGTGAATGGTATTATGCACAAGTTCAAGAGGCAACTAATTCTCACACTTACACAAGAGCAAATGTGACTGTAAGAGAGACATGGGAAAAATTGTTACCGATTAGAGATTGGGCAGCATTTGAAAAAGAGTGGAGTAATGCGAATTCCGCATTAAATCCGGGAAACGTGTACGACTAAACAAAGATAAATATTTAATATATACGTTCCCCTAAACACAACAAAAAGAATT
>CAYFMR010000045.1:0-1264 GCA_964344295.1 uncultured Peptoniphilaceae bacterium | reverse complement strand
CTTCGTCAGAAGAATACATACACATAGGTGGCATAACAATCCTATTTTTTAATTCTTGGACTCCATATAAGCCGGATCAAAGCTGAAATCTTCGAAGTCTTTGTCGTATTCATTGCTAGCCACCCAGTACACCTGCCATTCTCCCGCCATTTGGGATGCAAAATCCGGGATGGGGTGTCCGGCTTCCGCCGGGGTGAGAACGTTTTCCAGGTACATGTAAAAGGTATAAGCGAGGTATTCGCGGTAGACCTCGGCTTTAGGATACAGTAACTTGTTGGAGGAGATGGGCAGTATGTCGTAGTGAGCCGCCCAGGTGATAGCGTTTACGGCACAGGGGCTGACTTCTGGGAAGTCTCCCGATCGAGATACATCGGTGGAGTTTTTGGTATCGATGCCTTTCGACTGGGTGTAGCGATAGAGTATGGTGAGTAATTGTTCCCTGAGGATGATATCGTTGGGACCGAATCGACCATCCTCGTAGCCGGTCACGATGCCGTTGCCACTAGCCCAGGATACGGCCTTTTCGTAAAAGGCGCCGGGCACCACATCGGGAAAGTGCTTGCCTTCCACTTGGGGTTCGCCGGCGATCCGATAGAGGATCGTGACCAGTTCTCCTCGGGTCGTCAACTGATCCGGTGAGAATTGCCCGTTACCGGTGCCGTTCATAATGCCTTTTTCGTAGACATAGCGAATCGGCACGTTGCTCTCATTGACATCGCTAAATGGCCAAGCTCCTGTCGCCATCGCTTCGGTTGGCAGCAAAGGTCACACCATCACCAAAGCCAGCAACAGGATAAAAAAACGTTTTTTCATGATCCAATCTCCTTTTTGTAATCGTTAGTCCTATCATAACATAAAGAGCAGCCAAGGCGTACCGTCGGTGCGTAAAAAATGCCCCCAAGTCAGGCATGGTAGATACGGTCAAGGCCGGCCAAGTTGCTGGGCAAAGAAATGGCGTGCCAAAGTGATGACGAGGAGGCAAGGAACCCTTAAGTGGTATATAATAGAGCAAAGGAGGAATCATGATGATGAAAAATGAAAATAGACAATTAGAAGAGTTATTGACCGGCGACCGCCTGGGCCATAATCGCCTGTTTGCCCGTGTGACCGTCTTTCCCGGCAAGCAAATCGACTACCACGAACACGAGGGCGAAACCGAGACCTACCACATCATTGCCGGCGAAGGCATGTATAGCGACAACGGTATAGAAACCCTCGTGCGCCCCGGCGACACCGTGTTCTGTGCCGACGGCAGTGGCCACGG
>CAYFMR010000044.1:0-1375 GCA_964344295.1 uncultured Peptoniphilaceae bacterium | reverse complement strand
TTGTAAGTCCAATTCCAGATGGAAAAAAACCAAATATTGGATAAAGATTAATTTATATCTGCCAGAGATAAATCCTTTGGCAGATATTTTTATTTTCTTGTTAGGCCTTGTGTCTTTATTTTTAGATATGACCCATGAAGGAGCTACTAGTATTAGAGGGGCCTAGTATGGTCTTTTAGGAGCGTCAGCAGGGACAATAGGTTTTATATCAGGTCTAGGCGAATTAATTGGTTATTCAATGAGATACTTTTTTGGAAGACTAACTGACAATACAAATAAATATTGGACAATAACTATTGTTGGATACATTATCGATGTTCTTGCAGTTCCAGCCTTGGCCTTGGTTGGTGAAAATGGTTGGGTAGCAGCTTGTATTTTGCTTTTGATTTAAAGAGTGGGCAAGGCCATTAAAAAACCTGCTAAGGATACTATTATGTCCTTTGCAGCAAGTCAAGAGGGAGCAGGAAAAAGCTTTGCCATCCAAGAACTTCTTGACCAAATCGGAGCTTTTCTAGGTCCTGTACTTTTATACTTGGTTATGCTTTTTAAAAATGAAGGATCAACTTTTGATTTATATAGGAAGTGTTTTGCTTTTTTAGCTCTGCCAGGGTCCCTAACAATTTTTTTACTTTTTTTAACAAAAAGCAAGTTCCCAAATCCTGAACACTTTGAACCTGAAATAAAAAGTGAGGGGTATTTTAAAATGAAAAAATCCTTTATCTACTATATTGTTGGTATAAGTTTTTTTGCCTTTGGATTTATAGACTATTCCTTAATCATAATGCATATTTCAAAGAATTTTGCCGTCTTGGGCCAGGGACTAGCTGAAACATCTTCATTAATTACAAGTGGGTCTCTTCCTCTTTTGTATGCAGGAGCTATGTTAGTTGATGCTATTGCTGCTTTGGTTTTCGGCTATATGTATGATAGAAATGGACTAAAGGCCTTGGTAGTTTCTTCTATTATATCGTCACCATTTGCATTTTTTGTTTTTAGGTCTAACAATCTTTTTGGAATCTTATTTGGAGTTGCCCTTTGGGGCATAGGTATGGGAGCTCAAGAATCAATTTTAAAAGCTGCGGTTACATCTGTAGTCCCAAAGGCCAACAGGGCCACAGGCTATGGAATTTTTGAAGCATCCTTTGGAGTCTTTTGGTTTTTAGGATCTTGGTTATTGGGAAGTTTATATGATATAACTATTCAGCCAGTCTATGAAGCTCCAATAGATAATGTAATAAATGATGAGAATCATCAAGAAGGCTATTTTTTACTTAAAACGGAAGATGGCTCATATGAAGTATATGAGAAAGGGGTTTATATAAAATCTATCAGTGGCATAAGTGGAAAATACGAAAAGTTTGACATTTACGATAAG
>CAYFMR010000043.1:0-1386 GCA_964344295.1 uncultured Peptoniphilaceae bacterium | reverse complement strand
AAGCCCAAAGCCGATTACTACGACGCCTTCATCAATCCGGATGACTGCACCAATATCCGAACGACGGCGAAGGAACTGAAAATCCCGGAGCGCAAGTTCGTCCAGTTCCTTCTTAGAGAAAAGTACCTATTCCGATCTCCCTCCGGTCAGCTTCTTCCCTACAACAAGGACAGCAATGCCGGACTGTTCATCGTCCGCGATTTTGTAACATACTGCTACATCGGTTCTCAGACCTACTTCACGCCGAAGGGCAAGGATGTCATCCGAATGAAGTTCCAGAAAAAGTGCGGCGAAGAGCTGCTTCCCAAGATGGCAAGGTGATTTCTGTGGCAGTCTATCGCGTAAACAAGAATCGTGGCTATACCGTCATGGCGAACTTCCACCTTCGAGACAAGAGCCTGTCACTCAAGGCAGTCGGTCTTCTCTCAAAGATGCTCTCGTTCAATGATGGCTGGAAGTTCTCAACCAAGGGGCTTTCTGCAATCTGTAAGGAAGGTCCGGATGCCATTCTCTCCGCGCTCCGTGAGCTTGAAAAACACGGCTACCTTGTCCGGCACCGGCAGCGAGACGGTAAAGGCAGGATGAGCAGCACAATCTTTGAGATATACGAAGAGCCGCAGGAGTCCACGCCAGAACGGGAAATGCCACACACGGAAAATCCATGTGTGGAGAAGCCAGATGTGGATAATCCACACGGGGATAAGTCCGCACAAATAAATACTGATCAAGTAATTACCCAAGAAAGAAATACTCTCTCAAAGAACTATCAATCCATCAATCTTGATGGGATGGACAGGATGGATGAACGAATCGAGTATGAAGAGATTATCAAAGAGAATCTTGACTACGACATTCTCTGTCAGGATCCGAAGTTCGATAAAGACCGCTTCCGGGAGATCATGGACATCATGCTGGATGCTGTCTGCTCTACCGCTCCGACCATCCGTATCAACGGCGAGGATATGCCGCAGCAAGTGGTCAAGTCCCGCTTTCTCAAACTGAATAGCAGCCACATTGAGTACGTTCTGGAAGCAATGAACAAGAATCCGTCAGACATCCGCAATATCCGGGCGTACCTGTTGACCGCTCTGTATAACGCCTCTCTGACGATAGACAATTATTACTCTGCGCTTGTCAACCATGATTTTTACGGGCAGGACAGAACGGCAGGGTCAAAGAAGTCCAAGACCTACGATTATAGCCTTTGTGAAGACACTCTTTAATGACGTCAATTTGAATAATGCGCGGAAAGGAGGACATTGCAAATGAAAAACATCTATCGCCGGATTGTTCCGCCTTAGCTGAGGCAACATCACTTTAATCATTCCAATGAAAGGAGGTATCACTGCAATGCAGGATGAAGTCAACACCAAAGTTGTTGCAATC
>CAYFMR010000042.1:0-1411 GCA_964344295.1 uncultured Peptoniphilaceae bacterium | reverse complement strand
TCGGATTTGTGTCCGGATTCGGAGAACTGTGTGGCTATTCGCTGCGACTGCTCTCGGGATTTGTCGCCGACAAGACCAAAAAATACTGGACGCTGGTCGTGGTGGGCTATGGCCTGCAAGTGCTGGCGATCCCCGCCTTGGCGCTGGTACCTGAACACGGCTGGATGATTGCAGGCGGACTCATCATTGCCGAACGAATCGGCAAAGCCATTAAAAAACCGGCAAAAAATACGCTGGTGAGCTTTGCGGCCAGTGAAGTGGGCACGGGAAAGGGCTTTGCCTACCAGGAATTTCTGGACCAGCTCGGTGCCTTCCTCGGCCCCGTCATGTTGTTTATCATCGCCACCGTCAAAGGCACCAGCAACTTGTTCTCCACCTACCGCCTCTGCTTTGCCATCTTGGGCATCCCGGCGCTGATCACCTTTGGGCTGGTTCTCTTGTCCAAGAGAAAATACCCTCATCCGGAAATGTTTGAACAAGGTACCGAAGAGACGGAAACGTTTCATTTCAAGAAATCCTTTGTATTCTATATGATCGCCATCTGCCTCTTCGCCTTCGGATTTGCCGACTTTACCTTGATTACGCTACACGCCGCCAAAACCCAAGCCTTTCCGGCTCAGACACTGAGCTTGCTCTACGCCGGTGCTATGGCAGTGGACGCCTTTGCGACCCTCTTCTTTGGCTGGCTTTTTGATCAAATCGGGCTAAAGTCCTTGATGATCTCCACCCTTTGCAGCGCCTTTTTCTCGTGCTTTGTCTTCCTCACGGCAGATCCCCGGATGATGGGCATCGGCATCGTATTGTGGGGCATCGGCATGGGCGCCCAAGAAAGCATTATGAAAGCCGCCGTCAGCAAAATTATTCCCAAATCCATGCGTAGCACGGGCTTTGGGATCTTTGAAACCGGCTTCGGCGTCGCATGGTTCCTGGGTAGCTGGCTATTGGGTGCACTATACGACGTCAACCCGGTGCTGTTGGTGCTGATCTCTGTGGCAGTGCAGCTACTCGCCATCCTGTTCTACCAAATTTGCATACGCTGGGAGACCCAAGAAGCCTGACCGCGAGGGATCAAGCCGAGGGTGTCCACTGCCAGCCGGTGGTTTGGTTCCCGCCGGGGAAAATGGAGCCAAAACGGGTATACAGCAAAAGAAATGGAACTAGCCTGGCGATGGGCATGGCGACCTCCCCTTTGAACGTATATGGTCTAAGTGAAGCACAAGTCATTGCCATGCCCTTTGCCGGATCCATCGACACTGGGTGGCAAGGAAGCCAAGGCGTCGCCCATGAGAACACAAAGCGAGCACGATGCTAGGAAAGGATGTTAGGATGAAACCATTTGATTTTGAACAGATGTTGGAACGACACGGCAAAGATGCCATCGCCGTGGACGGGTTGGGGATGCCGGGCAATC
>CAYFMR010000041.1:0-1414 GCA_964344295.1 uncultured Peptoniphilaceae bacterium | reverse complement strand
CACAGGCCTGGGCCATGCCGATAGCGTTCTTCGCCATCGCTATCGGGCTGTAGCCCACCAGGCCGTCAAACCCGAGGCCCGGAATGTGGAGCACCTCGGCGGCGGAGAGGCGTACCAGGCCGGTGTCTCCGGGGACTTCGCCGGGCATGGTTTGGTAGTCGTAATACAAGGCGCCCGAGGTCAAGCGCCCAACACTCATGCGTGATGGCATGAGCGGGTAGAGGCCGATTACTTCGCCGCGGCCGTTCCGGATGATCTGCGCGTAAGCGTTCCCCCACAGCAGCAAGTGCGTCATCAGGGTTTCCCGGAACACGAAGGACGTCATTTCCGGGTTCGGCGCATCATGCAACACGCGGTGCAACGGATGCGCCGTGGCCTTATCTTTCCCCCCCATCGCTGCCGGTCTTGTAAACGTGCAACGGCAATCCCGCGACCGCTTCGGCCAGAATCCGCACGCACGAATAAACGGCAGTCATCTGCATCGCCGAGCGTTCCGTCACCTGCCTGCCCGAGGACGTCGGGCCGAACAAAAACGAATACGAGGAACCCGCCGGAGCAAAATCCGACGCCTTACGACGGCGGGCAAGCCAGTCACGAAAACCCATAGGTGCCTCCAGTCTTGTAGAAATGGAATGTCCCTCCTGGACCAGCCAGAAGGGACAGACAACGTTGCGGATTGGAATCAGGCCGCCTCGCGAATCTCAGCCATGTAGACCACGGGGTTTCGAGAGGCGTAGCGCTCGATCTTCTTGCCGATCCACTCGTTGTCCGGCAGAGGGCGAACCACAATAGAAACGCGCCCACTGCCCGAGTCAAGGTCCTTCATAACACCCTCGATCTGCCCAACAGCCATGACGACGTTTTCTGCGTTGAGGACAATTAGCAAGTCACAGTCAATGATCCGCGCGGCCCGCGCCTTCCACCATTGGCGACCCCGGTCAAGCCACTCCATGAACGTTAGCGTCCCATTTTCATCGTTTACGCGTGTGATTACTTTTTCCATCTTGAACCAGCTCCTTCTTCGTTTCATTAGCCTTGCTTCTTATGCTTCTATAAAAGCATAAGCATGTCAACACTCAATCGAAGTAAGAAATTCACAGCAGCTACAGGACGAGCAGACCCCTGGTGTCGTAGACGGAGTTGCTTGGGGTGCCGCCGTTTCTGATGGCGCGGTCGAGGGCCATGATGGTGGCGACGACACCGTCGATCTTCTCGGTGGACTTTTGTTTGTCGGGTTTGATGTTTCCCGCCGGGTCGGTGCGGACGTGAATGTTGTCGACCATCCACGACAACACCGGATGTCCGCCGTGCTGGAGTCTGCCTTCGAGGGCGAGTTTCATTAGTTCTTTGCTGGGCGGACTCATGTCTTTGAAGCCTTGCCCAAACGGGATGACGGTGAAGCCTGCTTCTTCGA
>CAYFMR010000040.1:0-1499 GCA_964344295.1 uncultured Peptoniphilaceae bacterium | reverse complement strand
TCGAATCAATAGAATTCTTCGCTTATGGATGAGGAAGAAAAATATTTTTAGAAAATCCTCAACTAATGTGCCCTACCGTGGCTATAAGGTGAGAGGAAAATACTTTGCATGACCACTCGAGTAAGCTATTTGCTGTGGCATTAGCTAAGGGGTTAATAATTTCGGCTATTAGTAGAGGAAAGCAATTCACAGAAATATTTGTTCCTGTACTCAAACTGCAGGTTTGAGGCCTGTGGAGGATGAGAGGTAATAACCTTTAAAAAACACTCTGTGGATTTACCTTTCTCATGAACAATCAATGAAAACATAGTTTTTCTCTCACTGCTCCTTGACAACTGAATATCCCGAAATGCAAGAGATACTTCAAGCAGAATATGCCATGACGATAATTCCGAGCGTATTCCTTGAAAGATAACGAGGTTGTGTCAAACAAGGCAAACCCTCTGGAACAGTAGCGTTTCGGGTCATTTATAAAAGGCAAGGAGGTGAAATAACTGAAAACAAAATATGATAACTTGCCACAGGTGCTTAAAGATAAGCCACAGTTTTGCTGTTGGAAATATGAAGAACGAAGTGGTAGAAAAACCAAAGTTCCCTATAACCCAGTAACAGGAAAAAGGGCAAAAGCAGATCAGCGGAGTACATTTAAAGATTTTAGTTCGGCGGTAGCTGCTATAAGTGATTATGACGGTATCGGATTTTTGGTGGGTAATGACATATGTGTTATCGACTTAGATGATTGCTTTGATAGCAGCGGTAAGCTTAAGCCTGTTACCCAAATTGTTGTAGAGGCTTTTAGTGGTTGCTATATGGAACACAGTCCATCTGGAAAAGGGCTTCATATTTTCTTTAAGGCCACAGGCTTTAACTTTGACAAAACAAAATATTATATCAACAACAGAAAGCTGGGAATTGAGGTCTATGTGGCTGGAGCGACTAATCGTTTTGTTACCGTAACGGGCAATGTATTTGCAGATGGTGATATAGCGGAGAAATCGTATGAGCTACAGATGATACTAGACAAGTATATGCTACGTCCTGCCCCTGTGAAGCAACTTCTGGATACAGAAAGCCAATCCTACCTGTCTGACAAGTCTGTTATTGAGAAGGCTTTAAAATCGGCAAACGGAGAAAAATTTAAAGCATTATGGGAGGGTGATACATCTGATTATGCTTCTGCCAGTGAAGCAGATTTGGCACTTTGCGGTATGCTGGCATTTTGGTGTGGCAGGGATATTGGGCAGATGGACAGACTTTTCCGGCAGAGTGGCCTAATGCGGGATAAATGGAATAGACCACAGTCCGGCAGTACTTATGGAATGATAACCATAGTAAAAGCAATTGCAAATGCTACTGAAATATACAAGCCAGGTGGTAAGCGTTCATCAGCTGCAGAAGATTTTGGTGAATGTTCCCTTGCTGACTTTAAGCCTGAGAGTAACGGTCGCTACCCTTGGACGGATATTGGGGCAAGCAGGCTGTTTGCTGATTATTATAAA
>CAYFMR010000039.1:0-1511 GCA_964344295.1 uncultured Peptoniphilaceae bacterium | reverse complement strand
ACGGAGAATGGAAGATATACGCTAAAAGCGTGTGTCTTACACCGTAACAAGCAGGACATTTGTGTGCCAAATGTCGCTTGCCGCCATAAAGGTTATGGCGGACTCTTTAGGGGATACCCCCTAATACCCCATTATGAAAGGATGATGTTATGAAAAAACAAGATATACGGATCGTCGCCCGTGTAACCCAGAAGGAAAAAGACCGCATCAGCGACCTTGCCAAACGGTGCGGACTTTCCACAACCGAATATCTCCGCCAAAGAGCATTGGGATATGAGCAGAAGTCGGTTCCGCCCGATGCTCTTTTTCATTTCTGCGAAAGGCTGGATGCACTTGTCGAGCAACCTTTCTCTGCGGAAGTGAATACTGCGGCGCTGACTTTGCTCAGAGATATATCAGCGGAGCTTATCGCACCAAGAAAGGAGAATATGCGCAAATGGCAACCACAGGCTTTTGGCCCGTCAGAGGACGGTTAAAGGAAGTTATCGACTACGCCAACAATCCCGACAAGACAACCGCAAAGGAATACCTTGACGAAGATCTGTATGCCGCCATCCGCTATGTGGAGAACGATGATAAAACTGACCAAACGATGTTTGTATCGGTCATCAACTGTTCCAAGCATAACGCCTATAATGAAATGATTGCCGTCAAGCGCCGCTTCGGTGAACGTGGCAAAAATATCGCTTATCACGGGTATCAGAGCTTTGCCGCAGGCGAGGTCACACCCGACGAAGCACACCAAATTGGTTTGGAAACTGCACGGAAGATGTGGGGCGCAAGGTATCAGGTGGTAGTCACTACCCACCTGAATACCGATAACATCCACAACCACTTTGTTATCAATAGTGTTTCCTATGTAGACGGCAAAAAGTTCCGTAACGGTATCGGTGATCGGCTGGAGCTTCGCAAAATCTCCGATGCAATCTGTGCGGCAAGAAACAAGTCTGTCATCCGAAGCCATAAATTTTACAGCAATAAAAAGGAATATTGGATACGGAACTCCGGCAAGCTCACTCATCGGGATATGTTACGGCGTGACGTGGATGAAGCACTTTCCAAATGCTGTACCTTTAAGGAATTTGAATATTACCTTAAATGCCTTGGGTACAAATTTGAGCGTGATTTCCGTTATGAACACCCCTCCGTTATAGCAGACGGATGGAAACGGGCGGTGCGTATTACAAGTCTTGGTGAGAAATATTCGTGGGAGGCAATGCGGCAAAAGCTTGTTACCAACCAACGACTGCCCGAACTGTATGTGCTGATAACACCCAAATGGAAACGTGCGCCGCTGCTTAATTTTGAGTACCAACTGCGGCAAGCACAGAGGAAAGATACGGTTACGCTTCTCTTTGAACTTTTTATTGAGATACTGAAACTCTGTACGGGAAACAACATCCAAGAATCGGATAACCGACCACTCTCCCCGATGATGCGGGCAGAAGTGCAGAAATTAGATAAATATATCGAGGAATACAAGCTCCTTTGCGACAACCACATTGAGTCGC
>CAYFMR010000038.1:0-1658 GCA_964344295.1 uncultured Peptoniphilaceae bacterium | reverse complement strand
GTTGATACCCAGGGGCGTACAAGTCACCAGCGAAACGATGTCCTTCCCCGCCTGCGGCAGAATCTTCTGCGTCTCATCAGGAAGGATAACTTGGGTCTCAAAGACCCGGTATGTCAGTACTTCTCCGGCCACCTCGATCACAAAAGTGTCGCCGATCTTCAACTTGTCGAGGTTGTTGAACATGGTTGCTGAAGCGAGACCACGGTGCGCTGACAGCACTGAGTGCGTATCAGTGCCACCAACGGGAAGCGACGTTCCCTGGAGGTGCCCGACTCCCTTACCCAGAATCTCATCGGTTGTTCCATGGTAGACCGGCAGATCCACGTCAATCGCATCGATCTTCAACCGAGCCATAGTGCCATTGGGCATGTCTAAAAGGCTCCAGTAGTCGAGGTCATCAGCTGTCTCATTGTCAGTTGATGGCTTGCGTTCAGCGCCGTCGACTGTGATGATGCCCGTACTCAAGAGCTTGTTGTACTCATTGGCTTGCGCAAGCCGAACATCGTTACCCGGGTCCGTGTTAGTAGCAACCTGCTGACTATAGTCACGGATAATCTTGGACTGGTTCCACTGCGACCACCAGGCTGCGGTCGATGGATACATAAAGATCAGCATTCCAGCAAGGGCAATCACCGCAATGACAACCGAAAACCAGTTGATCCTCCACGGTCCTCTCCGTCTACCTGCCTTGCGTCCACGAGCACCCTTCCCACACCACACCGAACGCGTTACAGTACCGGGACTTTCGGTCAACACACCTCGCTGCGTCATTCGCTGCCTCTCAAACAACAGTGGCGGGGAAAGCATTTCGCTCTCCCCGCCACTGGGGTTTCGACTAGGTAAAACCCAACCCAGTCTTAGTTACTACTACTTCTGTGCTGCCTTGCGACGGTTCACCATGAACAAGCCACCAGCCAGGGCAACCAGACCGAGACCACCGATGGTCATGAGCATGGTTCCGCTGGCGCCAGTCTTAGGCAACTCGAGGCCGGTAGTGGGCGTGTTAAGGAAGGGGAATTCCTTTGCCACAGTACCGTTAGCCTCGACTTCAACCGGCTTTGCTACCGAATCGAGAACGTATCCGGCAGGAGCCTTGGTCTCAAGTACGCAGTAGGTCTTGGAATCTGCAACGTTGGCTACAGGCCCATTGTCAATCCACAGCGTGTAGTTTTTCAGTGCCGTCGCGCCGGTGATTGCACCGTCAGGAACCGTAGTCGAGCAGGATCCGTCAATCTCTGCCGGGTAAATCGTGAACTCTGCACCGGTCAGCGGCTTCTCGTTTTGATCCTGCTTCAGAATCTGCAGAACGCCCCAGACGGTCACGTCGTTGCCACCGGGTTTGCTCGGGACGCCGTTCAGGTCAAGTGATGCCTTGTTGTTGATTGAGCCACCCGCGTAGTTCTCGTTAACAGTCGTCGTTACACGTGCCTTCAGTGCGACCGGCCCTTCCTTGGCGAGCGCGTTGACACGTGCAAGCGAGGCCTCATCCAGGGTGGCGGTGGCAGTCCCATCTTCAACGGTGTACTTCAGATCCTCAGTGATGTCGCTTCCATCTTCATTCTGGCCGGTGACGATCACGATTGAATCGAAGCCAACGAATGTAAGACCGTCATCGCTGGTGTCGGTGATCGCGATGCTTGCGTAGCCAGTTTTAGCCT
>CAYFMR010000037.1:0-1840 GCA_964344295.1 uncultured Peptoniphilaceae bacterium | reverse complement strand
TGGAATGGGTGCGGCAGATGAACGCTTGCAAGGCACAGGCAGAGGAGATTGTGAAGTTTGAGCTGATATATGATTGATACTGAGAGCGCCCGGACGAAAAATGTTTAGGCGCTCTTACTGTATGAATAAATTGTAATTTTCCCATGATAAAGAAGTAAATGTTGTAAAGGAAACTTGACAAGATGAGTGTGTCATGCTATAGTAAGTTTGTAAAGGAAACTTGTCATGCAAGGAGGCGTTTTTTTGAAGAATAAAGTTGAGCAGTTACGAAAGGAGCGAGGATTAAATCAAGATGATTTTGCAAAAATGCTTCGTGTTTCAAGACAAACCATTAGTTCAATCGAAACAGGAAAGTATAATCCATCATTGGAATTAGCTTTTGCAATTTCAGACTTTTTTGGCAAACGAATTGAAGAAATCTTTATTTATGAAAGAGGTGCAGAAAATGAAAAAGAGTAATTTGATAACCGGGATACTATATGTGCTTTTCGGCGTGGCTTGTTTGATTGTTGCGCTGTTGATTGAAACAAAGTTAGAGGGCATTTTATGGGGCTTTGCGGGCGCAGGTATTTTCCCCGGAATTATGATGATATGCAAATATTTTTATTGGAGTTCCCCCAAAAATAAAGAGCGATACGAAGAGCGTTTGAAGAACGAACGAATTGAACAGCATGACGAGTTGAAAACAAAAATCAGAGATAGAGCCGGAAGATATACTTACAGCTTAGGACTGCTGGTTGTTTGTTTCTCCATTTTGGTTTTCGGTATTCTCGGAGCATTGGAAGTCATTGATAATGCTCGCATGATTGTACTCTATCTCAGCTGATATTTACTGTTTCAAGTTATCGCAGGAATTGTCATTTTTAATAAGCTGATGAAAAAGTATTAAGGAAAAATCCCTTTAGGAACTAAAGGGCGCACTTCTATACTCTCTGTCGAGAGTAGTGCGTCCTGCGGAGTTTCATTCTCTGTCAGCAGAAAAAGGCTGCATGACCGAGAATGTTTCGTCACTTCGTTCCGTCAAGGGAGCTACACTCCCTTGCGACGCTTGTGCGTCTATCCCTTGTGGACTTGCCGTCCGCAAACAGCATAAAATGCTGTTCGCCGCCAGCAAGTTTGAAATAATAGTTTTGATTGGAGGACGGAATATGAAAAAAACAATAAGTGTGCTTTTAGCCGTAGCAATGATTTTTTCGCTATGTGCCTGTTCGCAAAATAAACAATCTGGGATATCTATCAAACCTACTGAATTTTCAGAAGAAACATTGGAAGTTCTTGACCTGTTCGATGATGAAATTCAATTCTTTGATATATCGCTCGATGAGAATGTGAAATCTTTTGAGATTTCGGTTTGGGTATATCGTGATGGTGAGTGGTTTGAAGATCGTAAGACACACGGAAACAACGATTTCTTAGGTAAAAGAATAGCGATAAGATTGACCGAAAACAGCTATGAGCTATACAGCATTTATGATAATGGTCATGAGAAATACAGTTATCCTTCTTTAGATACACCGTTTGAAGAATCAATGGGAATTGGCTACTCAAAAATCGACCGAGAGATACCAATAGAGCTGAACAAAGAAATTCCTATTTGTGTTAAAATTGGAACTTCTTCAAACCGGATGGAGGTTTTGGACATAACAGAGGATTTTAGAAAAATAGAATGTGATGCAGGAATAGCTGTGACAATTACAGTTTCTGATGAAATTGTAGAGTAAGCAGTTATATAACAACTAAATAAAAAAACTGACCGTTGACTGGTCGCACTATGCGAAAAGTCGGCGGTCTTTTTTTATCCCCAAAATCAAAAAAGGAGGTCAATCACAATGACAAAACC
>CAYFMR010000036.1:0-2179 GCA_964344295.1 uncultured Peptoniphilaceae bacterium | reverse complement strand
CTCCAACCCCGGCTTCACCGCCGCCGTCATGATCGCCTACGCCCGAGCCGCCCACCGCCTCCAAACCGAAGGCCGCCACGGCGCCTACACCATCTTCGACATCGCCCCTGCCTACCTCTCCCCCCTTCCCGCCCACCAACTCTACCGCCAACTCTAACATAACTCCAAGTTGTCGCCATCACCGCCCTGTGATATGCTACCTCTGAGGTGATATTCTTGCAAACCATTAAAATAAACAACCAAATCTATACCTACGAACCCAACCTGAAAGACGCCGGCCTCCACCACATCCTCACCACTGGCACCATGGACATGGGCTACGTCACCACCAAAGACTTCGACCTACTCAACCGCCAACTGGCCATGATCTTTCAAGCCGGCGACCTTCACCCCCGCCTCCTCCACACCGGCTACCAAATCCACCAAGACCACACCGCCCTCATCCACACCGGCGACGAAGGCGAAGACTACCCCCTCGGTCGTCTCCACCGGGAAACCGACGGCCTCATCACCCGCCGCACCGACATCGCCCTCATGACCAAATTCGCCGACTGCGTTCCGGTCCTCCTCTTTGACCCCGTTCTTCGCATCCAAGCCAACATCCACTCCGGCTGGAGAGGCACCCTCCTCCAAATCGTCCCCCAAACCGTTGACAAACTCAAAACTACCTTCGGCTCCCGCCCGGAAAACCTCCTCGCCCTCCTCGGCCACAGCATCCGCCAATGCCACTTCGAAGTCGAAGACGACGTGGCCACCCCCTTTACCCAAACCTTCCCCACCATGAAAGACTGCATCACCAAAGACCCCGGCGGCATCAAAACCCACATCGCCCTCCAAGAAATCATTCGCCGAGGCCTCCTCGCCAAAGGCCTCCTCCCCCACCACATCTACGACGCCAACCGCTGCACCTACTGCGACCCAACCCTCCACTCCTACCGCCGCGACGGCAAAAACTTCCAACTCATGGCCGTTGTCAGCCAAATTCATGATAAAACACACCCTTAAAGGGTATCAATACCACAGAAGTCCCTACTAGCAGAAAGGAGTGAAACCTCATGACCACCAACCCTAAAAAAATACTCGTGCCCATCGATGGCTCCGAAGTCTCCCTGCGCGCTGTCGAATTCTGCAAAACCATGATGCACCTGGAAGATAAAAGCATCACCATCTTCAGCGTCATCCCCAACAACGTCAACTACTACATCACCAGCGCCGAACTCCTGGAACAAATTACCGAAGCCTCCACCAACAAAACCGTACAATTACTCCAAGACATCGTCGAAGGCTTCCAAGGACTTGACGTCCCCGTCAATTACCACTACTCTAGTGGTGACCCGGCGACTGAAATCAGCAAATTTGCCGAAGAAAACGACTACGACCTCATCATCATGGGCAGTCGTGGACTCGGAGCCCTCTCCAAAACCATCTTGGGCAGCGTCTCCACCAAAGTCCTCAACCGCACCAAGGTCACCGTCATCATCGTCAAATAAAACCTGACGAACACCAAAACTCAATCGAAACCAAGGAGGAATGATTCCCATGAAACCAATTGTTGTCTACTCTAGCAAAACAGGAAACACCGAACGACTGGCCAAAGCCATTCACGAAGTCATGCCCGAAGGCACCGAACTCAAACGCGTCGACGAAATCGACAACCTTGACGACTACAACCCCGTCATCCTCGGCTACTTCGTCGAAGCCGGCTCCGTCGACCGCGGTGCCAAACCCCTACTCGAAAGCCTCAAAGATAAACAAGTCGGCCTCTTCGCCACCACAGGACTACTCTTCCTCGGCGGCAAAATCATGACCGAAGCCAGAGAACAAGTGGAAGCACAAGGCAACGAACTCATCTGCTCCTACATCTGCCCTGGCCGCATCGACCCCAAAGTCGAAACCATGTTCAAAAACACCTTCCCCAAAATGGCCGGCTTCGTCGACGACGCCCGCCAACCGGAAGACGTGACCATGCCCCTAGACACCTACCTAGACGAAGCACGCAAAATGTTCTCTGAAAACTTCAACAAATAAGATTTAGGGAAATCAAAAACCGTGACCAAAAGGTCACGGTTTTTTATATGATGATGGATGCTTTGATTCGCCACCGCATCATACGGTGCGGCGTTTGGGATTGGGGCCCGGCTTCGTGGGTGCGGGTCGTGTGGGAACCCGACCCCTACGT
>CAYFMR010000035.1:0-2351 GCA_964344295.1 uncultured Peptoniphilaceae bacterium | reverse complement strand
CGCAGCAACAAAAGAAGATATAGACTTAATCCTTAAAAATGAATTGGAAGCAATCGAAGAATTTAAGAATGACTTAAATAATGTAGACATGGGAAGTAATTCGGACAATCTTCCGGGACCAATTAAAGTTCCTGCTCCGGAAATACAATACGATTTCCCTGAAAGTGAACTTAGAATGATGACCATGAATGCAGAGGGTGAACTTCCGGCAGGGGCAATAAGAGGTAGTAAAGAGGCTGTTCCTGTTAAAGGATTGGTCAATACCTGGGATGTTACCTTAAGAGTTGAGGGAAAGGATGCAGAAAGTAAATCGGACATTGTGCTGGTTATAGATAGGTCAGGAAGTATGGCTGGCAGCAGATTAACAAATGCTAAAGAAGCTGCTAAAGAATTTACTAAAATATTGCTTACAGAAGGAAATACCAGTACAAGAATAGCAGTAGTGTCATTTGCAGGGGATGTGACAATTGACCAAAACTTTACAACTAATAAAAAAGATGTAGATGATGCAGTTAATAGTATTGGAGCAGTCGGTGGTACCTTTACGCAGGCAGGCGTACATCAGGCTAGGCAACTGCTAAAAGGTTCTACGGCAGATTATAAGAATATAGTTCTATTGTCTGATGGTAAACCAACCTATAGCTATAAGATAACTAATCCTGACACTTATTTAGTCAGTTATCCTGGTGGAAGTAAGAATAAGGAAACCAGTTCAGCAGTTCCAGAAAGTGCATTTATTTACACAGGAAGTGAGACCGCTGGGGATGGTTCGAATCTTAGAGAAGCTTATCATTCATGGCGGGAAGGTTCATGGCGGGAAGGGTGGACTAGATATTATCATTATTACAATAATGGTAACAGCGCCATAGCAGAAGCAGGATTTGCAAAAGTAGATTCAACACTATATACAATTGCATTGGATGCAGGAACTGAAGGAACCCCTATTCTTAATGGTATGGCTAGTGAGGGTAAAGCCTATACAGCAAAAACCAGTGATTTGAATAAGATATTTGCAGAAATAGGTGGGGAAATAGCAGCAGCTTTGAAAAATGGTAAAGTAAGTGACCCTATGGGACAAGGATTTGCCGTAGTGGGGAAAGTAGATGATATTGTAGATGATATTACGGTAAGTCAAGGTAAGGCAGTTCTATCTGAAGATGGAAAGAAGATAGATTGGAATATCGGTACCTTAACTGAACCAATAGAAGTAGGCTCTGATATAAAATATGCAGAAATGACCTATAGAGTTGAAATAGACGATGACATTTTAAATGCACCAGGAAATGAAGGTTTATATGCAAGTAATGGAAAAACAATTCTAAATTATAAGGATATAGACGGAAAAGATGCAGAATATGAATTTGAAGTTCCAACATTGGATCCTATTCTGTTGGTACCGGAAAAAGTATTAATAAATAGTTTAGGTTTCAAAGTACCTGCGGAAGCAGCAAAAGATGATCGAATATTTGAAATCCATGTTACTAGTCTAGAAGGATATGACAAAAAATATCAGCTTGAAGCAGGTGAGAAAAAGATTTTAACAAATCTTAGACTTGAAGATAACTATTCAGTGAAAGAAATAGGTTTTTTAGGAAGCCCTAGTCATCAAGCTAGTGACTATGAGACCAATATTAATATATATGGTGAGGATACTGATAAATTTGTTATCAAACAAGGAGAAGCTGACACATCTATTATAATAACCAATAAAGAGAAGCCACTAGGTGAGCTAACAGTAACTAAGAAGTTTGAACCTGTTACACCAACAACTACAAATAGAGCTAAAAGAAGTGCTGAACCGATATTCAAATTTGAAATTACCGGACCAACTAGAGCAGATGGAAAAAGTGCTTTAGAGGGAATAGAGGGGCTGACTTTAGAAGACGGTAAATATGTATTTACATTAGGACTAGGGGTGGATAATAATAGTAAAACCTTTAAAAATCTTCCTTATGGTGAATATCAAGTAACAGAGATTGAAACAGGGAATATGACTCCTAGTTATAATCCGGAAAACGGAAAGGTAACTTTAACAATAGACAAAAAGCAGGCTGAAGTAATTGTGACCAATAGACCTAATGATCAAGGTATTGATGTAACAGTTAATAAAAAGTGGGAGGATTTTGAGAATAAGTATGAAACAAGACCTGATTCAATTACAGTAAACTTGTTAGCAGATAATGAAGCTACAGGTGATACAGCAACAGTAACAGCAGATAAAGATGGTAATTGGACCTATACTTTTAAAGGTTTGCAAAAATATAACAATGAAGGAAAAGAGATTGACTACTCTGTTGAAGAAATTACAGTAGTCGGTTATCTGGAGGGAAATATTGAAGTAGATGAAGAAG
>CAYFMR010000034.1:0-2375 GCA_964344295.1 uncultured Peptoniphilaceae bacterium | reverse complement strand
TATTGTGTATCCTTCCCGACGGTTCCAACGGCGCACCCTGTGGCGCTTGCCGTGAACTTATGGTGCAGCTTATGGCAGGTAAGTATCACGATATTGAAATAATGCTCGATTATTCTACTGGACGTACCGTAAAGCTCGGCGAGATAACTCCCGAATGGTGGATTCAGTAAATCGAGAGTTTAATGCTTTTTTATTACCGATGAGACACTGAAAACGACCGAATAGGCAAAAAACAACATTTCCTCTTTTTTATTTGCTATTATGGTACTGCAAACGAAAAAGGAGGATGACATATATGCAAGAAATTAGAACTACCCAGCTTGTCAAGCAGTATAAGAATCTGACTGCTGTAGACAAGCTGGGTTTAGAAATTCAGCAGGGCGAATTGTTCTCTCTTCTCGGCGTGAACGGTGCCGGAAAGACTACGGTTATTAAAATGCTTTCCTGCCTGACAAAACCTACGAGTGGAGATGCTATTGTAGGTGGATACAGCATTACAAACGAACCCGTACAGGTAAAGCGCTTGATTGGTGTATCTCCGCAAGAAACCGCCGTTGCCCCTAACCTTTCCGTAAAAGAGAATTTAGAACTAATCTGCGGTATCCACGGTTTTTCAAAAGAAAAAACGAAAGCAAAGATACAGGAACTTTCTGAGCAGTTTTCTCTGGACAGTGTTCTTCAGAGAAAAGCCGGTAAATTATCCGGCGGCTGGCAACGGCGTGTCAGCATTGCTATGGCATTGATTAGCGAACCCCAAATTCTATTCTTGGACGAACCCACGCTTGGTTTGGATGTCCTTGCAAGGCACGATCTATGGGAATCGATATGTGCTTTGAAAGGTAAAATAACGATCATCCTTACGACACACTATATGGAAGAAGCTGAGGCACTTTCTGATCGCATCGGTATTATGAAAAGCGGTAGACTTCTTGCAGTAGGAACAGTAGAAGAATTGAACGCAGCGGCTGGAACAAACGATTTTGAAACAGCCTTCGTTTCTATTGTAAAGGAGGGTGCGTAATGAGAATGATGACTTTTGCCAAGAGATGTGCCAAAGAGATTTTGAGAGATCCAATCAACCTTGGCTTCGGTCTGGGATTCCCCTTGGTCTTATTAGTGCTTTTAAGCGCTATTCAAGCGAATATTCCGGTGAACTTGTTTGAGATTAACACACTGACTCCGGGTATTACCGTATTCGGATTGTCGTTTATGACACTTTTTTCAGCAACTCTGATTTCTAAAGATCGGGAAAGCGCTCTTCTGCAGAGATTGTACACAACACCACTTACGGGATTTGACTTTATTATGGGCTATATGCTCCCGATTCTGCCTATAGCAATCGGACAGACCATAATCTGCTATTTGTTTGCGATTCCTTTAGGACTCGAAGTTAGTGTAAACATTATTTATTCCGTTATTGGCATTATCCCCATGGCAATTTTTAATATTGCACTCGGACTTTTGTGTGGCAGCGTTTTGGGAGTGAAACAGGTTGGCGGTATTTGCGGAGCACTACTTACCAATCTTTCTGCTTGGTTTTCGGGCGTTTGGTTTGATTTGAATCTTGTGGGAGGTGCTTTCAAAAAAATAGCAAATGTACTTCCGTTTGTTCACGCAGCAGAACTGGAAAAAGCGTTATTTAACGGAAATTTTGAGGGCGCAGCTTCACACATTCTGCCGATTATTCTGTATAGTGTAGTAATAACGGTGGTTGCTGTGTTCTGCTTCCTTAGGCAAATGAAGAAACAGTAAGGATTTGAGGCGATGAAATACAAACTTATTATCGACAAAAACGCAGACGAGGAAATCATAGCAATCGTTCATGCTCCATCATCTTTGACACAGCGGATAGAAGATCTTGTCTGCGGTTATTCCGGTGTGGACAGTATTATGGGATACAGAGATGACGAGATGCGGAAACTCACATTTCAGGAAATCGAATGTGTTACCATAATCGACAGAAAAGTGATTGCCATTGACACCAAAGGCAATCATTATTCGCTCAAAGACAGGCTTCGTGATTTGGAGGATATTTTGCCCTCTTATTTCATCCGCATTAACAAATCTACCCTTGCCAATGAACACTGTATTGCACGATTTGATGCGGTGTTCAGCGGCGGTGTGGATGCCGTGTTTCGGTGCGGTTATCGGGAATATGTTTCCCGACGTTGTTTTGCGGAAATCAAAAGGAGGTACGAAGGAGTATGAAAAAATTTGTGTTAGAATTTTTGCGCCGTGGCTTTGTAGCTGCCGGTATTGGTCCGATTGTTTTGGCTATTGTATATATGATACTACAACAGACTGCCACTGTTGAAACGCTATCTGTAAATCAGGTTTGCATTGGTATCTTTTCAATCACTGCACTTGCCTTTATT
>CAYFMR010000033.1:0-2534 GCA_964344295.1 uncultured Peptoniphilaceae bacterium | reverse complement strand
GAACGACACGGCAAAGATGCCATCGCCGTGGACGGGTTGGGGATGCCGGGCAATCCCGGTAAGCCCCGGGAAGGCTTTGAAGCCATACCCATGTGGGTGGCCGACATGAACTTCCCCACCGCCCCTTCGATTCAAGAAGCGATCATCGAGCGGGTCAAACACCCGGCCTTTGGCTATTTCGCCCCGACAGAAGAGTATTTTCAGGCGATTATCCACTGGCACAAGACGAGAAAAGGTGTGGAGGATATTGAACCGGCATACATCGGCTTTGAAAACGGGGTTCTAGGCGGTGTCCTGTCAGCCCTCAACGTCTTTTGTTCCCGCGGGGACAAGGTCTTGGTCCATGCACCGACCTATATCGGCTTTACCAATGCGCTGACCAATAGCGGATACCACATCATCCACTCCGACCTCATCCGTGACGAACACGGCCGATGGGTGATGGACTTGGCCGACATGGAACAAAAAATTGTGGAACATGGCATTGTCGCCACCATCTTTTGCAACCCGCACAATCCCACAGGCAGGGTGTGGACGAAAGAAGAAATCCAAGGGGCCATGGCCATCTTTGAGAAACACCAGGTCCGCGTGGTCTCCGACGAAATCTGGTCGGACCTCTTGATGAACGGTCACCGGTACACAGCTACCCAAACCGTGAGCCCCTATGCGCGAGCCAACACGGTGGCCCTCTATGCACCGAGCAAGACTTTTAACCTGGCCGGCTTGGTCGGGTCGTACCACGTCATCTACAACGACTACTGGCGCAACCGCGTACGCAAAGAATCGTCCCTGTCTCAGTACAATAAAATGAACGTGCTATCGATGCACGCCTTAATCGGAGCTTATAGCGATGAGGGCCAAGCCTGGCTAGACCAGTTATTGGCCGTGCTTTCCCAAAACGTGAACGACGCCTGCGCCTATATCGACCAACACTTTCCGGGGGTCAAGGTCAGCAAACCGGAAGGCACCTACATGCTGTTTTTGGACCTGGAAGACTATTGCCGCACCCATGAGGTGGCCATAAGCGACGTGCTACAATCCGGCTGGGATGTAGGCGTCGCCTGGCAAGACGGCAGACCGTTTCACGGGCCCTACGCCATCCGCATGAACCTGGCCGTGCCACACCACAAGGTGGAGGAGGCCTTGGCACGACTACAAAAATACGTCCTGCGCTGAGGACAAAGCCGGCGATGGCGTGAACTGCCAGCCACGTTTTTCCTGCGCAGCCGACACGATATCCCATGACGAACAGCCCTTGGCACAGGGCTGTTTTTTTGTGATGGCACGACAGGACATGATATAATAGGCATAGAACGAGCCTGGAACGATCCCAGGCGTGACGCAGCAAGTAACCCCTCGAAAGAAGATAAAGGAGTGAGACGATGAAGTATACGATATTATTCGGCAGCCCACGCAAACAGGGCAATACGGCCAGCCTACTCGCGGTGGTCATGGACGAACTGCGCAAAAAAGGCCACGAAGTCGCCTACTTCGATGTGTATGAAAGCGACATCGCCGGTTGCCGCGCTTGCCTCGGTTGCCAGAAAGATGTGGACCACATCTGCTGTGTCATCGACGATGACATGCAGCCGATCCTCCAATCGGTGGCAGAGGCCGATGTGGTCGTGGTGGCCGCGCCGGTATATATTTGGTCAGCACCGGCACCGGTGAAAGCGGTGCTGGATCGCCTGGTATACGCCGGCTGTAAATACTACGGAGGCGACCCCCACGGTCCCTCGCGATTCAAAGACAAAAAGCTGGCCCTGGTCACCACCTGCGGGTACCCCGTAGACACGGCCACCGAACTATTTGTCGAGGCTCTGAAACGCTTTTGCAAACATACCCAGATGGAATACCTCGGGATGATCGGTGAAAGACAGCGTAATTTAAACGAACCGTTCATGGACGAGGAAAAGCACCGCCACGCCATGGAATTTGCCCATCAACTGGCGCAAATCCCGGAGGCAAACCACTCTCAAGGCACACGATAAATGGGGCAAATGACAGAAAACGACGCCCATCATCCCCAAAACGACTGGCAGGTGGGCGATACCAACGACCAAGGAGGCGCAATACATGGAACTGATCCAAGTGGGAAAACGCACCTATTACATCAAAAACCCTACCAACATAGGGGTCTACCAAATCAGCGACACAGAAGTCTACCTCATCGACACCGGAAACGACAAAGAGGCGGGCAAAAAAATCCTCAAGCTGATACAAGCAGAGGGGTGGACGGTACGGGGCATCATCTCCACCCACGCTAACGCAGATCACATTGGCGGCAACAAAGTGATCCAAGACCGCACCGGCTGCCCCGTATACGCCTATGGCATGGAAGCCTGTGTCACGGCGTTTCCACTGCTGGAACCCTCCTTGTTATATGGCGGGTATCCCTTTAAGCCGCTGCGCAACAAATTTCTCATGGCCAAGGCATCCACCGTCACCGCCATGGACGACCACCTGCCGGAAGGCTTGACCGACTTCTCGCTTCCGGGCCATTACCTGGACATGATCGGCATCAAAACAGACGA
>CAYFMR010000032.1:0-2715 GCA_964344295.1 uncultured Peptoniphilaceae bacterium | reverse complement strand
GGTTCGATTCCTTCTACCCCTGCCAAGCTGATTATAAAACGACTTGGATTGCTACAAGCTAGCATCTAAGTCGTTTTTGTTTTGTCTTTTTTAAAATGATTTGAAATGGTGTACTTTTCCGTCGACAAGCACGTCAGTAAGCACATTTTTGTGATTATAGACATGATAAGTTTTTCGACGGCGAGTTCTTTTTTTATTGCCCATGACGTTGGTGTAGATGTTGAGTGTTGTGGTGATGTCATTATGTCCTACCAGGGATTGTACAGTTCTAGGGCTGACGCCCGCCATAGCTATGATTAACGGAGTGAAATGGCTGGGTGCAATTTTGAGCTGCTTTCATAGGGTCTGTTGTCGGAATGAAGGATTATCTGGCGCAGATTGCCGGAGGGAATCAGGCGCTACTATTAGAGCTGGATGTGCTGACCATCAGGGCTAGGATTAATCGCCTACAGGCTTTGGAGGCGGAGATTTTGGCTAATGCAGCTATCCTTGCCGACGCCCAGGAGCGCAAGGCACACGAGTTGCTGGGAGATGCCTTAGAGCGCAACTACTACGAGACCATGTATGACCATTACCGAGACGCTAATCCGGCGGTGCTGGAGCTCATGGAGAACCACCAGGTGCGCTTGTCGAAAGCGGCCATTGAGCAGGTGCTCAGGATGCCGTGGTCCGGCGATAATTACTCCGCCAATATTTGGAAACGGGAGTTTCATATAGGCCATAGGATCAAGTCCATGGTGACGCAAAACATCATCGCCGGCACCAGTATTGAACGGTTAACCAAACAAGTCGCCGATGCGCTGGGAACCGACTACCGCCACGCGGCTAAGCGGCTTATTCATACTGAAACGGCTTTTGTCAAAGGGCAGGCAGACATGCTGGTCTATGAAAGGCTGGGTGTGGAGCAATATGAGTTCTCTGCCGTGCTGGATAGAAAGACTTCGGAGATATGCCAGTCACTGGATGGTAAACACTTCGCCGTAAAAGATGCCGTGCCGGGCTTAAACTACCCGCCGATGCATCCGCACTGCAGGTCCATTACCATTGCCTACCGAGAAGAAAAGGACGGCACCAAGGCTGCCGAAGACGGCGAAGGTAATGTGATATCCGTACCGGCACATGACCTATGAGGATTGGCACAAGCAATATGTGGAAACATCAAGCGTTAGTGGGTATAATAAAAATGAGAACATAGAATACAGAGAGGCCGACTTTGAAGAGCTTCCGGATGAGTGCAAGGCTGTCATCCATGAGGCCATTAATGAAGTCAAACGAGACTTTCCGATTATGGAAAAGTATCCTTTGGACTTATGGGTTTATGATACATCTGAATATGACCCCGCAACCGCAAATTTCCAATTGGACGGAAGTGGGAATGTGCATCTTAGTATCGGATTTAACAAAAATGATTGGATGAGTTTGGATAAAGTGCTGAAGTTTCTCAGAGAAGAAGGCATCAAAACCCATGTGTATATGGAGGACCCAAAGGGGGTTGTATATCATGAACTGGGGCACGTTCTCCACGCTATGTCGGCTCTGCACAGAGTCGGATGGGATGGGGTGTCAAAACTAACGGTTAGAGAAAGAAATTCAGCGTATAAAGCTTATATGTCAATAAGAGAAGAAGTTTATGTAGCTGCGTTCACTGCTGAGAGTTACCAGGAGATAAAAGGTAGAATTTTATCAGAGGTCAGCCAACGGGCGGCAGATGGAAGCAATGAATTAATCGCCGAAAGCTTTTCAGCAGTGTATGGAGGGTTAGATATTGAGATTGCTAACAAAATAGTTAGCCACATCCACAGAGACTTAAACAGGTAGGGAGGAGCTATTGTGTCATATAATGTACGGTGGAATTATGCTCGCGGATTGTTTTATATTACACCTGATCGAACGTTAGTCATATCCACGCGCATGCCTGAGGATATGTTGGAAAGATTTTTAGCTCAGGCCGAAAAGGAACGAAAACAGATCCAAGAAAACCACAAAAAAGGTAGATTTTCTTCAAGAGATTTGATGGATTATGTCAAGATAGAATATGAAGATTTTGATGACCGCTAATGTGCAAGGAAGTCAAACTAGACCACCGACTAACTTTCTAGTTGGTGGTTTTTCATTACCAAGAGTAGCTGTGAGATGACTCACGGCTATTTTTATAAAAAATTAAAGGAGTGAACGAAATGGATCATGCAACTGTAAGGGCTAGTGAGAACTTAGAGGGGCTAAAGCCAGTAGCAATGAATTTGCAGTTCTTTGGTGGCGAAGACACGCCGCCCCAGGACGACGCAGGCGATGCCGGAGAGCAGGAAGCCGTTAAAACGTACACCGAAGAGGAGTTTCAAGAGAAGCTGCAGTCCGAGACGGACAAGCGAGTGACTGAAGCACTGAAAACCTCGAGAGCCAAATGGGAGAAGGAGTACCAAGAAAAACTCCAGGAAGAAAAAGATGAGGCGGCCAAGATGGCAAAGATGTCCTCTGAGCAGAAAGCCGCGGCAGAGCTGAAGAAAGAACGACGCAAATTTGAAGAAGAAAAGCAGACATTTGAACGGGAACGGTTGGAACTGCAGACGAGAAAAACACTACAGGAACAAGGCTTAAGTGAAAGCTTTGCTCCTTTTTTATTGGGTGCAGATGCTGATGAGACCTTGATCAAACACCATCCCTTTGTCACGGATGCCAAAGGGGAGATAAAGACTCGGGACGAGGAACGACGCAAGA
>CAYFMR010000031.1:0-3528 GCA_964344295.1 uncultured Peptoniphilaceae bacterium | reverse complement strand
TTGCAAAGGACATTTGAAAGCCCTCTTGTGGTCTGATTTCTATATCTTTATTCGTATTCATGCTGCAAAGATACCTAATTTATAATATATAATAGCGTGGGAATAATTCTATATTGGTTACGTAACAAATAGAGTTTCTAAAAACCTGAATATCACCACATTATTTAATTATCTTTGCAGCAGAATTTTAAAAATTAGTAATATGAAGTTTACAAAACAACAACTTTTAGACACCCTAAAAGCAAAGCTCACTGCAAACGGAAAACACCTTTCCATCAGTGAAAAGACAATCAAGAGTTTGAGTGATTCCCACTTTGACCTCTTAGTTGGTGAAGATACAGAGTTAGATGATTTGGTGAAGAAGATTTTGCCGCAGTATGTTTCCCTTAACGGCAACTACGAGAAGGACAATGCCGACTTCATCAAGAAGTGGAATGACGAGCATCCCGACACCAAGCCAAACCCAAAGGACGATGATAAAGAGCCTTCGGCTGTTGAAAAGAAGCTTTTGGAACGCTTGGAAGCTCTAGAGAAGAAGGATGCAGAGTACGAAGCATCTAAGCTCGTATCACAGAAACGTAGTGAACTTCTCGCCAAGTTCAAGGAGAAAGGTATCAACGATAGCAAGTGGATTGACAAGTACATGAACAAGTTGAACCTCACCAAGGACTCGGACATCGAGCAGGAGTTTACCGATGCGGAAGAATTTTACAACATATCCCACGTAAAGGGCGGTGGTACTCCAGGTACACCAATTGGCGGTAATGGAGATAAACCTATCGGTGCTGAACGATGGGCAGGAGTAAACAAAATCCTCGGTACGTCAAAACCTGCTGACAAGTAAATTCGGATAACATTAATTATTAACTCTTTAAGGTAAAAAGATTATGTTGGATAACTTTTTCACAAGACAAGCCAATGGTGGCGCGGTATTCACTGGTCGCACACTCATTCAGGCACATGGCTCTATTGGAGGTCATAAAAATGTCTTCGTAAAGCTTGTAAAGGGCAACAAGGATGCGCTCTGTTATCCTACAACGGGTGGCATCTTGAAGAACCCATTCAAGGGTAGAGCGAAGATTTATGCAGGTGACCTCATTGAGTACACACCTAACATTAACAACACTACTGGTGCAGAGGTAAAGATTTTGAAGTTCTATGAGCTGGCGAAGGATGCTACTGAGACAGACGTAACCTACAAATTGGTTCGTGACGGCTATCACCACATACCGTATGCTGGCGATACTATCATGGTAGGACAGAAAGATTTTGCCACACAAGCAAAGGGTGTCACTATCACCAATGTGGAGAAATCTACCGATGGTTCAAACGATATTTGGCTCGTTACAGTATCAGAGACACTTGGTACAGCACAAAAAGCAGGTGACATTCTCGTAGAAGCAGCAAAAGCAGGTGCGAAAACGCTTCCTATGGTTACTAATCCTAATGCTTACGCAGACAAGGATATGGATTTCTTGTATGACGCGAACATGGAAGGGGTTGACGATTTGGAGTATATGCTTACTCCAGCGTTGGCACAAGAAGATACTGTTATCGACCTTGTAGCTATCGGCAATTTACCACCAGCAGTTCTCGCTCTCAACAAGAGCCGTGTAAAAACTTGGTTCTGGTTTAATTAATCAGACCAAGTGAATGATAACGAACTTATTTTTTTGTAATTAATTGTATTTAGGATATGCAAAGATTTGATATTAACAACTCTGATTGGGCTGCACTTTTCCGCTCAAAGGATGGTGGTAGCGAGCTGTTTCAGTCTCTCGTTGACAACTCTGACCTCCTTAACATGGATGAGGGCTGGGCAATGACACAGGGACATGTTGCTGATGCACCTACTCCAACAGCGGATGATGGTTCTGCTACTTTCCGAATGACTTCACATAAGTTGGAAGCTGCACCAGTCATGGATATGCGTGCGCCTCTCGGTGATTCACATCAGATGGATGCCGAGGGTGAGGCAGAGTACACCGCATCAATCCCTGACTTTATCGGTCGTGGTTTTGTAGAGACCGCCGCACAACGTATCTACAAAGAAAAACAGTTTGCCCAGTTTGGAAACGCAGACCGCATTATCGCTCGTTGGGTACGTGACTACCTCGCAGTTGGATTGAAGTCCGCAAAGGCTACATTGAATAACACAACCGCGCAGTTGGAAACAACTGGTAAGATTGATTACACTGGTCTCGGTGCTGGTATATACAGCAAGCTCTATGATGCTCGTCTTCCAAAGGATAATTTTCAGAAGGCTGGTGCAAAGGCTTGGACTGCCGCAGATTGTAAAATTCTCACACAGATGCGTAAGTTAGAAGACGCTTATCGTGATAAGCGAGGAGGCTACGATGGTGCTCTTACTTGGAAGATGACAAAGAAGATGTACAATGATGTATTCCTTCAGAACCAAGAAGTACGCGACTTGTATGTTACTTGGTGTAAGGCTAACTATATCGCATACGTTGAGGGTATGCCTATCACTAACGAGCAATTCTTGAAGTCGTTTACAGACATTCAAGGTATTTCTCCTATCGAGATTGTCGTTGAGAAGGAGCGTAACAAGACACGCACAACCGACACATTTGTCAAGGGTTGGGCAGATAATCGCGTTGTTCTTCGCCCTGCTGGTGATGCAGTAGAGTTCAAGTACACCGATGTATTGGAACGTGACGTATTCGGTAGCGGCTATGGTGCAAGTACTATTGATACCACTTTCGCAACCATGCTCAACGGTCTTGTTACAGCAATGAACACCACAACCGACAATGGTCGATTGAAGGAGTGGCACACAGACGTGATGATGTCTGCTATTCCTGCTCTCATCTCATTCACTAACCATGAGATTATCCACACCGAGGTAGCTGGTGACGGTGCAGTATCTTAATGGTTAAATACTCACAATATACGATAACATTTAATTCATTTATCTCTCAATGGCAGCATCGAAGTTTGACATATTGGACTATCTGAGCGGCATGACTAATTTTGTCTTTGACAAGTCAGCATTAAACAATGTCGCTTTGGATTGTGGCGTTTCTGATGTCGAGTCTTATCTAGACTTGACAGAAGAGCAGAAAGACAGATGTAAGATTGCACTCTTGGAAAAGATTGTGTTCGGTGTCTATCAGACTGCATCAACCACAAACCAACATGGCGCATATACTCTTACGGTAGGTGCTCAGACCATTACATCGGCTGCATTGCTGAGTATCAAATCAGAACTCAAAAGACTTTACAAGAAGTATGGAGAGGATGAGAAACTTGAAGCTCTCAATGAAACCGATGGAGAGGTTAAATGGATTAAAGAAACAGATTGGTAAGCTATGTACACTGACAGAAATGCTTTGGATGAATATGCCTATCATGGCGTGTTCTACCGCTCGGAACAAAAACCGAAAGAAGATGGAGACCTTATCGGAAGCGATGGGGATATGTTAGGTGATACTGATACTAGTGCAGGTGATTCAGAAACAGAAAATGTAGAAACTATCATTTTTGAAACTGATTGCGATATTCAGG
>CAYFMR010000030.1:0-4059 GCA_964344295.1 uncultured Peptoniphilaceae bacterium | reverse complement strand
TATCAGTAAGTATTGTTGTCTGCAATCTCAATTCAATGAGTACAGGACTGCTTGACGTGTCTTGCGTTATTGCGCTGATACTATTGCCGAGCTTCTCTAGAAGAGTATCGCGGATGATGCGGACATCAGCTTGCTGAGTGGCTACATAATATCGTAGGCTGTTGAGTATCGATTCCAACGCCTGTGCGGTTGATTCTGTTACAGACTGAATACCTTGCTGCAAAGCAGAGATATTTGAACTGCCAGTAGGCTTTACATTGAGAACATCCATCAAGTTCTTTGCATACTCATTGAATAATGCAAGGTTCTTGTCTTTCAGTTCCTTGATACCTTCGAGTTCTTTCTTGGTAACGTCAAGACCATTGTTTCCACCTTCGCTGCCCTCAGATACCGCTTTGTCGAATGCTTCAAGGATAGGCTGAATGTATTTTGAAGTAGCTCTATTCATCAACTGCTTTGTGAGCATTGTGTTGAAATACTCGTCAAACTTATTGTTGAGTGCTTCGAGTGCATCACTGCCTTCATTGAAAGCATCTACCCACGCTTCCGAGAAAGCTTCAGCAGCAGATTTATAGTTAGACTGAGAACCGAAACCGCCAAGTGCTTCTGTCATAGACTCGCCTAATTCTTGGATGGTTGTGTTCAAATCATCAATCTGCTGTTCCCATTCCTGAATCTTTCCTTCATCAGGTTTCTTGCGACCGCGCTCTGCGTTAATCATTGCTTGGTACGCTTTCTGTTCCTTTTTAAGGGCATCGACCGATTTTTGGTTGTATTCATAGAGCCTTTGGGTGTCAAAGGCATCGTCCATACTCTTTTTAAGCTTTTCGTAAGCGTGTTGTAAGGAGTTTATAGCGCGTTCTTGGCGTGCAATTTCCTTATCAATCTTTCCTTCGTTGCTAAAGAGTTTAGCAATGCCAGTAAGCGCGCCCATTGCACCAGCCGCAACACCTGCATAGTTTCCGCTATAATACGAACCGACTGCCTGACCGATGTTGCTGACAATATCAAGAGTATTCTCCAAATTTGCATCAGAACCGCTAAGTGCTTCAAATAGAGCATTAAACGAGTTAGCCATTGTGGAAACTACGTCTGTAATATCCGTCACGGATTTTGAGAACTTTGCTTTCGCCTGCTCTTCCTCAGTCATAATCGTTCCGAGCTTTGCAATCTGCTCATCGGTGAGGTTTAACTGAGATTTTAAAGAGTCGCGAATGCTTTTGTTCGTTGCCAACTTCAACTTTAAAGCCTTTCCGTAGGCAGTTTCTGCTTGTCCGTTCTTTTGGATAGCGTCGTATTCTTGCTGTAAAGACTCAACATAGGCATTTTGGCTCTGTAATTTGCTCGTCAAATCCGCTCTAAGTCCGTTAAGCTCTACGTATTTATCCACGCCGCCCGACTTTTTCAAGTCTTTACCAGCCTTAATCATTTCTTTAAGTCCGCTAGTGAAAGCCTTGAAAGGATTGCGTGAATTGCGAACTTCGTTAACCTTGTTAATCTGTTCCGCAATAGTCTTCAACTCTGTTGGGTCTAGGTCTCTAAGTTCTGTACGCAACTGTTGCAGTCTTTCTGCCATCGCATCAAGTGCCTTAGAAGAAACTTGGTCTAGATTATCAAACAGACGAACATACATGTCGCTATTTTTGAAATCTTTCCAAGTATTTTCGTCGGTCTTTTTCTTATATTGTGCATTCAAGTTTTCTTGCAACTGTCTTTGCAGTTCTGGATTCTTTGCAATATTTGCATTGTTTTGCAACTTGTAACGCTCATTGATATACCATCTATCGAGTTGAAGCTGGTCTGTCAATTGCTGCTTGTATGCCTTAATCAGTTCTTGTGCTTGATTAACTTGGTCTTGATAGACTTCCTTATCAAGCTTCTGCATCTGTGACGTGTATTCCTTTGCGACATCATCACCCCACTTTGTCTGGTCTTTACCCCATTTTGCTTCAAAATCATCTGTAATAGACTTGCGCACATCATCGAAAGAAGAAGTCAAATCCCCGAACATACTTTTGATGATGCTATCAGAAAGACCTTCTCCTTTGAGCTTCTTAAACAAATCGAGCTGTGAGAATGCTTCTTGCGCATTGTTCTTCGCATCGTCAAGTTGTTGCTTGAAATATTCCTCATCAATATCAAGACGGATTTCAGTGGCGTTGCGTAATGCGCTGCCACGTTTTCCGAGTTCCTTATATTGGCTTGCAAGATATTCAATCTTCTTCGCAATAGTCTGACGGTCTGGAATAAAGTCATTTATACTCATACCAACATTCTTTGCTGCCAATGCAAAGTGCTTACGAACATCGGCTGTAGCTTGCTCTTCGCTTTCGTATTTAATGAGTTTCTGATATTCTGAACTCATATCCTTTAACAGGGAAATGCGCTCGTTGAGAATATCGCGTTGCGCCTTGTCATGCTTGGTTCTATTTTTTTTAGCATCACTCTCAAAAGGGTTAACACCTAAAGCTAAAGCTTGCTGAGTCGCGGCTTGCTTCAATTCCTTAACCTTGGCTTTCACCTTGGCTACAGAAATCACCATTTGATTAGCACCAATTTCGCCAGCCTTGAATATTTTTCGGATAGAATCATCAATTGTTATTGTAGGCGAGTTTTTGCCAACAGCAGCGAGTCTCTTTTCAACTTCTTTCCAAGATTTTGCCGCCTTTGCTGCTTGGTCTCCCTTTCCAAGAAAACCTTCAAAAGCCTTATCGTCATCAATTTCTTTGACAACGAGGCTAATACCATACTTTTTCTTTGCGAAGAAATCGTTGATATAATCGTCAACCCAAGATACTTGCTTTTCCATGTTGGCTTTGTCAATATATACATTGATACCAAAGTGTCTGTAAGCAAGGTCTCTCTCGTATTGATTCCAATCACGCTCTGCCGCAATTTTATCAATAAACGCTTGTATCTTTATTGGGTCGTTTTTGAATGCATCCTTCATGCCTGCAAAAACATTATCAAACTCGCTGTTCAATTCTTGCGCCTTATTTTGTACGCTGTTCATCGCACGGATAAGGTCATTGAAATCAGCTTGCGAAGTACCAATGAAAGATGGCATTTTATAGTCGCTGCCGCCTTGTGCTATGTTGATTTTCTTTATCAACTCATACATACGTGTCATATAGTCAATGTTGGATTCGTTATCCTTTTGACCTGCACGTATCTCATCAAAGTATTTCTTCGTGGTCGAAGTGGCTTGTTTATAGTTTGCGTTAATGTTTGCTACAACTCTCTCCATTTGCGAAGACTTTGCGAGAGCATCAATCACAGCATCCTTGTAATCGCCGGCATCATCATCAAGACCATCTGTAAACCAAGTATTCCAAGCATCATTCTTGGCGTAATTTCTTCTGATAACCTCAATACTATCAATGAAATCTTTATATTCTTTCTCAACCTTACTGAAAGTAGTGTTAAGCTGATTTACATCGAGAGTATCTACATTTATTTTGAAAGTCAGTCCGTCTTTTGATGCGGCATCAATAAGCTTTTGTAACGTTGTACGTCTATCCTCAATATTCTTCTCTAAATCCTTTCCTCCTAATTTGCTATTTGCTTTTGTGGCTGCATTTGCAAGGTCGTTGTACGTTCCAGCTAAAGCACCTATTGCTCCCTTTGCCTTTATGGTTTCTTCTTCTGCCTTACGTACATTTTCGTTGTACTTGGAAATCTTATCGTAAACGGTAGTTATTACTTCTGCTACAGCGTAAATTGCAAGACCTACGCCTATACCTGATAATGAACTTTTAACGAGACCGCCAAAATCTTTAAGAGCTTTTTTCATTCCATCTAAGGAATTTACGAAAAGAGCCTTGTATCTCACGATACCTGTGCCAGATGCTTGCGAAAAAGCTTGTCCTAGACTAGTCTTTGCAAACATAGAATTAGCTTTTATGGCAATAAGAATAGGTATAAGAGCTTTTCCTATTTCTGCAAGTGCTTTCCAATTATCAAGCATAGAAGTACCCCAGCTTACCATTCCCTTCATTGTACCCTCGTTAGCCTTGCCAATATCATTGAGCATCACATCGAAAGCATCCTTCAAGTTGG
>CAYFMR010000029.1:0-4321 GCA_964344295.1 uncultured Peptoniphilaceae bacterium | reverse complement strand
CGGTCACGATAAGAACGTAGTGGGCGCAGACAAGCGTGGCTCCTGCGCAGAGTGTCGCCGCATACGACTACGACGAGAGGCAGGCAACCTGTGAAACCGTACTACCAAGACGACTTCGTGACCTTGTACCACGCGGACTGCTTGGAACATCCCGAGTTATGGACGTGTGCAGACGTGCTAGTCACAGACCCGCCATACGGGAGGGCGTGGCGACAAGGCGAACTGAAGGGACACGTAAGAAACGAAGCGAGTGACGACGGAATTCTCAACGATTCCACAACACAAACACGAGATGAAGCGCTAACACTGTGGGGAAAAGATCGTCCAGCCATTGTCTTTGGTGATCTCATGCTTGCGCCACCTGCGGGAACAAAACTAACTGCCATATACGCCAAAACCACAGATTCAGGGATACGTGGCGCTATAGGAAAAGTTAGACGCGACGCGGAAAGTATCTACTTTTGGGGAAAGTGGCAGTCTGGCATAGGAGGCCGTTCCTCCATCTTTCGTGTGGCAGCGCCAAGTATTAGCGGCGCTCATGGTGTTGTGTCTAAAGCGGGTGGGCATCCCCACGCTAAAGCGCTCAATGTTTTAGAAGAGCTAATCATCCTCACGCCACCCGGCGCTATCGCTGACCCGTTCGCGGGCAGCGGTTCTACCCTTGTCGCAGCGAAAGCGTTGGGACGTAAGGCAGTGGGTGTTGAGTTGGAAGAAAAGTACTGTGAGATCGCTGCGAACCGTTTAGCGCAGGAGGTGCTCCCCTTATGGGACGTGTAGAGCCGTACTACCAGGATGACTTCGTGACCTTGTACCACGGAGACGCTACAACCACGCTGCGCGCACTACCAGACCAGTCTGTGAACTGTGTCGTCACATCCCCCCCATACTTCGGGTTACGCGACTACGGTGCGACAGGGCAGCTCGGTCAAGAAGCTACTCCTGCAGAGTTCGTTGAGAGTCTTGTCCGCGTGTTCCAGGAGGTTCACCGCGTGCTGGCGGATGACGGCACACTGTGGCTCAACCTCGGTGACTCCTACGCGAACAGCAACACGACAAGTTTTGCGGAAACAGGTAAACATGTTGGTAGGCCAATGGGTGCGCGTGCACGTGGGGACCGTCCCGCGAAAAGCCTTCTAGGGATTCCGTGGCGTGTCGCTTTCGCCTTACAAGACGCGGGGTGGATACTCCGCAACGAAGTCATCTGGCACAAGAACAACGGGATGCCAGAGTCTGTTGCGGACCGACTCGCCAACAAACATGAGCATCTGTTCCTGTTTACTAAACAACAGCGCTACCACTTTGACCTCGATGCAATACGTGTCGAACCTGCACACGACCAAGGACAAGTGCCACGTGGAAGCCACGAATCATGGAACATGGGTGTCCAGTACGACAACTCCCCACGTCACACGGGTTATCGCGGTAGCCACCCTAACGGCAAGAATCCGGGGGACGTTTGGACGTTGAACAGTCAGCCGTTCCCCGGCGCACACTTCGCAACATTCCCGCCAGCGCTCCCGCGTCGCTGCATCCAAGCAGGCTGCAAACAGGGAGGCGTGGTCCTAGACCCCTTCTCAGGCAGCGGCACAACCGGCGAGCAAGCACTCCTACTAGGACGCAAATATGTTGGCATAGACGTAAACCGTGAGTACCTAGACCTGAGCCTCCAGACACGGCTAGCGCAGGAAGTCCTACCACTATGGGAAGGCGGTGCATCGTGAAACCGTACTACCAGGACGACTTCGTGACGCTTTACCACGCGGACTGTCTCGAACATCCCGAACTGTGGACCACTGCGGACGTGTTGGTGACCGACCCGCCGTACGGTATCGGGTGGAGCGTTCCTGAAGGAGCTTTCAATAAGGAATTAGGCAAAAGAAAGCACGGCGTGGGACATGCAGGGATTCGCAACGATGAAGGGACTAAGGCGCGAGATGAGGTGTTACAAGCATGGGGCGCTGAACGTCCTGCCATTGTATTTGGGCAACTCAATACTTCACCACCTGAGGGATCAAAGCAGACCTTGGTTTGGCAGAAACCTGATAACTCAGGCTTTTTTGGTGCGATAGGTGGGTGGCGGAGAAATGTTGAAGCTATTTATTTGCTTGGTAAATGGCCTCAAATCCCAGCTGAGAGAAGTGCTGTTCTCAAGTCTGGAACTAAAGCATTAGCCACATACGTCAAGTACGGTCATCCTCACGGAAAGCCTAGCGATGTTATGGAGACGCTGATTATGTCCACGCCGGATGGAGTGATCGCTGATCCGTTCGCTGGTGGCGGTTCGACGTTGGTGGCAGCGAAAGCCTTAGGCCGCAGCGCTATCGGCGTGGAACTAGAAGAAAAGTACTGTGAGATCGCTGCGAACCGTTTAGCGCAGGGGGTGCTACCACTATGGGAGGTGTGACGCTCTTACAGTTCACAGTGGCGGGACGCCCACAGTCGCAGGGGAGCCTAGCGCACAACCGTGCAGGCGTCCTATACCAAAAGCCACAACTCGTAATGTGGCGGGACCTAGTACACGAAGTTGCACTACTCGCAGCGAGACGTGCTGGCGTGGAACTCCCCATAGACGCGCCGGTAACTGTGGAAGCACACTTTTACATGCCACGACCGAAGCGGCCACGCTTCCACGTGCCAGCAGTCCAACCGGACCTAGACAAACTGCAACGCGCAGTGGGGGACGCGCTCTCACCTAAACATGGTGCGCGCATACTGCAAGACGATAGTCGCATAGTGTCCTGGCATGCCACGAAACACTACGAAACAGGTGAACACGCCGCTGGCGTCACCATAACCATAAGAGAGGCCACATGAGGATAATAGGGGGGGTGGCTGTCCCCGGCGGGTGGCTCACCCGCGAATACGTTGCGGAGAAGCAAGAACAATCCCGCGACCGACTATACGAACCACGATTCAACCAGTGCGAGGCGTGCGACCAGCAGTACATACGTGTCCACAGGTGTCCCAGAGGCAACCACAAACCCACGAGAGGCAACCATGAGCGGAGCATACGCAAAACTCTATAGACACATATGGGGTGACCCCGACTTCAAAGCGCTCAACGCGGAGGAGCAACTGCTCTATATCAAACTGTTCTCACAACCAGACGTGAGCATGGCAGGTGTGCTCACCGTCGCAACAACACGGTGGGCAACCCAAACAGCGGGGCAAACAGTGGAGCGCATAGAAGAATGTCTTGCCACACTCCAAGACCGTGGGTACGTGGTGGTAGACCACGACACGCAGGAAGTGCTGCTCCGCTCATACATACGGAATGACGGTGGGTGGGTATCCAACAAGACACTTACCGGCGTGACAAACGCGGTTCGTCGTGTCCTGTCACCCACGCTACGCAGCGTCATATCGGAGGAACTGCTACGCCTAGACCTCGGGTTGGTGCGCGATAAGCCACTCCAGAATGGGACGGTGCCACGTGACGTAGCTGAACGTGAGATAGGGTATCTCGTCACTGAAAACCCACCACAGGATACGCCATCAGAAGGGGTATCGGATGGGGTATCGGATGGGGTATTCCGCTCTTGTCCCCCTACAAACACAAACACAAACACAAACACAAACACACACGCACACTCATTACCCACGTCGAATCCGCAAGCGGACACGGACGTGAAGAAAGAGAATGAGCGTAACGATGATCCTGAGATCACGGAGTTGTGCTCATACCTAGCGGACTGGATCGAGGCGAATGGGAGTAAACGTCCAACGATCACGAAGGCGTGGCGTAACTCTTGTCGGCTCATGCTCGATAGGGACGGTAGGACCCCACAGCAGGTGCGCGCCGCGATTGACTGGTCACAGCAAGACCCATTCTGGAAGGCGAACATCTTGTCCATGTCGTCCTTGCGGTCTAAGTACGACCAGCTCCGTTTGAAAGCGCAGGCTGAGCAACAACGCAGGGCACCCACACTTTCACGTGCGGAGGAGATCTACGTGGCTGAGAAGCGCAGGCTTGCTGCAGTGGATGCTGAGAGGCGTGAACTGTCCGCATGATCCAGGTAAGTGCGATGGTGGATCACCTGATGACGATGGATCGCCTAAACCTTGGGACTGTGAAGGCGGGGCAGGCAGACTTGTGGGCTGAGGTGATAAACAGTGCGATCCCCGAGGTGACTAGCAGCCAGTTGCACCGTGCGATACTCAGTCTCGCAGCGACTAGACCCACGGACAGTCGTGGCGTGTACTTGACGCCCGCAGACTTGATCGAGGCTGTGCGCGGCATGAACACCACTGCGAAACGTGTGAGGCATGAGCGTCTACTCGCAGCGAAACGTGAGCACGGGGACTTCACCATCCACCCAGA
>CAYFMR010000028.1:0-4343 GCA_964344295.1 uncultured Peptoniphilaceae bacterium | reverse complement strand
GACAAAATCCATTGAACTGTTCCCTCGAACAGAGAATACCCATTAAATCCACTATCGACCTATCCCCGCGAACGGACAAAACGAAAAATACAGACCAGACATCAAGGTGAGCCTATCGTTCCATGTGGAAAGTGTAGTATTGATGTCAAAGGTGAAAGGAAAATAGCCGCGAAATTCAAGTCATACTGAGGTTTTAGACAATTTGGCAAATTTGGAATCGATCTAATCGAAATAAGCCCCTGTATTTTAAGGGGCTTGAAGGTGTAAACGCAGTCTTCATTGAAAATCTTTAAAATAAAATGTAAGCGAACAAAGAAAGACCGGATGATTTTCCGGTCTTTTGCATGTTATCTTCCTTTTTTCATGGAACCGAGGAGGCCTCTGGCGATTTCACGACCAATGGTTCTCGTAATGGTGCCGAGCATGGAGTCGATGCCTTTATCAATATAAGTCTTTTGGTTGCGGCTGGACTTTTGTGCTCTTTCTAATTCTTTTCTTTGCGCTTCAAGTTCTTTCTGTCTTTCAGCTTCCAACGCTTCTTTTTCGATTCTGGCTAAAAGAATTTCGTAGGCGGATTCTCTGTCGATGGGTTCTTTGTACCTGGTGTAAAGTGGCGAAGAATCAACCAAGGCTCGATACTCCCCATCGGTTAGTGTCGCAAAGGATGAGTGGGGTGGAAGGATCAGTGCCTTGTCTGCCACAGTGGGTGCACCGCTTTCATCGGCAAATGAAACCAATGCTTCTCCGGTCCTGAGATTGATGATTTCTTCCTTGATATCCATGGATTCATCCTGCCGAAAGGTGTCTGCAACCGCGTTGATCGCCTTTAGTTCCTTGGGAGAATAAGCCCTTAGCTGATGGACGATTCGGTTGGAAAGTTGTGACGAAATGGATTCCGGCACGTCGAGAGGATTTTGAGTGACGAAGAAAACGCCCACCCCTTTACTGCGCACGAGTCGAACGACTTGGATGATCTTGTCCTGTAAAATTTTTGGCGTGTTGTTAAACAGTAAATGAGCTTCGTCAAAGAAGAACACAAGCTTCGGTTTGTCCAAATCTCCAACCTCTGGGAAGTTTTCATAGATTTCTGAAAGCAAGTATAGAAGAAGCATGGAGTAGAGAAGTGGATTTGAGATCAATTTCGTAGCATTTAAAATATTGACCATACCCTTGCCACTGGTGTCCGTTCGAATAAGGTCGCCGATGTCGATGGCAGGCTCTCCGAAGAACAGATCTCCGCCGGCATCTTCGATAAACAAAAGTTTTCTCGAAATGGCAGAGAGACTTTGACTGGCCACATTGCCGTAGGTCTTGCTAATCTCGTCCCTATTTTCGCCGACGAAATTGATCACCTGTTTCAGATCCTTTAAATCGATTAACAGCAGCCCTTCACTGTCGGCAACTTTGAAAATAATATGTAAAACCCCAGTCTGCGTATCGTTTAGCTCCAAAATATTGGCGAGCATCAGAGGACCCATCTCTGAAACAGTCACTCGAAGTGGAATGCCTTTTTCACCGTAGATATCCCACATCGTGACAGGATAAGGTTTAAACTCAAAATTAGAAATACCCAGCTCTTCAAGCCTTGCATGTAATTTGTCATTCATCTCGCCAGGCTTTGAAATATTTGCAAGATCGCCCTTCACATCCGCAAGAATGGTCGGAACCCCAGCGTCCGAGAGACCTTCCGCCAGCACCTTTAGTGTGACGGTTTTACCAGTTCCCGTAGCACCGCTGATCAGTCCGTGTCGATTCATTTTATTGAAAAGAATATAATTTTCCGTATGCCCTTTGCCCATCAAAATTTTGTCCATGAGAACCTCCTTTCATCTCTCATTTAATTATAACAAATTAATCGATAGAGGAAGACCTGGATAATAAAAAGTATCCTGAAAAAGAGGGAAAAGGGTCTTCATGGATACACTGAACAAGTAAAGGCTATCAAAATACATCACTTCATCGAGGCATTGTAGAAAAAGATATGCCCTCAAAACGACTTTCTAGCATGACTTTTCACACAATCATTAGATGCGGAAAAGATAGGGGTTAATCTGCAGATGATGACACGTCATCACTCTAGTTTTAATTTGATGTATAATTAAATAAAGAAAAATTTCAAAAAAGAGTTTTTAAACTAAAACACAGTTTATACACACAGAGGAATATAATAAGGAGATGAGTTATGAATAGCAGAGAATTAATAAGAAAAAATGCAAACACGACCTATCCTAATAATGCTTATGTCAAAGAAAGGGTAGAAAAAGAGCTGGATTATTTTGAAAAAAACAAGTGGCTTAAAGAAATAGAAATAATTTTAAAAATTAAAGAAAAAATCAAAGACCAAACGGTTTATGTATTTCCCATTGGTTTTCTATCACTTTATCTATTAGATTTAGAATATATAAACCCTATGCCTGCCCACTATTATAATCCTGAAAGCAAAGAACTTATATTTGATGATTCTGTTTTACATGGAGTAGACTTGCCTAAAAAGACTGGCTTTCATAGAGATGGTTTTAACATTCTAGAAGATTATGCACTAAATCTAAAAGCAGAAGATACGTTTAAATTATATTTGCATAAAAACCACTATGAATTAGTAAGAGAGTTATTAGGAAGTAGTTTCACTTATAGAGTTGAAAAATCTAGGCATTGGTCCAATACCAAAGAAATTTCTTTTGCTTCAACTAAAATCACATTTAACACCCCGGTTGCCGATAATTACATGGGCAAAAATTTAAAGAGAGAGATCAATGTAGAAGATTTTTTAAAATACCAAAAAATACATTTCCAATATTCTGTGGGAGATTATTTTAATGATGTACTAACAGATAATGATGCAGAAAGCTTCGGTGAAATGCTAGATCTTTCAGCTATCATACAACTAACTACTAAAAAAGGGACAGTTAAGGAGTTTTTAAATCCTAAATACCCAAAGACCAGAGAAGATATTTTCCTTTATTTAAAAAACAATGGCTATTCTCTTGAAGACGCTGCTAAAATATCCTGTGACATATCTTTTGGCAAAGACTTTAATATTGATAGTGAGGACCAGGATATTAAAAAGTACTTTGCATTATGTAGCTATGTCGCATCGAAAGCATCTGTGCTACATTTGTTTATTAGAAATTATTGTAAGGGATCCTACTATGAAGCAGTAAACCTCAAAGAAAAACAAGAGAAACTGTTTGATGAATGGAAAGCCAAATACAAATATTTCTCTCCTGATGGGATAGTAGATTTTTATGCTTATAAAAATGCTTCTTTGAAAATTACTTTTATCCTAAAAGAAACAAATGAAAAAGAAGATGATGGAGGTTATGACCTAACAGAATTTTTAAGAGATGGTGCTGTTGGTGGATGTATATGGAACAATGTTTCTAGATTTAGCGCAGGCATTATATTAAAAAAAGACTTTGATACGGTTGAATCTATAGATGAAAACGATAGGAAGCAATATCTTTCTCCTATTTCTGTAATTAATTTGAAAAAAACACCTGGAAAGGCAACGTCTAATTATGCTGAAATAGAAAAGTTTGCAAAAGACGATAGAGAATTTATCAAGAAACAAGTCGACCTATATGATCCAGAGATTATAATCTGCGGAGGAACAGGAAATATATTGATTAAAAACATTCTTGATTTAGACACCAGCTCTTGGACTTACGTTTCAAAATATCTTAGATATTTAGTTTATGACGATAAGTTAATAGTTGATACCTACCATCCTGCTTGCAGAAAGAGTAAAAAAGATTTATTTGAAAATATAGTTTTACCGATTAGAGAATTAATGTATTAAAATGAGTGGATACATGAGATATGCTTCGATTGAGTAGTCACGTAGAAATATAGTTTTGACGTCAGTAGCAGACGAAATAAAGAAAAAAGACGAAAATCATTTTGAAAAATGAGAAGTTGAAAGGATATTGATATGATGGAGACCTTAAGAAAGAACATGGTTTTCTATTTACTGTTGCTGATAGACTTTTACATCATTCCTTGGTTGATTAAAGACACGGGAAGTGCAATGGTTGTGATGCTCGTCATCATTCCTCTCCTATGTTTCCTAATTTCTGTTTTTTATGGCATTAGAAATGGGTTAGATGTTTGGTATATTTTGAGCGTAGCGATTTTATTTACCCCATCGATATTTATATTTTATAATTCAAGTGCATGGGTTTATATAGTAGGATATGCAGTGATGGCATGGTTGGGAAATTTCATCGCATTACCATTCAGAAAAAGATAAATTTCGGTTGGTCAATCTGATACATGGTAACGATTGCCAAAACCCTCGTGCGCCCCGGCGACACCGTGTTCTGTGCCGACGGCAGTGGCCACGG
>CAYFMR010000027.1:0-4437 GCA_964344295.1 uncultured Peptoniphilaceae bacterium | reverse complement strand
GGACCCCAACCCCGCATCGAAAAACCCCTTGACAAACCCTATCCGCTCTGTTAATCTTATAGACGGTCAATAAGTAGAAGTGATCCGCTTCTCACCCTAAGCGAAAGCGTCCGGGTTTAACAGCCTCTCAAATGCGTTAGTAGGCGATTTGTGTGCAAGCGGAGTCCATCTGCCTGCACTTTTTTGTTGCAGGAAACAAACGTACCTAAGGGAGGTGCCATACTATTAAAGATTTACAGATCAATGGAGAGATCAGAGACCGAGAAATTCGTGTCATTGACCACGATGGTGAGCAACTAGGTGTCATGACACCTCGCGCCGCCATGGAACTGGCGACACAGAAAAAACTCGACTTGGTCAAGGTTGCGCCCCAGGCGAAACCGCCCACTTGCCGTCTTATGGACTACGGCAAATACAAATACGAAATGGCGAAAAAAGAAAAAGAAGCTCGTAAAAAACAGCGAGTCATCAACGTCAAAGAAGTACGCATGACCCCGAACATTGCCGAACACGACCTGCAAGTCAAGGCCAGAGCCGCCATTTCCTTTTTGGAAAACGGCGATCGAGTCAAAGTCTCCGTACGCTTCAGAGGTCGTGAAATGGGACATACAGACATCGGCAAAGATGTCTTGCTACGATTTTACGAACTGACCAAAGACTACGGTACCATGGAAAAACAACCGAAACTCGAGGGTCGCAACATGTCCATGTTCCTAGCCCCGTAATCGGATAAGAGTAGGAGGAAACCACGATGGCAAAAATGAAAACACACCGCGCATCCGCCAAACGCTTCAAACGTACGGGTAGCGGTAAACTAAAACGCTACAAAGCCTACAAAGGCCACCTAACCGGTAAAAAATCGGCGAAACGCGTAAGAAACCTACGCAAATCGTCACTAGTCAGCCCGGGAGATCAACGACGCATTGATCAAATGATCCCGTAATAAGGAGGAAGCGACATGGCAAGAGTGAAACGCGCAGTCAACGCGAAAAAACATCATAAAAAAGTATTAAAACAAGCCAAAGGCTACTTTGGCGCAAAATCCAAACTCTACAAAACCGCCAACCAAGCGGTGATGAAATCTCTCGACTACGCCTACGCAGGCCGTAAACAAAAGAAAAGAGAATTCCGTAAACTTTGGATCCAACGCATCAACGCGGCCACACGCCAACACGGCATGAGCTACAGCCGATTCATCAACGGCCTGAAACAAGCCGGCGTCGAAGTCAACCGTAAAATGCTATCTGAAATGGCCATCCACGATGCTGAAGGATTTGCCCAACTAGTCGAACTTGCAAAAGGTCAATAAACTTTTGCGAAGCCATACCGAGCCTAGCGACCGAAAACAAGCAGGCTCGGTTTTTTTTATCATGAGGGTTAACCTATGAACTACATCACACGACACGCAAAACTGAAAAAAAGAAAAGCGACGGCACCCCAAATCATCGCCCTGGGCTTCATCGCCCTCATCCTCTGTGGGACCCTGCTACTCAACACCACCATCGCCAGCAAGACGGGCCAACGCGTGGGCTTTCTCACCGCCCTATTCACCGCCACCTCATCCGTCTGCGTCACGGGCCTCACCGTCGTCAACATCTCCCAAACCTACTCCGGCTTTGGGCATACCGTCATCCTCCTACTCATCGAAATGGGAGGACTGGGCTTCATGACCGTATCCACCGCCCTCGCCATCGTCCTGAGACGCCGCATCACCTACAAAGACCGCATCCGCCTACGAGAACAGATGAACGTGACCAGCTCCCAAGGCATCATCAACTTCCTCATCACCGTCCTCAAATTCACCCTCACCGTCGAAGGCATTGCGGCTCTCCTGCTCGCCACCCGCCTCATCCCGCGCTACGGCTGGGCAAAAGGCATCTGGTACGCCATCTTCCACGCCGTCAGCGCCTTCTGCAACGCCGGCATTGACCTCTTTGGCAGCAGCCTCATGGGCTTCCAATACGACCCCATCGTCACCCTCACCATCGCCCTCACCATCATCACCGGCGGCCTGGGCTTCGTCGTCTGGAAAGACATCCTCGACAAAAAAACACGCATCCGCCGCTACCAACTCCAAACCAAAGTCGTCCTCTCCATGACCCTCATCCTCATCGCCGCTGGCACCCTCATCTTCTCCCTACTGGAATGGAGCAACCCTGGCACCATCGGCGCCATCCAAGGCCCCGGCAAACTCATGGCCGCCGCCTTCCAATCCGTCAGCGCCAGAACCGCCGGCTTTAACTCCGTCAACATCGGCAACCTCACCGACGCCTCCGCCTTCTTCATGATCGTCCTCATGTTCATCGGCGCAGGCTCCGGCTCCACAGGAGGCGGCGTCAAAATCAACACCTTCGGCGTCCTCTTCTACACCACCCTCTCCGTCATCAAAGGCTACGAAGACGTCAACATCTTTGGCAGAAGACTCAGCTCCGACATCATCCGCAAATCCATCACCATCTTCCTCACCTGCCTCTTCCTCGTCGTCTCCGTCATCTTCCTCATCAGCATGATCGAAGACTTCCCCTTTATGCAAATCTCCTTTGAAGTCGTCAGCGCCTTTAGCACCGTCGGCAGTAGCCAAGGCATTACCCCCCTCTTAAAACCCATCACCCAACTCATCATCATCACCACCATGTTCATCGGTAGACTGGGCCCTTTGACCCTCATCTACGCCCTCACCACCAAAATCATCCCCAGAAACTACCGCAATGCAGAAGGACACATCAACGTAGGATAGGAGAAACACATGAAATCATTTATCGTCATCGGCGTGGGCCGCTTCGGCTCCGCCCTCATACGCACCCTCTTTGACATGGGCTACGACGTCATGGCCGTCGACCGCAACCCTGAAGTCATCCGCGACATCGCCGAATTCGCCACCGAAGCCGTCGAATGCGACGTCAGAGACGAAAACACCCTCCGCGCCCTCGGCCTCAACAACTTCGACGCCGCCGTCGTCAGCATCGGCAACGACCTCGAATCATCCATCCTCGCCACCATCCTCCTCAAAGAAGAAGGCGTCCCCAAAATCATCGCCAAAGCCCAAACCATCCTCCACGGCCGCGTCCTCTACCGCGTGGGCGCCGACAAAGTCGTCTACCCCGAACGGGACATGGGCGAACGCGTCGCCCACAACCTCGCCAACTCCCACATCGAAGACTTCTTCAGCCTCTCCGAAGGCCACGGCCTACTCGAAATCCACGTCCTTGGCGCCTGGATCGGCCGCTCCCTCGGCGAAGTCAAAATGCGCAACAAATACCACGTCAACGTCGTCGCCATCCACCGCGGCAAAGAAACCATCGTCAACCCCACCGCCAACATGACCATGGAAAAAGACGACAGCCTCGTCGTCATCGGCGCCATCGAAAACCTCAACGAACTCGAACGACTCATCGAAGAAGAAGAAGAGACAGGCCATGACCAATAACATCATCACCGGCAAACAAAACCCCCTCATCAAAAAAGCCCTCCAACTCCGCGACAAAAAAGGCCGCCAAAAATACGGCCAATTCCTCCTCGAAGGCCCCGTCGTCATCGCCGAAGCCATCCGCGAACACTACCCCCTGGAAACCATCCTCCTCGCCGCCGACAAAACCAAAGACATCCACCTCCCCCCAACAGACACCCCCATCATCCTCGTCCACCACAGCCTCCTCGACACCCTCACCGACACCGTCACCAAACCGGGCATCATCGCCATCGCCAACCAAAGCCCACCCACCATCCCCGGAACCAAACCCTGGGCCTACCTCGACCGCATCCAAGACCCAGGAAACGTCGGCACCATCATCCGCTGCGCCGACGCCTTCAACCTGGGAGGCATCCTCCTCGCCACCGGCACCGTCGACCCCTACAACGAAAAAGTCCTCCGCTCCACCATGGCCTCCATCCTCCGCATCCCCCTACAAACCAAAGCCGGACCGGAAAACCTCCAAAACCTCAAAAAACAAGGCTACACCCTCGTCGGCGCCGACCTCCAAAACGCCACCCCCATCAGTGAATGGCACCCCACCACCAAAACCGTCCTCATCCTCGGCAACGAAGCCCAAGGCCTCAGCCAAGACACCAAACCACTCCTCGACCTCACCGTCACCATCCCCATGCCCGGCCGAGCCGAAAGCCTCAACGTCGGCGTCGCCGCCGGCATCCTCATGCACCACATCAGCCAACACCTCAACCCTTGACCCAAATCCTCAAAAGAATAAGAAAAGCTGACAAATCCGCCAGGCGGGAGAAACCTTTAACAGGGAAAGTGGTGCCTATGTTCCAAGAGACATCAAAACGATACCGTTGCAACGAAAAAGAAAAAATCGAAACAGACATGACGACAAATAAATGAAACACACCGAAAAAGGATGATGCTAACGCACCATCCTTTTTTGCACCCCCAAACCACCCTGCCAACCACACATCGGGATCGGAATCGGCAATACCCCC
>CAYFMR010000026.1:0-5729 GCA_964344295.1 uncultured Peptoniphilaceae bacterium | reverse complement strand
GGAAGTACCGGGTGAGTTGTATGAAAATGGTGATTGGCATTTGGAGGCTGTGGACACAGAAGGTCACGTGGCTCACATCGCGTGGCTGTCGGGGCGTTTGGATAGAGAGCGTCAAGTGGGTGTCTATGACATCAGTTTTTCGCCGGTGGTGAGCACCATGACCGCTGATGAGTTTTTGACGGCACCAGAGTTGACGTGGACCCTATACAAACGGGGCCTCAACGAAGGAGAGGGTCAGCGTAACCATGGAGAATGGGTCCCAGTGGGCGAGAGTTTTGTCTTGGAAAATCCTCAAGGGGTCACTGCTCCGTGATGGGGTCATATGAATCCATCACCACACAAAGAAGCGCATAAAAAACGCCATGAGGATAGACCTCATGGCGTTTTTATGTACGGTAAAATTTGTTGCCATTGCGATTTCAGTCGCTCCATGCTCCACGCCGCATTGGCGGGAGAAGTGGATGGCAGGTAAAAGGTGGGCAGGTCATAGCGATCCTTGGTCACCTCATAAGATTTCTTGCCGTTACAAAAGATGGCTTGGATCGGTGCGGCGGTCAAAAGGGGCCGCAGATCGGCCGGCACTTCGTCTTTGACGTTCGCATCCAGAGAACCTTGCACCCGACAGGCGGCTAAGGCATCGTAAAGGGCGATGCCGTGGGACAAGAGCAGGCTGGTTTTCGCCTCGATGGTCTCTGGCATGGGAGCCTTTAGTAGCTGGGCCATCAGGGGCCAAAAACGATTCCGCGGGTGGCCGTAGTAAAAACCTTGGTCCCGCGAGGCCACCGACGGGAAAGAACCTAAAATCAGCACCGTGCAGTCCTGGTCAATGACAGGAGCAAAGGTATGGTGCAATGCAGGCGGTGTGTTAGGCTTGGGAATCGTCATCGGCAAAGAGGTCGGTAGACAGATACTTTAAGCCGCTGTCGCCAATGGGAATGACGACGACAGAGCCTTTTTCACGATCCTGCATCAATTTCACTGCGGCAGCTACGTTGGCGCCGGAAGAATAGCCGCCGAAGATGCCCTCGGTTTGGGCCAATAGTCTGGCAGCGTCACGAGCTTCCGTGGAGTTGACTTCCACCACATCGGTAATCAGGGAAGCATCCATTAAGGTCAGCTCCAGACCGTAACCTCCCCCTTGGATTTGGTGTTCGCCGTCTTTTTTCGGGAAACTGCCATAGAAAGGAGCGGTGTCAGGTTCTACCACATAGCCACGAATCGCCGGGTTTTCATCTCGTAATCCCAACATGGTACCGGTATAGCCGGAACCAGTGCCCACATAATCCACAAAGGCGTCGACGGTGCCCTCTGTCTGGGCCCAAATCTCTTTGGCTGTCGTCTTGCGGTGCGCGTCTACCGCAGAAGGCAAGGCGAATTGGTTGGCGCGAAACGCTCCTAATTCTTTGACGAGAGCTTGGGTGCGCTCTTCTGTCAAGAGCAAGTCTTCCCCAGTGACTTTGCCGGGGGTGGCACCCTCATGCTGTGGCACCAAGACCACCTTAGCGCCAAGAGCTCGCATCATCTGTACCCGCTCTTTGGAGTTTCCTGCGCTCATGCAGGCCACAAAGGGGTGACCGGTGGCGGCGCAGACAATGGCCAAGCCGGTACCGGTATTCCCTGAGGTCAGCTCGACCACCGTTTGCCCCGGCTTTAGCTCGCCGGACTCTTCCGCTTGACGAATCATTTCGTAGGCAATGCGGTCTTTTTTGGACGCTCCCGGGTTAAAGTACTCCAGCTTCGCCAAGAGCTTTCCTTCCAGTTGATAGATTTCTTCAATATGGTGTAAGCGTACCATGGGAGTTTCTCCAATGGTATCGAGAATCGAATCATAATATGGTTTCATAGTTCCTCCTTGGTTCATAGTTTCATGCGAATCGTTTCATGCGAATCGAATGGTGATTAAGGCAAAGGACTCGCCCCTCATCACGGTGATTATACCCCAGGATGAATTCCGAGTCAACAACTAGGGATTGAGCAAATAGGTTAGCGAGGACTAATGTTTGAGCTTTAGAGTAAGACCAGGGGTAAATGGGTATAACTAATACGAATACGATGACCTCTTATCGATGAAGAGGTCAGTAGAGTAGGAAAGAGGAGGAAAGAAACATGAGTTTAAAAGGAACGAAAACAGCCAAAAATTTGATGACCGCTTTTGCGGGAGAATGTCAAGCCAGCATGCGCTATAAATACCACGCGAAACAAGCGAAAAAAGATGGCTATGTGCAAATGCAAATGATCTTTGAAGAAACAGCCCGCAACGAAGACGAACACGCTAAGCGATTCTATAAATTTTTAGCCGCCGATTTACAAGGCGAAGCGATTAATCCGAATTGGGACTACCCCGTCAACATGGCGGACACCAAGGCGAACCTCAAGGCCTCCGCAGAAGGAGAGCACGAAGAAGCCACTAAGATGTACCCGGAATTTGCCAAAATTGCCAAAGAAGAAGGCTTTGATGAAATTGCCGAGGTCTTTACGGAAATTGCCGAAGTGGAAGAAGCCCACGAAAACCGCTTCCGCAAATTATTAGAAAACATCGAAAAAGATCGCGTCTTTAAACGAGACGAGGTTGTTTTGTGGAAATGTAATAACTGTGGTTACATTCATGAGGGCAAAGAAGCACCGGAAAAATGTCCTGCTTGTGCTCATCCCCAATCTTGGTTTGAGCTATTTAAGGAAACGTATTAATCAAAGGGCTGTTACAGCCCTTTCTTTTTTACCCGAGTCACAATAGAGACGAAAGGAGCGACGGCTATGGCCAAAGAAAAGAAAAAAGTGGCGATTTTAATCGCAGAGGGATTTGAAGAATTGGAAGCGATCACGATCTTTGATATCATGCACCGCACAGATATAGAGCCCTTACTGATCGCCTTGGAAGATACAGAAACAGTCAGTGGATCCTTTGGCGTTCAAGTTGTCCCAGACGGCCACTTAAAAGAGATTTCCGCCGAATCCATCGATGCTGTCGTCTTGCCTGGAGGTTTGCCGGGAGCCTATCATTTGCGGGATTCGGAAGAAGTCATCGCGCTTATTCGCGAGATGGATAAGCGGAAAAAACTCATCGGGGCCATCTGCGCAGCCCCCTTGGTCTTGGAAAAATCCGGCATCATGAAACATCGTCAAGGCACGAGCTACCCCGGGTTGAAAGAAACCTGGGAGTTTGCTGAATACTTAGAAGCTCCGGTAGTGGTCGATGGGCATGTCGTCACTTCGAGAGGACCGGCAACAGCAGTGGCCTTTGCACTGGCCCTCATTGCCTGTCTCCTAGGAAACGGGAAACGAGATGCCGTGGCAGAAGACATTCTCTGGCCGCTGTAAGGAGCGTGTTTTCCCTCTGTAGGGTTTTTGAGACACGGAGACGAAGGGACGCATGACTTCTGCGCATGGGGAGAGAAAGGAAAGGAATGCATGAAGAATTTTGACGCATTGTTAAACCATATTGAAGGACAGCGAAAACCGCGTGTGGCCGTGGCGCAAGCAGCGGATGAGCACGTACTGGAAGCCGTGTCCTTGGCCACGGAACAGGGTTATGTCAGCCCTATTTTAGTGGGAAAAAAAGAGGACATCATTCCGCTGGTTCGTGGAACCGTATTGGAAACGGCACCGGTGATTGACGCTGCCTCCGACCAAGAAGCGGCGGACAAAGCAGTAGAAGCCTGTCGTCTAGGCGAAGCAGATCTTTTGATGAAGGGGCAATTAAATACCTCAATATACATGAAAGCCATTTTGAATAAGGAGAGGGGGATACGGAACAAGCCCCTGATCTCGGTGGCGGCGGTGTATGAGTTACCCTTTTACCACAAACTCTTAATTGTCACGGACAGTGGCATTAATCCGGCACCAGATGGAGAAGGTAAGGCGAAAATCTTGGAAAATGCTTTAACCTTGACAAAAGCTCTCGGCATTACCACGCCGAAGGTGGGGGTACTCTCCGCCAATGAGACGGTGAGTCCGAAGATTCAATCCACCATGGATGCGGCCTATTTGGTGGAAGAGGCCGAGAAGGGCCGCTTCGGCAATGCCATTGTGGAGGGGCCCATCGCCTTTGACGTGCTCATGGATCCCCAGGCAGCGGCGTTTAAGCACATTGACAGCCGCATTTCCGGTGATGCCGACATCGTCCTCGTGCCCACCTTGGATGCCGGCAACGCCTTAGGCAAGTCCTGGATCCTGTTTAACGATGCCCGCTGGGCTGGTATCGTGTTGGGTGCCAAGGTGCCGGTGCTCTTGAGTTCCCGTTCGGACAGTGCAGAGCTGAAGGCTTTGTCCCTGGCGGTGGCGGCGTGTTTGCACATGGCCCAGGAAGGTTAAGACGAGGCTAAGTGATAAGATACGTTCGAAATCTTTCTTGGATGGCAAAGGATAAGATTTGGCAAACCTGAAGGTTTTTGATCAAAGTGACACCAAGAACCTCAAAGATACGGTATAATAAAACCACGTAATAGAATCAGAACAAGACGAGGAGGTTAAGTATGAAACGCAAACACACCTGGATGCTTTGGGGATTAGCGCTGATCATGGCGATGACCTCTGTGATGCCGGCGATGGCCTATAAGGACACCCAAGGTCGCTGGTTCACCCCATATGTGGACTGGGCAACGAACAAAGGCTACCTGGAAGGCTACCCCGATGGCTCCTTTAAACCAAATGAGACCTTGACCAAGGCCGAATTTTATCGCATGGTCAACCAACTCACCGGATCGGAACGAAAAGTGGACAAGGTCCAATTCGCCGATGTCAACCCCGGAGATTGGTACTATGACGAAGTGGCTAAGGGCATTGCCTTTGGCTATTTGGAAGATGATCCCTACATTCACAAACCGATGGCAAAGGTGACTCGAGAAGAAGCCTGCCGTATTTTGGCCTACGTTTACGGTTTGGAAGAAGACGCTCACCCGGCCACTGTTTTTTCCGACCTAAAGAGCATGACGAGAACTGGTGCCATTGGCGCATTGGTGAAAAAAGGTGTCGTAGCAGGCTACCCCGATGGCAGCTTTAAACCCACCAACCAGCTGACTCGTGTTCAAGGCGCCATTCTCATTAAAAACTGTGTGGATGAAATGGGCAATCCTGGCACCCGCTATGCCAGCCGCTATGTAGACGAGCCCGTCTACCGCGACCGCTGGTGGTACGACAACGCTTGGGGTTGGGCTTGTGACTATCCGGAAGAAGAATTGGCAAAACTGCGAGCCACGCTGGACTTGGCCGAAGAAACACCTTATTATAACCGCAGCGCTGCTTTGAACAGCGCCATCGATGCCGGTCAAAAGATTTTAGACAATGTTTACCGCACCGGTGACTACTACCCCTGGTACAATAACCTCACTTGGAGTAGCAATCGAGATGACTTTGTGTACTTTAACCGCAACAAAGGCTTTAGTGATCGCCAACTGCGAGACATTTGGGATCGTTATGACGACTACAATGGCTATTGGGGCTGGTGGGGCTGGAGCGGTCTGACTTGGAGTAACGACTGGGATGCATTTGTCCGAGCAAATCGCAACTCTCCCTATACCTATGATGAACTATGGCGCATTTGGTCTAATGAATATGGTTGGAGCGGCTACTACGGCTACTACAACTACTGTGCTAACTACTCTCGTGCAGAAATCAATGCAGCTAGAGAAGCCATCATTGACGCTATGCGATGAAATCGTGCGCTGAATAAAAAGAGCCCCCTTAGGGGCGGTCAGATAGGGATTTATAATTCCTGAAAAATTCGGCATAGT
>CAYFMR010000025.1:0-7865 GCA_964344295.1 uncultured Peptoniphilaceae bacterium | reverse complement strand
TTTGCTTTTTGGTTCTCGCTTGATAAAATTTTTAAGGTACAAATATCAGCCGCATTTGGCTGACTTGTCTAATATAGCACGGGTCTATATAAGTGTCAAGGGTTTTTTATTTATTTTTCACTTTCTTTTTTACAAAGTCTTCCATCATGCGACCTCTTATCCATGTATGGTCTGTCCTTTACACCTCTTGTCTGTTTGCCATCGCAAAAAGATACGCTGCAAATCTACCTTCTGATTGCCTCCACACCTGCGGCCAATCCGTAAAAGATCGTGTGAAAGATGACGATTGTGGCTCCCACCGGTGTGCTGGCCAAGATGGAGCAGGTCATGCCCAAAAATGTACAGATGACGGCGATTACTGCCGATGCCATCGTCACGGAGCGAAAACTCCGAAAGAGTTTCATTGCCGTCAACGCAGGGAAGACAATGAGGGCCGCAATCAACAATGAGCCCACCAAATTCATAGCCAACACGATGATCACTGCCACAATAATCGCTACCAGTAGATTGTAAAAATTCGTGTTCATGCCTGCAGCTCTGGCAAAATCTTCATCAAAGGTCAGCATAAAAATCTTGTGGTAAAGGATCACAAAGAGAGCAATGGAGACTACAGCTAAGATGACGGTCAGCCACACGTCTTTTTCGGTCAGTGTCAATATGGAGGTGGAGCCGAAAAGGGTGGTGCATACGTCGCCGGAAATATTCGGTCGTGTAGAGAACACGTTCATTAGGAAGTAACCGATCGCCAACGCTCCTACACTCATCATAGCAATGGAGGCGTCAGCTCGCAGGCTTGCACTTTCACCTTTTCGCAAAAGGAGTATGGCGCTAAGCATCGTCACCACCAGCATAAAGGGCATACTCCCGCTCAAGTTGAGTACCGAAGCAATGCACATGGCTCCAAAAGCCACATGAGACAAACCGTCTCCCATATAAGAGAGGCGTTTTAGCACTAAGATGACACCGAACAGTGATGAGGCCAGGGAGATGAGTACGCCTACAATGAGCGCGTAAGTCACAAAGGGATATTGGAGGTAAGAGATGGCTTTTTCCATCAAAACTTCCATCTCAGGCACCTCCTTGACTGTGATCCGCTCTCACAGGATTACGTTGTCCATAGGCTTCTTTTGTGCCGAAAAAGTTCTCTTCACTAACAAGGAGAACGTGGCTGGCGTAGACCAGAGCCGAATCCACATCGTGAGTGACCATAATCACCGTGATTTGATCTTTGCCATTGAGTTCGGCAATCGATGCATAGAGATTTTTCGCCGTGTGCGGATCCAGCCCCGATACGGGTTCATCCAAAACCAATAACTGGCTTCCCGCACAGAGTGCTCGAGCCAGGAGTACGCGCTGTTGCTGCCCGCCGGAAATTTCTCGATAGCAAGCCTTGGACAAGTTTTCAATTTCCAGCTTTTCCATGGCTTCTTGGGCCACACGCCTGTCTTCTTTGCCATAAAATAATCGTCTTTTTAACCGTCCATAGCAACCGGACAGGACGACTTCTTCCACCGATGCCGGAAAATCCCGCTGGATCCGGGTCTGCTGGGGAAGATAGCCGATGTTCTGTCGTTTCACTTCTGGAGCGAACCACAGCTCTCCTTCCAAGGGCTTCTTAAGCCCCAGCAAGGTTTTGACTAAGGTCGTCTTTCCCGCTCCGTTTTCCCCGATTATGCAAAGGTAATCCCCTCGCTCCACGGTAAAGTTGAGATGGTGAGCTACGGTTTTCGTCCCGTAGCCCACACTTACATTTTTTCCCTCAATTTGCTTCATAGCTTCTCCTAATGCAAGGCTTCTTGTAAGACATCCAAATTATCCTTCATAATCGATAGGTAAGATACGCCGGATTCCACCTCTTCCTTTGTCCATGATTGCATCGAGTTCAGCACAAGAATTTGTTGGTCTTTCGATGCTGTGTTGTCACGAATGGTTTGGGCGATTTTCGCATCTGATTTTTCCAGCGTCAGAATGGTGTTTAATCCCAGATCATCTACCTTTTGTGCCAAAAAAATCACCGTTTCAAAGCTGGCTTCCGATTCCGCTGAGCAACCGGCAAAAGCCGCATAATAGGTCAAGCCGTAGTCATCTGTCAAATAGCGGAAAGGAAATCGATCCCCAAATAGCAGCGTCTTTTGCGCACTTGCATCCACCACATCCCGATACGCTTCATCCAAAGCAGCTAGTTTTTCCGTATAGGCCTGAGCATTGGCACTGTACTCCTCAGCATGGCTTGGATCCTTAGCCTTGAGAGCATCGGCAATGGCTGCGGTAAAGAGCTTCGCATTGTTTAAGGACAGCCACACGTGCTCATCATATTCCGCTTCGTGATCATGTGATGCACCAGCTTCCGACTCTTCTTCCATGCCTTCCACCGTTTCTTCCAAGACTGCCTGGTTTCCCAAGACATCCATCAGATTAATCGTCACTAGATCTTCTCGAGAAGCACCGGCCAGCATGGGTTCTACCCATGCGTCGGATTCGCCGCCCACGTAGATAAAGATATCACTTTGGGTAATTTTCATCATGTCCTCTGATGTCGGCTGAAAGCTGTGTAAATCCACTCCCGTATCAGCTAACATGGATAGCTCCACATGATTTTGCTCGTCTCCGATCACCGCCTTAGCCCAGTCATAAGCGGGAAAAATTGTCGTAACGATATGCAGTGTCTCCTCATTTTGTGGATCCTCTGCCGGTATGGGAGCTGCTTTCTGTTGGCAACCGGCTAATAACACTAGCAAGGCTATCAGTAACACTCCGTATTTTCTATCTATTTTCATTCTAAACCTCCTCTTTTTCATCGGGTACTCTATATTTACCTCGGTTCCCTTTAACAATCCAGCCGCACTTTGGCGCCAACTGCAGTCAAAGAGTCTCCCCATTCCTTCGAGGGGGTCGCCTGTGGGACAGTTCGTCTCAGCATCCCATCCTCGCCTGCGATGAGTGGCTTAGGTTTAACATGGTTCATCATGTTTCCTACTGCCTGCAGATACTCACATTGCCGGCAGTGTTTAATCAAACATCGGTGAGTCAGCAGATGCCCTCTCTCATACCCTTGGACCACCAAGGTCATCAAGAAACACAAAAGCACGACAATCACCATGACTCGATGCCATCAACCTCGTAACAGTCTCGTCCCTCCCTTCCCTTTAGATTCTCTTATTGTAACCCCAAATAGCTATGATGGCCAATAAATTTTCCATGAAGCCACGGCGGTCGACTTCGCTTCCCACCTTTTTCCTTCATGTCACGTTGGCTCTTCCAAAGCGACACTTCCCCTTTTTATGGTCTCGGGCTATCGACATCATCATTTCCTTTTTGCTAATTTTTATTTTCCTTTATTATTTCGCCAAAACATGATATATAATAAGGGAGTCGTTTATATATAGGATGATATTAAAATTCCCTGTCCCTATTACCCCGTTTATGTCAATGCAGTCTTCCTGTAGCGAAGACCTTAATCGGGTACAGATATCTTGACAGCCTTTGTCGTTTCCGCTTGCACCATGGGAAACGCAGGGGTTTTTTTATAAAGATTTTTATGATGTTTTAGATAGAAAGGAACGCTATGGATATTCACGTAGGATTAGATGTGGGTTCCACTACGGTAAAAATCGTAGCCTTAGGGCCCGAAAACGAAGTGCTGTACTCTGTCTACCGTCGCCACCGCAGCGATGTGCGCGCCACGGTAGAAACCGTACTCAAAGAAATGGCCGAAGCGCTGGGCCCGGTTTCCATCCGCATATGTGTCACCGGGTCTGGTGGCCTTTTTGTAGAACAATATTTAGGTATTCCCTTTGTCCAAGAGGTCATCGCCGGCACCAAGGCCGTGCGTCATCTCATGCCTGAAACGGACGTCATCATCGAACTAGGTGGCGAGGACTCCAAAATCACCTATCTTTCCGGCAATATCGAGCAGCGCATGAACTCCATCTGTGCCGGAGGAACCGGCGCTTTTATCGATCAAATGGCCGCTCTCTTAGATACGGATGCTGCAGGACTCAACCAACTGGCCAATGAGTACGAAACGCTCTATCCCATTGCCTCCCGTTGCGGCGTCTTTGCCAAAACGGACGTCCAGGCCCTCTTAAACGACGGGGCCTCCTCCAGCGACATCGCCATGAGTGTTTTCCAATCCGTCGTCAACCAAACCATTTCCAACCTAGCCTGTGGCCGACCCATCCATGGACACATCGCCTTTTTAGGCGGACCGCTCCATTTTCTGCCGCACCTTCGCGACCGTTTTGTCGCCACCTTGGACGACCCGGGCAATACATTCTCTACGCCGGAAAACGGTCAACTGCTCGTCGCCTATGGAGCTGCTTTAGAAGCCCAAACCATGGCAAACCCTGTGGAGCTTGGCACCTTAATCAAACGCATTGACGATGCCTCGTCCATCCAACTGGAAGAGCGCCACACCCTTCCCCCGCTCTTCTCCTCTCCCGAAGAGTACAAGGCGTTTCTCGAGAAACACCACACGGGAAAGGTGGTCTATGGCGATATCGCCACCTACGAAGGCCCCACCTATTTGGGGATTGACGCCGGATCCACCACGACCAAGATGATCCTACTAGGCAGCGACAATCAGATCCTCTTTACCCACTACGCCAATAATGAGGGCGCGCCCCTAGAACGAGTCATCGAGAATTTAAACGCCATTTATGACCAGCTACACCCTAATGCTTACATTGCCAGTTCCGGCATCACCGGATACGGGGAGGATTTTATCAAAGCGGCCCTGCATGTGGACCATGGCGAAGTGGAAACCATTGCCCACTACCGTGCCGCCAGTTACTTTGACCCGGATGTGGACTTTATCCTGGACATTGGCGGACAGGATATGAAGGCCATGCATATCACCCAGGGCGCCATTGACTCCGTGCAATTAAACGAAGCCTGCTCCTCCGGCTGCGGCTCTTTCTTGGCCACCTTTTCCTCTTCCGTGGGCATGAGTGTGGAAGAATTCCAAGAGGAAGCCCTCTTTGCCAAAGCCCCGGTGGATCTGGGAAGCCGCTGCACCGTCTTTATGAACTCCAAGGTGAAGCAGGCGCAAAAAGAAGGGGCAGAGGTGGGCGATATCGCCGCCGGACTCTGCTATTCCGTCATTAAAAACGCCATCCACAAGGTCATCAAGATTCGCGACCCCCAACAGCTCGGTAAAAACTTGGTGGTACAAGGCGGCACTTTCTACGGCGACGCCATCTTGCGTTCCTTTGAACTCATCACTGGTCGCGAAGCTACTCGTCCGTCCATCGCTGGCCTCATGGGAGCCATGGGTATGGCTCTTATCGCCAAAGAACGCTCCACCGGTGTCTCCCGCATCAAGACCTCAGAGGAACTTCGCGACTTCTCCTATCGCCAAGAAAGCGCTCGTTGCGGCCGTTGCACCAATAACTGCGCCTTGACCATCAACATCTTTTCCGATGGCAGCCGCTATATTTTCGGCAACCGCTGTGAGCGAGGTGCAGGCATTAAACGGGAAGATAACGACCTGCCCAACCTCTTCCAATACAAATACGAGCGCCTGTTCGACTACTATGAAGACCTGACCCCCTCGAAGGCGCTTTACCCTCGCGTGGGCATTCCCCGCGTCTTAAACATCTATGAAAACTATCCGTTTTGGCACACCTTCTTTACCTCCTTGGGCTTTCCGGTTACCGTATCGGAGCGCAGCTCCCGTGCCATCTACGAAAAAGGGCTAACCTCTATCTCTTCAGAAACCGTCTGCTATCCTGCCAAATTGACCCACGGCCACATTGAAGACCTGGTGGATCGCCAAGTGCCTTGGATCTTCTACCCCAGCGTATTTTACGAATCCAAAGAATTCGACAAGGCGGACAACCAAATCAACTGCCCGGTAGTCGCCGGATTCCCCGAAGTCATCAAAAACAACGTCAGCTCCCTGGAGCGAGAAGGCATCACCTACCTCCACCCCTTTGTCTCCTTTAAAAACCTAAACGTCCTCACCAAACGACTGATGGAGATCTTTTCCGAATTCACCATCCAAGGCGAAACCTACCGGATTGAGCCAAAACACATCAGAAACGCCGCCGCTCAAGCTTGGCAAGAGCAGGAAAACTTCCAAGAAGACCTGCGTCGCGAAGGCGAGCGTGCTCTGGCCTGGGTCAACGCCAAGCCGGATCGCATGGGCATCGTGCTGGCAGGTCGTCCCTACCACATCGACCATGAAATCCATCACGGCATCCCCGAACTCATCAACAGCATGGGCATTGCCGTGCTCTCCGAAGATGCCGTGGCAGCCAACAGCCCAGACCTCACCAATGACCTGCGCGTCTTGGACCAATGGGTCTACCACTCTCGACTGTATCGTGCCGCCGCCTACGTAGCCGAGCACCCCAACCTGGAACTCATCCAACTGAACTCCTTTGGCTGTGGACTGGACGCCGTCACCACCGACCAGGTACACGACATTCTGGACCAAAAAGGCCGTATCTATACCGTATTAAAAATCGACGAAGTCTCTAACCTGGGAGCCGCTAAAATTAGGATTCGTTCCCTAGTGCAAGCCGTCGACGCCGCCCAGAAGAAGGGCCTCGACCGACGCACACGTCGTCGTAAGCCCACTCCCAACGCCACCTTCACCAAGGAGATGGCAAAAGACTACACCATCTTGGTGCCTGCCATGGCACCGGATCACTTCCGCATCATAGGCGAAGCCTTCAAGAGCGAGGGCCACCGCCTGGATTTCTTGGAAACGGTGGATCAGGACGTCATCAATGCGGGCTTGAAATACGTCAACAACGACTCCTGCTACCCCTCTATCACCGTGGTGGGACAGATGATGGAAGCCTTGGAATCCGGCCGATACGACCCGAACAAAGTCGCCTTATTAATGACCCAAACCGGCGGTGCCTGTCGTGCTTCCAACTATGTCGGCTACATCAGAAAGGCCCTAGAAGACATGGGCCATCCCCAAATCCCCGTCATCGCCCTTTCGGCGCAAGGCATTGAGACCTCTCCCGGCTTTAAGGTCGGCGTCTCCATGCTACACAAGGGGATGATGGGCCTCGTCATCGGCGACACGATCATGCGCATCTCCAATGCCACTCGTCCCTACGAAATCAACCCCGGCGAAACCGATCGCCTCAAGGAGAAGTGGCTGGATCGTTTCGCCCAATGGATTGTGAAACCGCGCAGTGGGCAGTATAAACGCCTGATTCGTCAATGTGTCGAAGAGTTCGACCGCATCCCTCGAAACTACACACCGCGACCCAAAGCGGGCATCGTCGGAGAGATCCTGGTCAAGTACCTGCCTGAGGCCAACAACCACCTCCAAGACCTCCTGGAAGCCGAGGGAGCGGAAGTCGTCGTCCCCGACCTGACGGACTTTATTCTCTACTGCTTGCGCAACTCGGTACACAAGGCTAACTTACTCAAAACCAACCGCTCCATGGCCGCCCTGTGTAATGCAGGCGTCCGAGCCATTGAGATGTATCGCAAGCCGGCTCGTCAAGCCCTCAGAAACTCCAAACATTTCGCGGAACCCGTATATATCCAAGACGTAGAGGCCATGGCAGAAGAAATCGTCTCCCTGGGCCACCACTACGGCGAAGGTTGGCTCCTCACCGGTGAAATGATCGAGCTCATTCACCAAGGGGCTCCCAACATCGTCTGCATCCAGCCCTTCGGCTGCCTGCCCAACCACATCACCGGCAAAGGTGTCATGAAACGCGTCCGAGAAGTCTACGAAGAGGCCAACATCATCGCCATTGACTACGACCCCGGCGCCAGCGAAGTCAACCAAATCAACCGTATCAAACTCATGATGTCCAGTGCCTGGGAAGCCCTAGGCAAACAATCTTCCCAAGAGGCTTAACACCCGACATCGATCGCAACAAAAAGCGGTG
>CAYFMR010000024.1:0-8017 GCA_964344295.1 uncultured Peptoniphilaceae bacterium | reverse complement strand
CGACCCCTATCCCCTTTTTTGGCGTATAAAAAATCGGTCAGGTGGGCTGACCGATTTTTGGTTGGTTTTGGTTGGTTGGGTTGTTTAGAAGTCGCGGGATTTGGTTTGGACTTCTTGGTTGATGAGGCGGATAAATTCGTCGGGGGTGATGGCGCCCAGGTCTTGGCCGTCGCGACGACGGACGGCGATGGTTTGGTTTTCCATTTCTTTGCCGCCGATGACGAGCATGTAGGGGACTTTTTCCAGTTGGGCGGCGCGGATTTTGTAGCCGATTTTTTCGCCGCGCCAGTCGGCTTCTACGCGGATGCCTTGGGCTTTGAGTTGTTTCATGATTTGTTCGGCGTAGTCTTGTTGTTGTTCGCCGATGGGGAGGATTTTGGCTTGAACAGGGGCAAGCCAGGTGGGGAATTTGCCGGCGTAGTGTTCGATGAGGATGCCGAAGAAGCGTTCCATGGATCCAAAGATGGTGCGGTGGATCATGACGGGGCGTTTGCGTTCGTTGTCTTTGTCGATGTAGTGGATGTCAAAGCGTTCCGGCATTTGGAAGTCGAGTTGGATGGTGCCGCATTGCCAGGTACGGCCAATGGCGTCTTCGAGGTGGAAGTCGATTTTCGGTCCGTAGAAGGCGCCGTCGCCTTCGTTTAGGGTGTAGGGGATTTCCAGGGTTTCCAGAGCGTCTCGAAGGCCTGCAGTGGCGGCTTCCCATTGTTCTTCGGTGCCCATGGAGTCTTCGGGGCGGGTGGAGAGTTCGACGCGGTATTTGAAGCCAAAGACGTTGTACATGGCGTCAGCCAGTTTGATGATGCCGATGATTTCTGCTTTGATTTGTTCCGGTAGGCAGAAGAGGTGGGCGTCATCTTGGGTGAAGGCGCGAACGCGCATGAGGCCGTGGAGGGCACCGGATAGTTCGTGGCGGTGGACCAGGCCCAGTTCTCCCCAGCGCAGGGGTAGGTCGCGGTAGGAGTGGAGGTTTTCTTTGTAGAGGAGGATGGAGCCGGGGCAGTTCATGGGTTTGATGGCGTAGTTTTCGTCGTCAATGGTGGTGAAGTACATGTTGTCTTGGTAGTGGTCCCAGTGACCGCTTTGGTGCCATAGGGCTTCGTTGAGGATGATGGGGGTTTTGATTTCTTCGTAGCCGTTTTTTTGGTGTTCTTCTCTCCAGTAGTTTTCGAGGATGTTGCGGATGACCATGCCTTTGGGGTGGAAGAAGGGGAATCCCGGTCCTTCTTCGTGGAGGGTGAAGAGGTCCAGTTCTTTGCCCAGTTTGCGGTGGTCACGTTTTTTCGCTTCTTCGAGTCGTTGCAGGTAGGCGTCTAGGTCTTTGGCTTTTTCAAAGGAGATGCCGTAGATGCGTTGGAGCATTTTGTTTTTTTCGTCTCCACGCCAGTAGGCTCCCGCAATGGAGAGGAGTTTCATGGCTTTGACGGGTTTGACGTCGTAGAGGTGGGGGCCGGCGCAGAGGTCGACAAAGTCACCGAGTTTGTAGAAGGAGATGGTGGCGTCTTCGGGTAGGTTTTCGATGAGTTCGACTTTGTAGATTTCATCTTCTTGGCGGAAGTATGCAAGGGCTTCTTCCCGGTTCATTTCGTAGCGTTCGAGTTTGTCGCCTTCTTTGACGATTTTTTTCATTTCTTTTTCGATGGCTTCGAGGTCTTCGGGGGTGAAGCGGTGTTCCACGTCGAGGTCGTAGTAGAAGCCGCCGTCAATGGCGGGGCCGATGGCGAATTTGACTTCGGGAAAGAGGCGTTGAATGGCGTAGGCCATGATGTGGGAGGAGGTGTGCCAGAAGATTTCTTTGCCTTCGGGGTCGTCAAAGTCGACGAGTTTGAATGTACCGTCTTGGTGGATGGGGTCTTGCATGCCGAGGATGCGGTCGCCGACGACGGCGCCGATTTTTTTGCGGGCGAGGCCTTCGGAGATGGATGTGGCCACGTCGTGGACGGTGGTGCCGTCTGCAAATTCGTGGAGGGAGCCGTCGGGGTAGGTTAGGGTAATTTGTTTCATACGTGTTTTCCTTTCTCTTTACTAGGGGGATGTGCGGGTTTGGTTTTAGGTATAAAAAAAGCCTAGCGCCCCCGCAAGGGACGATAGGCCGTGGTTCCACCCTTATTACTTCTCTTGGTATCGTTAACGCCGATGGACGTTGCGGTTTTCCGCAAAGCTCTGAGTTGGTTTTCCCAAGGGGTTTTCTGTGAACTCGCACCGCCGTTCACTCGCTGGGAGAGTCTGCCTTGGTACTCTTCTCTTCGTCGCAATTTGATTCTATCACGTTTGTGTTTGTTTCACAAGTCGTTTTTGGCCCCGTGCCGTGAAAGGGTTGGGTTTCATGCTCGGCTGTCTTTGTTTGGTCCGGTTGTCGGGGCTTGGGGGACGGTTGTGGCGTGATCGGCGGTGGTGTCTTTTTCGCTTTGCGTCGCCGCTTTTTGTTGTCTTTTCTTGTCGACTTTTTTGATGGTGAGGCCGACGAAGAAGTTGATGACGTAGCAGGCGGTAAAGGGTACGATAAATTCTTTGGATAGCGGGTTGTCTAGTGCGGTTCCCGCCAGGACCCTAAGGATCATGGTCGGGGTTAACCCCAGTAAGGAGAAGGCAAGGTAGTTGCCGAAGGGCATGCCGGTGGCTCCCAGGAAGAAGGCCGGCACTTCCAGGGGAAGGGGGACTGCTCTTAGTAAGAAGCAGAGCAGGTTTTGATTTTTGACTTCGTAGGTGAGTATTTTTTGGGCTTTTTCGTATTGGCCCACGAGGGATTTGACCGCTTCCGTGCCCATGTTGCGTCCCACGCGGTAGCCCACGGTGGCTTCTAGGGCCAGTCCCACGTAGGTGACCAGGATGGCCACGTGCATGGGAAAGAGTAGTCCCGCCACCAGGTATAGGGATGCGATCGGCACGAACATGGTCACCCCTTTGAGGCAGTAGATGGCCCACAGTAGTAGCGCCGCCAAGATCGGCGAGGCGGGGGTGTAGTGGAGTAGGTTTTCGATGGTGCCGCCTTTTAGAAAGTAGGTGGCTACCAGGATGACTCCCACGAGCCAGGCTCCCGCCTTCATTTTTTGTCTTGGAGATATCCGTTTCATTTCCTTTCTCCGTTTGTTGTCGATTTCCTCTTTTAAAGTCCAATGGCTGCGTTAAAGCCATTTTTTATCGCTTGGCTAGTGGAAAGTTCGTAGCCGCCAATGTCGATGACCGGGATGCCTTTTGTGTTTAGCGCCTGTTTGAGTGTTTTGGTCAGGCTATTGCGTCCCATGGCGATCATGATGATGTCAGGTTGGAAGGAGGCGATGCGTTCCGCTGTCAGTGCCATGCCGATGCGGGCGTCCACTTTGTTGCGTTTCATCTCTTTGATGAGCCATTCCAGGGCTATGCCATGGTTGATTGTTTTTAAGGAGCCGCCCAGTTCGTCTTCTTTGGCAAAGAGAAAGACTTGGTGACCACGTTTGGAGGCCGTGATGGCGGTTTGCATGCCTGCCGGTCCCCCGCCTAGGACGATGACCCTGCGCGGTCTTGCGCTGGGGGTCATGTTGTTTTCGCTGTAGAAGCGTTCCTGGCCCAGGTAGGGGTTTAAAAGGCATAGAAATTGTTCCGAGGGTTCTTCGTCACAGCCGTTTTGGCAGTGGCAGTAGGGTCTGATTTCGGTTTCTTTGCCGACTTCCGCCTTGATGACCCAGTAGGGGTCACAGACCAGTTGGCGGGAGAGGATGACGGCATCTGTTGGCTCCTGTTCGAGGAGGGTTTCGCAGTCCTTTGGCTCGGCGTAGGTGACGCTTTTTCCCACGATGAGGTCGGTGTGTTTCCCGGTCACCGTGGTGTCTTCCGGTACTATGACATAGTTTACCCCATGGCGTTGCAGCCAAGCCCATTCTTGGCTTTTGCCGGCACTTTCTTCAGGTTCCAGATGCCAGCCCAGCAGGTAGTCTCGGTGGCGAGGAATGGCCAGTTTTTCCATCCAGGTGTCGTCTGGCAGCTGGCGTTTGGGCAGGCTTTCCATGTCGAGGGAGATGCCGTCAAAGCCGCTGTCGAGTACGTGTTTGATGGTGCGTTTGAGTTCTTGGCAAGCATCCACGGTGTCTTTTTTGACGCGTAAGCGCGCGATGAGTTTTGTTCCGTAGGTGTGGATGTTGTCTGCGAGTTCTTTCCAATCGTAGCCATTGTCTTGGTTGTATGCCAAGTCGGGTTCCAGTTCTATCAAGCCCACGCCGCCTTTGGCTCGTTCCAGGTAGTAGGCCGCCAATTGCGTCGTCGGTTGCCCTTTTCGGGCAAAGCCTGTGAGTGGTCCGCAGAAGATGACTCGGTTTTTTAGCGTATGGTTTGCGATTTGCAGCTCAGAGAAGAGCTTACTGTACACATCAACCCACCTCTTTGCGCTGTTTTTTCTCCTGGGAAGCTTGCCATAGTTCGTCAGCTACCGGCGCCCATTTGTCTGCTGCGTTTTTGCATTTGCCACATAGTTCGTCTACGTCTTCCGGCTCTTGCATGTCTGTGGAGTGAGCCCCTGATTTGTGGACCATGTCGGCTAGGCGACCGTTGTTGTCCAGTAGCGGGCAAGGACGCAGGTGGTTGTTGTTGAAGGGTTGGTTTTCACGGTATTGCATGAACAGGGGTCCTTGGTACGCATCCAAGAGCGTTTTTTCGTGGATGTTGGTGTCGGAGTAGTGGATGAATGCGCAGGGTTCGATGTCACCGTTGGCATTGATGTGCAGGTAGTTTCTTCCGCCGGCAATGCAGCCTTTGACGTATTCCCCGTCGTTCCAGAAGTCCATGGTGAAGATGGGCTTGGTTTCGCGGAAGCTGCGGATTTGATGGTACATGTATTCTCGTTGTTCCGGGCTGGCGATGAGTTCCGTGGGAGAGCCGACGCCAACGGGCATGAAGGTGAAGAGCCAGGCAAACATGCAGCCTTTGTCGATTAAGAAGTCGATGTATTCTTCACTGCCAATGGTTTCAGCGTTTTGGCTGGTGTAGCACAAGGAGGCTCCAAAGACGAGTTTGTTTTCTCTTAAGAGGTCCATGGCGCGGATGACGGCTTGGTAGGTGCCTTCGCCACGACGAGCGTCGGTTTCTTTTTCGTAGCCTTCAATGCTGATGGCGGGTACGAAGTTTTTCACGCGGAGCATGTCGGCCACAAATGCTTCGTCGATTAAGGTGCCGTTGGTGAAGGCTAAGAACATGCAGTCATCGTGCTTTTCGCAAAGTTTGATGATGTCTTTTTTGCGAACGAGGGGTTCGCCGCCGGAGAAGATGTACATGTAGGTACCCAGTTCTTTGCCTTGGCGGATGATGTCGTCTAGGGTTTCGAAGTCCATGCTCATTTCGTGGCCATATTCAGCCGCCCAGCAGCCGTTGCAGTGTAGGTTGCAAGCGGAGGTGGGGTCCATGAGGATGGCCCAGGGAATGTTACAGTCGTATTTTTCCATCGCCTTGCGTTTGAGTTGGCCGCCGATGGCCGTGGCGTTGACGATGAAGTTTTCGAAGATGACTTTGCGCACTTCCGGGTCCACGTCCTCCCAGAATTTCATGATGAGTTGGTACCAGTTGTTGTCCGGATCGTCGATGACTTCACGGAAGACCTTGATTTGGCTTTGCATGCCGTGGTTTTTGTCCAGCTTGTCCAGCTTTTCGACCCATCCCATGAGTTTCGGTATGTTGTTGACCGGATCATCGTCTAGGTAGCGTAACGCTTTTTTCAGCCCTAGGGTTTTTACATCGTCCCATACAGTTCTTTGACTCATATCTTTCCTTCTTTCTAAAGATACTTTGGTGGTTTTCTTGTTTAAAGTATGCCTGAAAAACAAGGCGATGCAAACCGACAAAAAAGGTTATTTGTCCAAATTTTAGACAAATAGCCTTTTTTATATAACAAATGAGTCTAACATACCACTCTTATTTCACGTTTTTTTCGACGACGAAAGCCATGAGTTCATCCAGCATGGATACGTGTTCTTCGATAAATTTCACGCTGTCTTCCATGCCTTCGAGCACCCATTGGACCGTACTGCCGACGATGGCATGGGTAAAGAATTTGGCAAAGAGGACCAGCGGTTCTTCCTCAAGGGTCCTGTTTTTCGCCAAGGACAGCAGTTTTTTCACACAGCGCTGGTAGCACAGTTCGTAGATGTGTTCTCGCAGGCTGTTTTGTCCGGTGGAGGCCAGGGCATTCATGTAAAAGGCTTTTTCCTGGTACAGGTACTCGATGACGTCTTTCAGGCTTTGGTCATCTTCGTAGGCTCCGATGAATTCCTTCATCTCCGTGTCAAAGATCCAGCAAATCAGTTCCTGCTTGTCTTGAAAGTGATAGTAAAAGGTTTGGCGATTGAGCCCGGCCGCTTCGGCGATTTCACTGATGCTGATTTTGTCCATGGGCTTGGTTTTCGCTAAATCTTTTAATGTCCTCCCGAAGAGTTTTTTGGTCAATTCAATTTTTGGCACCCGTTTTTCCTTTCTTGCTTCCGCGTCGGTGGCCATCTTACTTCAAATGGCAGTCTGTTGCGTTCTCGCCGTGATCGCAGGATAGGGCTTGGAGCCGGGCGATCAATTGGTCGGTGGCAATTTCTTCCTGTTCGCCGGTTTTCATGTCTCGTAGGCTGACCACGCCCTTTTGCACTTCTTCCGGTCCGAGGACGATGACGTAGGGAACGCCGAGTTGGTCGGCGTATTTGAATTTTTTGCCCATTTTGCCGCCTTCAAAGTAGCCTTGGACACAAAGGCCCGCATCTTGCAGTGTGGCCCACAGGCGCATGCCGTCTTCTTCTGCTCCGTCCAGGGGCAAAAGCAGGGCGTTTAGCAGGGTTTGAGGGGCTTCCTTAAAGTGGCCTGCGGCTTTGAGTTGGAAAAAGAGACGGCTTAGGCCAATGGAGATGCCCACACCAGGCAGGTGTTGTTTGGTGTAGTGACCGGCCAGGTTGTCGTAGCGACCACCGGAGCACACCGAGCCAATGCCGGGGTAGTCGTCTAGGGTGGTTTCGTAGACCGTGCCGGTGTAGTAGTCCAGGCCTCGGGCGATGGTCAGGTCGATGCGGTAATTTTTCGCCGGGACGCCAAAGGCTTCAATGCAGGTGACGACACGGCTTAGTTCCCGTAAACCCTCTTGGAAGAGTTCGTCTTCGATGCCCCAGTCGTCCAGGGTGGCTAAAATAGATTCGTTGGTGCCTTGGATGGCCATAAATGCGAGGATCTCTTCTGCTTTTTCCGGGCTGAGTCCCGCCTCGACCAGTTCTTCTTTCACGGCATCGGCGCCGATTTTGTCCAGTTTGTCCACAATGCGCAGGACGGTGGTGGCATCTTCCATGCCCAAATGGCGGTAAAAGCCGGTGAGGAGTTTGCGGTTGTTGAGGTGAATGGTAAAGTCGTCAAAGCCCAGGGCTTGGAAGGTGCGGTAGATAATGGATGGGATTTCCCCGTCATTTTCGATGGCTAAGGCACCGTTGCCGATGATGTCGATGTCGCATTGGTAGAATTCCCGATAGCGGCCTTTTTGGTTTCGTTCCCCGCGATAGACTTTGGCGATATGGTAGCGTCTAAAGGGGAAGTTCAGGTCACTGAAGTGTTGGGCGACGTAGCGAGCTAGGGGGACGGTGAGGTCGAAGCGCATGGCCATGTCGGTGTCGCCTTTTTGGAAGCGGTAGACTTGCTTTTCTGTTTCGCCGCCGCCTTTGGCCAAGAGGACTGCCGCCTTTTCCAGTACCGGGGTATCCAAGGGGATGAAGCCGGCTTGTTCGTAGTGGTGGCGGATGACATCCATCATGTGGTTAAAAAGGATCTGGTCTTCCGGCAGGTATTCGTTAAAGCCGGGCAGTGTTGAGGGGGTAACGATTGGGCTCATGGAGGCTCCTTTCTCTTTTCCAGCAAACTGATGATACATAAAAACCGACACTTCAAGAGTGTCGGTTGATTTGGAGGCGACACCCAGACTCGAACTGGGGGTAAGGGTGTTGCAGACCCGTGCCTTACCACTTGGCTATGTCGCCATGGAGCGGAAGACGAGATTCGAACTCGCGACCCTCGCCTTGGCAAGGCGATGCTC
>CAYFMR010000023.1:4695-8093 GCA_964344295.1 uncultured Peptoniphilaceae bacterium | reverse complement strand
TGCGTCCCAAAGTTTTTGGTAAAGCTCTTGTGTCCTAGTCATTATCTTCCTCCGTATTTATCTTTTTCTTAACTATATTATAGCAAAGGCAAGGCCGTTTAGCGAACTTCTTAGGCCCCTTATGGCATGAAAAAAGTAGACCTTTGGCTTTTGGTCTACTTTCTTGGTGGATCTGGTTTTTGGCTAACCTATTTGATCGCTTAGGGTTTTATTTCATTTTGTCGTGTGAGTCCAAAAAATAGACACCCATCAATCAATATAACACGACACATAAGATTCCCCTCGATCACTCTATGTCCAACTTCCAATAGGAAAAAGATGTTTTCATGAGACTTGGTGGCAGGGTGATGGCCACCTTCTTTTTATGTTCTCATGTCATGGTGATTTCCCTTTATTTTTTATTTTATACATGCTTCTTAGGCATTATTACATCATCCATTGGCCCCTCGAGACATAGAAACCTGTTTTTGCTACACGAGTTCTGGCAAGGGACATTTTTTGTATGCCATTGGGGCACAACATAACCTCGCTATGCATCGGCAATTGTCGCTTCTTGATGTGACACCTCCATTTTTTGCTCTGTTGCTTTGTCTAAGTGGATAGTGGCGATCTGGAAGAACCAACTATTTATTTTCCCTTTATGGCATTACGTAAAACTTGCCATCTACGCCTTGGCGATCCTGCGCCTCATCCTCGTTGCCTTGCCCCAAAACCAATGGGGTAGCGCCGAAGGATCCTACTTATGGGGCATTTATCGTAACATCCCCTTTGTGCTCATGGGCCTTTTACTCTTCATCTGGTCCCTTCAACACCGAGACAAGGCGGGCCTACAACACATGGGACTTTTGATCGGCCTTAGCTTCTTATGCTACATCCCGGTCGTCATCTGGGGCGACCTTTACCCCACTGTGGGCATCCTCATGATGCCTAAGACCGTCGCCTACCTTCTCATCGTCGTTCAAGGCTACCGGGCTGCCGGTTTTTCTTTTAGACTTGCCTTTTGCGATGCATGATTAACATCATCATCCTATTTGCCAATGCATTGTACTTCCAAGCGATTGACGGTCCTACGTTACCACGCTCGATCGCTGGTGAGGTCTAATTAAAAAAAGCTTCGGGCTATGCCGAAGCTTTTGGTGTAGCGTTGTTTTTAATCCCCGTAGGGGAGGGGATGGGTGAAGTGGTAGATGAGCATGGCCCCTTCTTCTCTGGTGAGGATTTTCTGTGGTGTCAGTTTGCCATTTTCCAGAGGAACGTAGCCTTTTCCCACAGCCAGGGTCATGTAGCCTAAGTCGGCTCCCAGGTTTTTCGTGTCTTCGGTGAGGGCGCGAAAGATGCCTGAAATGGCGGCCACGTCTTCCGAGCCGTCGGCACGAATCAGGGCTTTCACGGCCATGAGTTTTTTTATCGGTTCTTGGGGGCGATATTCGCCTTTTTTCACCAAACCGGCACGAATCAGTGTCGGCTCGTCTATGGCCCCAGCGTCATAACCGCGAACGGGTAAGAGCAGGCGATAAAATTCCTGTTGCGTGAGGTTGCCTTGGGGCGAGAGTTTACCTGGTGGGTAGCCAATGCCCATGGCTAAAAGTTCCAGTAGTTCTTCCGGGTGTTCCACCTTATCCCAGTCCAAGTAGCTGTCGGCGGTAAGGTGTTGGGCGTCCGGTTGTCCCTGGGCGGTCAGGCGTGTCCCGGTAAAGGCGTCGAGAAAAACGGGCTGGTTCAAGCCGGTGGTGTAAACCAAGGCCGTGTTCAAAGGCCCTCCGTCTGCGGGGAATTGTTGCGCCAGGAACGCCGGGTACAGAGGCACCGATTGCCAGAAGCGTTCCGTGGCCGATTTCAGACCTAAGTCGTTTTGGACCGGTTCGATGTCACCTTCGTACCAAAACTTGGAAAAGTCGGAAATGTAGCCGGTTTTGCCATGCACGGTGACGGTGAGGCCGTCGCTGATGACGTAGCGATCGTGAAGTTTGCGCACAAAGCTAAAGGTGTAGGATTCTGCCAAGGTGGTGGGGTAGAGTAGTAGTTCCACCTGATCTTGGATCTCCGGCGCATACTGGGCCACAGCTTTTTGGGCCACCTTTGCCGCTTCCTCGGCAGACATTTTTTCACCATAGCTGGAGAAACTGCGGTTTAAGTTTAAGATGTCCAAGTTTTGGGCATCCACGGCAGCATAGTAATACTGCTCCCCGGCTTTGTAGTTAAAGGAGTATTGGTATAGCTCGGGATTGTCGTATCGTTTGCCCACATAGACCTGGGACAGTTTGGCCGCATCGGGAATAAAGCCGGTCTTGTGTAACACGGCTTCAGCCTCAGACTGGGGCTTGAGCCCTTTGATCCGATCCACTGTCAGCTGTTCTTCCGGTGTGAGAGTCGGGCCCCCTGCATCGGCCTCCGCCGACTTGGCCGCCGCCTCAGTCATGTCGTTTCCATACACCACATAGGCGTTGAAAGTCATGGGTTCACCGGTTTTGGCATCCACGTCAAAGGTGGGGTTGAGGTTGGTATAGATCGGCTTGTATTCCACCTGTTGGCCCCGATTGCCCGTCAGGCGCATGTAGGCCGGCACAATGCGGATGTGTTTTTCATACGCCGCTTTGGCTTGGGCCTCGTCTAGCAAGCCCTGAGTGGTCGGAAACTTCACCTCGCCTGTGCTGCCGTAGGGCGCTAACACCAACTGGTATGATGTCAGCTCACCGGTGTAGCGATTGAGTCCCACCGTCACGTATTGAGGCAATACCACAATGCCCTCTCGTTCCCGGAAAAATTGAAATTCCACTTCTTCCGGATCAAACATTCTCGTAGAGGTCTGTTCCGATAACGTCACCGTGAATTCGGCGGCCAAATCCGGTAGCAGCTTCTTGACCAGATCCTTGGCTGAAGCCTCTAGCTCCGTTGTGGCCAGCGCTTTGGTCGTCGTCGGATCCATCATATGGGATGGATACATGCGGTACGAGATGACCCGTTTCTCTGTGGTCGTCACGTCCACGCTGGGCAGTGTCTCTGTTGGATCGTACCAATGGAGGCTATAATACGTTTCGTTGCCTCGTCGCTCCACATCCACGTTAAAATCTTCGTACCCGTCGTCAACGGCAAAGAGCTCCTTGACGCGGAGAATCACTGCCTCTGGCACATTGCCGGTCGTGGAGGTCGGCGCAACGGCACAGGCAGGTAAGGTGGTCATCAACACCATCAAAGTCACCATAATGGCGATCAATCGTTTCATAAGATCCCTCCTATTCCTCGCTAACAGACACGTCGACAAGCCTTCATGGCCCACGATGCGTCACAAATTGCATACTTTGCATCTTATAGGGAAAGTGTATCATGACCGACGACATAGAAAGTTACAATTCATTTAAGAAACCATGACAAAAAATGAAGCTTTCGAGGCCCATGGC
>CAYFMR010000023.1:0-4595 GCA_964344295.1 uncultured Peptoniphilaceae bacterium | reverse complement strand
GAGGGTATACAATGGTCATAGAAGATAAAGGAGGTGCCGTATATGGCCAAAACAATTGATTTAACAAAAACAGTTTACGAACTGACTGAAATGTATCCGGAGCTGATCCCGCTGATGAAGGAGATGGGTTTCGCGGAGGTGACCAAAGAAGGGATGCGCCACACATTAGGCAAAAAGATGACCCTGCCTAAAGGCGCCCAGCTCAAGCATATCCCCTTGGACCAGGTGGTCCAAACTTTGGTGGCCAACGGCTTTACTGTCGCCGGAGACATGCCCGCCACCGCCTTCCCAGAGCCGGCTTCGCAGTCGCATAGCTCCGCTGCATCCTCCGATTCGCCCAGCCGCATCGAACAGCTCAAAGGTTACCTCAGGCGGCTAGGAGACGGCGAAGACCTAGAAAGTGTCCGGGCCGATTTTGCCCGCCATTTCAGTCAAGTCGACGCCACGGAAATCATGCAAGCTGAGCAGGAGATGCTCCGAGACGGCACGCCCCTCGAAGAGGTCCAGCGCCTTTGCGATCTCCACGCCGCCCTCTTTAAAGGAGTCATCACCGCAGAACACGTCGCTCAAGCCAAAAAAGCCACCGATGACCCGGTCATGCAACAAAAAATCATCCTGGAGCTTTCCAAGCGCGACTCCTATCCCCAAAAAGATTATTCCCGTAAAGATGCCCTGGCCGCAGAGCTAGGTAGCCTTCCGGGCCACCCTCTGCACACCCTGGGCCGGGAAAACCAAGTCCTTCTCGACCTACTGGCTCAGTATCGCCGTGAACGCAACGACGATCTCTTGGCCCAAATTCGAGAACTTTCCATCCACTATGCGAAAAAAGGTGATCTGATCTATCCCCACTTGAAAGTCCAATACGGCATCACCGGCCCTTCCGACGTCATGTGGACCGTGGACGACGAGATCCGCGACGAGCTCGGTGCCTTGGTCAAAGAAGCCGTCCATGACACCGGTTGGCAAGCACGCCTGGATGACGTTCTTCACCGCGTCGAAGAGATGGTGGACAAAGAGCAGCACATTCTGTTTCCCAATTGTGCCGTGAACTTCACCGAAGAAGATTGGTATGGCATTTACCACGATGCCAAAGACTACGAAAACTGCTTTGGCGTCGAATCAGAGGTCTGGGAAGCTGCCGAAGCCTGGAAAACGGCAGGCGACCGGGAAGTGGTAGACGGCACCATCCGCCTTCCCGGCGGTCAAATGACCCTGGCTCAACTTGAGGCACTCCTAGACACCATTCCTCTGGAAATCACCTTCATCGACGCCCAAGACCTCAACCGCTACTTTAACGACGGCGACGGCCCCAAAGTCTTCAAGCGCCCGTCCATGGCCCTCGGCCGCTCTGTCTACTCCTGCCACCCACCGAAAATCGAACCCATGGTCCGCGCTATCATCGACGACTTCCGTGCCGGCAGAGCGGACAGCGTTCCCGTCTGGATGGACAAGGGAGGCAAGCCCTTTCTCGTCACCTACATGGCCGTCCGAGACAAAGCGGGTCAATACCTGGGCACTGCCGAATTTGTCCAGGACATGACGCAGATCAAGGCCCACTTCACCCGCTAAGCATCGGTGCATCACCACGGCCGATCCATCCCCTCCACTGAGCTCCATTGACCCGCTGCTCGAACGCTTCGGGCCCGCTCTTTCCAAGCCGCCTTTGCCGGCCGTGTGGCCAGGAGACCTGAACATCCTGGTCATCCCGCGCTGTCTAGCTCGCTTAAAACAGGGTATCTATGCCATAGAAAGCGTGATCTCTAGATACAAGGAAAGGTGATACCATGCAAGACTTTACGTTTCACATAGCTACGAAAATCTTATTCGGCCAAAATCAACTGGCCAACCTCCCGGCGGAAATCGAGCCCTATGGCAAGAAAGTGCTCCTGGTCTACGGCCAAAAAAGCATCAAAGAGATGGGGCTGTATGACGAAGTGACCGGCCTACTCACCCAATCCGGCATGGACTACCGGGAACTATCCGGTATCGTCCCCAACCCGCGCATCGACAAAGTCCGGGAGGGAGTGGCTCTAGCCAAGGCATACCAGCCGGACCTGATCCTCGCCGTAGGCGGCGGCTCCGTCATCGACACCGCTAAGCTCATCGCCGTGGGCGCCCACATCGAGGCCGATCCCTGGCGCATTGTCCTCGGGGAAGAAAAGCCCACCGTCGGCACACCACTAGGCGTCATCCTTACCCTGTCCGCCACCGGCTCGGAAATGGACACCGCCTCCGTCATCACCAACGAAGAGACGGAGCAAAAACTGGGCTGGGGCAGCCCCCACGTCCGCCCGAAATTCGCCATCATGAATCCTGCTTACACCTGTAGCGTCAATGCCCATCACACCGCAGCCGGCATAGCGGACATCATGAGCCACACCATGGAAAACTACTTCACCCTAAACGACGGTGCCTACCTACCAGACCGCCTAGCCGAGGGCATCCTCAAAACCTGCATCCACTATGGCCCCATGGCCATGGCCGAACCCGACAACTACGAAGCCCGCGCCAACCTGATGTGGGCCAGCTCCTGGGCCATCAACGGCCTCTTGAGCACAGGCAAATCCAAAGCCTGGTCCGTCCATGCCATGGAACACGAACTCTCCGCTCTCAAAGATATCACTCACGGCATCGGCCTGGCCATCCTCACCCCCTATTGGCTGGAACATTGCCTATGCGACGAAACCGCAGAAAAAATCGCCCAATTCGGCTATAACGTCTTTGGCCTGGCTCCAGGTCATCATCTGCGCGAAGATGCCCAACAAGCCATCGACGCCCTCCGCCGCTTCTTCACCTCCCTGGGCATCCCGGAAAGACTCCGAGACGAAGGCTTTGTCGAAGCCGACCTGCCCATCATGGCTAAAAACTGCATGGCTAACCGCGCCAAACCGGAAATCGACGGTTTCGTCCACCTGACCGAAGAAGATATCTTAGCCATCTACCAAAAAGCCCTCTAAGGCCCACAAAAAAACCACGAACCTTTTCCGGTTCGTGGTTTTTATGTGCTCTCATGGGTCTCGACGTGATGGCCCATCTTGGACGGCCTCACCTTTACTGCGCCGCATGGAGGGCGATGATATTTTTCACTGTTTGCAAAGCTTTTTCCATGGAGTCAACGCTTAATAATTCAAAGCGGCCGTGGTAGTTGTAGCCTCCGGTAAACAGGTTTGGGGTAGGCAAGCCCATAAAGGAGAGTCGCGCTCCGTCAGTGCCCCCGCGGATGGGGAGGATGAGCGGAGTGACGCCGGCTTGTTCCATGGCCTTTTGCGCCAAGTCGATAATCTCTTGGTGAGGTTCCACTTTTTCGCGCATGTTGTAGTAAGAGTCGGTGATTTCCACTCGCGCCACGGGACCGTATTTGTGGTTGATAAAGCTTATCGCCGTTTCCAGAAGTTCTTTTTTCGCCTCAAAGGAGTCGATGAAGAAGTCGCGGATCAAGTACACCATGTGGGCCGATCCCACATCGCCGGTCAATTCGTTGAGGTGAAAGAACCCTTCGTAACCGGCCGTATGTTCCGGGCGTGCTTCTACGGGCAACATGCCATGCAGTTCCATGGCCATCATCAGGGCATTGCGCATGACGTTTTTGGCACTGCCGGGGTGAACGTTGCGTCCTTCGATGTCCACTATGGCTGTGGCGGCGTTGAAGTTTTCGTATTCCAATTCCCCGACGGGGCCGCCGTCTATCGTGTAGGCAAAGTCGGCACCAAATTTTTCCACGTCGAAGAAGTCGGCGCCGCGGCCGATTTCTTCGTCCGGAGTAAAGGCGATGCTCACGGGACCGTGGGGCACGGCGGCGTGGTTTTGCAAGTAGTCCGCCACCGTCATGATGATGGCGATACCCGCTTTGTCATCGGCACCTAAGAGCGTGGTGCCGTCAGTGGTGATGAGTTCGTGGCCCAATACCTCTTTGAGAAAGGGAAACTCCGCTTCCGTCAGGCGATATTTGTCGTTTAGGACGATGTCTCCTCCCTGATAGGCGGGGATATGCTGCGGATTCACGCATTTGCCATCCATCTCCGTGGCCGTATCCATGTGGGCAATCAGCCCCATCGGCGCCACCTCTCGGTTACCTTGAATGTGGGCGTACACATAGCCTTTTTCATCCATGTGGGCATTGTCGATCCCCATGGCCTTTAACTCCTCCACCAGCTGGGCACCTAACACCTTTTGTCCCGGTGTAGACGGACACGTGGTGCTTTTGTCATCACTTCTCGTGTCATAAGCGATATAGCGCAAAAAACGCTCGACCATATTGTTTCTCATCGTTTTCCTCCTGTGTTCTTTTCTCTAGGATACGCCAAGTTACCTGATGGCGCAAGTTCTGCTAGAAAGTTAAGCCATTGCCACGACTACACCCACGTCATGGGTGACGGAAAAGAAACCGCCGTAGTAGAATTAAACCATGTGTTATAAGCTTCCGGTGTGCTACGCGAGTAAAATCTAAGCAAATCAGGGACTATCTGCGACAAACACAAAAAGCAAAAATGGCTTAGATGCTAACTTACAACAATCTAAGCCAATCTAAATGAAGTATGGCGGAGAAGAAGGGATTCGAACCCTTGTGCCGTTTGACCGACAAACGCTTTTCGAGA
>CAYFMR010000022.1:0-8523 GCA_964344295.1 uncultured Peptoniphilaceae bacterium | reverse complement strand
TATAAATATCATATAGAGGAGGGATTCTAATGAAAAAATGATGAGGGAATTTGAGTGGATCATTCTGTTTTAGAAAGGGGAGCGGACGATTAAAAAATATTTAGTATTGAGCTTAAGCATGCTTTTGGTTTTTGTCTTATGTGCACCCTTATGCGCAATGGCAAAGAGTGAGATAGGAGATGCGAATGCTTTTATGTCAGCATACCCGGAAAACACGATGGAGAGGTATGTGTGTGCAAAAGCCGTGCAACATAATACTGCCTTTGAAGAAGAAATGAAAAAAGAACTTTCGGAAGTCGTTCCATTATCGATTGATGAAATGATTGCTTACCGCACAAAATCAGGTAGGGCGGGGAGAATTGAGACTAATTTATGTGTTTTATATCCAGTGATCACCACAGAAGCAAAAGTGGTGGTGAATAAGGTGACAGGGCAGGTGGTACAAGTGCTAGATTTTTGATTTCCCTATGCCAGTGTTGAAAATCAAGATGCCACTTGGAATGGAGGAGGCTTTAATATAGATCCATTAAGTGCTACATCCTGTCGTATTTCCGCAACAGGGCAATTTTTCATCAACAATGGAAGTCGTCTTACTGTTGGAGGAGATATTTTATCCTATACAATGGATTTGGGCGCGAAAACAGTCGTATTAAATATTGTGGCTAGGTTGCATTGGTGAGCGAGATGAAATTAGAACGTGGTTTACATATAGTGGCAATCATGAGCCTTGTTTTTGCCGTAATCGTTCCATTGACCAAGTTTTTTTTGCAACCGGAATTTATGATGATCATAAACGGCACGTTACCATTTCAAGTCGTGGTGGCTTTTGTCGTCAATGTGCTGTATAACGCCTTTCTTTTTGCCAGCATTAGCCTTGGCTTATTTGCGTTAGAAAAAATAGTGAAGAACATAAATCGTGAGTGAACCTTTGCGCCGATGGTACTTGGTTGGTGACGACCTGGGAGAGTAGGACATTGCCGGTTAGAAAAAGACTCCGTGGGAAGTCTTTTTTTACGTCCGCTTGAGAACGGTTTTTGACCTGCCTGCCGCCATGGAGATCCAAAAGAAAAGGGAAAATACAAGTGCCCACGGAAAATGCAAATCCAAAAGCCAATACAAAACATGATGAAAAATCCAGATTAAAACGAAAAATCGCCTCGGGAATTCTTTTGATCTTCATTTTAAATCATAAATATGGAGAGAAAAAGACGCACGATAGAATCCATCGTGTGTCTTCTGTATGCGGGTCGGCGTTGATTTGTCGATCTATTTCGCCTCTTCGGCCAAGGTTTGGCCTAAGAGCCTTCCCAGGGACAGGCTGGCGGAGTTACTGGCGTTGGCGAAGTGGGCGCGGTTATACATAAATTGGTGAGCCAATTCTCCCACCGCATAGAGGTTTCCGATGGGTTCTCCGTCTTCGGCCAGGACTTGGTTATCCGCATTGGTGACCACGCCGCCAATGGTGGCCACAAAGTCGGGAACCATCTTGACTAGGTAAATCGTGTCTCCTTCATAGGGATGGGCCAGATCGGGATCTTTGGGATAGGGATCGGCGTTTGTCCCCACCGCTGCCAGCGTCTCAGAGAGTGCGGGCAGAGTGTCAAAGTCGCCTTCCAGTTTGATCACTTTTTCGCTGTTGAGGTGTTGTTCTAAGAGGTCCACTATATCTGCGTTCGTATCGTCTAAAACGAGGTAGACGGGATTGAGTCTGTGGTCCAGGATGGCGGAGCTGATTTCCACTCCGGAGAGGCTTTCATCCACAAATCGCTCGCCCTCTCCATTGACCAGGATATGGCTTTGGATCAGGTTCATGGCAAAGGGGGAAAAGTTATTGAGCTTTCTAAAGTTGCCGTCCTCTGCGATGAGGGCCTCGTCGGGAAGCAGGATGCCCGGTGAGGGGATGATCCATGCGGTGGTATAGATTTGGGCATGGGCTGCCTTGGCCATGAGCTCGCCGGCTCCGACGTTTTCCGGATTCCCCGAGAAGATGTATCCCGTGTCTTTCAGGTTGGGGATCTTTTCTTCCAAGAGGTCGGGGTTACCTCCAAAGCCGCCGGTGGCTAGCACCGTCTTTTTGGCGTGGATGGTGACGGGTTCTCCGTTTTGCTCGGCTTTAATACCGGTGACCTCTCCGTCGGTGACGAGGAGTTCCGTGGCATTGGTGGAGACCAGCTTGACCCCTCCCAGCTCATCAAACCGCTCTTCCAGACTGGTGATCAGGGTGCGTCCTTCCACTTCATCGCCTTGTTGGACCACCTTGGCGACGTCCTCGCCTCGCTGTTCATAGGTAAAGGACGGTTCCATGTTCACACCCATGTCTTCCAGCCATTTGACGGTCTTGGCGCTCTCGATGAGCACGGTCTTCACCCTGTCGTAATCCACGTGGTCGGGACCGTCATTGGCCATATTGGCCCAGATCTTCCAACGATCCAGGGCGGCGTCTAAGGTATCATCGGACTCGGTGATGTGGGCCTCCTCGTTTTCTTCCACCATGGCGTTCATGATATTGCCCTTGGAGGTGAAGAAAGTGGCGCCGAGGACCGGGGCTTTCTCCACCAAGATCACCGAAGCCCCCGCTTCCAGGGCCGAGATGGAGGTGGACAGGCCAGAAAGTCCTGAACCCACGATGACGATATCGGTGGTGTACTCATTTGCCTGAGTCTCCGGAGGAGTGGCGGTATCGGTTTGATTTGGCTGGCAGCCGGTGACCAGGATAAGCAAGACCAACCCGACGGCTAAAATTTTTTTCATATGATCCCTCCTATAATGGTAGCTGATACTAAAGTGCTGTCTATTGCTCGGTTTCACTCTACCCTTGCAGGGGGACTCCCAAACGACGGATGAGACCCAGAAGTATGACAGGGGATGAAAATGCCTATGGACGGTCACGGATTTCCCGGCTCTGAAATCGGGGGATCTATAGGTAAGATGATGATAAACAACATCGATAAGTCGCTATCTATGTGCTCCATCGGAAATTTTTGCAATAATGCAAAACAAAGAAAAAATGTTTAGAGGGGAAAATTTGTGGTATATTATATAAGTTGAATACTAGTTTACCATTAAAATATAGGAGGTTGAAGACTTGGAAAACAAAAAAATCGGGAAGCTGACGAGAAATGAACGCATGATTTTGGAAGCCATGTGGAAGGCGGATGCACCGCTGACTCGTTCAGGAATTCTTAATCATATGGCAGGTACGTTCAAAGAAAATTCATTTTATAATTACTTAAACAGCCTACTGGAAAAGGGTTTGGTACAAGTGGATGATGTGGTGCGCACCGGTAAAACGTATGGCCGCACCTATTTGCCAGCTGTGACACGTGAAGACTATCACTTAATGCAAATGGAAGAGTTGGGCCAGGCCATTAATCCCAGTGAAGAGACCCTCGTCTCCTTTATCATTAATATGATCGAGACCCAAGAGCTGTCCCAAGAAAGCATGAAAGAACTGAAAGCGGCACTGACCCGAAAAATGCAAGAAGCTTAAGAGCCGCTGACCACCATAGACTAAACAACCGTTGAGAGCGATCTCAACGGTTGTTCTTTGCGCTCATGTAGGGCTGGAGCTCCGTATCGATGACGACTTCGCCTTCGATTTTCTGCTCTGGCAAAGGTCGCGTCCGCTGTCATGCCGGTGGGGGGTGTAGTGGTTGGGAGATTATTTTTCCCGCCGTCATTTTTAGACTAGGTTCTAGTCAGCTTTGGTGTTATAATAGGGGAAAGTAAAGAGCTGTCGGCCCTGACGAGGTGGTCGCCGGTTTTTTTACGCATTGAAGAGGAGTGGAGGATCCAAGGATGAAAATCGATCGTGCACCGGGAAATGTCATCTTCGCCCTGTTGACCATGCTGTGGTGGGGCACGGCGTTTCCCATGATCAAGCTTTCTTATGCTGAATTACAGTTGATGCCCGGGGATACAGGTGCCATGATCGCCTTTGCAGGCATGCGCTTCACATTGGCTTCTCTGATTGTGTTGGTGGTGACGCTTTTTTTACGCAAAGGCCGCTTAAACTACCCTAAGGATTCCGTACGTTTTGCCCTGTGGTTGGGGATTTTGGATACCGGGGTGCAGTTTGTCGCGTTTTACATGGCCATGGGCTATATCTCCGGGGTGAAGTCCTCCATCATCCAATCGTCTTCTGCGTTTTTTATCGTGCTTATCGCCCACTGCGTGTTTCCCGATGACCGTATCACGCCGCGGCGAGCCATGTGCTTGGCCATCGGGTTTGCCGGGATCTTGGTGGCGAACTTAGGAGGCGGCTTCGATTGGCACATGTCTTTTAAGGGAGAGGGACTGATGTTGTTGGCGGCCTTTATCGCTGCTTTGGATTCGGTGATTGTCAAAATCCACGGGCAGGGTATGGATCCTTTTGCCCTGGCTTGTGTGCAAATGGGTATCGGCGGGGTCCTCTTGTTGGTCGTGGGGCATCTCCTCTTGGGCGGTCCCCTGCCGATGACGCCGAAGGCGTGGGGCTTGGCCATTTACGGTGGCGTCATGTCCGCCGGTGCATTTTTGATGTGGGTCTTGCTGTTGACCCATAATCCAGCGGGACAAGTGTCCATCTATTGGCTCTTTATCCCCATTTTTGGCACGATCCTCTCCGCTTGGCTCGTGCCGGGGGAAAGACTCACTTGGCCTGTATTGGCCGGTTTGGTCCTCGTGGTCTTGGCTACGCTGCTTTTACAAAAAGAAAAACCGCAGGTCAGGGAGGATCTGCGGCCTTAAAAACACACCCCTGCAACGATCTGGGGTGTGTTTTTCGATTGTTAGATGAAAGCGGAGAAGAGACAGAAGGGGTGCATAATCGCGAGGGCTCAGTCCTGGGTGTGCTTTTCATATTCTTCGGCTAACGCTTGGCGATAGCGCTTCATGCTTTCAGAGAAGAGCTCCGCCGTGGAAGGCGGGGTAATGGTAATGGCGTTGGCGCCGGCTTGGATGGTGGCGAGAAGGCTTTCCTCCGTGGGGCCGCCGGTAGCGATAATGGGGACTTCGATCCCGACTTCTTTGCGAACTTGGGCCACCAGCTCCGCTGTCTTAGCTGCGCCGGAAATGTTTAGAATGGAGGCACCGGCTTGGAGTTTGTCCAGGGCCTCTTCGTAGCGGGAGACCACAGTGGCCACGACGGGGATGTCGACGGCTTGGCTGATGGCTCGCACCACTTCCAGGGGCATGGGGGCGTTGACGACCACGGCAGTGGCGCCAAAAAGCTCCGCTTGCAAGGCGATGTGCACGGCGCGGGGACCTGACGTGACTCCGCCACCGACCCCGGCGAAGACAGGGACTGAAGCCATTTCCAAGATGGCCTTAGTGATGGAAAGCTGGGGCGTAAAAGGATATACGGCCATAATGGCTTGGGCGTTGTGGTTGTGAATCAAAGCCACATCGGTGGTAAAGAGCAGACTCTTAATCCGCTTGCCGTTAATGTTGATGCCGGAGCAGTCATAGACCGGTGTGGGAATCTTAATGTACCCGCTGTGCAAGTGGGACTCTACCGTGGGAATGAATTTGAACGGTTTTTGGCGATTGGCAGTCATGAAATATCTCCTTTTATTCATCAAAATGGGATGTCCGGTTTGCTCCCGGAAAAGCGTTATGCTACAATCGAGTTGTTCATTTTGCTTACCTTGCGATAGATGAAATGAGAAAAGAGGTGTTAAGAATGAATCCTCTATTGCGCACCACCGAAGATTTACAGTGCATCCCTCGCATGGCGTATCCCGCCATGGCCTTTGAGGCCGGTGGGTTTTACTTCTTCAAGGGACCAAGCGGCTCAGGCAAGAGTACCTACTTTAAGCTCCTAAACGGCATGTTAAAACCGATTTTCGGCGAAGTCTTCTACCAGGAGAAACCTTTGTCATTCTATGATATCCTGGACTATCGCAAAGAAGTCCTACTGGTACCGCAAGAGGTGTTTTTGTGGGAAGGCTCCATTGCAGATAACTTTGCCCAGTACTACAGTCACCGTAATGAGACGACGCCTTCGACCGAAATCATGGAGGAATTTTTGGCCCTTTGTCATGCACCTTTTACCCCGGATACACCCTGTCAAATCTTATCAGGCGGAGAAAGACAGCGCGTTTTTTTGGCCCTCTTCACCTCCATGGCGAAAAAGGTCTTGCTCTTAGATGAACCCACAGCGGCGCTGGACACCGTCTTGGCCCGTCATGTGTTGCAAAGCCTAAAAGCCTACGGAAAGGACCACGACCTGACCATCCTGACCATCTCCCATCACGAATCCCTGGTTCAAGAACTGGGCGATCGCGTCATCACCATAGGAGGTGCATCCCATGCATGAAGCCATCAAAATGCAAATCGGCTCCTTTGCCCTGGTCTATCTATTGCTCTTGATTGTACTATGGATTATGAAACGGGCCCAAATTGACCAGACCAAACTCCTGGTCACCGCCAGTGTGAAAATGACCGTCCAGCTGGTATTGGCCGGATTGATCCTCACCTACATCTTCCAAAACCCCCACCCCGTGTGGACTGTCGCCTACGTGTGTGCCATGTTGGCCTTTACCATCTACCGGATCTTCGCCCGTAACCCGTGGCTCAACAAGCGCTTCCGCCGTGTTATCATCCTGGCAGTGAGCGGTGCGGGGCTCTCCATTTTGATCTACTTTGTAAAAGTGGTCGTCGGCACGTCGATCTTTCATCCCCAATACGTCATTCCCATTGCGGGCATGATCATGGGCAACACCATGAACAGCGCCACCTTGGGCCTTAAGAGCTTCCACGAAAGCCTAGAAGGAAAAGGTGACCAAATTCACGCCCTGCAATGCGCCGGTGCATCGGCAGACCGCATCCTTTTGCCCTTTGTGCGTCAAGCTCTGGAAACGGCCATGCTTCCCACCTTAAACTCCATGCTGGGGATGGGCATCGTGGCCCTGCCGGGGATGATGACGGGGCAAATTCTAGCCGGAACCCTGCCCACCACTGCCATCCTCTACCAAATCGCCATCATGATCGCCATCGCCACCGTCGTGAGCCTCGCCAGTTTTGGTATCCTCTACTTCGGCTACAAGACCATGTTTGACGAAGAAACCCAGATCATCCAATTGGCCGAGGGCTACTAATAATGCCAAAAACGCCAAAACGCCCACGAGCGTGGACGTTTTGACCAGAAAGATGTGTTTAAGAAAGGTTCATGAGTGAGGCTCGGTGACAAAGTGACATGAAACGGATTATGGCTTTCCGTAACAAATAGCAGGATTTAAGGAGGCACTCCTTCTAGTCAGCACGAGCTAACCCTTGGCTATATCATACCACTTCACTAGGGATTGTCAAGCACTTTTTGATGTAAATGATAAAAATCCTCAAAAATACTTATTTTCGTGAAAAAAGGAGGCTATCCATGAAAATCCATGACAAAGAACAGTTTCGTCCATTGCTTCTAGCCAGCATACTCACCCTTGTGGTGGGGGCTTTGATCGGCTATCGACTCACCAAAGGGCCAGTGGGAGAAGAACTGTGGACATCCATCCTAAACGGCTTTAGCCAAAAAGACCTGCTCACTGCCGAAGGAGACATCCACCTGGGCAAACTTTTTTTAAATAATGTCTATGTGGCCATCATCTCGTTTCTGCTGGGGCTGTGTCCATTCTTCTACTTATCTGGAGCAGTGGGAGTCATCAACGGTGTCGTCATCGGTGTCATGCTGGGGTTTTCATCGCAACTGGGAATGGCACTGTCTCCATGGACCGTCTTTTGGGCCGGGATCATGCCCCACGGCATTTTTGAACTCACGGCCTTTGTGTTGGCCATCGCCGCAGGTCTAAATCTTTGCCGGGAAATGGGGCGTTCCATCAAAGGCAAAAAAGGCTGGGGGAATGTCAAAGAAGCCCTGCGAGCAGGAGGCCTCTTGTTCTTGAAAGTCATCTTGCCCCTGTTACTCGTGGCGGCGCTGGTGGAAACTTACCTGACTCCAGCTATTTTAGCCGGCGTTCTGGGCTTGTGACAAACGTTGGTCTATGGTAAAATACACCGAGGGGGAAAAGCCATGCACTGGGCCATGAGAGAAGCCATCGAAGAAGCGAAAAAAGCCTTGGAAACCAAAGACGTGCCCGTGGGTGCTGTCGTCGTCAAAGACGGGGAAATCATCGGCCGCGGACACAACGAAAAGGAGAAGCGTCACAATGCCCTCTACCACGGTGAAATGATCGCTTTAAACCAGGCTTGCAACCACTTGGGCGACTGGCATCTCCAAGACTGCACCCTCTACGTCACCTTGGAACCCTGTAGCATGTGTGCCGGCGCAATGCTGAACCTGCGCTTGGGCAAAGTCGTCATCGGCGCTCGCGACCAACGCATGGGAGCAGCGGGCACCGCGGTGAACCTCCTTAACTACCCCGGATTTAACCACAAAATCGACGTGGAATTCGGCGAAGGGGCAGAAGAAGCGGCAGCTCTCCTAAGTGAATTTTTCCAGCTGCTGCGTCAACAAAAGAAAAAATAATCGGCGAGACAGGACTCGCTCATGCGGAGAAGTACCGAAGTGGTCATAACGGGGCGCTCTCGAAA
>CAYFMR010000021.1:0-9143 GCA_964344295.1 uncultured Peptoniphilaceae bacterium | reverse complement strand
ATTTTATGGTCGGGGTGACAGGATTTGAACCTGCGACCTCTTGCTCCCGAAGCAAGCGCGCTACCAAGCTGCGCCACACCCCGTTACCCTATCTATTATACAGATATAAAAAAGAATGTAAAGGGTTTTTTAACTTTTAAAGGTAATGGTGGAGCGAAAGGCGAGTTGATGTTCGGGGCCATAGATGCGGTGATGGATGCGTTTGTCCTCTTTGCAGACTTCGATGGTATAGGGGTCGCCCAGGCGCAGTTCGCGATGGTAGGTGATGGACCAGGTGTGCAGCGGGGTTTTGGTGTCCAGGGAGTCGAGGACCCATTGCAGGTAGATGTTGTTGTTGACGTGGTTGTTGTTGTCGATGGCGTCGGCAGAAACGATGCCACTGGTGATGGTGTGAAAAGGACCTTTGGTGCGAGAGGGTGGGGGAAGGATGGAAGGGATATCGTGCCATTTGCCCCAGGAGTCAAGCCAGGTTTTGTCCCAAGGGGTCAGGGCTTGCGTGCGGCGGTCGTAGAGGATCCAGTCTTGTTCGCCGCGAAGAACGGTTTCGCCGGAAGGAAGGCTCAGATTACCTTCCCGTGAGCCGAAGAAGCGAGAAAGGCCGGAGACATTGACAGCGGCGATAAGTTCTGTTCCAGTGAAAGGGGTGAGAAATTCATAGCGCCCGTGGTAGATCATGAGGTACTGATCTTGGGCTGCGAAGCGTTTCCAGGGATAGTGAGAGATTCTGGTGGGGGAGATGATGGCACTGGTGAAGTAGCCGATGAGGTCAGTGGGGTCGGGGGTGTGGTCTAACGTAAAGCAGCGATAAAAGGTCATCAGGTATTCCTTTCTATTCGACAAGTTCCATCCATTTGTCATAGAGGGACTCTAAGGTTTCGGCCAGATCGGCTCGTTCTTGGGCCAGGTCTTGGGCTTTGGTGAAGTCTTCGTAGAGGGTTGGGTCTGCCAGGTTTTCGTCTAAGGATTGAATCTGGGCTTCTAGGTTGTGGATGCGCGTTTCCAGGTCCTTGAGGGCTCTTTTTTGTGCACGTGCTTCGGCCTGGGCTTGGCGATCCCGTTTCTGACGCTCTCTTTTTTGGGTCAGGGTCTCTTCCGCAGGTTCGGGAGCATCTTCGGCGGCCATGGCGGCGAGGACCTCTTTTTTAGCTTCGTAGTAATCGTAATTGCCGAGGTACGTGCGAATGGTACCGTCTTCCACGGCCCAAATACCCGTAGCCACCCGATTGAGGAAATAGCGGTCGTGGCTGATGACCAAGAGGGTGCCATCATAGTCTCTAAGAGCTGCTTCCAGGACTTCTTTGCTGTCGATGTCCAGGTGGTTGGTGGGTTCGTCCATTAAGAGGAGGTTGGCGCCGGAGAGCATAAGAATCAACAGGCTCAGGCGCCCCTTTTCTCCGCCAGAGAGCTCTTCGGTGGTTTTGTAGATGTCATCGCCGACAAACATAAATCGCGCCAGGTAGGAGCGGATTTGGTAGTGATCCATGCGGGGATAGTGATCCCACAGCTGGTCCATGACGGTTTTTTCAGGATCTAAGCGAGCCATCTCCTGGTCAAAGTAGCCGATCTGTACACGGGCACCCAAGGCCAGTTCACCTTCTTTAGGCAGGAGTTTGCCCTGGATCAAACGGAACAAGGTGGTTTTTCCCGTGCCGTTATCCCCGATGATGCCAATGTGTTCTCCTTTACGCAAGTGGAGGCTGGCATCGGAAAAAAGCAGCTGATCCCCATAGCCGGCTCCTAAATCCTTGGTGAGGATGACATCTTCGCCGGAAGACACTTCCGGGGAAAAGCGCAGAAGCATTTTTTTATCTTGCTCAATAGGGGGCAGGGTGGCCATCTTGGCCAACAGCTTTTCTCGTGCTTGGGCCTGCTTGATATAGCGAGCGTTGCCATAATTTTTAAATCGACGAATGATTTCTTCCTGTCGTTCTTTTTCTTTTTGTTGGTTGGCTTGTTGGCGCATGCGGATGGCCATTTGCTCTTTGCGGCGGCGCATAAAGCCGGTGTAGTTTGTTTCATAGACGGTCAGGCGGCGATGCTCCAGATGGAAAATGCGCTTGACCACCTTATCTAAAAAGTAACGGTCGTGACTGATGACCATATAAGTTTTGGGGTATGCTTGTAAAAATTTTTCCAGCCAGGCGATGGCTTTGATGTCTAAGTGGTTGGTGGGTTCGTCCAAGAGAAGCAGATCCGGTTCGTCTAATAGCAAACGGGCCAGATTTAGCCGAGCCTTTTGCCCGCCGGAAAGCTCTGCCACACTACGGTGAAACTCGTCCTCGGTAAAACCCAGTCCGATTAAGGTGCCGCGGATGGCGCTTTTGTACCCGTAGCCGTTATGTTCCACAAACACTTCCTGGAGATGTCCGTAGCGAGCTAAAAGATCTTCCAACTCCTCGTCTTGGGCCGTTCCCATGGCGTGTTCCAGATCACGTAATTCTGCTTCCATGGCCAACACCTGGTTAAAGGCGATGAGGCAGTAATCGTAAAGGGATAGATGGATTTCCTGACGGTCTACCATCTGGCTTAAGTGACCGATGCGAAAGCCTTGGGGCGTGATGACTTGGCCACTATCCGGCGCTAAAGTGCCGTCGATGAGTTTAAACAGCGTGGTCTTTCCCGACCCGTTAAGGCCGACGATGCCAATGGCATCACCTTTTTCCACCATAAAGCTGATGTCTTCCAAGACGGGGTCAATGACATAAGACAGATTCAGTTTTTGTGCAGTCAATAGAGCCATATTCTCCTCCTTATGCTGTATTTTATCAGAGGAAACTTTTTTTTGCCATGGGGCGGGAAAGATTCCTTCGGATGGTTGACACTTAACAATCTTGATGATAAAATAACAATGATGTTAAAAATATGCTTTTTAAAATAAATCAGTGAGTCAATCGAGCACGAGAAAGGAGGCATCTATGGATCAAAAAGACACTGTGTCTACCACGGTCATTAGGCGTTTGCCCAAATATCATCGTTACCTAGGTGAGTTATTAGAAAAAGGACAAGAACGCATTTCATCCCAGGAATTAAGCCAGCTCATCGGCTTTACCGCTTCCCAAATTCGCCAGGATTTGAATAATTTTGGAGGATTCGGGCAACAGGGCTATGGTTATAATGTAAAAGATTTACAACAAGAGCTCTCCAATATTTTGGGTCTGCACCGAAACTACAACGCGGTGGTTGTCGGAGCCGGCAACTTGGGACAAGCCATCAGTAACTATCGCGGTTTTGAAGATGCTGGTTTTAAGATTTTAGCCTTAGTGGATAAAGATCCGAAGTTAATCGGTCAAGAACGACATGGCAAGCCCGTGATTGCGGAAGCGAACATGAAAGAGTTCATGAAAGAGCACAACGTGACAATCGGGATTATCACTGTGCCTAAAGAATCCGCTCAAAAGGTGGCCGATGAATTGCAAGAAGCCGGCGTGAAGGGCATTTGGAACTTTGCCCCCACTGACATAGAGGTGGCAGAGGACATCGTGTTAGAAAACGTGCGGTTAAATGACAGTTTATTTGTCTTATCCTACTTCATCAAAGAGGCCGATTTGCGCCGAGAAGCGGAACAAAAAAAGAAATAGCCACAGAAAGACAAAGAATTTTATGCAGAAGATAAAAGGATAATTTCTGTCCTTTTTATCAATAGAGAGTGTAAGCTTGTTAAACACTGGTCTTGCACGGCTTTGGTGTGTGGTTTACAATTCACAACCGTAGTGTTATAATGAACATGTTAAACAAGCAACAAAAATGCTAGGAGGTAGTGTATTATGTCCAAAGAAAACCTTAACCCATTGGAAAGTGCGCAACTGCAAGTTAAAAATGCTTGTGAAGCACTAGGATTAGAAGATTCCGTTTATGAACTTCTAAAACAACCCCAAAGAGTCATTGAAGTAGCCATCCCTGTAAAAATGGATGACGGTTCTGTCAAAGTCTTCACTGGCTATCGTTCCCTTCACAACAACGCTGTTGGCCCGGGCAAAGGCGGCTGCCGTTTCCACCCCGGCGTAAACATTGACGAAGTTAAAGCTCTTTCCATCTGGATGACTTTCAAATGCTGCGTAACCGGTATTCCTTACGGTGGCGGTAAAGGTGGCGTCATCGTAGATCCCCAAGCTTTATCTGACCGTGAATTAGAACAAGTGGCTCGTGGCTACATCCGTGGTATCCACAAATACATCGGCGAAAAATTAGATATCCCTGCTCCCGACGTAGGAACTAACGGCAAAATCATGAGCTGGATGGTTGACGAATATATGAAACTTAGCGGCAACGAACACTTAGCAGGCGTTCTTACCGGTAAACCCGTAGAATGGGGCGGCTCCAGAGGTCGTAACGAAGCTACTGGATTCGGTGTTTCCGTAGTGACTCGTGAAGCAGCTAAAAAACTTGGCATCGACATCACTCATGCTAAAGTTGCCGTTCAAGGCTTCGGTAACGTAGGTAGCTTCACTGTTAAGAATATCCAAGACCAAGGCGCTACCATCATTGCCATTGGTGAATGGGCAAAAGAAATCGGTACCTTCGCACTTTACAATGAAGAAGGAATCGACTACTATGACTTAGCAGCTTACCGTGAAGAACACGGCAAAATCTATGACTATCCGAAAGCTGAACGCATTGACCTTGACAAATTCTGGTCCTTAAAATGCGATATCATGGTTCCCGCTGCTTTGGAAAATGCTATCACTGAAGCTGAAGCAGAAAAAATCCAAGCTAAATTAGTTTGCGAAGCTGCTAACGGACCTATCACTCCTGCAGCTGATGAAGTTTTGGCTAAACGTAACATCATCGTTACTCCTGACATTCTGACTAATGCCGGTGGCGTAACTGTTTCCTATTTCGAATGGGTTCAAAACCTTTACGGCTACTACTGGACGGAAGAAGAAGTTGTTGCCAAAGAAGAACAAGCTATGGTTGAAGCTTTCAACAACATCTGGAAAATCGTTGAAGAATACAAAGTACCTGTTCGCCAAGCAGCTTACATGCACTCTGTAAAGAAAGTTGCTGAAGTTATGAAACTTCGCGGCTGGTATTAATTCCAGGCCATAAAGCATAACACGACAAAGAAAAACCGCTAGGAGATTTCCTAGCGGTTTTTTGATGCCATGGAAGAATCGGCATAAGTGAAGACGCCGCTGCCACCCTCGGCCAACGGCTGTGCCTGTACTCATCCATGGAAACGATTGTGACAAGAGAAAAGCTGTGCGATTCTTGCGCTCATTTAAGAAACCCTATATAATGATGGAAATGCAATCTATCAAATAGCTATGGAGGGTGAAGCGATGAATGGGGTATGGGTAAACGGTATAGGAATTGTGGTGGGAACAGCGTTAGGGTGGATCTTGCGCAAATGGATTAGCCCATCCCTACACAAAATCTGCATGACAGCCATTGGCTTTGGCGTCCTGGCCATTGGCATCAAAGATGCGGTGACCATGCAAAATCCTTTGGTGGTTCTGATGGCTGTGGTCATCGGCGGTATTGTTGGCCATGGGCTACACATCGAAGAGGGTCTAAATCGTTTCGGGGATCGCCTCGAGAGAAAATACGCACCCAAAGACGCAGGGTCGGGATTCGGTCAGGGATTTACCATGGCCACCATCCTTTTTTGTGTGGGCGCCATGAGTATCTTGGCCAGTATCAAAGCGGGAGTTGCCGGAGATCACAGTCTCTTATATGTAAAGGCCTTTTTAGACGGCGTCACCGCCATGCTCTTTACTGCTACCATGGGATTGGGTGTGGGGTTGTCTGTGGTGCCGGTGGTCATCTACCAGGGACTGATCTTTCACTTTGCCGGACAAATCCAAAGTATCTTGTCACCGTGGATCATTCAGGAACTCTCTGCTGTGGGGGGCGTGCTGGTCATGATGATTGGCTTTAACATCATGGAAATCAAAAAAACTCCCATTGCCGATTTTTTACCGGCCATTTTGCTTCCCATCATCTATGGCTTAATTGCCGGGTTATAGGCATGACAGGGTAAAAATTTCATATCGAATTCATAAAAAAACAGTTAAAAAGTGAGAAAGCACTTGCCAAACTGTTTTTTTATTGGTATTATAAAGAAGGATTAGCACTCACCGAGCATAAGTGCTAACAAAAGATGAAGGAGGAATACAATGAAACTAGTTCCGATTGGCGACCGTGTGGTCATTAAGAAAATTGATATGGAAGAAAAAACAAAAGGTGGTATCGTATTACCATCTAGTGCAAAAGAACAACCGTCTATGGCAGAAGTATTGGCCATCGGCGCAGACATTTTAAATGATGATAAGAAAAAAGACGTATTGGCTGTGGGAGATCGTGTGATTTTTTCTAAGTATGCCGGTACGGAGGTCAATGTAGACGGTGATGAGCAAACGGTTGTGAAGTTTGCAGATATTCTAGCCGTCGTAAAATAATAGGGGGGATACAGTATGCCTAAAGAAATTAAATATGGAGAAGACGCTCGCCGCGCGATGGAAGCGGGCATTAACAAATTAGCTGATACAGTCAAGGTCACCTTAGGACCCAAAGGCCGTAACGTCGTCCTGGATAAGCTTTATGGTGCACCGCTGATTACCAACGATGGGGTCACCATCGCTCGCGAAATCGAATTGGAAGATCCCTATGAAAACATGGGAGCTCAGCTGGTCAAAGAAGTGGCCACCAAGACCAACGATGTAGCTGGCGACGGCACAACCACCGCAACTTTGCTAGCACAAGCTCTTGTCAGAGAAGGCATGAAAAACGTGGCTGCCGGGGCAAACCCGATGATCATCCACAAAGGCATTAACCGCGCTGTGGCTAAAACAGTGGAAGAAATTAAGAAATTCAGCGTGCCCGTAGAAAAATCGGAATCCATCGCCCAAGTCGCCAGCATCTCTGCCGGTGAAAAAGAAATTGGCGGTTTGATTGCCGAAGCTATGGAAAAAGTTGGAAAAGACGGAGTCATCACCGTAGAAGAAAGCCGCTCCACCGGCACGACGCTGGAAGTCGTCGAAGGGATGCAGTTTGACCGTGGCTACGTGAGCCCCTATATGGTCACCGATACCGAAAAAATGGTTGCAGAATATGACTCTCCCTACATCTTGATTACGGATAAGAAAATTTCCAACATCCAAGACATTTTGCCCTTATTGGAACAAGTCGTCCAACAATCCAGATCACTGGTTATCATTGCAGACGACATTGAAGGGGAGGCTATGGCGACTTTGGTTTTAAACAAACTGCGTGGTACCTTCAACTGCGTGGCCGTAAAAGCTCCCGGCTTTGGAGATCGCCGCAAAGAAATGTTACAAGACATTGCTATCTTAACCGGTGCAACGGTTGTATCTGATGATCTAGGTCATGACCTGAAAGAAACTTCCTTGGCCATGTTAGGGACAGCCAATAAAGTGAAAACGGACAAAGACAATACCGTTATCGTTGGCGGTTCCGGTGATGCTGCAGCCTTAGATGCTCGCGTCAAACAAATTCGCGGCCTGATGGATCAATCCGAATCCGAATTTGATCGCGAAAAATACGCTGAACGCTTAGCTAAATTATCCGGCGGTGTAGCCGTAATCCAAGTTGGCGCTGCTACAGAAACGGAGTTAAAAGAACGCAAACTCCGCATTGAAGATGCTTTAGCCGCTACGAGAGCAGCCGTTGAAGAAGGGATTGTCCCCGGTGGCGGTACCGTATTGGTTGACAGCATTAAAGCTGTGGAAACCCTGCTGGCCGAAACAGAAGGTGACGAAAAAACAGGTGTTAACATCGTGTTGCGTGCTTTGGAAGAACCGGTACGTCAAATCGCCTTTAACGCCGGCCTAGAAGGCTCTGTCATCGTAGAACACGTAAAAACGATGGAACCCGGTGTGGGCTTTGATGCCTTAACTGGTGAATACAAAACGATGGTAGAAGCGGGCATTGTCGATCCCACCAAGGTGACCCGCTCCGCTTTACAAAATGCGGCATCCATTGCATCCATGATCTTGACCACAGAAAGTGCTGTGGCAGACATCCAAAAAGAAGATCCCATGGCAGGCATGCACAACATGGGAGGCGGCATGGGAGGCGGCATGGGGATGATGTAATCCTCAACCCTCAGATACCAAAAGACCTTTAGGCATTGACCTAAAGGTCTTTTTTATATGCTTTGCGGGCAGGCGCCAGGATGACCCATAAAGCGGTCCATTGCCATGATGTCCCGGAAAAGAGGTAAGAGGATGACCTCTTCATCATGGACCACCAAATGGCTTGGCATGGAGCATCAAACTTGCCTGGTCCAAGATGATGTTGGAGTAGCCAGTTTATGACATCATATTCTGGACACAACGGGCAAATAGAGTGTGAAAAACATACTGCGTATTTTGAAATGGCATCTTGGTGTTCTTGAAGGCGAAGAATTTTACGCATACAGCGAAGACGACAGTGGATATGAAACAGCCTACCATTTGACAACAATTGGTAGGCTGTTGGTGTGGTGCATCTGGAGTGTTGGCGCAAAGAAGAACGTGGGGAGTCCATCAGGATGATCGGTTGTGCGCCCGAGTTTCTCGCAACAGTTCCTCTGGTTCCAGGCCGTAGAGCTTCGCGACGGCGATAAGGTTCATGGTGCTGGGATCTGCTGCGCCGCTTTCCCATTTGGACACGGCTTGACGGCTGACACCGATGGCCTCGGCAACAAATTCCTGGGTCATTTTGCAACGCATACGGTGGGCTTTTAAGACTTCGCCGAGGCTTTGGATTGGCTGGTCTTTTTCTTCTCGCACCTCTTTGGAGCGGATATACGTTTTCAAGGCTTTAATGGCTAGGAAGATCAGATAGACTACCACGCCGATTTTGATGAGTGGGAATAGTAACGATTTGGCTATATAATAATGCGAAAACCCACTCTTTAGTGGGTTTTTCTCTTGCCTATTCTGGGAATGGAGGGGAAACAGAGGCGAGTGATGTCAAACATTGTACTGTATTATACACAGGTGTTACCAATTCACTATACCATTACAGTCATGGTGTTTTGATGTAATGGGATTTATGATAAATATCAACTAGTAATTAAAGTGGAATCTAAGTAGTCTCAAGTTTACTAATTCACAAAAGTTTCCCTAGGTTTGGTAGAGATTTGAAAATCTTTATGGATAAAATTAACTATTTCTTAACGCTTTCACAATATTGTGATA
>CAYFMR010000020.1:0-12676 GCA_964344295.1 uncultured Peptoniphilaceae bacterium | reverse complement strand
TTTCCTAATTGGCACAAGAGAACGTCAAAGAACCTGCTTAGGCAGGTTCTTTTTTTACACTTTGTGACTTGAAGATCGATCGAGAGCAAGGTCATGGTATTTAGGACGAGATTATAGGAGATGCCAAGAAGGGATTGCCCCAAATGGCGCATTTTATGGTAAAATAAAACTAAGTAACCATAAGCAGAAAGGGGAATGTCATGTCAAATGTGAGAGTTCGCTTTGCGCCCAGCCCCACAGGCTATATGCACATTGGGGGTTTGCGCACAGCGTTATATAATTATTTATTTGCCAGACAACACGGCGGAACGTTTGTGTTGCGTATTGAGGATACAGACCGCACCCGTTTGGTAGAAGGTGCTATTGAAAACTTGCTAGAGGCCATGCAATGGGCTGGCATCAGTCCAGATGAAGGGGTCCTATTAGAAGACGGGAAAGCCGTACAGCAAGGCGAGTATGGCCCCTACATTCAAAGCGAGCGTCTGCCGATTTACCAAAAAGCGGTGGAGCAGCTCATTGAGCAAGGCGACGCCTATTATTGCTTTTGCAGTAAGGAACGCTTAGATGAGGTGCGGGAACGCCAGCGTATTAATGGCCAAATTCCGCGTTATGATGAACATTGTCGAAGCCTTTCCTTAGAAGAGGCGAAAGCGCGCATTGCCGCAGGTGAAGAGTACGTGGTACGCATGAAACTGCCCCATAATCAAGATATCAGCTTCCACGATTTGATTCGCGGGAAGATTACGATCAACACTTCTGATATGGATGACCAAGTGCTGTTGAAGTCCGATGGATTTCCCACCTACCACATGGCCGTCGTAGTGGACGACCATGCCATGAAGATCTCCCACATCATCCGGGGAGAAGAGTGGCTGCCCTCAACGCCTAAGCACATCATCTTATACCACATGCTCGGCTACCCGGAACCCACATATGTCCATTTGCCTACGGTCCTTAACAAAGAACGTAAAAAGCTGTCTAAGCGCCAAGGCGATGTCGCGGTGGAAGATTTCCGCGCCAAGGGTTACCTGCCAGAAGGGCTAGTAAACTATCTGGCTCTCATTGGCTGGAGTCCAGAGGATAACCGGGAGCTGTTTACTTTAGAGGAGCTAGTGGAACACTTTACGCTGGATCGCGTATCCAAAACCGGCGGCATTTTCGACCTGGATAAGTTGGATTGGGTGAACCAACACTACATCAAAGAATACAGTGGAGAAAAGCTGGTGGATCTCTGTGCGCCTTACCTCATCGCTGACGGTCTGGCGACAGCAGAAGACCTAAAAGAGCGTCACAACTGGTACGCCTTGCTTTTGGATACGGTGAAAGGGTCTATGCACATCTTGTCTGACGTATCCGACCGGGTCAAAGTCATCTTGACCAAAGCGGACTTATCCGATGAGGCTCGAGAAGTGATGAAAGGTGAAACGGTGCCAACTTTATTAGATACGTTAATCGAAAAACTCAGCGCCTGCGAGGACTTCGATGAAGCTTTTGCCAAGGGACTCTTGAAGTCCGTCCAAAAGGAAACGGGCATCAAAGGGAAAAACCTCTTTATGCCTTCTCGTGTCGCCTTGACGGGAGAAATGCACGGACCGGATTTATCGAACATCATCTTCCTGTTAGGCAAAGAAGAAAGTTTGCATCGTCTGGAAATGGCGAAAAGCGCCTTATAAGGAGAGATTATGAAACTTTATAATACATTAACCAGAACAAAAGAGGAATTTGTTCCCGTCCAAGAGGGCAAGGTGTCCATGTATAACTGTGGCCCGACGGTATATAACTACATCCACGTGGGCAATGCCCGTCCTTTGGTGACTTTTGATACTCTGCGTCGCTATTTCATCTATAAGGGCTATGACGTGAACTTTGTCGTCAACTTTACCGATATTGATGACAAAATCATTAACCGCGCCAACGATGAAGGCAAGACGTCCAAGGAAATTGCCGAAACGTATATTGAAGCATTTATGGAAGATGCTAAGGGCTTAAACCTCTATGACTATCGGACAACCAATCCACGCGCCACGGAATTTATCGAGCCGATGATTAACTTTATCGAGGGATTGGAACAAAAACATGCTGCCTATGCTGTAGACGGAAATGTGTATTTTAATATCGAAGCGGCGAAAGATTACGGTAAGCTATCCAAGAAAAATATTGACGACCTACAAAGTGGGGCGCGAGTAGATGTCAACGAAGACAAACACAATCCTCTTGACTTCGTGCTATGGAAAAAACAAAAACCGGGTGAACCTGCTTGGGACAGTCCCTGGGGACCAGGTCGTCCGGGTTGGCATATTGAGTGCTCTGTTATGGCTAAAACGCTTTTAGGCGACACCATCGACATCCACTCCGGCGGAGAAGACCTACAATTTCCTCACCATGAAAATGAAATCGCTCAATCGGAGACGCTGACGGGCAAACCCTTTGCCCATTATTGGCTTCATAATGGCATGATTACCGTGGATAAGGAAAAAATGAGCAAGTCTCTAGGCAACTTTTTTACGGTCAAAGATGTAGTCAAGGAATATGACTATGAGGTGCTGCGCTTCTTCTTGCTCTCCGCCCATTATCGCACGCCTTTGGATTATAGCCGTGAGACGATGGACCACGCCAAGCAGGGACTGAGACGTCTATATAATGCTAAGGAGCACATGGAAACCCTTCTGGAAGACGCACCGGAAGGACACACCACAGAAGCGGTGGAACAAGTCGTGGCCGGATTCCAAGAGGACTTTATCTATCACATGGATGATGATCTGAATACGGCAGCGGCGATGGCCACATTATTTGATATGGCTCGTTATGCGAATACCAAGTTCAATGAAAATACCGTCCGAGGCGATTTGGATACATTTTTACAAAACTTTATGGAATTAGCCGATGTACTGGGCCTTTTGAAACATGGGGAAGGTACGGCAGACGATGAAGTGCTTGCCTTAATCGAAGAACGTAACCAAGCGCGCCAACAAAAAGACTATGTGCGCGCCGATGAAATTCGGGAAATGATCCGAGAACGTGGCTATGAGATTGAAGACACGTCTAAGGGTACTGTATGGAAAAAGAGATAAACACGCTAAGTGAAGAGGCCATCCGCATGATGGCCCCTTTATCATGGGCATTTATCGGTGACGCTGTCTTTGAAATTCTAGCGCGTACCCAGATGCTGGCACCGGGACGTAAACCCCAAGTCTTGCATCGTATGACCAGCCAAGTGGTAAGCGCCAGGGGACAAACAGCTTTTTACGAGACAATCAAAGATGACCTCACCGACGAAGAGGCCACGGTGTTTCGCCGAGGACGCAACGGACACCCTGCCACCATGGCCAAAAATATGACTGTACAAGAATATCGCACCGCCACAGGGCTAGAAGCCCTGTTTGGCTATTTGTATCTCCTGGGGAGGAAAGACCGCATCTTGGAACTATTTTCCCTGGGCATAAAGGAGGAAGAGGATGCGCGTTAGTCTCTTACGCTACACGCCGGATGCAGAAAAGCTTGTGGCATCCGCCGCAAAGCTATGTTACTCTCCTGTGGGCGTGGAAGCCTTGGAAGAAAAGCAGACGGAAGAGGGAGTAGAGCGTTTTTTATCACTACTCACAGACATGGGGCACATGAGTCCGGTGGAACACATCAGCTTTACCTTTGGCATTGAAGGGGTAAGCAGGGCATTGACTCACCAATTCGTGCGCCATCGCATTGCCAGCTACTCCCAACAAAGCCAGCGCTATGTGCAGCTAGACCAATTCCAATACGTGATCCCGCCGGCCATCGCGGCGGATGAAGAGGCCAAAGCCCTCTTTGTCGAAGCCATGGAAGCGGACCAGAAGGCCTATGACGAGCTGGTAGCCATCCTGGCACCGAAACACGAAAGGGCATACTTGGAAGAAGGATTAGGTGCAAAAGAAGCTCGTCAAAAGGCCACGAAACAGGCCTTAGAAGATGCGCGCTATGTCTTTCCTAACGCCTGTGAGACGAAAATCGTGGTTACCATGAATGCCCGCTCCTTGTTACACTTTTTTAACCTGCGTTGCTGTTTGCGGGCTCAGTGGGAAATCAGAGAACTGGCCACGGAAATGCTGCGTCAAGTCAAGGCAGTTTGTCCCCACATCTTTGCTCATGCCGGTCCATCTTGCATAGGCGGACCGTGCCCGGAAGGCAATATGACCTGTGGTAAGATCCAAGAAGTGCGGGAATATTTCAAGGATTTGGAGGCGCATCATGGCCATTAGAATCGGACGCAATCCCGTGATGGAGAGACTCAAGGCCCAGGCCCCCATTGACCGTCTCTATGTGGAAGAAGGGGCGGCTAAGGGAAGTATGGGTCAAATCTTCGCCATGGCAAAAGAGCAAAGGGTGCCGATTTTTACCGTGCCCCAACAAAAACTGGACGAGTTGGCAGAAGGCGGTCGTCATCAAGGGGTGGTGGCCATGGTCAGCGATTTTGTCTACAGTGACCTCGACAGGATTTTAGAGAGGGCCAAAGAGCGTCATGAAGCCCCTAAGGTCATCTTGCTCGCCGGTATTGAGGATCCCCATAACTTGGGTGCCATTATCCGTACGGCAGAATGTGCTGGATTTCATGGGGTGATTATTCCCGAACGCCGTTCTGCGACGATCACGGAGACGGTGGCACGCACTTCAGCAGGAGCGGTGGAATTTATGCCTGTGGTACGGGTGACCAATTTGGTTATGGCGATTGAATCCCTTAAAAAAGAAGGGTTGTGGATTTATGGCGCGGATATGGATGGAGAAAGCTCTCCCTATGAGACGGACCTCAAAGGGCCGGTGGGACTGGTGATCGGTGGCGAAAACAAAGGCCTGGGACCAAAGATTCGCGCTCACTGTGACGTGATTTTGAGCCTGCCTATGAAGGGGCGAATCAACTCGCTAAACGCGTCCAATGCGGCGGCAATTCTCATTTACGAGGTTTTGCGTCAAGAGGGATCCTAATGGCCAGGAAAAAGACATTGCTCATGGTGGACGGATACAACATCATGAATCAATGGGATGCGCTGAGGGAAGAAGCGGAGCACTCGCTGGAAGGAGGACGAGAGACCTTAATCCATATTTTGGAGGAATATGCTCACCACAGCAAAATCAATATCACCGTAGTCTTTGATGCCTATCGCGTCAAGGGAAAAAAGGCTCATGTGGAGTATCGCCAAGGCATCAAAATTGTCTTTACGGAAGAATTGGAAACGGCAGATCAATACATTGAGCGGTACCTAGATCGCTATGGACAGACGAAACAGATCCGCGTGGCGACCAGTGATCGCTTAGAGCAAGAAATGATTTTGGCCCGGGGAGGCACGCGCCTGAGTGCCAGGGAACTGCAAGCGGAAATCCAGGATAGCCTCAGAGAAAGCCAACGCAAACAACAGCGACAAAACACGGAAAATAATGATTACATGAGCCGAACGGGTTCTACTTGGAAAGCGACCTTAAGGGCCTGGAAAGATATGAAACCACCATCATAAACGACTCTCTGAAACGGAGAGTCGTTTTTTTCTGTGGACAAAAAATAATCAATAATCATCGACTTTCTCACAATGCAGTGATATAATGAAACAAATCATCGAAAAGAGGTGTTGTATGAAGAAGCTGTCATTATCCATCAAAATTTTGTTAGGACTCATTCTTGGGGTCATCGTCGGTTTGCTGTTTCAATCCAACCCTGATGCGGCCACCAACTACATCAAACCCTTCGGAACGCTGTTTTTAAATCTCATTAAGATGATCATCGTCCCCTTGGTGTTTGCTTCTTTAGTATCCGGAGTCGTATCTCTGGGAGACGTCAAGAAGCTAGGTCGCATCGGCGGGAAGACCATGGCGTTTTATATGGTCACCACGGCATTCGCCGTTTCCATTGGCCTGATTGTAGCTACCTTGTTTAAAGTCGGTGCCGGTTTTACATTACCGGCTGGCGAACTGGTCAACGAGGCAAAGGAAGTGCCGAAGATTACCGATGTGCTTTTAAACATCGTCCCCACCAACCCCATCAAGGCCATGGTGGAAGGAGAGATGTTGCAAATCATCACGTTCTCCATTTTCTTAGGCTCCGGGCTACTGGTTCTGGGGGAAGTGGGAAAACCGTTACAACACGTGATCGAAGCCCTGGCCGAAGCCATGTACACCATCACCGGTTGGATTATGAACCTGGCTCCCATCGGGGTGTTCGCCCTGATCGTGCCCGTGGTGGCCGTGAACGGACCTGCGGTGTTGTTGCCCTTGTTAAAGGTTATTTTGGCCTCTTATGTCGCCAGTATCATTCATATAGCTGTTCTCTATTCGGCGGCAGTGAAAGGGTTGGCGAAAGAAAGTCCGGGAAGATTTTTCAAAGCCATGTTCCCTGCCATGGCCGTAGCTTTTACGACGGCCTCCTCAGCTGCTACGCTGCCGGTTAACATGAAATGTTGCGAAGAACAACTCGATGTATCGCCTGAAATTACATCTTTCGTGCTCCCTTTAGGTGCCACCATTAACATGGATGGAACGGCCATCTACCTAGGCGTTTGTTCTCTGTTTATTGCTGCCGTCTACGGTGTGCCTATGACCATGTCCTCGATGCTTACAATCGTTCTGACGGCCACTTTGGCTTCCATCGGAACGGCCGGAGTACCCGGTGCCGGACTGATCATGCTGACGATGGTCCTCACCGCAACGGGGATTCCTGTGGAAGGGATTGCCCTGATTGCCGGAATTGACCGAATTTTAGACATGATGCGTACGACGGTTAACATCACCGGCGATGCCGTATGTACCGTCTTTGTCGACCGCTCCGAAAAACGACGAGCCAGTTAATCGCAAATCAAAGAAACCTCCTGTTGATGACAGGAGGTTTCTTTGATGCCAAAACGGTGGATCGAATGACCCACCGTTTCTTTATTTAACCTAATAGGGTATTATCGATTAATCGCGTTTTGCCAAAGCGTACGGCGACGGCTAACAGCGTGTCTTCGTCCACCGTGGACACGGACTTCATCGTATTGAGATCGACCATCTCCACATATTCCACATCCGCCAAGGGGCTGGCTTCAATGGCGTGTCGCACTGCCTTGAGGATCGTTTCGGCATCATGCTCGCCTTCGGCTACCAACTCTCGCGCCTGACGCAGGCTACGGTTTAACACCAGTGCCTCCTGGCGTTCCTCGAGGGAGAGGTAGGCGTTACGAGAAGACAGGGCCAAACCGTCCTCGTCACGCACGATGGGGCAGGGGATGACCTCGATGGGGAAGTTTAAGTCTTCTACCATACGGCGCACGACAGAGAACTGTTGGGCGTCTTTTAGGCCAAAATAAGCACGGTTGGCTCGGGTTAGGTGGAAGAGTTTGGTCAACACGGTGGTGACGCCTCGAAAGTGACCGGGGCGAGTTTTGCCGCAAAGGACCTTCGTGCGATCGCCGGTGACCTCTACGTAGGTTTCATAGCCTTCCGGGTACATCACCTCGGGCGTAGGGGCAAAGATGATGTCGACACCGGCTTCCATAGCCTTTTCCACGTCACCTTTGAAATCACGGGGATAGGAATCTAAGTCCTCTTGGGGACCAAATTGAGTGGGGTTTAAGAAAATGCTCATCACCACCACATCATTTTCTTCGCGAGCACGGTGGACTAGGGATAGGTGGCCTGCATGGAGAAAGCCCATCGTGGGAACGAGACCGATGGAGCGGTCGCTGGGGATGGCATTCATGAGTGATTTTAATTCGTCAGTGGTTTTGGCAATCATGGGAAGTTCCTTTCCTGAGTATACGTGATAGCATAGCGTTCATCTAGGGGTATTATACGCTTACCCCTCGTGGAATTCAAATGTTTCTGCGAAAATCTCAGAGCTTTGTCTTGGATGCCAAATATTTCTCGAAAAACTCCTTGAGCACCTCTTGCATTTCCGGACCTAACATAGGTTTACCCGCTTGCTCCCGAAGGACCATTTGCTCCATGAGCTCGATGTAGCTTAGAGCCAAAGCAGTGGTAATGAGGCTGGCCGTGGCGCCGGAGATGAGACCACCCAATAAAGTTCCGGCTCCGGGGATGAGTTTTAAGAGAGAACTCACCGTATACCGGCCCAAAGAGGTGGCGCCGGCAGTCCCGCCAATGGAGGCCACCAGTGCTGCCAACTTGGACTTATCGAGAGAAATGCCATAGATGGCGGTGAGGTGAGCCAACATGGAAACCTGCAAAGGCACCAGCACAGCGGCATCACTAAAGGGAATCGGCGTAAATCCGACGCCAAAGGTGGTGGCGATGTATGTCTTAGCCCAGCGGCGCGCCTCTTTTGCTTTTTTCTTCAAGTCCACCTGCTGGGCATTAATAAAAGCCGTCAACACCTCCTGGGGAACGAGTTCATAACTCAATTGCACCAATTCGCGGAGTCCGTAAGCAGGCACTGTGATCCCCGGTGCTACGGGATAATCCAGCGCCAAGAGGGGAATGATGCCACGCACGGGCAAATCCATCGTCCGCAGCTGCTGGGCAAAATCTAACGCGGGCTCTCCCACGGCCTGGGTCAAGACCAAGACGACCGGCGCCTTCTTGGCTAAGTCCTCCATGAGCCGTACCTCCACCTCCTCAACACGGTTAGACCCGGCTTGGAGACAATACCAAATGAGATGGATGCGCTCCCGGGGATCCGCCTCTCGCTCCCGGATGGCCTTTTCCAATGCGCGAGAGACTTCCTTGGTGCCGTGAGCTCCTAACTCTAACCCTTTCGTATCGTAAATGCGCAGGGGAATACCAGGCTTTTCGATGCGATAAAGCCCATCGGTCACCGGCTTACCTTGTCCGGTGGCGGCCAGTCGCTCGCGGAAAATGGCATTGATCAGCGTGGACTTACCTACACCGGTCTTGCCCACCACCATCAGATTAAGAGGCACCATCTTTTGAAGTTCCGCTTCCGTTTTATGCAATAAATCTTTTAAAGGATCATACGTCATGGGATCCCTCCTTTGTCTGAACTTTCTGAACTACGTCTATGTTATACCCGCAAAGAAAAGCCTCACACGAAGGCTCATCGCGCAAAATCCTCTCGTAGAGGCTTGACAAAGACCTTACACTCCGTTAGAATATTTAAGAGTGTTCAGAAAAGACCCGGAACCTTTTCGTGGACCCGAATCAAATACCGAGGGAGGGAATCTAGCAAATGACTAGCTTTATGGCTAAAACAGCTGAAATTGAGCGCAAATGGTATGTCGTGGATGCCACTGACAAGCCGCTTGGACGCTTAGCTTCAGAAGTCGCTATGATCCTGCAAGGCAAAAGAAAGCCGATTTACACACCTCACCTGGATACGGGTGACCATGTGATTGTCATCAACGCTGATAAGGTGAAGTTAACCGGTGCCAAATGGGATCAGAAAAAATATCGTTATCACACCGGATACCCGGGAGGATTAAAAGAAATCTCTTACCAACAAATGAGAGAAAAACATCCTGAGCGCATCATCGAAATCGCTGTGAAAGGCATGCTGCCGAAAACGGCGTTGGGACGTCAAATGTACCGCAAACTAAAAGTTTATGCCGGTAGCGAACATCCCCACGAAGCACAACAACCGGAATCTTACGAACTATAATAAGGAGGACTTAACTTGGCTAATATCCAATATCAAGGAACCGGTCGTCGTAAATCCTCCATTGCCAGAGTCCGTTTGATTCCCGGCAATGGCGACATTAAAGTCAACGGCCATTCCTTAGAAGAATACTTTGATTTTGAAACACTACGCGTTTTGGTAAAAGCACCCTTGACCATCACTGACCTGGAAACCAGCTATGATGTGATTGCCAAGGTAGAAGGTGGCGGATTCACTGGACAAGCCGGTGCCCTACGTCACGGCATTGCCCGCGCCCTGTTAGAAGCAGATCCTGAACTGCGCCCCGTGCTGAAAAAAGCCGGATTCTTAACTCGCGACAGCCGCAAGAAAGAACGTAAAAAATACGGTCTTAAGAAAGCCCGTAAGTCACCTCAATTCTCCAAACGTTAATATCCATATGGAACTCAAACCCCGATTCGATCGACGAATCGGGGTTTTTCAATGCCTAGAGCGATTCACTAATCATTGATGGTTAGGTATAAAAGGCCTACGTTGGCTACAAGTTGGCTACAAAGGGCCGATGGCGATGCATCCCATGATTACTTGTTTGATGTATTGCAATAGAACGTTAGAAACTTGACAAGCGATATAGACCGCCGTAAAATGGTGGTAAAGGTCGTGGACTTTTGCTCCGACGAAATCCATGAGCGACATAGAGGCAGAGGCTTCACATAGTCGCCCGCCAGAGAAAGAGCGGGAAATAAAATGAAAAAAGCACTTGTATTCGTATTGAGCTTGGTGATGATCCTGAGCCTGGTGGCCTGTGGATCTCCGGCTCCCGCAGAACCGGAAGAAAGCGAACCGGTAGAAACCACTGAGCCGGCAGAAACCACTGAACCGGAAACCGGCGAAGAGAAAGCGGCTCCTGCCGGGACAGACCCGGCTAACGTGGACTATTCCAATCCGACATTGTCATCGAATTCGGCGATGCAGAAGCGATCTCCGCATTAGCTGACAGCAACATTGCCAAGGAAACTCCGGATGGCACCGTCATCAAGATCACCGGTCTTTACGATTCAGCAGCGGGCTTCCCAGGTATCTACGAAGAAGGCGGGGAATTTGGATCCACCGGTGTACCCATTGAAATCTACGGTGATTTCGAGGAACCGGAAAACGGAACCAAAATCGAACTCGTCGGCGTCGCACTTAACCCCGGTGATTATGTGGAATTTTACGTACCCGCTGAAAATATCATCATCTTAGACTGAATTCGATGAAGAATGGCGAGGTACTCTGCGATGACCAGTCAGGATCCATCGCGGTACGGGATTTAGAGGGAGGCGGCCATTAAACTCTATGGTCAACTGGGCTTTGCGAAATGCGAAGCCTACTACGACAACCCCATGGCAGATGTCATCTATATGAAAAAACGCCTATAAAGAAAAAAAGGGAGCTCCCCCGTGGGACTCCCTATTTTACTGCAGAGGGTTTGGACTGTACGGTTAGGTCACTACATGGTCAGATTGCCATAGACGTGAACCACATGGACTACGGCAAAACCGTGGCCAATCCCAGCAGGATCCCTCCCAGCCAAAAGCCCAGCTATTGATGATCGAAGAGTCTAAACCACTTCACCACCATAACCTCCTCGCAGATCCGATTTATGGTGCAAACAGTATAACACGGCGGAGGACGCTCACCCATCATGGCTGTGTAACATGAGCAAGCGCTTGCGTTGCGATTCTGTTGTATCTCTCGCTTAAGCTGTTTATCTGCTATAATGAGGATATGATAGGGCAAAGGAGAGGTTTATATGCTAACGCAAAGCGCACAACGCAAAGCGGCGAAAAAATTTGCAGAAAAATGGAAAGATAGAGGCTATGAAAAATGGGAATCGGCCAAATTTTGGATGTCCCTTTTGCAAGATGTGTATGGTGTGGAAAATCCGGCAGACTACATCAGGTTTGAAGATCAAGTCATGCTGGATCATACATCCTTTATTGATGGCTACATTCCGTCCACACATGTATTAATCGAACAAAAATCCCTTGGCAAGGACCTTAGACAGGTCATTCGTCAATCTGACGGTGCGTTTTTGTCACCTTTTCAACAGGCTAAACGATACTCCATTGAGTTACCCTATGACGATCGGCCACGATGGATTGTACTGTCTAATTTTCAGGAGTTTCATATCTATGGCATGAATAAGCCTCAGGGGGAAGCGGAAGTTGTCTACCTAAAAGACTGGAAGCAGACTATTATAGGTTGAATTTCCTGGTTGACCAAAAAGATGAAAATATTAAAAAAGTGGTAGAGGTTTCCATTCAAGCAGGGGAATTAGTCGGAGTCCTTTACGACGCCCTTTTAAACCAGTATATTGACAAAGAAGATGAGCAAACCTTAAAAGACTTGAATATCCTATGCGTTCGCTTGGTATTCTGCTTTTATGCGGAAGACGCGGGACTTTTCGGCAAACGAAAAATGTTCCATGACTACATGGTGCGCTTCAAAGATGATCCTGGCAGTTTCAGAGATGGTCTCATCAAGCTGTTTCGCGTGCTTGACCAAAAAGAAGAGGACAGGGACCCCTACATGGACGAAGAGCTATCGGCCTTTCCCTATGTCAATGGCGGTCTTTTTGAAAACGAAAATGTGGTGATTCCGCGTATTGACGAAAACATTATCGATATCATTATTAATAAGGCCTCAGAAAATTTTGACTGGTCCAATATCAGCCCTACTATTTTTGGCGGCGTTTTTGAGTCAACCCTAAATCCGGAGACAAGGCGATCCGGGGGTATGCACTATACCTCTATGGAAAATATTCATAAAGTCATAGATCCTCTATTTCTAAACGAACTCCATGAAGAATTTAAGGAAGCTATGGCCTATAAACAATTAAACAGCGGAGTGAGTCGTCCGCGAAATGCTGTGTTGATGAGGGTGTTTTTAAACCTTGGAATTGTTGAACACACAGGGCATGGGATACCGATGATTGTTGAAAAATACGGTAGGGAGGCTTTTGATATACATAAGAACTATATTGATGTCACGCTGCATTTTAATCAGGCTGTTTTGGCATCGGTGCCACAGATTGGCACCGATGATAAAGGTATCCGTTTGAACGAGGATTTGTCTGATACTGAAAAA
>CAYFMR010000019.1:0-14495 GCA_964344295.1 uncultured Peptoniphilaceae bacterium | reverse complement strand
CGCAATGCTCAGCGTTCCTATAAAACATAACTGTCCTTATCAACCCTGCTCATTAGAGACTCTCTTTTTTTGTGTTCTTTTTTCCAATGACATAAATGATACCGCCGCATACCACCATGGCGATGCTCACCACTTGTGCTATACGTAGTGGGCCCAACATCAAACTGTCCGTACGCAAGCCCTCGATCCAAAATCGTCCCACTGAATAAACGATCAAATAAAGGCTAAACAGTTGACCGTTAAATTTCTGATGCCGTTTCATATAAAAGTATAGGAATAAAAATAAGGCAAAATCCCAAAGACTTTCATATAAGAAGGTAGGATGCACCTTCACGCCATTGACTGTAATCGCCCAAGGCAAATCCGTAGGACCACCGTGCGCTTCCCCATTGGCAAAGTTTCCCCAACGACCGATAGCTTGACCTAAAGCTAGGCTGGGTGTCACAATATCTGCCATCTTCCAAAAGCTTAAATGTCTTCGCTTAGTAAACACGATTGCCACGATGATCGCAAAGAGGATCCCTCCATGGATGGCCAAACCACCTTGACGCAAGCGAATGATTTCAGATAAATGTTGGCCATAGTAATCCCATTGGAAGGCCACATAATAAAGGCGAGCACCGATAATGGAAAAAGGGATCATCCATAGCAGAAAATCCATCAAATTGTCTTCGCCGATATCGGCATGTTTCCGGGCCTCATGAATCGCTAAATAGGCTCCTAGAGCCATTGCGATGGCAATGAGTACGCCGTACCATCGTACCTCCAGGCCAAATACTGTAAATGCTACAGGATTCATGTGGTCACCTCTTCCATGATTTGTACACTTTTGCTAGCCCCAATGCGCGATGCCCCGGCTTTTATCATAGTCAATGCATCATGATACGTTCGAATACCACCGGAGGCTTTCACGCCCATCACGTCTCCCACTGTCTGTCGCATGAGCTTCACATGGTGTGTTGTCGCTCCCCCGGCACCAAAACCGGTAGAGGTTTTCACAAAGTCAATGCCACTTTCTTTTGCCAGTTGACAAGCTGCCACAATCTGAGCATCCGTAAGATAGCACGTTTCCAAAATAGCCTTGAGAAGAATCCCACCTTGCTTGCTCTCTGCTACCGCCTGCATATGGGCCTTCACCTCATCCCATCGTCCTTCGAGGAGCGCTCCCACGGGAATTACAAAATCCAGTTCATCGGCTCCATCACGGATGGCCACTTTCGCTTCCTGTGTCTTCACGTCCGCACTGTTAGCTCCTAAAGGGAAGCCGATGACTGTACACACCTTGACTGGTGATGCACTTAGCCAAGCAGATGCCTCTTTCACATACATGGGCTGAATGCACACGCTGTGAAAACCATAGGTTATCGCTTCATCACAAAGTTTTCGAATATCTTTTGATGTAGCAGTCGCCTCTAACTGTGTATGATCAATGTATTGTGCTAATTGTTTTGGATTCATAGTGTCCTCTGTATTCGTGATGGACCCCAATGAGATTGCTGGGAAGCCCATTGTTTCAAATCTTCTAATGCAGCCACTTCTTCTGTGAGCTGTCCGCGGTCTGTGTTGGAAAGATAAAACGAGCCTTTGTGTGTATAGTTACAGGCAGCAAAAAAATGCTCCAGATTTTCCTCTAAACCTACAAACTGCCTGCGACTATACGGTGCTCCTCCACAGCTTAGCACATAAGCAGGACGCTTTGTGTCTCCCGGAACTTTTTGACCTAGTTTATACTTGATTGCCCAATACCTCTGCGTACGATCAACGATGCTTTTAAACGGTGCTGGAACCCCGTTAAAATACACGGGGCTTGCTATCACCATCATATCCGACTCTTCAATCGCCCGATAAACCTCTTGCATCTCATCCTGGATTATGCATGTTCCTGTATGCTCGCATGCTCCACACCCACGGCATGGCTCGACTTTGAGAGAGCGCGGATAAAAGTAGGTCACATCTTCCTTAGCTGCACCGATTCCTTCTAAGAAAGTGTGTAACATACTTTCTGTCCATTGGCTTCTTCGCTGACTCGCCATAAAGGCTATAATTTTCATACCTTCCTACTTTCCTACAATCATATTCAAATCCATTAACTCACTTTGTATCGATAACAGTTGATTATATACATCATAGTAATGGAGTTTGAGAAATTTATCATCATAGAGCAGGTGAGACTTGCGCACCATAGCACCAAATCCGTCATACACCAAAGCCAGCTGCTTTTCGATTTCTGCTCGCTGTGCATCCACATCCATAGACGGACGTCGAGCGGTAAAGACTTCCCCATCTCTAATTTTGAGGACATCTCCCATTTTAGGCACAAAAGTGGGAACGTGGAACTGCGTTTCGATGGTTTCTGCTAAAGCATGGGCAGGTTCTGCTTCTCCGTGAACAATAATGATTTTTTTTGGCAATTCCTTAAACCCTTCCAGCCAATGAATCAATTGCTTTTTATCCGCATGGGCCGAAAAGCCTTCTAAATCATAAATTTCTGCTTTGACATCCACGATTTCTCCCAAAAGCTTAACCTGTTTGGCTCCTTCCAAAAGCTGGCGCCCCAACGTGCCCTCTGCCTGATAACCGACAAAGACCACCGAATTTTTCCTGTCCCACAGGTGGTGTTTTAAATGGTGGCGAATCCGTCCGGCTTCTGCCATACCACTGGCCGAAATAATGACCTTAGGAAAATGGCTGTTGTTTAACAGCTTCGATTCCTCTACTGTTTTGACGTAATGCAAATTCTCAAATTTAAAAGGATTCTTGCCTTCAAGGACCAATGACTTCGCTTGTTCATCAAATGCCATAGAATTTTGTTGAAATACTCTGGTCGCTTCCACCGCCATGGGACTGTCAACATAAATCGGTATTTTTTGCGAGTAATCATCCAGCTGTGAATAATACTCATTTAGCAAGTAAATTAGCTCCTGCGTACGACCTACGGCAAAAGAAGGAATGATCACAGACCCGCCCCGTTGCGTCGTTTTTTGGATGATCTCTGTGAGCTCGTGAATGCCAAAGTCCATACTTTCATGATTGCGGTTTCCGTAAGTGGATTCCATCACCAAGTAATCCGCACTTTCAATCACGGCCGGATTATCTAAAATAGGGCGATCAGGCATTCCCAAATCGCCGGAAAATACCAGTTTTGTCCCCTTGCCTTGTTCTCCATAGTAGATTTCTACGATAGCACTGCCTAAAATATGACCGGCATCGCGGAAACGGAAGCGTAAATTGTCATCCACTTGAATCCACTGATCATAAAGATGGGACTGAAAAAGGGTCAAGGTTGACTTGACATCTTCCACTGAATAAGGCGGCTCTAATGGCTCTTTACCAGCACGTTCGCGCTTACGGTTTTCCCACTCCGCATCGTGTTCTTGGATATAAGCAGAATCCATGAGCATAACTTGACTTAATTCCTCGGTCGGTTTCGTTGAGTAAATCGTTCCAGAAAAACCCTGTTTCACTAGCAAAGGCAATCGTCCACTGTGATCAATGTGCGCGTGAGTTAAAATGACAAAGTCGATGTCTTTAGGGTCGAAGGGGAATTCTTGTAGATTGAGTTTTAGCATCTCAGAGGAGCCTTGAAACATACCGCAATCGACAATGAATTTTCGATCTTCATGTTCCACATAATAAAGACTACCTGTCACCATTTGAGCTGCGCCAAGGAATTGAATATTCATATTATGCCTCTTTGCTAAAGGTGTTTTCCATTTTTTTCACAGCTTCTTCGATGTCCACACGTTTGCTAATCATTTGATTCAATTCCATCATTTGTGAGGTATCGCCCATCAAAATACCACCGACTAATTTTCCATCCTTACCGAATAACTTGTGATGGATTTTTTGGTCCTCGTCATCATAGCGATAGATCGCATCATGATGATCTTTGTCAACCATTCCTGCAGAAAAAACATGTAGATCTCCCAGATCTAGGCTGGTAAAAATCTTTGGTTTTTCATAAGACGTAGGTTGACCTGTAATGGCTTTACCCGCAACTCGGCCTTGCTCATTGCTAGAAGTCCATAATCCCACATTTTGTCCATCTACCTCAGCGATATCGCCAATGGCGTAGACTTGAGAAATATTAGTCTGCATTTGATGATCCACCGCAATGCCACGGTTCATTTCCAGAGGAGAATCTTTAAATAGTTCCAAATTTGGTTTTACGCCTGTGGAAATCATCACTAAGTCCATAGGAATTTCATCGCCGGAGCTCAGTTTCAATCCGGTGACGTGCTCATCACCTAAAATTTCATCAATGCCATTGTTGCCATAGATGGTAAAGCCAGTCTTGCGCAACTCTTGCGTCAAGACCATTCCCAATTCTTCGTCTAATTGTCTGTCCAAAACGTAGGCTTGACGATTGATGATTGATACATCTTTTCCGGCTTCTTTCAGAGACCAAGCGGCTTCCAGTCCCAGCAAGCCACCTCCCAGAATGGCCACCCTTTTTTTATCTTGCATATATTGACGAATTTCTTCCAAATCTTTAATGCTGCGCATGGCAAAGACGCCGTGCAAATGTTTTCCGGGAATCGGGGGAACAAAAGGGCTACTTCCAAGGGCGATGACGAGAGTATCACCTTGCCATCGTGAACCGTCATCTAAGCGCACTTCTTTTTTCTCCACGTCAACAGATTCGATAATGGCGTCTAACACTACTTTTACTTGTTGATTCTCATACCATGGATCCTCTTGGACTTTCCAATTGTCGTCTTTTCCTGTTTCTAGGTACTTCGTCAACTTTAAGCGATAATATGTATTGCAAGGCTCCTTGCTAATCATCGTTATGGTTGAGTCTCTATCTTTTTTGCGGATTTCCTTCACACAAGACAATCCTGCGATACCGTTACCTAGGATTAAAATATCACTTTTATTCATCGTAACCTCCTTGATTAAATTAATGTACTCCTATGATTTTACCCATTTTATCATAAAATAAAAGCCGGTGTATTACCGGCTTGAAAGAACACGCGTCCATATGCGATCATAAGTGGAAAGCATTTGTTTCGGGTCATGGTACACTTCTGCATTTTCTAAAAGCTCCATGGGAGGCATCACAATCGGTGAATCACGAAACATTTCATCTTGCAACGCATTGGCCTCAGCAAACGGTGTCGCATAGCCGTAGACGTATTCCGCATTGGCCGCTGCAATTTCCGGTTGGGAAAGAAAATGGATTAGTTCCATGGCCGCTTGCGGGTGCTGCGCATTTTTAGGCACCACCCAGGCATCGACCCAAAGGTTCGTTCCCTCTTGAGGAATCACATAGGCAAAGTCCTCATTTTCATCACACATGAGAAAGGCATCACCGTTATAAACCACGCCTAGCGGTGCGTTGCCAGCCAACATCATGTCTCGAGCTTCGTCGCCTAAATAAGCGTAGACCAATTGTTTTTGCTCAATCAATGCCGCCTCTACTTCAGCTAGCTCCTCTAAATCAGTGCTGTTCATAGAGTAGCCTAGGTATTTCAAGGCAATGGCAATCGCATCGCGTTGGTTATTAGGCATAATGATTAAATCTCGATACTGTTCGTCCCACAAATCCGCATAGCCTGTTAATGGTTCGTGAATCACAGACGTATCGTAAATCAATCCCAAGGTGCCCCAAAAATACGGGACGGAGTAGCGATTGTCGGGATCGTAGTCTAAATCATGAAGGACCGGGAGCAACTCCGGCATCCGGATCACACTGTGATCCAAAGGCAATAGCATATCTTCATTGATCATGCGCTCAATCATGTAATCTGATGGGCACACGACATCATAATCGCTTCCTCCCTGCTTTAACTTGACATACATGTCTTCGTTAGTGCTGAAATAGTCCACGACCACCTCATAGCCGGTTTCTTCTGTGAATTCATCCAGCAGACTTTCATCCATATAGTCTCCCCAAGTATAGAGGTAGATCACGTGGTCTTCCTTCGCTTCGTTTGTACAACCCATCAGCAAACATCCCATAATTCCTACCAACATATAGACTAGCCATTTATGATTCAATGTCGACCCCTCCTTTGTCCATTCGAGAACGTCGATTAATGATGATCAAAAGGAACAGCACCGCCACAAAAATGAGCGTAGAAAGGGCGTTAATGGAAGGGTTAACCCCTCTTCTTGCCATGGAGTAGATTGTAATACCCAGGTTAGAAATCCCCTGTCCCGTGTTGAAAAAACTAATGACAAAATCGTCAATACTCAGTGTAAAAGCAATCAAAGCACCCGTCACAACTCCCGGTGCAATCTCTGGGAAAATCACCTTTGTCACCGCCACCCATGGAGTGGCCCCTAAATCCAACGCCGCCTCGAGCAAATTTTGATCCAGTTGATTTAATTTTGGCAGAATGCTGAGGATCACATAGGGTGTACAAAAAACAATGTGTGATAAAATCATCGTCAATAAGCCGAAATTCATACGCAATATACCAAATAATCCCATCAAGCTGACGGCTATCACGATATCGGGGTTTACCACCGGCAATTGGTTTAATGCCAAAGCAGCCTTTTTAACTGATTTACGAGAATAGAAAATGCCCAAAGCTCCTAAAGTCCCCAAAATGGTTGCTGCCGCCGTAGCGACTACGGCTACAAGCAATGTATAGTATAGTGCGCTCATAATCTGCTCATGGTGTAGCAGTTCACGATACCATCGCAAGGTAAATCCTGACCATCCTCCTCTTAATCGGGAGTCATTAAAAGAATAAAGAATGAGGACGGCAATGGGTGCATATAAAAAAATGTAAACCAAGGCCATGTAGCCTTTGATTCCACGATTGGTTTTCATAAGTTCACCCCCATACTTTGTCCCCCGTCTTTATTTAACTTTCGGAGGAATCTCATTCCTACGATAATGAAGAGCATGAGTACGACGGACATCGCCGCACCGAAGTGCCAGTCACCGGTGTAACGAAATTGTTGCTCGATGAGATTGCCAATTAAATTATACTTATTACCGCCTAATAAGCTCGTGATGACAAACGTAGACAACGCTGGAATAAATACCATAATGATGCCCGTTACAATCCCCGAAAGACTCAAAGGCCAAATCACTTTGAAAAAAGTTTCTCTTGGATTTGCACCTAAATCGCCTGCCGCTTCTAGGTAAGCCGGATCGATTTTCACCAACACGGAATAAATGGGCAACACCATAAAAGGCAAGTAATTGTAGATCATGCCCATAATCACGGTCATATCCTTATAGAGTAAATTAACCGGTCCAATACCCATGATGACCAGCAACCGATTGATGGGCCCCTGAGCCGATAAGAGCGTTAACCAAGCATAAGTGCGCAATAAAAAGTTCATCCACATAGGTATCATCATCAGTAAGATCAAGGTGCTTCTCTTCGCACGCGACTGTTTTGATACATAATAAGCCACTGGATAACCAAGCACTAAACAGATCACCGTGGTCCAAAATGCATATACGATGGACGTCCATAATACCTGTAAATAGACCGGCTCCAAAAATCGCTGGAGATGCTCCGTGGTAAAGGAGATGTCCTCGATCATCATCTCATTACCCGGAGTAAACGCATAAAGTAAAATGATGACCAATGGTAAAACGACGAATACCAGCATCCACATGTAATAGGGGTATGCAAATTTTTTCATCATTCGCTCCTTTTCATAATATGAATATTATCCGGGATCACTCGAATGCCCACCTTTCGTCCCTCCTCATAGCTTAGCGTGTTTTGTGCTAGCCACGAGATGCCATCAATCTCAATCCCCATTTCATAATGCACTCCCTTAAATAAGAGAGAGGTCACTACGCCTTGGAGTTGTCCCTCTTCCGGCGTCACGAACTCAATATCCTCCGGACGAATCACGACATCCACCGGCTCATTGATGGCAAACCCGCCATCAACGCAAGGAAATTCAACGCCTTGGATCTCCACTAAACCATCACGCCGCATAATGCCTTCTACAATGTTCGCCTCTCCAATAAAATCAGCCACAAAGGCATTGATCGGTTCATTGTAAATATCAAGTGGTGCTCCAATCTGCTGGATTTGTCCCTGATTCATCACCACGACACGATCGCTCATGGCCAGCGCCTCTTCCTGATCATGGGTTACGAAAATGAACGTGATTTTCACCCGCTCCTGAATCTTTTTTAATTCCACTTGCATGTCTTTACGTAATTTCAAATCCAAAGCACCTAAGGGCTCGTCAAGGAGCAACACCTTCGGCTCGTTGACTAACGCTCTGGCAATCGCAACCCGTTGTTGCTGCCCTCCGCTTAGGGAATCCACTGTTCGCTTTTCAAATCCGGGCAGTCCAATGAGAGTTAACATCTCTTGGACTTTCTCTTCAATATAGCGGGCGTCCTTTTTTTTCAATTTGAGTCCAAAAGCAATGTTATCGGCTACATTCAAATGGGGAAACAAAGCATACTTTTGAAAAACCGTGTTGATCTGCCGTTCGTAGGGCGGTGTCTTAGTAATATCTTGTCCCATAAAGATCACTTGCCCTTCACTGGCATCCGTAAACCCTCCAATGATACGCAAAATCGTCGTCTTACCACAACCACTCGGGCCTAATAAGGTGACAAACTCATTTTCTTTTATATCTAAATTGAAATGATCAAGTACTTTCTCACCATCATATGCTTTCGTAATATTTTTTAAGGAAATTGCCACATTGTCCATCAATTGACCTCCTAAAAAGTGGGGGGCGTGCATACCCAAATGAGTTTAGCTTCTTTTTTCCCCGAGTTAACTAAACGATGTTCTCCTTTCGGCTGGTAATAAAAGGACTCTCCAGCCTTAATGACGTAACTTTGCTCATTGAGTATCAGCTTTACGTGTCCTTTGAGCACATAGCCAAAAAACTCCGCTTCCCCCGGAGCTTGCCTTAAACTTTCCCCGCCGGGTTCCAATGAAAGTAAAACCGGCTCCATTGCATTTTTTTGCGCATTAGGTACCACCCATGTAATTTGGTAGCCACTTTCTTCCTGCTCACTTACGTAATAATCCGCCTCTCCAAACACGATTTGTTCCTGTTCATCCTCCTGAAAGAATTCTGGCAAACTGGATCCTAGTGCTTCTAATAAATCGCTTAAAGTGGCAATGGAAGGTGAGGTCAAATCTCTTTCTACCATGGAAATAAAGCCCTTGGTCAATTCGCTGCGCTGGGCCAGCTCTTCCTGTGTCAACCCCATCGTCAGTCGCAAATCTTTTAATTGTTTTCCGATATTCAACCCTACGCCTCCATTAATCAATATATTAAAAAATAAGTTTAGTATTTTAAACAATGAAATTGTAACACATTGGGGCTGAATGTCAAGTAAAAAAGAGACCTTGCCATGCAAAGTCCCTCTCCTTTAATCCTCTTCAAATAATGTTCGATATTGGCCGTAACCTTCGCGTTCTAAATCCTCCACCGCAATAAATCGCAATGCAGCACCATTGATGCAATAGCGTAATCCACCTTGCTCTTTCGGACCATCTCCAAAGACATGACCCAGATGAGAATCCGCTTCTTGACTGCGCACCTCTGTACGCACCATACCCAGGCTATAATCTTCTTTCATCACCAAGGGTTCATCAATGGGCTTGGTAAAGCTCGGCCAACCACAACCTGCATCATATTGGTCCTTAGTGGAAAATAATGGCTCACCAGAAACGATATCCACATAAATCCCCACTCTTCCCGGCTTGTGATAAGGGTGGGAAAACGGTGGCTCCGTGCCATTTTTCTGTGTCACGCGATAAGCCATCTCGTCTAGTTCTCGCAACCGTTTTTCTTTATCCATCTAACTAAATCTCCTTCCATCATCCATTCATTTGATTGTATCCCAACACTTATTGCACCATGCACGCCTCTATCGTTGAATGAGTTGCACTTTTTTCGCTATCACGTCATCGATTTCTTTGATGTAACGATGCAGATCTCCTATGTTATGCTGGGTTTCAAAATCCACCGATGACGTAAACCATTTCGTAGCAGCTCCTAGGCCAAATCCCATCGTAGAGGAAAGCTCCTCCATCATATTAATATTATACCTATTGATGTGCCCCGGCTTCGCATACCCTACATTCTCCATATTTTCTGTCATACGCTTTTGCCGATAGAGGTAATACGGTTCATAACCTTTTTCTGTCAAATACGCTAAGGTCCAGTCTACTGTGTCTTTTAAAGGTACTGGTTGTGGCATCTTTTCTTTCAGCAGCTGGCTTCCCCTTTTAAGCGCCAGCGTATGGACGGTCATGATTTCCGGTCCCAGGTCTGCCACATCTCGTATGCTTTGTTTCATCGTTTCCTCAGATTCGTAGGGCAGGCCCAAAATCAAATCTGTATTGATTGCGGAAATGCCCCACTGGCGTGCTTGGTTAAAAGCCTCCACCACATCAGCAAACTGGTGAGCGCGACCCATCAGCGCCAAGCTGTCGTCATGACTTGTCTGCGCATTGATACTCACCTGAGACGCAAAAGGTGCCATGGCTCCCCATTTCGCTGCGCTAAGACTATCCGGTCGTCCCGCCTCGACTGTCACCTCCGGCATATTCGTAAAATAATGCTGCAAGGTTGCCATCAACGACCGGAAGAGCTCATCATCCAAGGCTGTCGGCGTTCCTCCTCCCACATAAAGGGATTGGATGCGGTAGTTTTGCAGCAAAGGTACGACATGCTTTAGTTCTTCCTGCAAAGCCTGCAAATATGGCTCATGCCACTGCGCCCACTTATGATTATCATAGCTGGCAAAACTACAGTAATGACATTTCGTGGGACAAAAAGGAATATGCACGTACACATGAACATCTTTTGGACTTTTTCCCCTACGCATCGGAGCCTGCCTTTGAAAAATATCCACCAACAGTTTCGCCTTGTTCGGCTGTACCAAGTAAACTTGCCTCAACAGTTCTTCAGATAAAGCAGCCGACACACCTTGTCGTTCCCAATGAGCTAAGATTTTCCCCGGCCTGATTCCCGTTAACATACCCCAAGGCAATGAGCGCGCAAAGATTGTCTGACACAGCTCGTATGTTGCCCTTTTTAGCAAGTAAGAGGTGGTGTTTTGTGGCAAATAACACTGCAACGCTGCCACATCAGCCAGAGACCGATGAATGTTGGTCACTTCTTCCGCTTCATATGAGACCCTCACCTCATCGTCTTTGACTTCCAAGGTTAATGGCAGCACGTCTTCATCTGTCCCTGTTGCTCCATAGGCCACCCAAATATCCTTCACACCTGTAGGATAATGTTTAAAAGGCAAATTTTGATCATAACGCTGCATCATCTTACCACCCCATACTCTCCACACCCAACAGCCTCTTTGAATCTTACAGCTTCCCTGTTGAAATAAGGAAAGCCTCTTACGAGGCTTTCCTTAAATCAATATGTACTTGAGAATAAACAGTAGGCTTAAAATATACATCACCGCCGAAGTTTCTTTGCCTTTACCCGTGATGAGTTTTAAAAACACATAGGAAACGATCCCAAATACGATCCCCTCGGCAATGCTATAACCAAAGGGCATCATAATAATCGTTAAAAACGCCGGAATCGCCTCTGTAAAATCTGACAAATCCAACTCTTTGATCGGAGAAATCATAAATAGACCAACGAGAATCAAAACTGGTGCCGTGGCAGCTGCCGGAATAATGCCGAATAACGGGGAGAAGAACAACGCAAGAGCAAACATCAATGCTGTAAACACGGAAGTCAGCCCTGTACGTCCTCCTTCGGCTACACCTGCAGAAGATTCCACATAAGTCGTAACGGTAGACGTACCTAAGCAAGCACCGGCGGTGGTCGCAATGGCGTCTGATAGCAAGGCTTGCTTCACCTTCGGTAGCTTACCTTCTTCATCCAACATATTTGACTTGGATGCCACCCCTACTAATGTTCCAATCGTGTCGAAAATATCGACAAACAAGAATGAAAAGACCACTATGAGCATGTCTAAGCTGAAGATTTCCTTCCATTCAAATTGCATAAAAAGCGGTGCAATAGAGGGCGGTGTCTGCGCCACACTATTAGGGAGCACAGTCACACCCATAGGGATTCCGATAATGGTTGTAATGATAATTCCTAAGAATAATGCACCCTTCACGTTTTTCGCTAACAGCACACCGGTAATAATCAGTCCAATCAAACATAGTAGAGCCGGTGCAGCAGTTACATCACCTAATGTAATGACCAAGCCACCTGGGTTGAATAGGGACTCAGCCCCCTCCACGGGAAGTTCTTTCCCCGAAGCGGCAATCCCAGCATTAATCAAACCAATCAAAGCGATAAAAAGACCGATTCCGACAGAAACCGCCTTCTTTAAATTCAGGGGGATTGAGTTGAAAATGGCTTCACGCACGTTGAAAAACGAAAGTAAAATAAAAATAATCCCTTCAATAAAGACCGCTGTTAAAGCAAATTGCCAAGAATGTCCCATACCAAATACAACGGTGTACGTAAAAAATGCGTTCAAACCCATTCCCGGTGCTAAAGCAAAGGGATAATTGGCCAACAGGGCCATTAACATCGTTCCAATCACAGCCGATATGGCCGTTGCCGTAAATACACTGCCCCATGGCATCCCCGTTTCAGATAAAATACTGGGGTTTACCGCCAAAATGTACGCCATCGTCATAAACGTGGTCATACCAGCCAAGAATTCAGTCTTGACGTCTGTGTGATTTTCTTTTAGACGAAAACGACGTTCTAAAAAGCCGCTAGTCTCTTTGTTATCCATTTTAACCTCCTTATATTCTGACATATCCTCATTATAACGATACCGTTACTTTTTTTCAATCAATCCAGCCTGAATATTCCCTACTTTTCCACCCACATGGTAAAAACATGAATCCAAGTGCCAGTTCATATGCTATAATGAAAATAATGAAATCTTGAGGTGATATACAATGAATTTTGGGGAAACACTTAAAATCTTTTTATTTGTTGGAAAAATTAAAATGAAAGATCTGGCTGCCGTACTGGAATATGACCCCAGCTATATTTCCAAATGGGTCAACAATGATCTATTACCCAATCGTAAATCTGTTGAACTATTGTTGACGAAAGCGTCTCACTTTTTAGCAGAAAAGATTATCGCATCCAAAAAAAATATTCAGTGGCCTGACTACTTTGATGCTACAGATGTACCAGAAAAGCTCGATAACTACCACGACCTGCAATCATTTATCTTCAAAACGCTGATGGCTTCTTACAACCGAAGTGATAAGCTGGCTCATACCATCGTCCCTAAAGATGAAAGCGAATTCTTTGTGGAACGTAATACATGTAGCTCCTATCATCTTGATGACATCATTACCACAATACACGGCACATGCAGTAACGCCATCAATAAATACGACACTTTGCACGTTATATCCTCTCTTCCCATCCACGAACTCGTTCCCATTCTCGACAGTCAAGTGAAAAGCTACTGCATGATGTTTCGCTCCACCAACGTCCACCTGCGCTACTATATGGACGTGCAAGACCATCCGTTAAAAACCCTGGATCAGGCCTATGCGTTAGTCCAGCGCTTGCGCACCATCAACCCGCAATCAAGTGTAGACATTTACGCCAAGCCACAGGACATGACCTCCTTCATCTGCACGGAAGGATGCTACATTGTCTATAAGACAGACATCCTCGGTCGTCCTCTGTACCATATGATCAACGAAGAAAACAGCGTCAGCCTGTATTCAGACCATATTTTACACTACCCTTACGATGACACGCCCCTATTTTCCCTCACCGCACCGGATGAATCCGAACCCTCTTTTGCCATTGTTCAGCGCGCCCTTGCCGATGATGCACTCCTCCGCCTTTACATCACAGATCTCAAAATCCTTTTGGATATCGAAGCCACCATGGCGGCCTCTCACCGAGCAGCTTCCGAAAACACTGAAATGCTTTATACCATCTACCGCGCTATGCATGAACGTATACAGCGAGGCGCCATCGAATTTTACTTTGACAGAAAAGCTGTGGAGCATTTCTTGGCACACCCGCCCATGAGTCTACGCGGTTACAAACCCACCACTGCCAAGGCGAAAATGCTCCTCCCCTCTCTGCTACGTCGATGTGCCGAAGATGTGACATTCTTCGTCGTCGACCATAATCTATTGGAGACGGAAGGTTTCACATCCTCCATCCTATTGGGACCTAATGCCTTCTTCTACACTACATCCGACATGAGCCCCTATTATCATGGACACCATTTCCTCACCAGTACTGCTCCTGACGTTGTCGACATGATGGCCTTGCAATTTGAACACCTACGTTCCGACCCAAACACCAAAAAATATGATACAGCTAGCGCCCTAAACCTCATGGAACAGTTCAACCATAAAAACCGTTAGCTAGCTATCTAAAAAAGACCTGACCTATGTCCACCACCTTAAACAGCACGAGCCTAAACTCCGTACTACTCGGAATTTAGGCTCGTTTTTTCTATCATCCCTTACACGTATCACTGAACTGTTTTTTCCTTATCCACAGACCTGGCAAGAAGATCACCCCCGCTTACGCGGGAAGTACCAATT
>CAYFMR010000018.1:0-19190 GCA_964344295.1 uncultured Peptoniphilaceae bacterium | reverse complement strand
CAAGCGGATTACATCAACCCCGTTGTTTCTATTTTAGTCCGTCGCCCCGGCGCTACACGCACCATCACCTTTGATAAAAACGGTGGCTCTGGCAGCATGAGCAATGTAACAGCTGCCAACGACGAGCAATACACTCTGCCCAGCTGCTCTTTTACTGCTCCTAAAACGACTCAAGAGTTTAAAGCTTGGGAAATCAATGGTAAGGAATATAAACCAGGCGATAAAGTTACTGTTACTTCTGACCTAACTATTAAAGCTATTTGGAAAGATAAAACGACCACGGCATATGTCACCGTTACAGTCGTCAATGTCGTCAATAGTGATACTGAGGAAGAACTTTTTAGCAAGAAAATTGTAAAAGGGTCTAAATTTACGAGTGTTCAACAGCAGCTTATGCCAACACCCCGAGCAGGTCATACTTTCACATTCAGCGGACCGCCTGAGACCATCAACTACGATACCACGGTCTTGGGCCAATATGTTGCTGACACCTACACCATTAATTTCAAATTCGCTGACGATGTAACGGGATACTCCTTCGACAATAGCACAATCGACAATAGCACAATCAAGGTCGAACATGGAAAAAATATTAAAGTACCAACTGTAACAAAAGATGGTGTCATTATTACTCCAGAAAAAATCAAATGGGACAAAGAGATACCTAAGACAGCTATTGCAGGTGGTGATTACACTGTAACACAAATCACTGAAACACAAATCACTGAATAGCATCAGCGACAACAAAACCCGCCAATGGCGGGTTTTGTTTTGCTTATTTGCCTTGACTTGTTTCGTCATCGAAGGGTCCACCATTGTCTATGATGCTCTCTTCGATGATACGAGTCGGAAGCATTCGGCTTGTTCTTTTCCTGTCATAAGGCCTCCCAAACGGGAGGTCTTTTCTTGTGCCTGTACGATACGGCGCAGGCGTTGGGCGTCTGCATTGAGGTGGTGGCTCATCGTATCCGATGGTCTCTGCGGATCCACGGCACCCCTTCTGCCCCTTTAGCTACGGTTTGGCCCCTGCCAAAATCGGCGATGACAACGCTGCTCCCATCTTGGGTCGCTGCCAACTTCGTCATCAATGCAATCCCTGGAAACTCAGGCGAAATCGGCGGTAGCCACGGTAGCTGGAGACATGAGCAGACACGGTTCATACCAGAGCAGCAAGCCACGATTCGCATTTTTTGATCTGTACCCCTAAAGTTCTTCGATCGGGATGATGCCATGTTCTATGTGATGACTTGCTTCGCTTCCCTTTGGCGATTGGTGGACTGTTCGTTCACCGTGGTGATGGTTTTCCTGCGCGTTGTCTGCTGTTCTCTTTTTCCCACACAAAAAGCCCTTCCTGATAGAAGGGCTTTTGTCTTGCTATGGATGGCCATCCTTAGTGGAGTATGGACGGACCTTGGGGAGCCGGTTGAGCCGGGGTCGGCTGCGTCTGACTGGGTTGGTCATTCGATGGCTGACCGCCTCCGCCAATGTAGATGGCGTTGATGACTTTGCCGTCGACGACAAATTCCCCTGTCATGCCTACATTAAGGGCCGTTACCGGTTGGTTGTGACCATTGATTTGCACGATGGCAGTGCGGCTGATGCCGTAGGGGCCTAGGGTGTCGCCATTTTCCGTGACCAGGCGAATTTCCGGCAGTTGGCCCACCAGTTGGGTAAAGGAGCCGATCGTGCCTCGTACGTTGCGCTGGTCAGAAACGGCTTCGATTTGCACCACTTCGCCAAAGCGCAGGCGGACGGTGACGCGGTCTCCCAGTTGTAGTTCGTATAAGGAAACGGTTTTTCCATCTTGGGACACCTGTACGCCGCTGTTCACGGAGTAGCGTTGGCTGATGTTGTTCGCGTCTCGCAAAGAGATGTAGCTAGGTTGGTTGTAGCTAAATTCCAGTCCTGTAACAGTGCCGGTGGCAGAGCCATCACGTAGCACGCGGTTAAGGTAGGTCAAAGTGCCATTCTCTTCTTGGAAATACACACGGTCGCCGATGGCCAGTTTGTCTTGGGTCAGCGGGCTTCCCTCTTCCATAATTTTGGCGTTAGCGCCGATGGTCAAAGTCTTTGGAGCCGCTTCTCCTTCCACGGCAATGCCAATGAGGTTAGCCGTTTGGGGTGCCATGGTGATGGTGCCCAAGCTGGCATTTTCATGGTCTCCGGCGTGGATTTTGACTTTTAGAGCGCGTGAGGTGCGGCCGTCGTAGACGACGGTGACGGTTTGGCCCGCTCCCAGGTCGCCGGCGGTGGCTTTGCGCTCACCGATGGTGATTTCCGTGGTAGGTGTGATGATGATGGCCTTGCTGGTTTGGCCCGTAGACACTTCCATGGAGTAGTTTTCGCCCATCATGGTGGTGCTTTGGATGGCGCCTTCCATGGTGGTTTCTTCTACAGCAGGGCCCACCGGGTGTTTGGCTAAGTAGTCGTAGGCCAGTTTGACCATTTTGGCCACTTCGGATCGTTTGACTGCTGAGGTGGGTTCAAACTTACCGTCCCGACCTTGGGGGTTCAGGACGCCAATTTCCACCAGGGCCGCCACGTATTGGCGAAATCTTCCGGCGATGGCTTCCGTGTCTTCGTAGATGAGGGCGGCGTATTGACGATCTTCTGCCCCCAGGTTTAAGTTTCTCGCCAAGTAGACGGCGACGCTTAAACGGTCCATGCGCTTGTTGGTGCCCAGTTGAATGAGTTGATCGTTATAGGCATTTCTAAGCTCCGTTTCGGTGACGATGCCGTTGGTGAGGTTGGTCACCAGCGATTCCGTCGCCCAGGTGGGTACGTTGAGTTCCAAAAGCAAATCAGAATATTTGGCGGCCGCCGCGGATTTTTGTCCCGCAGACAGCGGTCTCATGTAGGCCAAGAGGGACATGAGTTCCAGGTAGGTAATGGATGCTCCGGGATCGAAGCGACCGTCAGGGTATCCTTTGATGATCCCTTTGTTCGCCATTTCCATAATGTAATCATAGGCCCATCCATAGAGGCCATTTTGACTGACGTCGTTAAATTGTACCGCCATGCCGACGCTAGGTAAGAGTAGGGACACGGCGAGGACGAGCACGAGCATTGTCGTCCAAAGTTTATGTCGATTCATGGTATTCCTCCTTCTTGAATCATGCCATACGGCTAGGTTTATTATATCATAGCCTTTGTAAGCTCTTGGTTACAAATAAGTGTCATCGGCCGATCCAGCCAGTTTGGCAAGAAAAAGGCCCCTCTTTAGGAGGGGTCTTGGTCTAAGGTATGGCCGCGGATGGGCGTCTCTGACAGGATGCCCAGTTCCAGGTAGTGATTTTGGTTAAAGTCAAAGGTCTTGATGAGGTCCATCCCCGCGCCGTCAATGTGGGCGTGGGAGCTGTGGGGGTTGGCGGCGTTGACAAAGGTGATCATCACGGGGTAGCGCGGGCCAAAGTGGCGACGGGAGCGCTCCATGAGGTTTTGAAACACCTTTTGTCCCCGGTAGCGGGTGTCTACGCAGATGGGGCCGTATTGATAGGTGTTGGCCGTGGTGAGGTCGATGCCTTTATAGACGGTGCCCGGCAGGTCTGCGATCATGTGTTGGAAGAGGGGCCAGGCGCTCCAGTAGTCCCAGGAGCCGTTCATGGCGTAGCCGATGATTTCCCCGTCCGGTGCCCGGGCGATGACGATGCCCTGTTCTTCCTCAATGAGTTTTCCCATTTGTTCCGGCGTAAAGAGGGTGGTGACAAAGCCTTGGGGACGATCTTCGTCGGAGATGGTGTCCACGTGGTACCTTTTTTGTAGGGTCATGAGGCCGGGAATGGCCTCTAAGGTGGCCACTTCGTAGGTGATCATAGGTCCTCCTTTTCGTTTATAGTGGAGAGCCAAGCACCTGAATGCGTGCTTGGCTCTCAAAGGATAGGGGGTCCGTTCGATCTTAGATCAGTTGATCCAATGCTTGTTTCAGGTCAGCAATGATGTCTTCGGGGTCTTCCAAGCCCACGGACAGACGAACAAGGCCTTCTGCGATGTCAGATTCTGCACGCTCTTCCGGAGTGTAGGGAGAGTGGGTCATGCTGGCGGGGTGTTGGATCAGGGTTTCCGCGTCACCGAGGGATACGGCCAGGGTGCACAGTTCAACGCTGTTCATCAATTTGGCTCCCGCCTCTACGCCACCTTTGATTTCAAAGGCGATCATGGCGCCGGGCAGTCTCATTTGTTTTTGAGCCAGTTCGTATTGGTCAAAGGATTTCAGTCCGGGGTACATGACTTTTTCTACGACGGGGTGGCCTTCCAAGAATTCTGCCACTTTTTGTGCGTTGGCACAGTGTTTTTCCATGCGCAGGTCTAAGGTCTTGAGGCCGCGGTTGATCAAGAAGGCCTCGAAGGGTCCCAACACGGCGCCGGTCATGTCTTTGAGTCCAAAGAAGCGTACTTCGTCCATAAATTCTTGGGAACCTACGGCGAAGCCGGCAATGACGTCGCCATGGCCGTTTAGGTATTTGGTGGCGGAGTGAACGACTACGTCAGCGCCCAGTTCCAGAGGTCTGGTGATGTAGGGGGTGGCGTAGGTGTTGTCGACGACCACTTTACAGCCTTCGACTTCGTGGGCGATTTTGGCAATGGCTTCGATGTCGGCAATGTACATATTCGGGTTAGCCGGCGTTTCCAGGTAGACCATTTTGGTGTTTTCACGCATGGCATCTTTAATATTTTGAGGATCTCTCGTATCCACCATAGTCACGTCTACACCGTAGCGAGTGAGACCGTGGGTGATGTAGGCGAAGGTACAGCCGTAAAGGGTTTTACCGGCTACGACGTGATCTCCCGCTGCCAGGATGCTCCAAATGGCGGAGGTGATGGCACCTATACCGGAGCTCATGGCCACACAGGCTTCGCCGCCTTCTAGGTCAGCTACTTTTTTCTCTAAGCTCGTGGTGGTCGGGTTGCCCAGTCTCGTATAGATGTAGCCGTCTTCTTCCAGGGCAAAGCGACGTCCGCCCTGTTCGGCCGAGTCAAAGATGAAGGTGGACGTTTGGTAGATGGGGGTAGCGAGTGCACCGTATTTGTTGGCCTCGTATCCGGCGTGAATTTGTCTGGTGCTAAAACCGTACTTTTTCTCTTTGTTCATGTTGACCTCCTTATTTTTCATCTGAGTTGATGCTTGCTCCTTCGGGATGCCACTCTTCTTTGGTGATGTCGTAGCGTTTGATGCGGTTGAGCAGCTTGGTGTGAGTCATGCCCATTTTCTTGGCGCCGTCTCGAATGGATTTGGAGTGGCGCAGGCCTTCAATGAGGAGTTCCCGCTCGTAACGGTCCACTTTTTCCTGTACTAACAGATCGTCGTCATCAAAAAATTGGATGTCTCCTTCGTCGATGATCCCGTTACGGGCTTCCAGTGCCGCCCGGGTGATGACCCGTTGCAAGGTCCGGCCATTACCTGGCCAGGGGTAGCGTCTGAGCTTGCGCATGGCAGCTTCGGTGACGTGTTCGATTTTGTCCGGTGCCTGTTCCAAAAATAGCTCCACCAGGTCGGGAATGTCCTCCCTCCGTTGCCGCAGGGGCGGAATGTTCAGGGAAAAGGCGTTGAGTTGTCGATAAAGTGTTTCGGAAAACTCTTCGGCTTTCACCAGTTGGCGCAAGTTTTTGGAATTGGAGGCAATGATACGCAGACGCAGCGGTACGCTTTGGGTGGTGCCTTCCGGTGTAAACAGTCCGGTTTCCAGGGCTCGGGCCAGCTTGTCTTGCAATTCTGCCGGTAAAAGCGAGATTTCATCCAGGTATACCGTGCCCCCTTCCGTCCCGGTCAGAATGCCAGGGCGATATTCTTCACTGTCCGGATCGCCGGCACCAAAGAGTTTGTGTTCTAAAATCCCCAGTGGTGTGCCCGCCAAATCGATACCTACAAAAGGTTTTTGACGCATCTTGCTTTCTCGGTGTACAGCCCGGGCCATAATCCCTTTGCCTGTGCCCGGTTCTCCGTTGATGAGTACGGCCACGTCTTGTTCAGCATAGAGTTTGGCCTTTTCGATCAGCTCTTGGATGATTTCTGATCGACCGCGAATTTGTTGAAAGGAGATGCCGTCGTCTTGCCAGTAGAGCATTTGTGATTGGCCGAGGTAGATTAACGCTCCGCAAAAGACCTTTTCTTCTGTAAACAAAGGCTCTGAGGACAAGCTATATTCCCTGCCGCCGACGATCACCGGCAGCTCATGCAGCGGTGCATAGCCCGCTGTAGTCCCTGTCGCGGTCACACCCTCACCTGTGACAAAGTCGGCAAAGAGCTTTCCTTCCAAGTCCTTCTCTTCCCGTCGCAAGATCACTTCACGGGCCAGACGATTGGCATAATGAATGGCCCCTTCCGCATCCACTAAAAGGATGCCTTGGGGAATAAAGTCTAGGATGCGACGTACACTGAGGTCTCGCTCTTCCATGGCTCCATAGCCAATCTCTTCAATGCGCTCAAATCCATAGACATGGGAAAACTCCTCTGCAATCGTGTCAAAGAGTTCTTCGGAGAGGTAGGGTAGTTTAAAGTAGATGACGTTGGCATAGACTTCCATGGCAATGACCGGCACATCGTGACGATGCAATACTTGTAGCATCTCAAAGGTAATATGAGGTCGATCGATAAAAAATATGACTTTGATTCGTCTCATCGCATGATCTCCATCAGTTCGGAACATTTTTATTCCATAGGCATGTGTGCTCACCTTCAGTATACTGAATCGCTCGACAACACTCAATGGCAACTTTTCATTTGCATAGGAATAATAAAGTTTAAAATTCATATGGTTTGAAACCGTACCGTTTTACGCCAATCTCTGTGATGAAAGTCTTGTCACCTATTCGATTCCCTACTAGGACCTTTTCGTCCACGGCTCACCACTTTCTGCCTTTTGCCATAAAAAAGACACCTCGAACCGTATGGTTCAAGGTGTCTTTGGCATTGCATGAACTTTATTTTTCCAAGTTGGCTGCGCCTTGGCCTGCAATACGTCCAAAAACGATGATGTCAGCCATTGCGTTGCCGCCTAAGCGGTTACCGCCGTGTACGCCACCGGTACATTCGCCAGCTGCAAATAGGCCGGGAATGGCTTCGCCGTCTACGGAGATGACTTGAGCTTCGGTGTTGATTTTCAAGCCGCCCATGGTGTGGTGTACTGCGGGGGTGATTTCGATGGCATAGAAGGTGCCTGCGGGATCGAAGGTGATTTCTAGGTTTTCACGTCCGAATTCATCGCCGGCAGTGACGCCTTCGTCGAATTTTTCAATGGATGCCACAAAGTTTTCAGCGTCCATGCCTAGGGCTTCCGCGACTTCTTGTGCCGTGCCTTCGGTGACTAAGCCTTGTTCAATGTAACCTTCAATAGCCTTTAAGCTTTCACGTACTTGGTCGTCAAAGACGAGGAATGCCGTGCCGCCTTCTTGATCTAACACTGCTTCGGATACGACGTCACGAGTTTCCATTTCGTTGACGAAACGGTTGCCTTCGCGGTTGACAAGGATTGCTCCGTTGCCGCGTACGGCTTCGGTGATCATCGTGCCTTTTTCAGGTACTACCGTGGGGTGCGTTTGGATTTGGTCCATGTCCACGACGTCTGCGCCAATGGCTTGAGCCATGACAATACCTTCACCAGTTGCTCCAGGAGCGTTGGTGGTAGCAAAGCCTTTTAGCTCAGGTACGTATTGGATGACCATGTCTTGGTTAGCGCTGAATCCGCCGGAAGCCACGACGACAGCCGGAGCTTCGATGGTGAATTCACCCTCTTCACCTTTGGCTTTTAAGCCGGTGACTGCACCGTCTTCGGTTAGGATTTCAGTGACTTCTGTTTTTAATAATTGGGTGATGTTTTCGTTTGCTTCTACGTTTTCACGTAAAACTCGTACGATCTCTGCCCCTACGGGAGCACCGCCGGTGGGACGATGGAAACGTTTGTTGGTGGCACCGCCACCTAAACCTACGTCAGATAGGTCTGCGCCGATGGATACTAACCAATCCACACCGTCTTTTGCATTGTCCACTAAGGTGCGAACCAGCTCAGGGTTATTGAGCTCGTGGCCACCTTTCATGGTGTCTTCATAGAATACATCTACGCTGTCTTCAACACCGGCTTCTTCTTGATAAGTGGTTCCGGCTGCGTTGATGCCGCCTGTAGCCAAGGTGGTGTTACCGCCAACCATAGGCATTTTTTCTACCAAGATGACTTTGGCTCCGTTATCCGCTGCGGTTAAAGCAGCTGCCATACCGGCACCGCCAGCACCGATAATAGCCACGTCAGCTTGCATGTTTTCTGCCGTAGCGGCCGGTTCTTGTGCCGGTTCTTCTGTGTCTGCGGGAGCCGTGTTCCCACAGCCTGCTAACAGGCCGAGGACTAAAAGTCCCACAAGAATTAAACTTAAACGTTTTTTCATATTCTCCTCCTTTTGTATGTGACTTTGTTCTTTCGATGCGAACAAAAATAGTATACACACTTTCACCTGGCTTTGCAAGTCATCCCTTTAGCCTGCTACTTGAGGTAAGTTATGACGCTTCGGCCTGGGATTGCAAGTAGGCATTGATAAAGGCATCCAAATCCCCATCCATCACGCGGTTGACGTCTCCTACTTCAACCCCGGTTCGATGGTCTTTGACCATGGTATAGGGATGGAATACGTAGGAGCGAATCTGGCTGCCCCAGGCGATTTGACTGTAATTGCCTTGTAAATCGTCAATCATTTCCTTTTGTTCTTCTTCCGCCAGGGCAAGCAGCTTGGCGTAGAGCATTTTCATGGCCGTTTCTCTGTTTTGGATTTGGGAGCGTTCGTTTTGGCATTGTACCACGACGCCGGTGGGAATGTGGGTGATGCGTACGGCGGAATCGGTGGTGTTAACGTGTTGTCCCCCGGCTCCAGAGGAGCGGTAGGTGTCGATTTTTAAGTCTTCTGGACGAATGTCCACTTCCACGTCATCGCCCAGTTGGGGATAGACGTCCACGGAGGCAAAGGAGGTGTGGCGTTTTTTTGCCGCATCAAAAGGTGAGATGCGCACCAGACGATGGACACCTTTTTCCGCCTTGAGCCAGCCGTAGGCATAGGCTCCTTGGATGGCCAAGGTAGCCGACTTGATGCCTCCTTCTGCTTCCGGCAAGATGTCCAAGGTTTCCACCTTGTAGCCGTGTTCTTCCGCCCAGCGGGTGTACATGCGTAAAAGCATCCCCGCCCAGTCTTGGGCTTCGGTACCGCCGGCGCCGGCGTGGATGGATAAGATGGCGTCATTATTGTCGTAGTCCCCGGAAAGCAAAGTAATCAGGCGAAACTCTTCCACTTTTTTCTCCAGCTTGGGGAGGAATTTGATCAATTCCTGGTAGGCTTCTTCATCATCAAATTCTTCAATGAGGTCCAACATGCCCAGCTGTTCCTCGATTTTGGTCTTTAGTGCATCGTATTGGCCATAGAGTGTTTTTTTCGCCGACAAGCTCTTAAAGAGTTTTTGGGCTTTTTCCACATCATCCCAAAAATTCTCTGCTAAGGTCTCTCGTTCCATGGCGTCTATGGTAGCTTTCAAGTCTTCTACACCAATGGATTCTCCAATGACCTTGACTGTCGCCAACGCCTCTTCTAGTCTTTGTCGATCTAAATAAGTATTTTGCATAAGACCTCCTAAGCGCCACAGCAGTGTTTGTACTTCTTGCCACTGCCACAGGGGCAGGGGTCATTGCGACCGACTTTTTTCTTTTTGCGAATCGGCTGAGGTTTGCCATCGCCTCCCGGTTCGTTGGTGGTCATGTGTACCACTTGACGACGCTTGACGTTTTCCGGGTTGTAGACGTGAAACAGCATTTTGATGGTATCTTCTTGTATGGCCTCGTTCATTTCTTCGTACATGTTCCAGCCTTCCATTTGGTAGGCACGTACCGGGTCAGATTGTCCGTAAGCACGCAAGCCGATACCTTGGCGCAGTTGGTCCATGGCGTCAATGTGATCCATCCATTTTTGGTCGACCACTTGCAAGAGCACCAGTCGTTCCACTTCGCGGAAACGCTCTGCTCCGAATTCCTTTTCCTTGGCTTCATAGTAGGTATTCGCTTCACCTTGGATGCGTTGGATGATTTCCTCCGCCGAAGGAGAGCCTGCAAAGATTTCTTTTAAGCTGTCATCACTAAAGCCGAAGACATCTTTGGCAAACTGACTCATCGCCCCTAAGTCCATGGCATCTTGGTCTATCTCGTCCATCGCATAGCCTTGGATGCGCCTTTCGATGAGGCGGTTGCGAAGATCTTCTAAGGTTTCTTTAAAATCTTGGCCTTCCAAGACGCGATGACGTTCGGCATAGATGACTTCCCGCTGTTGGTTCATGACGTCGTCGTATTTTAAGACGTGTTTACGGATGCCAAAGTTATTGCCTTCCACCTTGCGCTGAGCAGATTCGATGAGGCGGGTCAGCATTTTGGCTTCCAATGGTTCGTCTTCCGGGGCATCAATCGTTTCCATCATCTGCTTAAATCGTTCCCCGGCAAAGAGGCGTAAGAGGTCATCGTCGGCAGAGATGTAGAAGCGGGAAGATCCCGGATCTCCTTGACGACCGGAACGACCCCGCAATTGGTTGTCGATACGACGGGACTCGTGGCGTTCCGTGCCAATGATGTGTAGTCCGCCGGCAGCGACCACCTTTTTCGCTTCTTCATCTGTTTGAGCTTTAAACTGATCGTAAAATTCTTTGTATGCTTTACGAGCCTCCAGGACTTTCGGGTCTTCCGTGGGGTAAAAATCGTCTACTAAGGCCAGCACTTCCGGTTCGTAGCCTTTTTTGGTCAGCTCCTGTTTGGCCATAAATTCCGGATTGCCGCCTAGCACAATATCTGTCCCACGACCGGCCATATTGGTGGCAATGGTCACGGCCCCAAACCGACCGGCTTGCGCGACGATTTTGGATTCTTGTTCGTGCAGTTTGGCGTTAAGTACTTGGTGGGGAATGCGTTCCCGTTTCAAAAGTCCCGACAGAAGTTCAGACTTTTCGATGCTGATGGTACCCACTAGGACCGGTTGGCCCTTTTCATGGCTGGCCTTGATGTCGTTGATGACTGCGCGGAATTTGGCGTCTTCATGCCGATAGAGGACATCGTTCTCGTCGTTTCTAACGACAGGCTTGTTAGTCGGGATTTCCACTACGTCCATATTGTAGATTTCGCGAAACTCTTCTTCTTCCGTCTTAGCCGTTCCGGTCATCCCGGAGAGTTTTTTATACATGCGGAAATAGTTTTGGAAGGTGATTGTGGCCAAGGTCTTGGATTCACTTTTCACCTTTAATTTTTCTTTGGCTTCAATGGCTTGGTGTAATCCATCAGAGTAGCGGCGGCCATACATGAGGCGGCCGGTAAACTCGTCGACGATGATGACTTCCCCGTCAGCTACCACGTAGTCAATGTCCCTAGTCATGGTGGAGTGGGCTTTTAGCGCCTGCTTAATATGGTGGGCGATTTCCATATTTTCCATGTCGGCTAGGTTCTCGATGCCGAAATAGCGTTCGGCTTTTTGCACCCCTTTATCGGTGAGATTAGCGGTTTTAGCCTTTTCATCTACGACATAATCTACGGTTTCTTTTCGGATTTCTCGGTTAAAGAGATCTGTTTTGCGTTCTTCTTCGGTGATAAAGCGGTGGCTTAGGCCTCGCACAAAGCTGTCAGCCTTTTCGTAAAGTCCGGTACTCTCATCCCCTTGCCCGGAGATGATCAAAGGCGTACGAGCCTCGTCGATTAAAATGGAGTCCACCTCGTCCACAATACAGAAGTTTAGCGGACGCTGTACCAAGTTTTCCCGGTGGACCACCATGTTGTCTCGCAGGTAATCAAAGCCGAACTCATTATTGGTTCCGTAGGTGATATCGGCAGCATAGGCCTCTTTTCGTTCTTCCGGCGTCAGGCCATGAACGATACAGCCCACGGACAGGCCCAAAAATTCATAGACTTTACCCATCCATTCCCGGTCCCGTTTGGCCAGGTAGTCGTTGACAGTGACAATGTGTACGCCTTTTCCAGGCAGGGCGTTTAAATACGCCGGCAAGGTGGCCACCAAGGTCTTTCCTTCCCCGGTTTTCATCTCGGCAATGCGGCCTTGGTGTAAGACCACGCCACCGATGATTTGAACGCGGAAATGCTTCATTCCCAGCACCCGCCAGGAGGCTTCGCGCACAACGGCAAAAGCCTCAGCCATGAGGTCGTCTAATGTTTCTCCCTGGTCTAATCTGCGACGAAACTCGCTGGTCTTTTCACGCAACGCTTCGTCAGTTAGGGCAGCCATCTCTTTTTCTAATTTTAGCACTTGGTCAGCGATGGGTTCGATTTTTCGAACCTCTTTTTCGCTATATGAACCAAATAGTGTATTCCATAATCCCATGGGAATCCCATTCCTTTCTGTATCTCATTGTAGTATTATACCATACCGGTGGGATAGAATAAAAAAGACGAGAGAATTTTCTCTATTTTTCGTCCATTTTGTGCATTAAAAAGGAGCTATGGAGATTCCATAGCTCTCTGATTTCACGTTTTGATTAATGATCTGATTGAATGACACCGTAGTTACCGTCATGGCGCTTATAGACGACGCTGACCTTGTTGCTGGGGTCATCCAAATACATAAAGAAGGTATGGCCAATCAGTTCCATTTGTAAAATAGCTTCATCAGTACTCATGGGTTTTAAGTGGAAGCTCTTTCTCTTGACCACTTGGCCTTGGGCTTCTTCCGCTTCAGCCTCTTCTAATGGCGGGAAGTTATCGAAGCGAATGGTGTCGTTGTTGCGATAGCGTTTTTGCAATTTCGTCTTGTGTTTGCGCAATTGACGTTCCAGAATATTGGATACCTTGTCAATGGAGGTAAACATATCCGTGGACGTCTCTTCGGCCCGCAAAATGGTGCCGGGCAAAAGGATGGTGGCCTCTACGGTCTGCAAGTTACGTACATGGGAAAAGACCACTTTCATCTCCACGTCATCCTGGAGAAATTTGTCCAGTTTCCCAAATCGCTTTTCTGCATACGCTTTCATGTCATCCGATACTTGTAAATTGGTGCCTACATAACTTAGTTTCATAAAGACAACTCCTTTCATGGAACGTTGATTCCTTATGTTATGTTTACCCATAAAGGTCAAAATATATCAGGTAAACCGTTTTCGTGAAAAATAAGGTTCATTCGTGTATAATAAGGCGAAAGGAGGAATATTATGGCATCTTATTCTCACCAATGGCCTTTTTTCATTCAAGCCTTAGACGTCTACAAAGAAGTCATCCAATACGAATTGCTCTTTGGAGACGATCATCAATACCGCAGTTTCGCCCAGGATTTTCCCCAGGCGACCACGTCCCATGCCATGGCATCTTGGCTGCTCTTTGATGTCCCCCACGACCAGCGACCACTGGCGGACATCCTCTTGGAGTCTCAACCGACTCCCATGATTCCCCAGATGGACCAGAAGCTATTTCGCCAGTTTCTCCACGCCGCCATTCAAAGCTACGAAAGCCTTTATAAAGTCTTGGACACGAACGATCTCTCCCTGAAGGTGGAGGATCTCTTGGGAAAACGTCAACGACTGATTCACTGGCCACGAGCTTCAAAATACTTTCAGGTGGATTCGTTGATCATGCTGCGCGTCCTCTATCCCGCCGGCTCATCTCAGGGGTATGCCCTAACACCTCCCCGGGTACTAGACTCCTATCGAGCCACGAGTCTGGAGCGTCTCTTCACCAGCTTTAGCTCCACCACCAGACAGTGGCACCTCATGTCTGCTAAGGACATCCTAAAGCTGAGCACGCCGGAATTGTGGACGATTTGCGAGTTTAAAACCGCCGACGAAGAAATCTTCCCCCCCTTTACACCCCTGGGCACAGAACGGGTGGAAACGTACATGAATCACGTGCGCGACATGGCGGAGGAGCGCGATTTTTCCATTGCTGTGGATCACTTAGCCCAAGGACTTTTGGGTGATTTCATGGAGGTGCTGGAGGTCGACGAAATCGTGGATTACACCGAGCACCTCTACCTGCTCCACGACTTATTTCTTTATCTGGGCGGCCTGACCATTCCGGAGATTCTCCCCGCCAAGCCTGCGCTGTTGGACGAATACTTTCGCACCGTGGCCAAAGAGGGGATGACGTTTCACGCCCAGCACTTCTACCGCCTCGTCCACTGGGCCTCCGAACTCTTTCAATTTGCCCTGGTGGAAAACGAAGCCATCTTACCTTATGTGGAGGAAATGGCCCGCCTCAAACGAAACATCTTCCAACTCATCTCTCTCTTAAATACCAACACCGGTCTCGTCTTTGACCCGGCCATGATGTCCTTGATCACCACTTACGACGATCCTCCGGTGATCCTCTTACATGTCTGGAGCCTCTTAGAATTAGCAGGCCAGCTGCAACTTCAGCTCACGCCCACTGGACGACTCAAAAAAACCACCCTACAAGCACTGCGGGACGCCCTTCGAAACCCTTACTTCACCGGCTCCCAGCAAGAGTTTTATCGCGACTCCTACGCTTCTTGGCTCATCGACTTATTACGTCAACGCGGCTTTTTGGATGTGGAAGAGGATCATTTGATCCTTACCCCATTAGCCATGCTCTTTTGGCAACAGCCAAAACCTTACCAATATGCGATTCTTTTTCAGATGTTGTTGGACCCGGCAGTGTTGGAAAGCCCCACAGGCGAGTCCCTGCTACGCCAAATGAACTTGGTAGCGCAAGCTCCCCAGGGCAAGTACAATCCAGGCAACCCACACATCTACACGATCCTAGACGCTTATGGGATGATTCGCCTCACAGCCGACTTCCATTTTAAGGCGGTAAAAACCCCTGTCTTAGATCGCGTCATGGCCTATTTAAACCGTCAAGATACACCTCCAGATAATGTCCACTATCTCGACCTAGGTAAGGAGAGCCGTTAATATGTTCAACCGCAACAAGTTATCTCACCTCGCCGAGGATTTATACCAGCGCAGTAAGGCGGCCAAAATTTCCACTGTCGCCGCCCAAAGCGCCTATTATCTCATTTTGTCCACGTTCCCCCTGCTCATTCTCATCGTCAGGCTGTTGCAATCCGCTCCCTTTTTCCAAGACCAAAGTTTTATGATCTTGCTGCAGTTTTTCCCCGAGGCCGTGCAAGACGTGTTGATTCCCCGCATCCAAGAGCTTTCCAGCGGCACCGCCATTGCTCCCGTGGCCGCCTTTTCTGTGGTCTATGTGGCCTCTGGTGGGCTTATGCCCATCACTAAGGGGCTCAACCAGGCGGCAGGTTGTCCATCAGAACGCCGTGGGTTTGTGGCCAACCGACTGATCAGTTTTCTCTTGACCATCGCCTTACTCTTCTTGGTGTTGGCCATCATGGCCACGCAGCTAGTGGGCTACCAGGTGCTGGTGCGACTAGCCCGTTTCCTAGGGCTCAAGCAACACCCGTCCGTCTTTTGGCGGCTCCTCTTCCCCCTGCTTACCCTGCTATTTATGTTTTTCTTTCATATCACCCTTTACCAAGTCTCGGTCCAGCCACCCACATTCAAGCGCATCCGCATCAAAGAACTTTGGCCGGGCGCCCTCTTCTCCACTTTAAGCATCATCTTGGTCACCTGGGTCTTTCGTTACTACGCCAATAACGTGGCCAACTACACCTTAATCTACGGCTCCATCGCCGGACTGATGATGCTTTGCATCTGGTTTTTCCTCATGAGCGCCATTATGCTCTTTGGCGGCATCCTCAACATGAGCCTGGACCACCTGCGCACCGGTCGCTACCCCTTAGACCCCATGGAACGCTACCCCATTCCCTTCTCCAACTACAGACCATAACAGAGACATCAACGTGTCCCTGCGACGGATTCCACCATCCACCCAGGGACATTTTTTCTATGAGGCGAGGGGTGCACCCTTGTTTACTTCGTCTACTGCACTGGCACTTTTACCATACAAAAAAGAACGGGCTCTCCCGTTCTTTTTTACTTTGGAGCAAGTGATGGACTCCACTTTCACCGATCTCCCCTGATAACCTGTAGACTTCCACGGTTTTTGCCGTTTCTGCTTCTTTCTATTCTTCTACGCTCATCACGCATACCGTCAAAAGCCCCGGAGCGGAATGGTCCATGGCCACCTCCGGGGACTGTTGATCGCCGGGTCTTTCTTTAGCTCAGCCCACCATAGATATCCCATATAAAAAAAGCCAGTAATAAATAAGTAGAGGGTTGCAGAAAGTAATCGACAAAAGCTCCTTTGGTATGAAAAGGGGCCTCCGGTAACGCGCGCATGCCATCAGTCCAGATCCCCACTGCCGCCTCCTTCGATGAACCGTTCTGCGCCGCACGGTTTTGCCGCTTCCCGTGGAAATAGACCGATACCGTCACTAAGCCCACCAGCAGCAAAACAAAGGCTACCAGCGGAGCCACGCCCCGGTACACCGTCCACACATCCACACGGTCGCCCCAACGGACTAAAATCACCTCGTTAAACAGTTCCGCATAGAGATTGTTAGCCATATGCAGTAATACAGGAGCCACCAAAGACCCCGTCTCCAGCATCACATAGGCCAGGAAAAATCCCATTACCGTCGTAAAGACGATTTGAGGGATGTTGCCATGCATGAGGCCAAAACACACCCCGGAGACGATCACCGCCATGACCTTGCTACGAGGAGCTAAAGTGCGTACGATCATTCCACGATACACGATTTCTTCAAACACCGGTGCCAACACCACCGTATATAAAAATAGCAACAACGAAACAGGACCTTCCGCCTCCTCCGTCCACGGGTCCGACACAGACAAGCCCAAATCCTCCAACCGCACACTCCAAGAATCGATTAGGAGTTCTGCCAACTCATTAACCGCCAAAACCACCAAGAGCGCCCCGACAAATGGCCCCCAGGGCATTCCCACTCCTTGGTCATACCCTTTGATGGGCCACCCTTGATGGCGGTGATAAAAGCCCACGGGAATGAGTCCGAACAAGACCATCATCCACGTGATGACGCCATCCTCGGTGAACACCATACCATCACTCCACCCTAAGAGCGCCCATAGTGCTGACCCCGCCATCGCGCCGGCCATCATCATCCCCAAAGTGATCAAAATGGCCATATTCATCATCTGCACATCCCATTTCCAATAACGTTCTTCCATCTTATCACGTCCATTTCTATGTATGATGGTAGCATACCAAGCTCGCCGTTTTCCTGTCAAGACCGCCGACCTTTTCCACTAAAAAACCCCACTCCGCTCATGGAATGGGGTGTTGCCTACTATGTAAAGCCGTTCCCTGGCTTGGTACATTTTCCTGCCTGGCCTTATTGGGCAAGCATCGGCAAGGTCGTCTCCGTCACCGGCACCGCCCCGCCTTCCAAATTGGCCCAATAGCCACCGAGGCCCGCCGAGGTGAAATAGTCCTCGTCTTCGCCTGTGATGCTCAAGCGGCCGGATTTCACCGCCTCCGCTACATACACCACCTCATAGACTTGACCGTCGTTGAGGTGAAAGCGAAAGGCCGTAACGGTTCCGTCAGCTTGGGATGCCTTATCGGTCAAAGGTATGCTCTCCAACGTCTCACACACATCGACAATCTGCTCCTTCACCTCACACACTTTCACTTTGGCTGCTTCCGGATCATCGTACTGGTACGCCTCCAGTCTGTCCACCTCATCGGCGGTAAAGGGCAGCTGGAAATGTACCTCTTCACCACAGCCGACCAACGTCAAACATAAAAACAGTGCCACTAAAGTTGATTGTCATGTGATTGTTTTCAAATAAAGGTTGCCACAGTATATCGACTTGCTCCCCTTGAGCTATGGAATTGGTAGAGACAAATGCACACGATATTGCTGTCCCATCTATGAATTCACATGCTTTCTTGTACCAAGCAGAAACATAATCTAAATTGCCCAATCCCTTTAATTTTCCAAAAACGAGGTTCATGTCTTCTTTTTGGTCTTTGGTCATCATCCTTGCCCCCACGAAAGGAGGATTGCCCATGATGTAGTCCAGTTCTTCACGAGGTACAATCTCTTCCCACTCTATGTTCAGGGCATTGCCCTCTACAATATTAAAATAGGTTTTGAGTGGAAAGAATTCAATGGGAACATTGATGATCTCCAAGGTTTCTTTGAGCATTTGTGATTCGGCTATCCACAGTGCAGTTCGTGCAACAGACACGGCAAAATCATTAATTTCAATGCCATAAAATTGCCCTAGAGAAACTTTTATCGGATTACGATACTGCCCCATGAAAATTTGATCTCCGTAAAGTTCTTTAATAATTTTATTTTCCAATTTTCTGAGAGATATGTATGTTTCAGTCAAAAAATTTCCTGATCCCTCTCATGTCAAGCTTATGACAAAAAAGGGGTTATAGTTATGTAATTTAAAAGAGAGTGATTGCTCACTCCCTTTGCTACTTCCATATTATGTTCAACACTTCATTTCCTTCACAGAATACTGAGTCTATATATTTTTCCATCAATTCTCTGGTAAGTTTAGTGTTGTCTATTACTTCTTTTTCTTCTTTTGCTTTTTGTATTTTTTCTTTTATTGCTTGTATTTCTTCATCTATCGAATTTTTAGAGTCAATGAATTTTTGTCTATTCATCTTGCCTAATTTATACTTCTCAAAATTTTGCATTTTCTTAGCTTCAAGATCTTCGATAGATTTTTCCATAGGTTTAACTTTTACTTTTTCATCCTTGATTGGATCTTCTAAACCATATTTTTCCTTTATTGCTTCAAACACTTGCTCTTCAAGGCTTCCTGCTCTTGAGTTCTTGTGTTTTACATTATTACACTTACATATCCTACAAGTAAAATATGTGTGTACTCTAAGACTTCCATCAGGTCTTTTGTGTTTAGATTGAATACACCCTAAAATGTGATTACAAGTTGGACATTTTGCAAAACCTTGCAGTGGAGATTTTTTCCTCCATTCATAATCGGTGTTTTTACCTTTCATAAATAGATTCTTCTCTTTGATCTTTTGAACTTTTTCGAAGTCTTCTTTAGATATAATAGCTTCATGATTATTCTTAACTCTTCCCCATTCCTCTTTTGGTTTGAATTTAAAAGAAGATGGATTTAACACTGACTTATCTTGCATATTAAAAGTATAAGTTCCAGTGTAATTTTCATTTGCTAATACATCTATCACATTACCATTAGTCCAAGTTGGTCTAGGCTTTTTCGCAGTTCTAATTATTGAATATTCAAAATCAAGATTTGTTAATTCACTCTTTCTTTT
>CAYFMR010000017.1:0-19205 GCA_964344295.1 uncultured Peptoniphilaceae bacterium | reverse complement strand
CACGTTGAGATTGAGGACCTCAACGCCTTCCGCATCCAAGTAATGAAGTAGGGGAATGAGTCGGCTGGGTCCCTTGTCAAAGAGAACGGTGAGCACCCCCTTGTCGTAGTGGACTTCCCGGGTCTGCTCCATCTTTCGCAGGTCCACCAAGGCCGTTTCCGGAAGGTTGAAGATCTCCGCCTCCACAGTCTCCCCAATGCGGGAAAGGGCGCGAATCTCCGCTGGGTCCCGCTGACCAGTTCCCTGCCTTTATCCATAATGGTGAGTCGATCGCAAAGAAATTCCACCTCTTCCATATAATGTGTCGTATAGAGCACCGTCTTGCCCCGACGGCTCAGCTCCTTAATGCCCTCCAGGATCTGGCGCCGACTTTGGGCGTCAATGGCCACCGTCGGCTCGTCCAGGATGATCAGCTCCGGTTTGTGGGCGATGCCGCAAGCCAGGTTGAGACGTCGGAGCATCCCGCCGGAGAGCTGTCTGGGGCGAGACTTGCGCACTTCTTTTAACTGTACAAAGTCCAGGACCTCTTCTACGGACTCTTTGAGCTCATGTTTATCGGAGATATACAGGGAGCAAAAATAGACGATGTTCTCTTCCACGGTCAACTCCTCGTAGACACCCACCTCTTGCATCACCAATCCGATGCGTTTTTTCAACTCATAGCTTTCCGCCGTCATCTTTTCCCCAAAGAGCTTCACCTCTCCCTCATCGTAGCGTAAAAGGGAGACAGACAGTGGATCAAGGTGCTTTTGCCGCTGCCGTTGGGCCCTAGCAGTCCGTAGATTTCTCCCTCTTCAATAGACAGATTAAAGTGATCTAAGGCCAACAGATCACCATAACGTTTGACCAGATTCTTCGCTTCGACTATCATGCGTCTCCCTCCTTTATTCTCTCCTAAGGCAGGATCCTGGCGGTTTTTCCGTCCCCCTTACGTCCTCAGGTCGTAAACCTCCCCTGCTCCCCCGCCTTTTTCGACACGTTTCCGCCTGGCAAGGGAAATTTTATCTGCAGTCATAGTTTGCTATGCAGCTCTTCCTCCTCCAAGGAGGTCGACCCGGTTTACATGGTGATTCGGCCCTTGCGCGTTCACCTTCGGTTCTCATCCTCCAGTGAAAATGGAGGACCGATTGCGGTTTTGAATCGGTCCTCAGCATACGCTTCCATTTCATTTGTCTCATTAAATGCCCAGGTTGATTTGGTGGGGCAGTTCTCGTTCCAAGGTGCGCAGTAAGGTGGCATTGCCCAGGACGCTAACGGCTTGGGCTGCCTTAATTTGCGCAAAGTAAGGGGCCATGGCCCGAATGGTTTCCGGTGTCGCTTCCAAAACTTCTTGGAGTTCTCGTTCCAAACTTGCCGTGGTCATGCCACTTAAGTATCTGGCCAATGCCGATTTGCCTTTTTGCGACGGCGTCAACGGCGGATTAAATTTGTTGGTCGCCCCGATGATGATGCGCTCTAGCGCCTCATGGTCCATGGTGAAATTTTCCAAGAATTCGCCAATGCCTCGATAGACATCTAGGGTTTCCAATACGTTGGGATCTCGGTAAGAGTAGGTGCGCATCAGTCCTGTGCGGCTGATGGTCAGTCCCGCTCCATAGGCCCCGCCTTTGGCACGAATGTAGGTATGTAGGTAACCATCGGAAATCAGTTGGTTTAACAAGACTGTCAATCCCGTCGCCGGATAGTCCGGCAAGATCATACCTAGGCTCACAAAGTTGACCTTTGCCGAGGTTAACAGGCCTTCTCCGACGACTCCCTTGGCATAGGGATCGTGACGTAGGGGCAGGCCGGTAGCTGCCGGCGTATGCTGCACTAGCAGTTCTCGCATCTTCTCTTTGTCTTCCGGCTTTGCCGTGACAAAAAAACGGGCATGGTCGGAGCCGAAGAGTTTGCGCGCCACGCTGGTGAGTTTCTCGGCTAACTCCACCCCATCTTGCTGCCATTTTTTAGCGATGAGGTAGTATTCCGTCCCGCCCACCAACTCGTCAATCGCCAGAGCATCACTTAACATGGCACCGGTACGATCCAAAACCAGTTGGTGGCCACCGGGAATCATGTCTTCCTCATCCCGAGTGCGATCCATGGTCATCAATCGCGCCAACCGCTCCTTGTCGGAAAAGTCTGTGCGGTACAAAAGCTCTTCCATTAACTCCATCATCTTGGCTTCCTTACCCGGCAAGCACTTGCCCTCCATAAAGAAAAACGGTGAAAAGTCCTCGCCGTTGACATGAGCCACCACCGCTGTGGAAGCACCGATGCCACCGGTTTCCAGGTAGATCGCATCTTGCAATGCCGCATAATCATAGGTCTCGGTGCTCATCCGTCCTAAAAGTCGTGCCAATAGCCCGGCATAAGGCATTTCTTCCGGTGATAGCACCCGTAAATCAAAAAGCCATTGGGCGTAGATGACCCCTTGGGTGTCTTGAGGCGAAAAATAGTAGGGGATCGTCCCTTCCTCGATTTCTAGGGGACTGTCTTGCACTTTGCCGTCCAGATCCTCGATATGCAGGCGGGGGATGGTGGCCTTGGCTTCCGGAGAATCCTCTTCCAGTTGCATCGCATTGAGTTCTGCCTCCAAGCGGTCCACCTCTTCTAGCTCGTCCTCTGTCATGGTCTTTTGCTTTTCTGCCAAGGCTTCTCGGAATGCCCCATCTTTGCGTTCCAACAATCCCGGCTCCCCATGCACAAAGATCACTTGGCGATGGGGGTTGTCGAGGAGCTTTTCTTGAATCCAACGTTGGTAGAGGCCATTTGTTAAGCCCTCCTCCAGTATGACCAAGAGTTTTTCATAGCCTAACATTTCCATGGGGTCTCCGTCATAAACCCAAAGGCCCATGGCGGTCAGGTAATAGATTAAGCCCTTTGTGGGGTACCCAGAGCCTTCCCGGCATTGAAACGAAAAGAGGTTTAAGCGACTGCGCAAAAGGTTCTCTGGCAACCCTTCCTCAGCTAACCGCTTCAGTTCTTCTTCGACAATGGCCACAAATCGCGGTCCGTCTTCTTTTTTCGCATTTTTTACCGTCAAGGTAAAGTCCAGGCTCTTACCTGTACCCGTGGTGATATACACATCTTCTCCAATACCTGCATCCAAGAGCTTTTCTTTGAGCGGAGCCGTATCCGCATCTGCCAACACTTCGGCCATCAGCGAACGCACGACTCCATCTAATGCAGAACTGCCGTCTCCGACCAACCAATGATAGGTCAAAAAGGATTTGCCAGAGGGGTCCTCTCCCTCCTGCAAACCATAGTGCAATTCCTTTAATGGCTTTGGCGCCGTCCAAGGTGTATCCGGCGCAATGGCGGAATCGATGGCCTGCCTCTCGAATTGTGACAAGTATTCCTCGTCGATAAACTGCATGGTCTCCTCTAAGTCCATGTTGCCGTAGAGGAAGAGGTAGCTATTGGACGGATGGTAGTATCGGCGATGAAAGGCCAGAAATTCTTCATACGTCAAATCGGGGATGTGATAGGGATCCCCGCCGCTATTGTGTGCATAGATGGTGCCTTTTCGAAATTCTCGCGCCATCACATCCTCTGCCTGGGCTGCCGGCATGGACATAGCACCATGCATTTCGTTATACACCACGCCGCTGACCCCTAGCTTACCTGCTTCATCCCGTTCATAATGCCAGCCCTCTTGGGCAAAGGTATAGGGATTTTCCCCCATAGAGGGGAAAAACACTGCATCCAAATACACGTCCATCAGCTGGCGAAAATCCTTATCGTGACGAGAAGCCACGGGATAAATCGTGCGGTCTGGATAAGTCATGGCATTTAAAAATGTCTGCAATGACGACTGCACCAAGTCCATAAAAGGCTCTTTGGTCTTAAACTTCCTGGAGCCGGAAAGCACGCAGTGTTCTACAATGTGTGCTACCCCGGTGGAATCTTCCGGCGGCGTGCGAAAGCCGATACCAAAGACTTTGTTGTCATCGTCGCAACTCATGGTAAAGAGGCGCGCCCCTGTTTTTTCGTGCTCCCAAATCTGTCCCAGGGCCTGTTGTTCCGGCATCTCCTGGGTTCTTAGCAATTGAAAAGCACCCATTATGACCTCTCCTCAGGATGCACTCGGAAAAACTCGATCAAGTCCTTGGTTTCATACATCATGTGTCCATCGATCCAAAGTGCCGGTACTTGGTCCTTGCCACCGTGGGTGATGAGAAATTCCTGGTGCTCCGGTTGGTTGATATCTTTCCACACCACGTCTTGGCGATCTGCAATGGCTCGTTTCAGCTTTTGGCAAAAAAGACAGGCCGGTAAATAATATACTTCATATATGGTATTCATTAAATCCTCCTTCTTATTCTTTGCATCTTCGTAAACTATACGTTATTATACCCTAACCTCTGTGGTTCTCACAAATCGCGGGCTTTCATCTCCGCCTATTTTAGTTTATAATAGAGGTCTAAGATCAAGAAAGGATTCCCTATGAGTCAAGAAAAAATCATGCGTCAGACAGCCCTGATTGCTTTTTTCACCCTGGTGTCCAAGGTCATGGGCTTTCTTCGGGAGAGCCTGATGGCCCGTGCCTTCGGCATCGGTATGGAAACTGACGCCTACAATGCCGCCTTTACGGCTACCGTCGTCATCATGGGTGTCATCGGCACCGGGTTAAACACCACCTTAGTGCCCGTGTTTTCCGAAATCGGCAGCCGCCACGGCATGCCAGGGCGTCGACGCTTTTTAAATAATATGATGACCACCACCTTTGTCGGGTGCCTGATCATCTCCCTTATCTTTTACATCTTCAGCCCCTCCATCATCTCGTTGGTGGCCATGGGGTTTAAAGGCGAACAACTGGCCTTAGCCGTCAAACTCAATCGCATCGCCTTACCCATTATCGTCCTTTTGGGGTTTACCCACGTCTTTATGGGCTACCTACAAAGTTTGGAAATCTTTGGTCCCTACGCCTTGATGGGGATTCCCTATAACCTGGCCTTTATCCTCTATCTCGCCTTAGCCAAGACACCGGCCATTGCTCCTTTCATGGTGGTCACCGTCATCGCCGCGCTCATGCAAGTGCTCATCCAAGTGCCTGCCGTGGCCCATACCGGGGTCCGTCTTAAACCCCATATCGACCTGAAAGACCCTTATATGAAAAAAGTCGGGGCCCTCATCGTCCCCGTTCTCATCTCTTCGACGATTCAACAGCTCAATATCATCATCGACAAAAATCTGGCTTCCATCGTCGGCGTCGGTGTCATGAGTGCCTTAAACTATGCGACCAAGTTAAACGAACTCGTCATCTCCGTCTTTATCATGGCCATTTCCACCGTCGTCTTTCCCATGATGGCCGAAGCCTTCTTAAAAAGCGACAACGAGGCTACCCAGGCCATCCTGTCAAAAGCCATTAACTTGGTCATGCTCATCACCATCCCCGCCACTGTAGGCCTAATCACCTTGGCCCGCCCCATCGTCTATGTGGCCTTTGAGCGAGGTGCTTTTCAAGAAGCGGCCACCATCATGACCTCCGGGGCGCTGATCTTCTACGCCATCGGTCTCATGGCCAATGCCTTGAACATGGTCTTAAACCGCGTCTATTACTCTTACCGCAATACCAAGACCCCCATGCGCATCGGCATCCTCATGGTGCTGGTGAACTTAGTGGCTAACCTGCTCTTGATGAAACCCATGGGGCACCGGGGCTTGGCCTTGGCCACCAGTCTTTCCAACATGATGGGAACCGTCCTCTTAGCCTATCACCTACGAGAACATTTCCATCTGATCAACATCAAACACCTCGGTAAGAGCTTTTTGAAAATGGCCGTCGCCGCCTCCATCATGGGCGTCGTCGTCTACCTCTTCTACTACCCCTTAGTGGGTCATCTGGGACCGCGAAAACTCATCGCCACCGTGATGCTGTTAGCCTCCGTTGTCATCGGAGCCGCCGTTTACGGCCTCGCATGCTGGCTATTCAAAGTTCCGGAGTTCACGCTACTACTCAATAAAATCAGGGCCAAATTCGCCCGCTAAAGGAGAATGCATTATGGGAATTATGAACGCCTATTACACCGGCCTCGTGGTCCAAATCGGCTTTGCCGCCATCGTAGTCTACTTTTTCTATTTCTATGCTAAAAAACGAGATCTCCCCATTCCCAAATGGTCTCCTTTTGCTGCCGGCGCCATCTTAATGGCCTACATTCTCTATGTGGCCATCACCGGCTTCGGCCAATATCACGTTTCCAGCTTCTCCCGCCTGGGTTGGAGTGCTGACGAAATGAAAATCACCCACGCTAACGGCGGAGAAAAGACCGAAACCCTAGGCTACGAGGAGGAAACGGCGCTGAAAATCTTTGATTTTCCCCTGGTAAAAGCCCAGTACGACGAAAAAGCCTTTGACGGCTTCACCTTGACCCCCTATGCCACCCTCACGTTCTTTGAAAAGGACAAAGCCATGATGACCGGCGAGCTTCTCACGATCGACGAAACCGACATCACCCGTCACTCCGGTAGTGACAACCTCATCCCCATCTCTGTGAATGGCGGCGAACGGGTCCTCACCACCCTTAACCACGATGCGCTTTACGTCATCAAGCTCCATAATCAAATCATCGCCCCCGATCCGATTTGGCTAGAGTCTATCCTTACCGGTGTCGTGCCGGACGCTCCGCCAGTGATGACCGTCAGCCCAGGCCTTTACGTGGCCGAGGCCGCGGATGACTACCCCGGCGGATCCTTAGAACTGACAGAAGATGGCAAGTTTGTATTTAATCGAAGCCTTGTCACCAGCTACGATCCCCAAGGCAACTACACCTTAGAAGGCAACACCCTGGTTTGCCAAACCATTCAAAAAGAAACCTACCGCTTTACCATAGACGGTGATACCCTCTACTACATCGAAGAGCAAGACGGCATCCTCACCCCTGACGGAACCGCCTTCATCTTAGAAAAGTAGGCGTGAAAGCATAAAAAAGGACTTCCCCATGGGAAGTCCTTTTTGTGTATCCATATATGATTTAAGCATTGTGTAGCGCATTGCGGAAAGCGTTGAGGTTGATTTCCAGGAAACTTTCCGGCACATTGGCTTCAATGGCGGCGACCCAAGCTTCTTCCGGAATCGCTTTGATGTAGCGAGCGGTCAATCCTAAGAGGACAATATTGGCCACTTTGGGGCTACCAAAGGATTGGGCCATTTCCGTGGCATCCACCGCCACGATTTCATCGGTGTATTCTCGAAGCTGCTCAATGACGTTAGGATCGTATTCTTCCACTTCCTGTTGAACCAGGGTGGGGGCCATTTCATAGTCGTTGATTACGACGGCGCAATCACCTTTTTTCAGCCATTGGCGGAAGCGTTTGGCTTCTAATTTTTCAAAGGCGACCAGGAGATCCGCTTCTCCCGGATTGATGTTCGGGGAATAGACTTTTTGGCCCAGTTTGACGCTGCCCCATACCTTGCCACCTCGTTGGGACAGGCCGATCACATCGTTGGTCTTCGCGTCAATGCCTGCTCGATTGGCCGCTTCGGCGATGATTTTGGTGGCCAGAACCAAGCCTTGACCGCCGACACCGGCAAAGATAATATTTGTACCTTGCATCGTATTAGGACCTCCCTTCTGTTTCTTCGTCTCGTCTCTTGATGGCGCCTACGGGACACACTTGCGCACAAATGGAGCAACCCACACATTGTTTGGGATCAATGGAGGATTTTTTCTTGTCTATCCCTTCGTAGTTCTTCATGCGTAAGGGCGGACAGTTCGTCTTGATACACGTACGGCAACCAATGCAGACTTCGGGGTCCACATAAAACGGCGTGTTTTTGACTTTATAGCGTAACGCACAGGGGCGGGACGTGATGATGACGGAAATGCCTTCTCGTTCGATGGCTTGATTGATTTTTTCTTTGGCTTCTTTGTAGTTAAATTGGTCAATGCGTTCCACGTCGGTATAGCCCATGGCTTCTAGAACGCCTTCGATTGAGATATCTTGCCCAGCTTGGTCCATTTGATAGGAGCCGGCTGTGGGTTGGCCACCGGTCATGGCAGTGGTGCCATTATCCAAGATGATCATGGTCATCTTTTCGTCACCTTTCATTTGGTAACGCAGGTTAGCCATCGCCGGTAAGCCACTGTGGAAGAAAGTACCGTCACCGATGACGCCGACGATGGGGCGATCTTTTTCTCCTTGTTTATCAAAAGCTAAGCGCATCCCTTTCATAATGGACACAGAGGAGCCCATGGAAATGCTGATGTTGAGCACTTCAAAGGGATAAAGAAGGCCCATGGTGTAGCAGCCAATGTCTCCCACTACATTGACTTTGGCTTTTTTCAGGATGTCAAAGACCGGTCTGTGGGGACAGCCGGCGCAGAATAAAGGACCGCGCGCCGTCGTATCGTCAGGCTGCAGGTCTTTGGTGTGGCGCGTTGTTAATACCCCCGCTTCGACCAAGCCGCGTTCGATATCTTCGGTCATCAGTTCGTTGGTGAAGGAGAAGTATTGTTTGCCTTCACAGGCAATGCCATGAATCTTCAGTTCATTTTCGATAAAGGGCATCATCTCTTCCACGACAATCACGCGTTTAAAGCGTTTGGCCAAGGTTTCAATTTTCTTAATGGGTAGCGGATAGACCATGCCCAGCTTCAAGACGCTGATATTCGGGGCCGCTTCTTTAAAGTTATTGTAAGCAATGCCGGAGGTGATTACCAAGGTGTCGCCACCTAGGTCCTCAAATTGATTGATCTCTGCCGTTTCAGCCCATTCGGTTAACTTTTCAATACGTTCTTTCATCCCATATTGATGGGGGAATGTATAGGGCGGTAGCATACAGTATTTTCCCGGATCCGGCGTAAAGCTGGGGCCCAGTTTTGTTTGGCGTTCTCCCAACTCGACCAAAGAGCGGGAATGGCATAGGCGGCTGGTAATTCTCAGCATCATCGGCGCCTTAAACTCTTCGCTAAGATCCAGAGCCAATTTTACAAAGTCCTTGCTCTCCTGAGAATCACAGGGGTCCAAAATGCCCATGTTAGCAAATTTTCCCAAAATGCGGTTGTCTTGTTCATTTTGGGAGCTAGACATGCCCGGGTCATCCCCGGTCACCAAGACAAATCCCGTATCCAGCGGGGATTGGACAAAGGTCATTAAGGGGTCCATGCAGATGTTCACCCCAACGTGTTTCATGGCCACTAAGGTGCGCACACCGGCAAAGTTAGCGCCAATGCCCATTTCCAATGCCACTTTTTCGTTGGTGGCAAACTCGGAATAGACCTCCTCGTATTGCCTCATGCTGTCAATTATCTCCACCGTAGGCGAACCGGGGTAAGCTGTGGCCACCTCGCCACCGGCTTCGTAGAAACCTCGGGCAATGGCCTCATTTCCCGATAGTACTACTTTCTTATCAGTCAATGTTATCACTCCTTTTTCATCGTTCGACTTCCTATAGCAGGGGGCGTTGCCGCCTCCCCATCAACTTCAACGCGATGTAAGCGTTGTATACCCATTTTTTTCATTCTTTTATCTTATTTGTCAAATGATATTGTCTCATGGCAAGATCATTTGTGCTTTCTTTTCCCCATGAGACAGAAAAAAGCCAGGCTTTCGCCTGGCTAAAATTTTGGATTCATGGGGTTTTACCGCTTAGAAGCGCGTATAGAGCGCGGCACGGCTCTCTTCATAATCCGCTTGTAACCGTCCATTTCGATAAACTGGCCCCTTGTTCGCTCCGGTTATCCTACCTTCTCCAGAGAGCACACGACAATTGTCTCTGCGCAATTCCAACTCCTTGGTGTCTGGGTTAAATCGCACCGGATTGTATTCCAAAGCGATGGTTTTACCTGTGGCCACCACCTCCACACGTTGTACCACTTTATAGGATCCATTGGCATTCTTGGTAATAAATAACGTAGCTTCCGCATCGTAGATTTTTGACTTACTGCTTACATAGTCTCGCCCAATCCAAGAGCCAACCAAGGGATCTTCCAAGTCGGGGATGACATCGTAGTTGCCATACTTGTTGGGTTGCAGTTTGATGCGGTTCCCCTCTTGACGGATTTGCACCATTTGTTCCTGACCGTTATAGGACTCTCCTGTTTCCTGGAACTGGTTCAAACCGGTTAAGGTGGCGCCTTGGATACGATCTCCGCGCAGGGTAAAGCCGAAGTCCTCTTTGGTCAATCCCAGTCGTCCGCCGTCTTTGCCGGCAACTTCCATGGCATTCCACTTAAATTGACTGTTATCTTCATCCCGGGCCAAGGTCATAAAGTAATCTCCACTTTGCCCTTCAATGTTCACCGATTGCGGTGTAATGACGGCCTTCGTCAGGTTCGCCGTCTCAAAGCCGGCGCTGTAGTCTTGACCTGCAATGGTCAGGTTTAACGCCCCTTTGGCTTTTACGGTATAGGTATTCCGTTTGGGAATGTAATAGACATACACATCGGAATCTAATTCCCTCAGACCTTGACTCGGGTCTAAGGTCCAACTTTCGCCACCGGAGGTGATCGTCACCGTCTTATTCCCTTCTACTAGGACCAGGGCTTGTTCATTTAGTACTGGCGTCTCCTTCACTCCCTTCATAATGGCTGAAGTGGGGCTGGCGTAGGAATACTGCACGTTGATGTCTCTGCCGTTCATCGCGGCATTCGTCGCCGATACAGCCGTCATGCTGCCTCGGTTTAAATCCAGAACCACTTCCTTGGTCTGCAATCCCGGGAAGTTGGGGTCATAAACTTGCAAGACCAATTTCCCGGAGAGGCCACATAGTCATAGATCGCATTGGCATGGCCACCTTCTTCCCAGAAATAGGCTAGCTGCACTGTGGTATTTTGCGCTTTAGCCTGATCGATTAGACGCTTTAAATGATCGGCATAGGCACGCAAATCATCCGTGTTTTGGCGAATGGATCCCACTCTCCATGAAATACCATGTTCGACCAAGTCCGCGTTAAACGCTCTAGTGTGTTGAGACAGTTGATAGACGTTAATCATGGACTGGGCGTTGTAATTAGCTTGAGGTTGAATGGCACTGATTTGCTCTTGGTTTGGTGTATTCAAGCCTGAGGTTTTCAATCGCCCCTCTTTGTAAAGACCTGAAGTGGCTGTCATGCCATAGCAGGAGCCATACCAGGATTGGCGCATCGCCTTACGCATCAAACTCGCGTCACTAGCGGAAAAGTACTCAGAAAACTTACCTAAAACTTCCGGATTGATCTTGTACCCTTGGGTAAAGTTGGGTTTCGAGTTGTCAAAAGACCAGTGCCACTGCCCTTGGGGAGCTGGGTTGGGACTCGGATCGGGACCCGGAACGCCCTCCGGATGCAAGAACTGGGCAATCATCGTGACGACTTCCGCTCTAGTCAGCGTCTTTTTCGCCATGATCTCGCCTTTTTCGTTGCCCTTGACAATTCCCTTTTCGATGGCTGCGCCGACAAGTCCTTGCCGTTCCGAACTAATTGCGTCAAAGTCCTTCATCCGCTTCGCTGCGTCCACATTATCGGCTAAATCTTGATTCTTGGCAAAAATCCAAATGGCTTCCTCTCGTAGGATCGCCTCGGTGGGATTTAAGTTTTCACCTTCGTCCCCAGCCAGGTACCCGGCTTGCAATCCCAGTTGCACCTCATCATAAAACCAATCCTCGGCCTTCACATCGCCAAACGCCGCTGCAGCTGTGGGCACTTTAGCTGTGCTTGCCAGCTTTTGCGTATTCTTTTTAATGAATTGGTTGGTAATGCGGTAATACTCCGCCTTACTAATGGGTGCGTCGGGCTTAAACGTCCCATCCGGATACCCAGAGAGGTAGCCTTCTCGAACACCCCACTCGATGTTCTTCACGGCCCAATGTCCTTGGGTATCCGTAAAACTCCCGGCAAATGCCAGCTGGGGCATGACCGCTAACACGAAAATGAGCAGCATGCACCATAACTTTCTGTGGGTCTTCATAGATTCTCCTTTCTAATGTCTCCCTTATCCATCAATACTCACATCTTAGATGTATAGTCAAATGTTAAAAATAAAGCAATCCCAAAAAAGAATCTGCAGCGAAAGATAAGGCAGCGCCTCCGGCACGCCGCCCTTTGTCGATCCGTTTCTCATGTCCCTCCCTGCAGTTCTCATCGTTTGCCAGAAGAGGCGTCTTTCACCTCGCCGGAGCACATAAAAAAGCCACCCTCACAGGGTGGCTTTGTTCCATTTCTTATTTATTAATGGCATCCATTAATTTATCTAGGTCCATGCCGTGAACACGGGCAGCTTGTTCCAAGCTTTCACCTTGGCTAGAAGGGCATCCGATGCAACCCATACCAAATTCCATTAACACCATTGCTGCTTCCGGTTTTTGACGAAGGACGTCAGCAATTAACATATCTTTACTAATTTCCATGGTTCCTCCTTATTTCGCTGTTTATTCAGCTAATAGTTGATCAATACGAGCACGGTCAAAACCTACGATTTCTTCGTCGCCGATGACGATGACAGGCACGCCGGTGTGACCTTTTTTCATCAATTCTTCACGGGCTTGGGCATCCGTTTGCACGTTCTTTTCGGCAAATTCCACTTTCTTTTGGTTTAGATAGTCTTTTGCCATAGTGCAGTACGGACAGGTGCTACTAGTGTATACGGTAACTTGTTTCATCTATATTCCTCCTTGTCATGCTAAGCTGTTTATTCAGCTAATAGTTGATCAATACGAGCACGGTCAAAACCTACGATTTCTTCGTCGCCGATGACGATGACAGGCACGCCGGTGTGACCTTTTTTCATCAATTCTTCACGGGCTTGGGCATCCGTTTGCACGTTCTTTTCGGCAAATTCCACTTTCTTTTGGTTTAGATAGTCTTTTGCCATAGTGCAGTACGGACAGGTGCTACTAGTGTATACGGTAACTTGTTTCATCTATATTCCTCCTTGTCATGCTAAGTTGACTTCTAGTTATATGTACCCTCATCATTACGATTCAAACATCATCTTTGATAACGCACGTCCGGACCGAAAAATGGAATCAAGGTGAAGTGTTGCACCAGTCGACTCATAATGCGTTCCGTGTACTGGGCTTGAATGTCGTGAGGGGTCAAGTTAGAGGAAATCAACGTCGGTTGCCCTGTGGCAATACGTTCGTTGAGCAGTTGAAATAGGGCGGATTGGGTAAAGGTGTTAACCATCTCCGTGCCCAAGTCATCAATCATCAGCACCGGAGCGCGGTCAATGCGCGCTTTGCGAGGATCAAGTCCTTCACTTCGGTTGAATCGGTCTTCTGACAGGATGTCCATCAGCTGGTAGGCGGTGTAATAGACCACGGGAACTCCTTTGTCCAATAATCCGTGGGCTACGGCGTTTAAAATAAACGTCTTGCCTGTGCCTACCGGCCCGTAAAACAAGGCCGACTCACTGTCCGGATAGCCCGCGACAAAGTTTTGGGCCCATGCCTTCACATGCATGATATTCTCCCGCGGACTACGGCGATAAATCGGATCCGGCTCTTCAGAGAATTTGCTTGCATCAAAGGTGAGAAAGTTCTCTCGTTCCAACATATTGGCCATGTTGGATCGCTCTAAATCCCGCTTAGTCAAGAGCTCACGGTAACAAGTGCAAGCTCCTGCCCCTTCCACTCGGCCTGTATCCTTGCACTTTGGGCAAAAATACTGGAGGTTGGTGTAGTCAGCGGGATAACCTTTTTCCCGGAGCAGCTGGTCTCTTTGAGTCGCCAGTTCTTCCAATCTCTGCTTCGTCTTGGTCACTGCCATCATCGATCCGGTAAGGGTTAAGGTGGTCAAGCTGATTCCCAAGGTTCGTAACTCTTCATCCAAGGCCACCGTCTGGGGAATGCATTCGTGGATTTCCGCCAGACGACGCTCTCTCAGTTCCTGGCCCTGTGCCCGCCTTTCACGGTAAATATCTTCCATTTGCCACGTCATCTACTTCTCCTCCCAGTCCATGGCCTCGTTTAATAAAGCCTGCAACGCATCGGTATCCCTTTCATCAAAATTGGCAAACCGTGTTTTCGCCGCGCCTTGGGATTTGACAGGTTTTTGCACCGGCTTGCGGTCCTTTTCTTCCACCTCTTGGGGTGTGCGAATCCCCTGGCGATACCAGCTGGAGAGGATGCCCTCCAAGTAGCTGACGGAAGGGGCGTTGCTGCGGTAAAGCCTTTGGGCCGCCAGTTCAATCATATCCCAGTCATAGCCATATTCTGTAAACCACCGGTCAATGATGTGACGGTCCGCATCGGTGACTTGGCGATGGCTAAGCCCTAACAAGTCCATCACCCGACGATAACGGGCGTAGGCTTCTCCTTCCCGCTTTAATCCCTCTGCCAAAGTCTCTTTGCGGGTCATGCCCTCATCATACCAGCGACGCAAAATCCCTTCGACGTAGCGCAGGTTTCGTTTTCCCTGCTCCGTGGCCACAAAAAAAGCCTCCACGATCACTGCCGGCTCCATGTGAAACCGCTTAATCCAGTCCAACACCGTTGTGCGCTCCGTAGCCACCAACGGCCGACGCATCAAGTAATCCAGCTGCCCAAACATATCATTTAGCGCCGGATCTTCGTTGGCTCGTACAATTTCCAACACATCTCCGCTGATCTTAGGCTCCGGCTTCATCCAGAGCGTTTCCACATAGAGTTCTTTTAGGTTGCGATAGACAATGGTCATGTGGCCATCTGCCCCTGGCTCAATGTGCACCAGTCCCAGTTTTTCCCAATACCGCCACGCCTCCTCCACCTCGCCGATGCTCAGGTTTAGCCTCCTTGCAATGGCGGCGTTATCCAACTCATAGGACTTCAGTGGGTCCTTGATGTATTGGTAACCCAAGAGGTACACCTTGATCTGTGTTCCAGTGGCCATGGGCATAAAGTCCAGAAGAAAAATATTGTCGACGTCGGTATAGCCGAAGTCGATTTTCCCCGGTTGTAAGCGAAACATTATTTGGCCCCTTTCTCACGAAGGTTCTCCACAAAAAAGGAACGTAGCAACAGGTAGCGATTGCCTTTTTTTTGCCAGTGACCAAAAAAACGTCGCCATCGCGGGTTGTTTGCGGCATTTGACGGCACGTTACAAGCCACCGTATACCACTTGTCACCCCGTTTTTGCCCGCTGATGTCCTCGATGAGGTGAGCGGCCACTTTGTTGTCGGGGTGGATGAAAAACAAAGCCCGCCGCATATGCAAATCAAAGAAGTAATGGCGCAAGAAAAGCGTGGTTACCTTGCGTCCCCAGCCTTCACCCCGTCTCTTCGGATCCAACACCAGTGTGATTTTGGCCGTGCCATTGGCAAACTGCATGTCTTCCAAGAGGAAATAGCCAATGGTTTGCCCGTCTTCGATAATGGCCACGAGGCGATTGTTCCATTGTTGGCGATGGTTGGCATACCATCTTTCCAGCGCTTCTACGCTATAGTCTTCAAAGTCGTACTCCGCCGTTACCGGATTATCGTCTCGATCCCATAAGGACATGGAAGCCACATGATGCGGCTCCATCGTCGTAATGATCAAGTTTTCTAGTTCTAATTTAATCATTCATTTCCCCTATTGTTCCTTCATAGTCCGCAAACTTGGTCATGGCCCCTAAGAACGTCAAATAGATCTTTCCCGTGGGCCCGTTGCGGTGCTTCGTAATAATCAATTCTCCCAACCCTGGATATTCCGTTTCCGGATTATAAAACTCGTCGCGATAGAGCATCATGATAATGTCTGCATCCTGCTCAATGGCTCCGGATTCCCGTAAATCAGACATGATGGGCCGGTGATCTGTCCGCTGTTCCGGTGCCCGGGACAGCTGGGACAGGGCCAAAACGGGGACATCTAACTCTTTGGCAATCCCCTTGAGTTGGCGAGAGATTTTACTGATTTCCTGCTGGCGGTTTTCTGTTCGTCCGTCGGTTTCCATGAGCTGAAGATAGTCGATGACGATGAGGTCTAGCCCTTTGTCTGCCTTCAGGCGACGACATTTGGCTTTCAATTCAGTGGGGGTAATCCCCGCCGTATCGTCGATATAAATGTCTTGGTTCGACAAGATGGTAATGGCCTCCACCATATCGGTCCACTCATGGGAGTCCAGGTCTGCATTGATGATGCGCTGCAGTTCCATTAAAGACAGGGAGGAGATCAGCCGTTGCACCAATTGCTCCTTACTCATCTCTAGCGAGAAGATAGCCACCGAGGCACCGCCTTTGATCGCCGCATTTTGAGCGATGTTTAGCATCAAGGCCGTCTTTCCCATGGAGGGTCTGGCTGCCAAAAGGATCAGGTCCGACTTTTGCAAACCGGAAAGCATTCGATCCAGATCTGCAAAACCTGTGGTCAGCCCCGTCAACTGGCCTTTTTTCTTGCTTCGCTCCGTTAAGATATTGTATGCGCGAAACAGGACCTCCCCGATCGGGGTAAGCCCTTCCTGATACGTGTTTTGTCCAATGTCAAAGACAACTTGCTCCGCCAATTCAATGATGGTCTTTACCGGGTCTTCATCTTTGTAGGCCGCCGCCCGAATCTCGTCAGCTCCACGAATCAAAGCCCGCAAAGCCGACTTGTCCTTGACCACTTCGCAATAGTGCAAGATATGAGATCCGGTCATCACGGATCCGGTAATGTCGGCGATATAAGACGCCCCTCCCACGGCCTCTAAACGGTCCATGCGCTCCAATTCTTCCACCAGAAGGACCAAATCTACCGGTCTTCCTTGGGAATACATACGCACCATGGCTTCAAAGATGGTACCGTGAGCTTGCAAAAAGAAGTCGTCCGCCTTTAAGATTTCCATGGCCACGTTAATGGCGTTGGCATCCAGCATCATCGCCCCTAACACAGCCCGCTCCGCCTCTTGGTTATACGGCGGGATTAAGCCAACGAGTTCTCCATCCATTCGTTAACCTACACTTCCACCGTCACAGCCACTTTAGCTGTCATTTCCGGATACACCCGCACATCCACCTCGTAGCGGCCTGCCGCTTTAATGGGCTCTTTGAGCTCCACTTTGCGACGGTCAATATCCACCTTATGCACCTTGGAGATTTCCTCAGCAATGTCTCCGGCAGTAATGGAGCCGAAAAGACGCCCTTGAGAGCCACCTTTGCCCTTAATGGTCAGACCTTGGCTCTCCAATATTTCCTTTAGCTTGGTAGCTTCAGCTACACGCACTTTTTCGTCCGCCTCCCGCTGCGCTTGCTCCTTTTTCCAGTTTTCTAAGTTTTCCTTCGTACCTTCAATGCCCAGTCCTTTGGGTAAGATCATATTGCGGGCATAACCCGGTTTGACATCTACTAAATCCCCTGCTTTTCCCAAACCCTTCACATCTTGTAAAAGTATAATTTTCATCGAATGCTCCTTCCTCGTTTCATCAACCAATCAGCGTCTTTAAATCTTTCTCAAATTAAACCAGGCATCCACCACGCCCACAATCAAAAGAATCCCTCCCGTAATGGGGATGATGACAGTCAAAATCCCCAGGAAAATCCTGAGTCCGCGGCGCATGTCTCGTTTCGCCAAGTAAAATTGGAAGACAGCCATGCCATTTAGTAAAAATATGGCACTAAAAATGGCCACTAAGTTGTAAATCACCGCATTGGCCGCATCTCCCATGGTATTGTGTAAAAAAAGCATCGCCACAAAAATCAACACGACGCCCCAGGGCAAACTCGGTGGCAAACGAAAGAGAACAAACGGGCGACTATATGTCATCATCCGATTCCCTGACTTCACCACACGGCCGGCCATGTGCTGAATCAAATAAGGCATCAAAAGGCCATACAGAATTAAAACCGTCGGCATATACACCATCATGGTTCTGGCTCCTGCCTGCAACACATCCATGGTCAAAGCGATGTCCTGTTGGGAAAGTCCCGCTGTTTCCATATTCTCTTTCTGTAGGGCCAGAACATCAGTCATGATTTGTTTCATATCGAGTTCTAAGCCGCCATTGGCAAGTACCAACAAAAGCACCAAACCCACCAAGGCCAACACCACGCCGCCCCAGTAGACGACAGTATTCTTTTGGCCCCGCCTCATCGTCATGCCCATCCACAACATCATTCCGCCGTTGAGGATCAGCCAAAAGATCATACCTTCTGCGCCCATCACCAGCGTGATAACCACGAGTGCCATCACACTGACAATGGACTCGCCAAACATCCACGGCATCATGACCAACGCCGGCAAGACCAACATGGCCGGTCCAAAACCTCTGCTGCCCACAAATGCCACCAAGGCAATCATCAACAGCAAAAATAAACGACTATTCTTTTGGCGTTTCGGCCGTTGCGGACCTGTATAGGATTGTCGATTCAAAGGATCCATCCTTCCCCCACTTTCTTTTCATTCTTTGCATATGAATAGAAGTTTATTTTATCATACTTTGCTCCAATCATAAAGCAAAAGTACCCCCGCACTCCCACCTCGCCCATTTACGCAGCTCCCCCTTCCCCTTCATTCTCTTTCTCCTCTCGCCTTCACCCACAAAAAGGAGCTTGGTTTTCTAAGTTCCAAATGTTTAAGCACTCTTCTAACAGAATCCTTTTCGTCTTTAAAAAGACTCCTTATATTAAAAATAGCTCAGATATTGCTACCTGAGCCATTTGCTAGTTCTTATGTTGCTTGATCTACAGTGTTAGGCAAGGAACCATCGTTCATCAATGATTCTCATTAGTCATATATTTTTACTAAGACCCGCTCGTCTTTCTACTTTTGATAAATCTTATACTCCAAATCTACATCTCCATCAGCACGCACAAGTAGGATATTGCACTTGCTAAAATTTACATCAGTTGAATATTCAAAATCTTCGTTTGCCCCAATTTCTCCTACAACTTCATCATTGAAAATCATAGCTAGAATAGCATCACTGTTATTTTTAGCATAAATAAATAGCTTGGATCCATTGTCTTGATCAATTTTTAGGTCTTTCAGTTGTAAAGCAGATCCAGCAAGCGCCCCTTGTGAAATAATATATTCACCATTTGAAGATACTGGGGTATTTTTACTTTCTCCATGACTGCAAGCTACCAAAAGTAAAACGAATAGGCTTAAAGTGAGAATCTTAAATTTTTTCATGATACATCTCCTTGTATCAGAGCTAACATACATGTACATCACGTATATTTTTTATCATATCATGCGCTTTGATAGTAAGCAATTTGCTTATGCTTTTCCAATAAAAAAGAGCCCCCTAAAAGAAGCGTTCACATAGGGATTGAAGAAAAACTTAACTGAACAGCTTCAAGCGGGGCAAAAAAGGCCAGTCACAATCAGGCATGAATGCTTGAATCGGCTGGTCTTTTTGATCAATTATC
>CAYFMR010000016.1:0-19902 GCA_964344295.1 uncultured Peptoniphilaceae bacterium | reverse complement strand
ACCAGCGACACGTAGATTTTCAGTCTACTGCTCTACCGACTGAGCTATCTGGGCAGGTGTGACAATGCCATGATTTTACCAAACTCCCGGCTCTCTGTCAAGAAAAACCCAAAGATTTCCTCCAAACTCTTTTCCCTTTTCACTTCCGGCCCTCTCTTTGCCACATCTTTGCCTTTTCTCCTCTCATAAGTTAACCTTTGCGGCGTATCGTAGGAGTAAGATCAAACTGAGTGATAGGAGGTTGTATCATGTTAGCAACGGTTTTATTTTTACTAGCGGAAGCGCTGTGCACCTTGGTGCCACTTTTGGTGCTGTTGTGGGTGACCAAACGCTTTCCTCGCAGTCCCAAAGCCCGGGTGGAGTTTTTACTGTTCCTGATCTATTTGGTCGGGGTCTTTCACGTCACCGGCTCTGGCACAATCTATGACGGGCTGCGTCTAGGGCTCTCTCCTAACGTGAATCTCGTTCCCTTTTCCCAGGACATCGACTTCTTCGGGTACAGCTTAAACGTGATCATGTTGATACCTTTCGGCTTTTTCGTGCCGCGGCTGTGGCAGCAGGCACGGGACTTGGGCCCAGCGGTTCTAGCCGGGTTGGGTCTCATTGTGTTAGTGGAGTTGTCTCAGCTTCTCAATCTGCGTGCCACGGACATCGACGATGTGATTTGCAATCTTGCCGGCGTCTTCATCGGGTTTGCCTTGAGCTATCTTGGCAGTCGGGAGCCCGAGGAGGGGATGTTGCCCTTGGCCTTGGTACTTCTCGTCGTCTTTTTTAGCCGGTTTTTCCTCTTTCACGAATTTCAATGGGCTATGCTGCTCTATTAGATCCCCTCTCTTTCATCCGATGACAAAGAAACGCACATCCTCAGGATGTGCGTTCGTTTAACCAGGTGATGATGTCCGCCAGGACTCGATCTTTTTCCGGTTCATTTAAAATTTCGTGGTACAGGCCGTCGTAGGCGATGAATTGTTTGTCTTGGGAGAAGATGACGGCATAGAGAATCTTGCTGTCTTCCACGGGGACCAGTTTGTCTTCGGTGCCGTGAAGGATGAGTACCGGGTCTTGGAATTGGTCGACGTGGGTTTTAATGTATTGGACTCCTTCGTAGAAGTTCTTGGCCAAGCCCGTGGTGACGAAGTTTTCCACCAGGGGGTCGTGGCGATAGGCTTTGACTACTTTTTTGTCCCGGCTGACAAATTTGGCGTGTAGGCCTACCATGTCTCCCCGCAGTCGCATGCTGTCCGGTACCCATGTGGGGACGGGTTTGAGGCTTTTGTGGGAGTTTTGGGTCATGGCTCCGGAGAGGATGTAGCCGTCTACCAAACCGGGATGGGTCACCGCCAAGCCTGCCACGGTAAAGCCTCCCATGCTGTGACCGAGGACGAAGATTTTGTCATCGGGGACTGTTTTTTTAACCTCTTGCTCCACTTGGTAGAGGTCATCAAAGAGGCGTTGGGGGATGTCGAAGTAGATGCGCTTGCCTTCGCTTTTGCCGTGTCCTCGCTGGTCGTAGCGTACCACAGCGTATCCTTCGGCCAAGAGACGTCGAGCCACGTGGTCGTAGCGTCCCAGGTGTTCAGCCAGGCCATGGACGAGGATGACGGTGCCGCGGCGTTTGCCTAGGCAGTTTTCAAAGACCATGTTCAGTTTCGTGCCGTCTGTCAATGTGAAGTCCATGATGTCACCCCTGTTCTCGGATCATATGTTCCAAATCTTCTTTGGTAAAGATATGACGGGTGCGACAAAAATGGCAGACCAGTTCCGCTTGGCCGTCTTCTTCTAAAATATTGGTCAATTCCGCTTGGCCCAGGCTGATGAGGGCGCGCTCCATTTTTTCACGAGAGCAGTCACATGCGTAGGCCAAGGGGATTTCGCTTAAGATTTCCAGCTCCAGGGGCGCAAACATGATGGTCGCCATTTCTCTGGCCGTGACGCCTTGCGCCATCATGGAGCTTACCGATTGCATGTTGTAGACCAGCTGTTCCACAGCGACAATGTCTTCTTCCTCAGCGTCGGGCATGAGTTGGATGACGTAGCCCCCGGCGCCGGCCACGGTGAGGTCGGTGTTGACGAGGACACCCAAGTTCACCACGGACTCCACTTGTTCCGAGGTGTAGTAATATTGGGCAAAGTCCATGCCGATTTCGCCGTTTACTAAGGGCGTGTGACCGCTGTAAGGTTCTTTTAAGCCCAGGTCTTGGATGACTTGCAAGTAGCCATCTGTGCCTACAATGCCGCCGACGTCCAGGTGGCCGTCAATGTCCGGCAGGTCCGCCCGAGGATTGACGCAGTAGCCTTTGACGTGGCCCTTGGCATCTGCCACCGTGACCATGCGTCCGATGGCTCCCCCGCCATCGATGATGACGGTGGTCAGGTCGGTTTCATTTTTCATTTGTGCGCCTAAGATGGCGGAGGCGGTTAACATTCTCCCCATGGCCGCTGTGGCCGTGGCGGAGGATTCGTGGATACGGCGAAATTCGTTCACCAGGTCGGTGGTGGAGGCGAAAAATGCCCGTACCCGTTTATTAGGCGTAATGGCTCTAATCAGTTGGTCCATGTGTTTCTTCCTTTCTAAAGGCCAAGAGGTCTCGGCGATCCCCTGCTTCCGGTTCACCTTGACGTACGGCCAGGTCGCGTTTCGCCACCAGGGTGAGGCCCGTCTGATCCCCCAACGTTTCCCATAGGTGCGGATCACCTAGGTAGAGGGTGTGGGTCTCTTTGATGCGTTTCCACGAGCCGTCTTCTTCCACAAAGCCTTGTACGTCGATGAAAAGGCGGTCTTCCTCCAAGGTGTAGCCGTAAACGGCATAGAGGTCTTCCTCATCGTGGATGGAGATGGCTCCGTCAACGGCTTTCAGATCCGCGGCATCTCGCCAGTCAAAGATCAATAGACCTCCCGGCGCCAAGTGGCGGGATACGTTTTCCATTAAGGGGCGACGATTTTCCGGTGCGATGTAGTGCATCATGTCGCTGGAACAGACCACCAAGGGAAAGGTGTCTGCCAGGTTCATGGTGAGAGCATCGGCGCAGATCCAGGTGGCTTTGATGGGTTTTTGGCGGGCCAAGTCCAACATGGCCGGCGATTGGTCGACGGCGGTTACCGGACACCATTCTTGCAAAAGGGCGGTGAAGTTGCCGGTGCCACAGCCGATTTCCAAGGCTTTGGAAGGGTTCATTCCCAGCACAGACAGGAGATCTTTCAACCCGTCTAGCCAATTGGGGTAGGCGAAGTCGTCCATGAGCCTGTCGTAGATTGCCGCAAAGTCGCCATAGAGTTTACTCATGGGTCACCTCTTTAAGCGTGTAATGCGTCATCAATGGCTTTTAGTGTTTCACCCAAGGGAGCGTGGATGGCCACATCGGCTTGTCGATCGTAGGCCGTGGCATCTCGGTTGATGATGATGAGTCGATCCGCATAGCGGGGTAGCATGTTCACCGGGCTTACGGTCAAGCTGGTGCCCACGACGATTAAGAGTTCCGCTTTTTCCATAGCCTTAACCGCTTTATCAAAAGCCGGTGGCATCATGTCGCCAAAGAGGACCACGTCTGTGCGCAGCGTGCCTCCACAAGCGGGGCAGATGGGAGGAATCTCCCCTTTTTCCACTTTGTCTCGCATGACCCAGAAGTCATAGATACGACCGCAGTTCAGGCAATGACAAGTACCCATTTGGCCGTGGACTTCCATCATGTTTTTGGAGCCCGCTTTTTGGTGTAGGTTGTCGATGTTTTGAGTGATGACGCCGTCAATGAGGCCTTCTTTTTCCCATTTGGCAATGACGCGATGACCTTCGTTGGGTTCTACGTCGTCCATGCCGACGAGGATTTGAAAGCCCTCTTTGTAAAATTTCTCCGGGTCATTGAGCATGACATGAGCGGAGAGCATTTCCATCGGGTCCATTTTGGTCCAAAGTCCTGTGCCGGGACTGCGGAAGTCCGGGATTCCCGATTCTGTGGAAATGCCCGCCCCGGAGAGCACATAGCATCCTTTCGCTTGGCGAATGAGTTCTGCCGCTTGTTTGATTTGATCCATATGACTAACCGTCCTTTCTTTACATCTCATCCTCAATTCGTTCACATTTGATATACGATGGCCACCCAGTTCACGATGACAAACAATAGTCCCATCAACCAAATCGGTGTCGTTTCAAAGATGTTGTCTTTCGGCGGAGGCAAGAATTCGTCATTACGACGGACTTGGGCTTCCAAAGTCCGCAGGGGTTGCGGTTTTTCTTTTTCTTCTTGGAGGTGTCTTTTTAACAAGACCACACAGCGGACAAAAATCATGAGGCCGAAAAATACCAAGAGGCCAATGACGGTAAAGGCCACGGCCAGGTCTCCTCGTTGCAAATCTTCAATGGAGGGCAGGTTTGTCGCACCGCCCACCACCTGAAAGACGTTCATCAGGTAGATAATGGTATTGGAGATGAAATTGTGGACAAAGTGTCCCAGGATCGCCGCATAAAGGCTGCCCGTCTTGAGCACCAAATAGCCCAAGATGATGCCCAGGATCAGCGGGCCCACAAAGTTTTGCAGCGAAAAGTGGAATACGGCAAATAAAATGGCCGTCATCCACACGGCATACGTCTTGCCCTCCTCTTCGTGAGCGTGTAAGAGGATGCCGCGAAAAGCCATCTCCTCAAAGATCGCCGGCAACAGGCAGACGAGGGCAATGGTTTCTAAGTAGCCCGATACGCCGGTGCCTAAGATCGGCGGTGGGGCAGCCAAATCCATAAATTGCCCCAGTACCATGAGGACCAAAGCGTTAACCAAAACGGTGAGGGGGTAGATGGAAAGCATCATGCCGATGATCAGTGTCACCGTTTTTTTCGATAAGGGGCGCAGGCGATAGACTTTTTGGGGCAACCGCTTGGTTAAGAGTACTAAAAGCACGCCAGGCAAGCCCACCACGACCACTTCGTTGATGACAGTTTTGAGGGCCGTAGGCACTGGCCAGAACTTGGCTATCCATAAAAATGCCAGGGCCTGTAATAGAAGGAGCCAGTTGACTTGGCCAATGGAAAGGCGTTTGCCGTTCCAAGACACCACCGTCATGACTTCCTGTCTGGCCTGGTAGAGGTCTTCTTCGGTTTGCACCATTTCTTCTAAGGGTTCCAGGTTTTCGGAGGCTGCCTCGGGTGGTTCCAAGATTACGTCCGGCTCTTGGGCCTTGTTGTCCATCGGGTTTTCATTCATAGGATCAGTCCTCATCGTAGGTGTAGACGTAGGGTACGTTGCGATAATAGTCCTCATAATCCAGGCCACATCCCACAATAAAGACATCGGGGATTTCAAAGGCCACATAGTCCGGTTCCACCGCAATTTGGCGGCGAGAGGGTTTGTCTAGGAGCACGCAGATTTCCACTGAGGCAGCACCTTTTTCCAGCAGATGCTCTTTGACCCGGGCGATGGTGTGGCCGGAGTCCATGATGTCATCGACGGCCAGCACTTTGCGCCCTTTCACTTGGGCTCGCACGTCTTGGACGATTTCCACGGTGCCGGAACTTTCCTTGTCGTGTCCATAGCTGGAGGTGGTCATAAACTCCACTTCCAGCGGGATATCCATGGCGCGTACCAAGTCCGCCAGGAAGATAAATCCACCTCGCAGCAGACCCACGACCAGGGGTTTGTCGTGTCTGTAGTTTTCTGCCAGTTCCCTTCCCAGCTCTCGCACCCTTTGCTGCACCGCTTTTTCCTCAATGAGGATGCGTCTTTTACCAATCTCTTCCATAAGCCACCTCTTCCCTATTTAATGCTTGTCGCTGTACGTCCATCAGACTGCTGATTGCCTGTTGGGCCGCATCGATCATCTCTTGGAGTTCATCGGGAAAAAACGCCCGTTCTTCTCCGGTTCCCTGTAGTTCAATAAAACGGCCGGCATCGTCCATGACCACGTTAAAGTCCACTTGAGCTCGCACGTCATGGGCGTAGTCCAGATCCACCACCACTTCGTCGTCCACTAGTCCCACGGAGATGGCAGCCACTTGGCTGGTCAAGGGGTTTTGCTCTAGCACGCCTTCGTCCATGAGTTTTTGTACAGCCAGGGCCAGCGCCACCCAGGCGCCAGTAATAGAGGCCGTGCGAGTGCCCCCGTCTGCGGTAAGGACGTCACAGTCGATCCAAAAAGTCCGTTCCCCCAAAAGAGTGCGATCCACAGCGGCACGCAAGCTGCGGCCGATGAGTCGCTGGATTTCCTGGCTGCGACCATCGATTTTGCCACCGGAATCCCGTCGTTTCCGCGTCGTAGTCGATGCAGGTAGCATGGCGTATTCTGCCGTGACCCAGCCCTGTTTGCTGTCTTTTAAAAATGGAGGGACTTTTTCTTCCACCATGCAGGTGCAAAGTACCCTGGTCTCTCCCATCGAGATGAGTACGGAGCCCGTCGCATGAGGCATCACATGTGTTTTGATGTTTACGGGGCGATGGGTCATTTTCTCACTCCTCCCATGATAAAGCCTCCTGAGATGGGGTTGATTTGGTTGACCACCACAAAGGCTTTTTCATCGTATTGGCGAATGATTTGTTCCATATTTTTCAATAATTTACGGTTAAAGACGAGGGAGAGCATCTTACGCGGACCGTCTTTACCTTCGCCGTCAATGACGGTGACACCAAAGCCCTCTTCTCTGAGTCGTTCTACCAGCGGAATCGCCACTTCCGGTGATACGACGACACGGGCCGATAGCCGACCTAGGGCAAATTTTTCGTCAAGGGTCACACCCAGGTAGTTGCCGGTGGCATAGCCTAAGCAGTAAGCGAAGAGGTGCAGGGGATTGTCCAGAGTGCTGACCATCTTCGTCAATACCACAACGTAGATGAGAACTTCAAAAAAACCAAAGATCGCCGCAGCCACGCGGCGGCCTTGCACCACCATCAGGGTGCGAAACGTCATCATCGTCACGTCTAAAATCCGCGACAAAAAGATTAATAAAGCCACCAGGTAAACCATGTCAGACCTCCATTGTCAAGGCTCGATAAAGCTCGTCGCTACCCGGTTCTTCCAAGGGAACCAGCACATCGCCGCTGCACAAAAGCACTTCTTTTTCTGCTGTGATTTCGCCGATGACCGTCACCCTCAGCTCTTCCAAGGCGGCGTCTTCCAAGAAGTCGTCTAGCATTTCTCGGGGCACCACCATGAGCATGGATCCGGAACCGATGAGTCGAAAGGGATCAATGCCGGGAAAGCAGGCCAACAATGCCTCTTCATCGTCAAAGCGGGGGATGTCTTCTACGTGAGCGATCAGACCATGGCCCACCGCAGCAGCCGTTTCCCAGAGGGCGCCCAAAAGGCCTCCTTCGGTGACGTCGTGCATATAGCCAATGCCATAACGTCGACCCAAGAGACCTTCTTTCATGACAGAGAGGTGCTCACCTAAATCCAAAAGCCTGGCCACGGTCTCCTCTCCCAAGCGTTGGGTTAGCGCTTGGCGATGGGTGTTGGTGAGAATCCACAAGCCTTCCAAGGCCAAGACCTTGCTCAGGACCACGGCGTCTCCCGGTTTGACCGTCGCCCGTTTTCGGTCAGCTTCCCCTGGGAGTTTGCCGATGGCGGTGGTGATGACCGTGATCCGGTTCACGGCATCGGTGATTTCCGTGTGACCACCGAGGATGGCCGCTCCCCATTTTTCACACTCGGCGCTCATTTCGTCCATAATGGTGGTCACCTCTTCTATCTCACTGCCTTCGGGTAGGAGCAAGGTGACCATGAGTCCCACAGGCAGCGCTCCTGCCGTGGCGATGTCGTTTAAGCTGACGTTGACCGCCAGTTTCCCCACTTCTTCCGCTGCCCCGGTGATGGGGTCCACGGAAAGGACGCAATAGTCTTCGCCAAAGTCCACCATGGCCGTATCTTGACCAATGGCAGCGGCTTGCACTACATCTTCTCGCTTCGCGCCTAAAGCGTGAAACACCTTTTCTTCTAATAGACTGTTCGGGAGTTTTCCCACCGGTAATTTCATCTTGATCCCACTTTCTATACTACCCGTTTGAAACAGGCCGCCTATAGGCGGCCTTCTTTTGCTTATGGTTGAACGATTTCGGCGGATTCGATGACCACGTCTTCTAAGGGTTTGTCGTTTTGGTCTCGTTCCACATTGGCAATGGCATCTACCACGTCCATGCCCTCTACCACTTGTCCAAAGACGGTGTGGCGGAAGTCCAGGTGGGGCGTGCCGCCCATTTCACGGTAAGCCTCGACCACTTCCGGGGCAAAGCCGCTGTCAGCGCCCAGTTCTTCCATTTGTTTTAATAAGCTCGGGTCCACTTCTTTGGCTTGCACAATAAAGAATTGGCTGCCGTTGGTACCCGGTCCCGCATTGGCCATGGACAGGGCGCCGCGGAAGTTGTGATAGGCCGGGTCGAATTCGTCTTCAAAGGGAGCTCCCCAAATGCTTTCGCCGCCGCGTCCGGTTCCTGTGGGGTCGCCGCCTTGGATCATGAAGTCGGGGATGACGCGGTGAAAGATAATCCCGTTGTAATAGCCTTCTTCGATGTGGGTTTTAAAGTTTTCAACAGCTTTAGGAGCTGCTTCGGGAAACAGGCAAATCTTAATGTCTCCTCGATTGGTGTGTAAAACGGCCAATTCAGCGTCGGCCGGAATATGAACTTGTTTCAGTTCCATCGTTTCTCCTCCTTTTTCAGGGGCGGTGGTTTCCGCTTGTGCTTCAGTTGCTGCAGGGGGTTCTGCAGATTCGTTCGTATTCGGTTCTTGGCCACAAGCCGTCAAAAGACATAAGCTCAAGGCCAATAGGATGATGATTTTTTTCATGTTAACACCTCTCTTATAGTGTAAACCACAGACTCTCTTTCGTCTAGTCCTAATCCATGGCGCGCTGGGGTATCTGTGTGCGGCGCAAAGCCGGTAAAAATGCCACGGAGGCAAAGATTCCTTTTAAGACCATGGAGATGGCAATGGCCACCCAAATGCCGTGAAGGCCTAGGTGGGGAATGAGGGCATAGGCCATCGGCAAACGTAACAGGTTGTTGACCGCTCCGTTAATGGCAGTGATCCTGGAGCAGCCGATGCCGTTTACGGCTCCCGAGGCGCCTAGTTCCAGGTTGCTGAATATGTGGGCACCACCGACAATGCGCAGGTAGACGGTACCTTTTAGAACCGCTTCCGGATCATGGGGGAAGAAGGCGCCCATAATGGCCTTTGCACCCAAAGCCAAGATGAGTCCCGCCACAAGTCCCATACCCGCCATCATGGCCATGGACCGGCGAAAGCCCTCGACGACTCGATCTTTCTTGCCGGCACCGAAATTTTGGCCCGTAAAGGCGGTGATGGCCGAGGAGGCTCCCTCCGCCGTCATCCAGGCCACGGATTCGATTTGTTGGCCACCGGCAAACACGGCCACCGCAATATCGCCGAAGCCCGCCACCATACGGGTGAGAAACCAACTCACGGCGCAGTGAAAGCCAATTTGGAGAAATATGGGCGTGCCTAGGCGAAAGATGGTTCCCACCGTTTCCCGAGATAGCCCTTTCTTCCCTGCCAAGCCGGTGTAGATGGCACCGCGCCGCAAGCCCACCCACCAGTATAGGCTAAAGACCACGGCTTGGGCCAACACGGTGGCCACGGCTGCGCCTTTGACGCCCATGGAGGGCACGGGGCCCCACCCGAAAATCAGCAAAGGGTCCAGGACCATATTCACCACTAAGCCTACGGCGTTGATTTGAAAGGAGGAGACGCTGTCTCCTTCCGCATGGAGCATGGCAGCCAAGACGGGATTTTGAAAATAAAAAAACATGCCCACCACCATAATCTTTAGGTAGCTGATGGCATCTTCGACAACCTTCGGGGAGGAGAGGCGAAAAAATCCAATGATGTTTTCGCGAAATCCCCAGAGCAGGCTACTAAATATAAGGCAGATTAGGGTGTTGAGGATGAGTCCTTGGGCTGCATAGTCTTTGGCTTCTTCCCGGCGGCCGGCCCCCAAGCGGTGAGCCATGGGTACCGTAGCCCCCACCCGAGAGATGGCCAACAGCGCCGTGCCAAACCAGAGCACCAGGTGATTCGCCCCGGCTGAGGCCATGGCTTCGGCACTTAAACGTCCCAGCCACAAGGTGTCGGTGAGGTTATAGGCCAGCTGAATAAAAGCCGTGGCCATCAAGGGCAAGGACAGTTTGACAATGGTGGAGGTAATGGGGCCTTCCGTCAGTTGGACTTTGGCCATCAGTACCCTCCCCCTTGCTCTGTCAAGATGAGGGGGCCGTCTTTCGTTATGGCCAAGGTGTGTTCGTACTGGGCGGAGTTACGTCCGTCTCTGGTACGAGCGGTCCAGCCGTTATCATCCATCGTGAGTTCTTTGACGCCGGCGTTAATCATGGGTTCAATGGTAAAGACCATGCCTTCTTGCAGGCGGATTCCTCGTCCGGCTTGGCCGTAGTGCAGGACTTGCGGGTCCTCGTGGATCTGGCGTCCAATGCCGTGGCCGACAAATTCTCGCACGACAGAAAAACCGTTTTCTTCCGCGTAACTTTGGATCGCATGGCCGATGTCTCCCAGACGATTGCCGATTTGTGCCGCTTGGATCCCTCGATAGAGACACGCCTTCGTCACGTCCATGAGACGGCGATCTTCGTCAGAGATCGCTCCCACCGCATAGGTCCAGGCGGAGTCGGCGAGCCAGCCGTCTTTGTTCACGACCATATCAATGGTCACCAGGTCCCCTTCTTTTAATGCCTCTTCCCGGGGAAAGCCGTGGCAGATTTCATCATTGACCGAAGCACAAACGGCATAGGGGTAGCCCATGTAGCCTTTTTGTTCCGGTGTCACGCCGTATTGTCTCATCAAGTCCTCCACATAGTGTTCCACGTCCATGGTGCTAATGCCGGGTTTGATGAAGTCTTTTAGAGCGTGGTGGATTTTTACCAGCTCGTCACCGGCGACTTTCATCTTTTGAATTTGGTTGGCTGTTTTTATCGTAATCATATTTCCTCCTCGTCAGTTAAGCGTCGATAGATCTCTCCCAATACCGAAGCCACGTCGGGGTCTTCTTTCATCCAGTCCGCCGCATCTGCATCGCAGGCGATGGCTTTGAGCATCGCTCGGATCCCTTCTTCCCGGCGCCCGGTATTGAGTAGTACGCAGGATAGATTATACCATAGAGAGGCCGTCATCGGGTGTTTGACTAGGCCGCGACGGAGGATTTTCTCCGATAGATCCCAGCGCTTCTCCTCGATGTACATGGCGCTTAAGTTGAGATAGATCACAGGGATGTCGTGGTGACTGAGGACATTTTCGTAGGCTTTTTCCGCCTCGTCCGAAAGGCCCATGCGGTGCAGGATGACGCCTCGGTTATAGAGGGCACGCACATAGGTGGGGTAAATCGCTAAGGAGCGTTCCACCGCTTTCATGGCCTTGGCATAGTCTCCCAGTTCTTCCCAGGTGGCTCCCAAGTCATTCCAAGCTACATAGTCTTGGGGCATGAGCTCCACCGTCTTTTGCAGATAAGCCGCACAGGTTTTCTTGTCCCCTAAGTCATCATAGGCCAGGCCGGCGTAGTAGTAGGCCCGGTGGTAGTTTGGGTCTTTGTCGATGGCCGCTTCGTAGTGGGCGATGACCTCTTCCAAGCTAACCCCTAAGGCTTCAGCCGTATAGGCCATACCATAGTCCGCTCCCGGCTCGTCAGGGTAAGTCTTGGCGATGGACTCGTAGATGGCGTAGGCCTCTTTGGCCTTACCCAAGCTTGCCAAGACCTCTGCACCATCAAAGGCCGCATCCACTGCTTCTCTTTGGTTACTGGCCAAGCTACGGGCCTTTTCATAAGCCGCCAACGCTTCCTGGGGTCGGTCAAAAAATAGCAAGTCCCGGGCCTTTTGCATCCATGCAGCATAGTCCATCTTCACCTCTCCTCTCTTCTGCGCATCGTACCAATTTATTCATTATAGCAGAAAGAAGCCCATTTTTCCGTAAACGGCATAGAAAAACCGCCTTCGCTGGCGGTTGGGAGTCGAAGGCGGTTCAGTAAAAAAAAGAGCTGCCCATCAGGCAGCTCTTTGTGGTTTCTAGAAGGGTGCAAATTGTTGCGTTCCCCACCATGCTTCTTTGTAGATGTCGTATTGTTCTTGGAATTGTTCCAAGTGAACAGTTTCCCATTCAATCAAAAGGTCAAATAAATCTTTGGCTTCTTGGGTGTCAAATTTTTCTTTGGCTTCGGTATAGAATTTAATGGAGTCTTTTTCCATTTGAATACCGATTGAATATACGGCAATTGCCATTTGTAGGTGTTCTTTTTCGTATTTGTCCCAGGTGTAGATTTCCGGAGAAGGTGGTTCTGCATTCAAGAATTCGTCTACACTGATTTCTTCACCATTTAATTTGCGACCTAAGCTTTTTAAGAATTCCACGTGTTTTAATTCTTCATTGCCCAGTTCCATGAAGCTCTTGCGGCTAGATTCTGAGGGAGCTTGGTTAGCAGCCAATTTGTAGAATTCATAGCCTTCCACTTCGTTTAGTATTGCTTGCGCAATGATGTCTTTTTGCGTCTTGTCCATCTTACCCATAAGGTCCTCCTTTTTGCTCTTCCTATTTGTGTTCCATGATCATGCGGCGAACCTCATCCTCTGCCCTAATCCAATCTGTATAGTGATCAATGTCTTCAAAAAATGCCAAGATGTTTTGGTGCAGACGGTTGAGACTCGGTGCGGAAATGAAGTCGATATCGATGTCGATGGAAAAGCGCTCGATAATCAACTGCAAAACCAGTTCCTGGATGATCTGCTTCTGCTGATCTGTCATATTTTTATTTTCCAACGCCCCCATCAACGGCTGGCTGAATTGGTAACGTAAAAAAATGACGAATCCTTCAAAGTCTTCTGCTGTGTCTTTGCCCTCAATATCGAAGATAATGCGGAACAAAAGATTCCATCGAAAGTCCTTGTTGATCACGCTAAGTATTTTATACCCAATTTGTCTCGTATAATTATCATGAAAACTCAAATTTCTTTCAAAAATCATATCTTCACTAAAGTTCAATTCCCGTCCCCGTTGCTCGGAGAGCCGGTTATAGAGCTTTAGAAAATTATCTCCCAAGTTGTCATTTCCTCGAATACAGTCTTTTAAAAAAAGGAAATTGACGATGACATCGGTGGATTTTTTAAAGTCCACCATAATGCCTAACTCTTCTTTAACTTTAGAGATGTAAATGTCGTGGACGATTTTGGAAGTCAAGGCCTTCAGTTGGTCTCGACCGGAATCGCCGACGCTCGTGTCCAGAGAGTTGATCTGCTCAAAGACCAGTCGCAGTTGACGGTCGATCATGCTCAGGGAATCTCGGATGGATACCATGATCTCCCGGTAAAAATCTTCCGCCAAAACATAGTTAAAGTTCTTATAGAGCACGCGGTGATCGATTTCTCCCCAGAACAAGTTAACCATACTCTTGATTTGCAGTTCGAAGTTGTAGAAAGTCTTGCCGTTTTGGTAGCGTCCATCGATTTTATAAATCTCAAAACCGTTTTGTTGGATCATCGGCTGCTTTTCGTCTAATTTCAGTCTCACACGGGGATTTTGCGGATGACTGAAGTAGCCATTTCCTTCATCGACGTTAAAATGACGTAAAATGTCTTCGTAAATCCGCTGTTCATCTTTCATAAACCGGCATTCAATGCGTACGCCAATGAGGTCGCTCAGGTGTTTGAGCAAGTTTTCCACCGTTCCATAGTGCAGATAAAAATTTTGGCGCAAGATTTTTTCTCTTAAACTCTCCGCTGATTTCTGGCGATGACTGATGTTTAATACGTAGTCGCAACCGGCAAAGGTGGTCTCCAATAGCTGTAGGATGTCTGCACAGGCTTCGTCGATTTCTCCTTTACGACTTTCAATCAGGGCTAAGGTCTCGTCGATAAAGTCAAACAGTTCCAACCGCATGGCGAGTCCCCCTCTCTAATCTAGAAAATACTCCACTTGGTTTTCTTCCAGAAGTTTGGCCATGTGGTGATTGTAGTGTTCTTGTTGTTTGATGCGACGGGCTTCTAGTAAGGCCTTGTCTTTGACTTCTTCAAAGGCGGGGTCGGTGCCGCCGTGTTTTTTGAGCAGTTTGATGATGTGATAGCCAAATTGGGTCTTTACCGGCTCTTTGGTGAGCTCGCCTTCTTCTAGGGCAAAAGCCGCTTCTTCAAACTCCGGCACCATCATGCCACGACCGAAAGCCCCCAGGTTACCGCCGACATCTTTAGAGGGGCAGGTGGAGCGTTCGCGGGCCAATTCGGCAAAGTCTTTGCCTGCTGCCAATTCATCCAAAATGTTGTCCGCCTCTTCCTTTTCGGATACCAGAATGTGAGCGGCTTCCACAGTGGGTTGCTCGGCAAAGCTTTCTTTATGGGTTTCAAAGACGGCACGAGCTTCTTCTTCCGTGGCATCAATGCCCTCCAAAACACGGGCAAAGGCAAAGCTTTTGAGCATGCTCTCTTTCGTCTGTTCCAAGGTTTCCACAAAGGTGGGGTCTTGGTTTAAGCCCAGGTCCAGCGCTTCTTTGTATAAGAGTTCTTGATGCACCAATTCTTCGATGATGCGTTTTTGTCCTTCTTTACCGGGAAAGTGTTGTAATACTTGGGGGTTTAATTCTTTCATAAAAAATAATAAATCTTCTTGCGTAATTTCACGGTCGTTCACACGAGCCAATACTTTGTTTTGTTCTGTCATAAGCTACCTCCTCATTGTCATTATACCATAGGAATAGACGTTTTGCTGAAGTAGAGCATCTTTTCCCCGGCTTTTGGTAAAACAAAAAGTCCCCTGCAAAGACAAGGGACTTTCAGATTTGGTCGATTAACGGGGGATGATGTTTTCGGCTTGAAGGCCTTTTTGACCTTCTACCACATCAAACGTTACATTTTGGCCTTCTTCTAAAGCTTTGAAGCCTGCTTGTTGGATTTGGCTGAAGTGAGCAAATACGTCGTTGCCTTCTTCAGTGGTGATAAATCCATAACCTTTTTCTGCGTTAAACCATTTTACCGTACCATTCATGTTTCTTTGATTCCTCCATATTCTTCTGTGAAAAAAAGCCCTTATGGCTTTTATGTCTTTAATTCCGGACGTTTCAAGTGGATGCAATCATTTCAGCAGAGTATTTCTATAAAAATGTGCAATAGCATTGAATGTGTGAATTAAAGTTACCTTTTGTATCATACCACCGCTGGCTTGAATATGCAAGGAAAGTTTAAGGGGTGTCCACTTGGAAGCGCGGTGCCCCTTCTTGGGACACACTCATGTAAGCTACGGCATTTTGACCTAAGCGCAGCTGGTGTACCCCTTCGGCGAGCCATTGGCCTTGGCCGCTTCCCGCCACTAAGAACACTTGTTTGCCGCTCCAGGCCAGGTCCTTCAAAGTGTCATTGAGTAATCCCGCTTCTTTTTGGTCATTAAAAGTTTCCGGGCCGTCTTTCATCACCAAGACCACAGCAGGGGTTTCAATCGCTTTTAGGCTTTGCAACAAGGTGCCCCATTGGTCTTGGTTTCCGGCCATAATGCCTTTATTGGTCTTTAAGGTGTAGACGGTGGCACCGCCTACCACTTGTTTGCTGTAATTACCTGTGCCCTTGTCGCCGGCAAAAAGACCGTCGGCAGTGCGTTTGATCACCAGGTTGGCTCCGGCAGCATCTACCGGTTGGGCCGCCGGGTCGATCAGCGGTGTGTTATCCGGCACACCCTCTCGGCTCACAGAGCCTTTGGAGCGGGTGATGAGCGTGTCTAAGAGCATACGGCCAGTGATCTTTTTCGCCCCGTCCGGTTGGGCCACATAGAGGGACGCCACCCGAGCCGGATAGACCACATCTTGGGGCAGAGCCGCTTCTAGCGTTTGCCAACGGGTTTGTCGAATATTGGGGGCAAAGACCAAGGTGTGTGTCTTGCCATTCGCATCCACCACATCGGCTTTCAAGCCACCGCCTTGGCCGTCTGCCTTCACCGCGACGACCACTTCATCTGCCTTTTCCGGAATGATGCCCACGTTTTGGGGCAAGATGACATACGCCGCTTTGGGGCCGTCTGCTTGGGTAAAGTTATAGTCAATGGCCACCGCGCCTTCGCCTTGATGGGCTTCCGGAGCCGCGGCCAAGGAGGCCGTCGCCGTTGCCGGCCAAGCCTTAGCGCTCATGCCTTCTAAGGTTTCAAAGTTGACTAGGGACGTTTCCTGACTACCTACACGCACCGGCACATAGGCGCGAATATCGCCGTGGGTCACTTGCACATAGCCTTGGGCCGGATTTGCTGCTGCCTTTAGGCTATGGCCTTGCATTTCACCAATGCCACCTACCGCTTCCATGGCGATGAGATCGCCCGGCACCGGCGCGCTGAAGCCTCGGCTATCCACGGCGGTGACGGCAATGTCTTTGGAGGCCCCGGGGGCCAGGGTCAAGCCGTCAGCGACACGCAAGGCGGCAATGGGCCCGTAGACCGGCACGGTAACTGAGCCTTGCGCTGCTCCTGCACTCGCCGTAATGGTCGCTGTGCCCGTGGACTTGGGATAGAATTGGCCGTTCTCCACCACACCTTCCACGCCGGCCACTTGATATGTGACGTTTTGAGGTGCGCCCAGCGAGCGATGGTATTGGTCATACCCTTGCACGCTTAGGCCCATGCGGCTACCTTGGTGTACGCCGGCTTGGCTCGGGATGATTTTCAAATACGATAAGCTGCCTTGAGGGTCTTCGGAACGAATGCCGACACCGTTGACCACCGGGCGGGGACTGCCATCAGAGGGCTTGTTGACCACTTGGTTCACATCGCCGTCTTTGACCACCATGGTCGTGGAGCCGCCGCCGTCTAAGTTTAGAGCTTGCACTGCCCCCAGAGATTTCATCAGTTCGCCAAAGTCTTTTTGTGCCAAGCCTTTATATGTCTTACTGCGACCGTCCACCGCCACTAAAAGCAGGCGATGGTCCGCTGTGACCCCAATGCCTGTACGTGGGTGAATGCCTTCGGAATGAATGTTCGTCAAGGTCACTTCGCCGTCTTTGACGATAATCGATCCGCCGCCCATGGCAAAGGGAATGGCGGAGTTGGCCAGGATTTGGCGATTGACGTTCAACTGATCCCCTACTTGGATGTTGGGGAGCTTCTCGATTTTCGCCGCCAGTACATAACCATTGGCGGGGATGGCCACACCGGCTTGACCGTCTCTGATCGCCGTCACTTGGCCATTTTCCACTACGACTTCCCGCACGTCGGACACACCGGCCGCCGTTCCCGGGCTCGTCGCGCCCCAGTGTTGATCCAACAAGGCAACGGTGGTGTAGTCGGCAGAGATTTTGTTGATCATGTTAATGGGCGTATTGGCTCCCGTCCGACCATTGGTAAAGCTGATTTCTCTGTTCAAGTACCCTACGGCACCGTTTCTGGCCGCATCCAGGAAAAAGGCGGGCAGCGCATAATCCATATGAGGTGGCGAAGAGAGCATTTGCCCCTCGCTCACCATGACACCTAACGTGGAGGGCATGGGACTGTAGTTAAAGTAATCCCCGTTTACCGCCCCGACCACGCGGGCATCTTGATCCGCCATCGCTTTCACCGTGGCCCGTTTGCCGATCCCCTGCGGTCCATAAAGCGCCACCGGGGTCTGGGTGGGATTTTGCAAGTCCATGCGCAACACGTGGACACTGATCCACCCTTGGGGGGTAAATCGTTCCTGATGTTCATAATACGTACCGGAAGACAGCATGCGGCCTTCCGTTTTTTGAAATACAGTGGGCGGTAGTGCCGCCAAAGAAGTCATAGGAGTCACGACGGCTAGTGCCAAAGCCACCATGACTTTCCATTTACCTAACGTTTTTTTCATATTTTCACTCCTCTACGCTCCATTATAACGAAATCCCATCCGAGGACTGTTACAACGTAGTGACAATTCTTTTTCCCCTATGCAACGATGTAAAATTATGATATACTAAAACCTACGTCGGGGTGTGGCGCAGTTTGGTAGCGCACGTGGTTTGGGACCATGGGGCCGCGGGTTCGAATCCTGTCACCCCGACCACAAAAGTCCGAAACCATTGATACAAATGGTTTCGGACTTTTATTTTTTCCTAACTGAAAAGCCTTGTAAAACAAAGAGTTCTGGCAACAGGGGGTTCAAAACGAGCCTCTTGCTGCCAGAACTTTTTTGCTTTCCGGGGAAAATCATATATTTTTATGATTTTCAAATGAACCCCCTCACGAGGAATAATCTGATTGTTTGGGGAAAATCTGAAAGTATAACGGAATAATTTGAATGTATTTATCAGCATTCCTCTTGCTCTATATGGTGTTTCAGTGTTGTCTACGATATGAGCGCCGTTTACAAGCCTACCCCCAAGGGTGGCTGGACGGTCAAGCGTCAGAAGGAGGAGGCAGCCGCTGCCGCCCTTGCTGGAAATCCTGTGGCAGATGATGCAGAGGAGGGCGATGAATAAATAAAAGATGCCGGGCTGACACCTAAAAATGTCAGTCCGGCATTTTGTCATTTATACTATGTAGCCAATTTTATTAACACCGATTACACCTCGGCGCAAGACTTTAATATCAATCGTCTCGTAGGAGGCGCGACCGATATTTGCTGTAGACTGTGTGCGTTGCACCGCTGATGTTTTTACTTTGGCTCTGCCAACGCTTACCGTATCAATGCCCATTTCCTTGAGAACTTCATCGGGCAGTTCATAATTCTGCTCTACCAAACCGAAACAGGTAAAACCAGTGTCAATAGAGAATCGTCAATTTTAAGTCCTGCTTTACGAGCTGCCTTGCGTATATCTCGGTCAAGCGCAAACATTCCCTCAAAATCCACAGGAGTGTTTCCTACCAAGTATTCGCCATTGGGGTCATAATCAAAGCCACAGGAAGCCTTAAGCGCATCGCTGGTGGCAATTTCAGTACCATCCGGGAGCGTTTTTAAATATGCAACTGTCTGGGCGATAATCTCATCATTCGCCATCTTCCATTTCCTCGCTTTCCGGATCAATGCCCAAAAGTTCCAAGAACTTATTAAAATTGTACGGATACGAGTTGCTGCCGTATTTCACTACTGGTTTATGACCATCGGAAAAGAAAATCTTCAATTCCCACTGTGTGCCATCAAGGACTTCATACCCAAATCGGCGTGGATCATAGGTCCGGCGCCATTCACTGATGTAAAGACCCCTGATGCCCTCCAAGAACTCATCTTTTCCCAAGGGATAATCTGCCTCAATAAAGAAATTGGAGGGTTTAGGGATGAAGGAATGCTCCCATCCATATGTAAGTGTTTATCATCCAGAGTTATCGTATGGGTTTTGTGGCCGGAGAAAAAGCCGCCAATGCTGAATACAACTTTGTAGATAGCCGGTATGCTTTTCTCAAATTCTGCCACCTGCATTTCGACCTTAGAGGGCGTGTATATGCCACCAGCCTCCACAAGAGCCTGTTTTGCCCGTTCTAGGTACATCCGGGTACACCACAGTCTAACATCCTCGCTGGGGTGCATAATCGTCTCACGGCCGTATTCCGGGTGTTCCATTGTATTTTTCAGATGACCGATTTCCTGTTTCAGCCCACGGATAGCGGTCATAATCTGTTCTGCTGTTTTACCTTTGAGATACTCATCGTAGTATCCCTCTGGACTTATCATCATAAATCGGTCACCTCCATACAAATTGATTTTTCTTTCGTCACCCGCTATACTGGTGGGGCGAAAGGAAGTGGTATATATGGCTCGATTCGTCTCGAAAGAGAAAATGAGCAAGAAGGCGCAAAAAGCACAAAACGTCCTCCGCCGCGAAACATGGGGCGTCATAAACCCGGTAACGCGCAGGGTCGAAAGCAAGAAAGCATATAACAGGAAAAAGTCCCTTGACCGTTACGATGATTACGGCAGGGACTTTTTCGTTGCATGAAAAAAGAGCGGTTTATCACCGCTCCATGTTAATGGTTAGCTGAGTTAGGAATCTGTCAGC
>CAYFMR010000015.1:0-26427 GCA_964344295.1 uncultured Peptoniphilaceae bacterium | reverse complement strand
TCATGAAAAAACGAAAAATCCTCTCCAAAGTCCGAATTATAACCCACCTCGTTTGCTATGATAAAAATATAGGTAGAAAGCGATCATTACTGGAATCTAAAGTGAGGCTTGGCAAAAGTTGTTTATCATCGACAAAGCATTTGAAACGAACCATACTGGAATCTAAAGTTGTCCTTGTCGGCCCATAGCTTGATGGCCATCTTGATTTGAAACGAACCATACTGGAATCTAAAGCGTAAATGGCAGGGATGCTGCAAGCTCGCAGGAGAGATTTGAAACGAACCGTACCGGAATTTAAGACAACACATCAATCGTGAGGGATCACGTTGAGAGTAATCTAGAGAATGAGAAAGAAGAGGATGCAGTGTCGAAGCACTCCGGGAAACCGGAGTGCTTTGGTTTGAGGGGAGCAGAGAGTTGGAAGGGATCATGGAAAGTGCGATGGTCATGTGTTGTGGACAAGGTTTTGCCTGGAGGACAGGGGAGAGGTTTCCGCGATTTTTTACAAGGAGAGTGCAAATCAGCTGGTGGAAGTGCTGCAGGAGGGTGTTTCTATCAGTGCAGAGGTAGTGGTAGGCGGAGTCGTTGGCGTGCCAGTGTCGATGGAAGGCCGTTTTGGATGTCTTTAGAACGGCAAGGATGGTGCGCAAAGGGTGGTCAGCGGCAGGGGTAAATCGTGCGGAGTTGGTGGTGTCTCTCGTCTGTGTTTTTAGGGATATTGTGGGTATATACAAATAACGCAATATAACCATTTATCAGTTTGATGTCATACCTCAGGTGTGATTTTATAGGAAGGAGTGTCATGGATGCAGAGACAAGTGCAATCAAAAGTGAAAGGCTATGAAACACAGGATGGTGCCGGGGTCAAATTGGTGCGGGTCTTAAGTCGCGGCACGGTGGAGGAGTTCGATCCCATTTTAATGCTGGATTCCTTTGATAGTACCAATCCGGCAGATTATATCGCAGGGTTTCCCTTGCATCCTCACAGGGGCATTGAAACCATCAGTTACCTTTATAAGGGCAAGATGGTGCACAAGGATACCTTGGGCAATGAAGCTAGTATCGGGGACGGTGAGGTGCAATGGATGAATGCGGGGTCTGGGATACAGCACGCCGAGGCGCTTCCGGAAAGTGATCGTGTCTTAGGTGTGCAGTTGTGGTTAAACTTGCCCCGAGAAAGTAAGATGAGCCAGCCCAGTTACCACAGTATTCACAGGGAAGACATCGAAGAAATTGCTTTTCCCGGTGGGTATCTACGTCTCATTGCCGGTGAGTATGAAGGGCATCAGGGATTTAAGGGCGAGCATTTACCCTTGGATTATTACGATATCCACCTGGAGGAAGGTCGGGAGTTTTCCGTGGCCACGCCGCCGGGGGATTCGTTGATGGTCTTTACGCTTTTGGGCGAGGTCATGATCGGCGACGAGTTCATTGACGAGAAAACCGCTGTCAAGCTCTCCCCGGGCGGTTCGTTAACGTTAAAGGCTGTGAATGGGCCGGCGCAGATCCTCTATTTAAAGACCAAAGCGTTAAATGAGCCGGTGGCATGGGCCGGGCCCATTGTGATGAACACAAAAGCAGAGCTGGAAGAAGCGTTTCGTGATTTGGAGACCGGAAACTTTATCCGCGACAACTTGATGTTTGAGGATTAAGTACCATGTGGATGATGGGCGGACCAAGGGTGGATCATTTGCTTTCCTCCATCATGTCGGTCCAAGTGAACTCCGCGTGGGTTAAAAATGAAATAGTAATGAAAAAAGCAAGACCAAGGGGTCTTGCTTTTTGGTTTGCAGCGTTATTTTTGTTTGGTCGGCTGATCCGGGGTCTCCAGTTGTTTTTGTGCCCAGGAGGTGAGACGGTTCATGAGTTCTTCGCCGTATGGGGTGGGGACTAGGATGGTCATGGCTTCGTCGTGACCTTGGGCGACAAATCGGAAAGTGCGGCTTAGTTCTTGGAGGTAGGCGGTTAAGGGCAGGTGCAGTTCAGGGGAGCTGTGCCAGTAAAGGCGGGCTTCGTCATCGTGAACCAGTTGCCAGCAGACGACGGGATAACGACTTTTGAGTTCTTCGGTGATGGCTTCAGCTGCACTGAGGGGCAGGTCGCAGTAGGTCGCGGTGAAGAGACGGTCGTCCGGTGTCTGTGGCTGGGCATCGCGAAGTAGGTATTGGATCCAATGGGTCATGTCTTGGCGCAGTCGTCTGTTATCCGTCATGAGATTGTGGGCCGCCTTGAGTACGTCGTCCGTGTCCCATAGGCTTTCGAGGTGATGCTGGACGCGGCGGCTGTCTTGTTCATAGGAGCGAGCGTCATCGCCGGCTCGCAGGTGCCATCGCAGGTGATGGGCCTCTTCGGTGACGTCGAGGATGATGAGTTGTCCCAGATGGGCCGTATTTTGATGGTGGGCATAGGATCCGGCGATATGGTCATCGCCTAGTGAGGTGATCCATTGCGGTGCTTTGGCCCAGGTGCCTTGGCGTAAAGGATAGCGTTCGGCATCTTTTGGTGAGATCCATTGACCAGTAATGGGGATGGCGGCTTCAATCATGTATTGTAGGGCATCTTCCAAGGTGTGTACCATGGATGGAGTGAAGTGCCCCTTGGTGGTGTCGATTAAGAGTTCGCCGCGGCTAGCGTGGAAGCCTCGAAGGTGTAAGGTGAGTTGGCGCTCGACGAGAAGTCCGAAAAGTAATAGGGCCGTTTGGGCGTCCAGGGTGCGCCGGCGGGTCGGCCAGTCTAGTTCCATGTGGACGGTGGCCGGCGGCGTTTCCAGCTTCCCTGCCAGTTCATGAATGATTTGGTCTTGGAAGATAAAAATGCGGTGTATGGGAATGCCCTCGATGCTGCCACGGTCCATTTGGGGACCGCCAGTGGTCGTTGGGATAAATATGGTTTCGTGAGTGATGATTTGCGTGCGTTTACCGATGGTTTTCGTGTCCATGACAGTGGCTTCCCAGGAACGTTGGTAGGGAAGCGGTAAATAGAGTTGTTTGGTCATGGTATCCCCCCTTTTTTCCTATTTTATCAAATTCTCGCGCCCTTTAACAGTAGTGTGGTAAAATGGACGGGAGGTGAATCCATGCACGGCATTTGGTGGCTATTAGCTTTCATCATAACAGGGATTGTGTGGCCCTTTGCCAGACCCTTGTGGTGGTTGGCAGGGCTTTTTGGCCTGGGCTTTTTTTGGCAACGGACAAAAAGGGCACCACGCCTCTGGATTTTTGCGTTGGCATTGTTGGCGCTTTGGCCCCTATCGATCGATCGTCCCATCACCGGACCTTTCATGGTGAAAGAGGTGAGAGACTATGGTGTCTATGCGGTGGAAAAAGGCCTACGTCCACGGGCGATTTATGTGAAGGGGGATCAGGCGGGCTGGGCCATTGGAGATGTGCTAAGCTTGGAGCGACCACTCGAGAGCAAAAAAATGAGCTTAGGCCGCTATCGCCTGTTAAAGTCGGGGGAGCCGGTGGTGGCGACGATCAAGGCTAAGGATGTGCGCTGGCAACAGGGGATGGCTCCTTGGTGGGTGCGCATGCGCCAGAGGCTGGATGATCGGATAGAAGCGCGTTTCCCGCCAGAATCGGTGGACACGGTACGGGCCATGGTGACGGGCACAGGGACGAAAGGAGAGCGCTATGTGCTCTTACAGCATTTTGGGTTAGCACATGTGCTGGCGATTTCCGGTTTGCACGTGGCGTTACTCTATGGCTTGTTGCGCCAATTACTGGATCGCAGTCCCCTGGGGTACACGACGAAACTTGCGATTTCTCTGGCGGGGTTATGGGTTTATGCATTGATCGTGGGGATGGGACCTTCCATTGCTCGGGCAGCGCTGATGCTGACCGTCGTGGTATTGACGGAATTTGCACCTTGGCCCGGCGTGAAAGTGGAGGGGCTGGCTTTGGCCGCCTGTCTGCTTTTGTTGTATCGGCCATTGTGGCTGTTTCATCCCGGCTTTATCTTAAGTTTTGCCTGCATGTGGGCGCTTTTGGTCATTTATCCCGCCTTAGATGAGGGGGAAGCGGTGTACCAGAAGAGTGATTCCTGGCGAAAGACGCTGTGGATGCTGGGGGCGCTATTTTTGGTGACCTGGCCTTTGCAGATGCGATTTTTTGGGTATGTATCGCTGTGGAGCGGACTGGCCAACTTGGTGATGTTACCGGTGTACACGGTCGGGTTGGTGGTGTCATGGGTGGCGGTGATCTTACCCCTTTCGTGGGGTCGATGGTTGGCAGAGATCATCACCTATGCCCTGGTGGGGGCGGATGCGGTAATGAATGGGCTCTACGGTTTGTGGAAAGGACAACTTTTCGGCCGAGCCTGGGGTACGGGGGAGATCCTGCTCTATGAGCTCCTCGTTTATCTCGCTGTCGTGAAACGGCAATGCATTGTCTATCGACCGGCCCTGGTGAAACTGGCCGCAGCGGCTCTGGCCATTCCTATCGTGGTGCAGTGGTGGGTCCCGCTGCCCAAAGAACTGCAGGTCCACTACTTAGATGTGGGGCAGGGGGATGCCATCTTGTTGCAACGAGAGCGACACGGACTTTTAATTGACACCGGCGGGGCCCGGTGGGAAGACGTGGGCCAGACGATTACGGCACCGGAGTTACGGCGGTGCGGGGTGGAGGCCTTAGACGGGATTTTGGTGTCTCACTGGGATTTGGACCACTGTGGAGCCTTGTCCACACTGGCACGACAGTTTCCGCCGGGAGGATACTATGCGTCTTATCTGGATCCGGAGGCGATGGAAGAGGTCGGAGTGGAGGCATCGGAAGAGAGCCTGGCATCTTGGTCACTTTTACGCCGGGGTGACGAGTTGTACTGGCGGGACATGAGGCTGGAAGTTTTGTGGCCGCCGGCAAAGGGAAGCTGGGAAGGCAATGAGGCCTCGATGGTCCTACGGCTACACACACCGCATCGGCAATATGTGTTTACAGGGGACTTGGAACTGGAAGCAGAGCGACAGTTGACGCGTCTGGGAGACATCGGAGCCCAAGTCCTCAAGGTGGGGCATCATGGCTCACGGTTTTCTTCTAGTCGCTCATTTTTGACTGCTGTCAACCCGAAAGTGGCTGTGATTTCCTGTGGACGTCACAATGCCTATGGGCATCCTCATCAAGAGACCTTGGAACGGTTGGCCGATGTTGGTGCCGTAGTGTATCGCACGGATGAATGGGGTACCATCAGCCTGGTGGATGGGGAATTATTAACGCGCAAAGAACCGTCGAAGGCGGCTGGATATGGCATGTTGGCCTATCTGGCGGAAACAGGATTTTTACTGGCATGGACGTATGAAATGCGAAAGGAGGGGGAGGATGGACTTTACCGCCTATAATCAAATGCTGGATCGTCGCCAAGTGGGAGGACGCGCCTATCTTTTTATGGGAAAAGAAACTTACATGATGCAAAACATGGCAAACAAGACGCAGGAAGTCCTCCTACAGCCGGCGATGCGCCCCTTAAATGCCATGGAACTCTCTGCGACTCAGCTGAACATGGCCAAGCTGGATGACATGATACTCACCTTACCGGTGATGGATGTCTTTCGCGTCATCGTCATCAAACATGCTGATGTGATCACCGGCATGGCGGGGGAAGATCGCCTTTATGAGCTCTTGCCACAACTGCCACCGGAAGTGATCTTGATCCTCATTGACACCTATGGAGGTGTGAAAAAGACGACGAAACTCTACAAGCGTCTGAAAAAAGTAGACGGCATTGTGGAGTTTAAGACGTTGACCCCACAGCAGTTTCACGGTTTCGTACGGGCACAGCTGCGAGCGCATCAAATGGACGTAACACCCCAGGTGTCTCGTGAGCTGATGGATCGGTCCGGTTACGGGGCATATGGCTCGGAGCTAAGCCTTTTTGACTTCAAGCAGGCTCTAGATAAGGTGGTTTTAGCTGCATCGCCAGGACAGCTGCCTTTGGAAACCTTTTTGCCTTTTTGGCCGAGAGATCCTCGAGCGGGGATCTTTTCGATGATTGATGCCATGAGTGCTGGTAACCTGAAGGAGGTCAAGCGCAATTACGACGAGCTCCACCGTCAAAAAGAGCCCGCCATGCGTATGTTGGCCATGATCTCTCGCCACCTGCGACTATGGCGTAAGATGCAGGATTTGCAAGCCGCCCGCTATGGTCCGGCCGATAGCAAAGAGGCGCTGGGGATCAAGGACTTTGAATACCGCAAACTCTCGCGGCTGCCAAAGCGTCAGGATTTGGATGAGTTATTGAGGCTGGTGGAAGACACAGAGCTAGCGCTAAAGTCTACTGGTGGAGACATGGACATCCGGTTTGAGACCATGCTTTTGCAGTTGACAGAAAAGCTGGGGCATCGTCCGGAAAAGAACCATTGAGAAATAGCCTATGCCATCGGTATCATGGGAGATGGCAAGAGGGTTCATTAAGAAGTCCCGTGGAGATATGGATGAGCACGAAAGAACACAAAGGAGGAATTATGAAAAAGTTATTAGCAGCTTTGGCTGTGGTGATGGTGATCATGAGTGGCGCCGCTTGGGCTCAAGGGGATTGCCAACTCTATGTGGACGGCGTATTGCAAACGGATGCCGAACCGATCATTCGCGAGGATAGAACGTTTGTGCCGGTGCGCAAAATTGCCGAAATGTTCGGCTAAGAGGTAGACTACATCGGAGCGACTAAAGAAATCCCCATTAAAAACGCCGAGAAAGACCTACTCATGCAAGTGGGTTCCACGAAGTTTACGGACAATGGCACCGTCAAAGAAATGGACGTAAAACCGTTTATCCACGAAGATCGCACTTTCGTCCCCCTTCGCTTCATCTCAGAAGTTTTTGGTAAACCCATTGAGTGGGACGGTGCGAACCGGGCAGTCTATGTCGGGAAAAAACCGGACATGACGATGCCAAAAGGCACGACCCATTTGGATTTTTCCAAATACGGTTTTACCATGGATGCGAAACCGGAGTTCTTGGATCATATTACCTATAAGGAAGATCCTGCCCGAAACGGTGTCATCTTCTATGACAAATTCATCTACGAAAAGGATAATGGTGGCGGTGAGCTAGCTTTCGTGAACGTTCAAAACAGTCAGGACTTCAGCCCCTATGAATACATGGGTTATGGACTGTATGACGGAGACGGCAAAGTGTTGGTGGATTCCTACCCTACAGGCCTCACCTATACACCAAAGGATGCCTACCACCAGAGCTTTGACAAGGCAAACGAGGTCTTTTACAGAGCCATCATCAATCCGAGCACCACAGTGTTCCCCGAATCCGCAGGGGCCAAGGCCATCCTAGATGGTAACGGCAACTACGTCTATACCTTTGGCGTGCCCCAAGTGGAAGTCGAGATTTCACAAAGCGACTTAGAAGGCGTGCTTCTGACGACGAGTCCCACTGGCATCACGTTTTATGATAGAAGTAACTATGCAGAGTATGGCGGCATGCTCACCGGGGTATACGAGTTCGACGAGCCGACCGAACATTATGCTGTGCTGGCGTCGAAAGGGGGCAAATCCATAGAACTTGCCCATGCTTCCGACGTGCAATTTAACATGGAAAATCCCAACGCACAAGATACCTATAATCAGGCTCATGACCGCGTCAGAGGTAACCTGAAAGTCACCGTCAAGTAAACGTTGAGAAGGGATGGATCCTCTCCATCAAAAAAGCTGTGTCAGATGATTCAACTGACACAGCTTTTCTTTTTCCGCTCAGACGTTGGTGGACAGGAATGACCTGGAAGACAAGTCAAATGAAAACGTTGATTCATGCCAATAGTACAAAAAAACTCTCGCCGAAGCGAGAGTGATGAGCATCCGCATGGTGGGGTTTAGTCCTTATGACGACCCATAGCATAAGGCAAGGCCACCATGACCATACCGCCGACCCAGTTACCTAGGGTGACCCAGAAGAGATTATGAACGGCACCTGTCACAGTAAGCTCTGGTGCTCTGCCGAAAAGTCCCACGGCAAAGGCGGTCATATTGGCCACACAGTGATCAAAGCCCATCGCCACAAAGGCAAAGACGCACCAAAAGATCATGATGAGTTTGCCGGCTTCTGAGGTGGAACGATGGGCGCTCCAAACGGCTAAGCAGACCAAGAAATTACAAAGAATGCCACGAAAAAACAGTGCACCTGCTCCTGGCAGGGTCTTTTTCAAGGCAGCGGCAAAAAAGAAATCGCCGACAGCACCGGTGAGAAGTCCTGTGCGTACAAAGCAAAGGCTCAGTAGGATGCTGCCGATGAGGTTTCCGAGATAGCAGAAGAAGAGGCTAGTGGCAGTCGTCTTCCAAGAAACGGTACCGTAAAGGGAGGCCATATTCATGACCAAAACATTTCCGGTAAAGAGTTCGGCGCCGGCGAAGACGACAAGAGACAAGGCCAGAGGGAAGGTTAAGGCCTGGAAGAGGGGGATGCCCGGTATATGAGCAGGAGCGAGATAGCCACCGAGGGTAAAGATGATGAGGGTTCCCAGGCCAATGTAAGCTCCGGCTAGGATGCTATAGATCAGATATTGCCACGGATGGGAGCGAAAGAGTTGGGCTTTCCTTAAGCCCGTTTGCGCCATTTTGCTGGCATCGTTGTCGTACATGAGGCGACCTCCTTATTAGATGATAGGCTTATTATACCATGGGATAGGGTTGAGGAGAGATCAATTCCGGGATGAGCACCCTCAAAAGGCACAAAAAATCCGCTAGGGAATTCCCTAACGGATGATCAAAGCGTATTATTTTGCATTTGCTGCAGTTTCATTTAGCTTTAAAGTCAATTGGCTAAGTTTGCGGGCAACGTTGTTTTTGTGATAGATGTTTTTGTGGGCTGCTCGTTTTAGCTTTCTGTCAATGACTTTTAGGGAAGCACGGGCTTGATCGATAGCGCCTTCTTCCAATTCAGCATTAAAACGCTTGATTAAAGTTCTGATTTCGGATTTTTGCGCCTTGTTACGTAAGTTGTTGCGCTTAGCGACGTCAATCCTTTTGATGGCGGATTTAATATTTGCCATGGTCCGTTCACCTCCCTTTGATACGCCCATCATTTTATCATGGGAAGGTTATGAATGCAAGAAAAATTTATTTCATTTGGGTAAAAGCAGTGGTTTTTCTTTCATCTGGTCGTCGTTCGTGTTAAAATGAACTATCGAGGTGAAGTGATGGAATTAAATCAAAACCATGGGGCCTTTGAAGATGTGAATGCTTCTGCGGAGGTCAAAGAGCCTGTGGAAGACGGGAACACGGTAGAGGCAAAAGCGAAAGAGCAAGATGCGTCTAAATCTGTGTCCCTGTCAAAACACCCTGTGTTTTCGTGGATTTATCCGGTCCTGTTTGCTCTGGCGTTAGCGGTCTTAATCAAGGCCTTTGTCATCGACTTTAAGACGGTGGAGGGGACATCCATGGTACCGACGTTTCGTTCGGGTGATCGCGTGGTGGTTTTGCGCTCTAACCTGGTATCAAATTATAAACAAGGCGATGTGGTGGTCTTTGATGCACCCCTTGCCGGAGAAGAATATTATGTGAAGCGGATTATCGGTGTCCCCGGTGACGAGATTAAAATTTTTCGCGGTTATGTCTTTGTGAACGGGGCCATGTTGCCGGAACCTTATGTGCAAGGCGAGCAGGCCACGTTGACCGAGAATACGTCATTGTGGAGCTTGCGGGATGGCGAATATTTTGTTATGGGAGATAATCGTATCCCTGGCGGTTCGTTAGATAGCAGGGATTTTGGACCGATTTTGGAAACGCATATTCACGGGAAAGTATTGGAGAGGAAAAATGATGGATTCTAAGACACAAGAACCGGTGGAAAAGAGTGGAAAAGGTGTGGTGAAGGACTTTATCTTAAACCTGGCTTACGTGATCATCTTGGCTTTACTGATTCGTCAGTTTGTCTTTACGGCTACGGTGGTGAAGGGCCAGTCCATGGAACCGACGTTTCACGATGGTGACCGGGTGATTACACTGCGGTTTCCCATGATTTATCGCACGCCTCATAAAGGGGAAGTGGTCATTCTCAAGGATCCCACCGGCTCCGGAAAGGACTTTATCAAGCGGGTAGTCGCCACGGAAGGAGATCACCTGGTCATCCAAGACGGGCAAGTATTTATTAATGATGAACGACAAGAAGAAGCCTATATTGCTGCCGATGCGCAAACCGAGGAGGGCACCTTTGGTGATTGTATGCTGAGTCAGGGAGAGTTCTTTGTCATGGGGGATAATCGATCCCCCGGAGGTAGTTATGATTCGCGGTTTTTCGGCCCGGTGACCAAAAAAGACGTGGTGGGAATTGCCACGATACGTTATTGGCCGCTATCAAGTTTTGGTAAGCCTTAGAAAGGGAATCAGATTATGGATCAACTGCAACAAAAAATTCGCAACTTTTCAATCATCGCCCATATTGATCACGGCAAGAGCACTTTGGCAGATCGCCTGATTGAGACTACGGGCATGCTCACTGCCAGAGAGATGCAAAGCCAGGTTTTAGATAGTATGGACCTGGAGAAAGAAAAGGGCATTACGATTAAGCTCAAAGCCATTCGTCTGATCTATCACGATGAACACGGCGACGAATACATTTATAACCTCATCGACACGCCGGGACACGTGGACTTTCATTATGAAGTCTCCCGTTCTCTGGCAGCTTGTGAAGGGGCTTTGTTAGTGGTCGATGCCACCCAAGGGGTGGAAGCACAGACCTTGGCCAATGTCTACTTGGCGTTGGATCAGGATTTGGAAATCCTGCCCATCATCAACAAAATTGACCTGCCCTCGGCGATGCCGGAAGAGGTCAAACACGAAATCGAAGATATTATTGGCTTAGATGCCGAAGAAGCCCCGCTGATTTCCGCTAAGGCTGGTACGGGTATTGATCAGGTGCTCACCTATATCCGCGATCATGTGCCGGCCCCTTCTGGCGACCGGGAAGCGCCGTTAAAGGCGTTAATCTTCGACAGTTATTATGACTCTTATCGTGGTGTGGTGTGCTTTATCCGCGTTTTTGACGGGGTGATGAAACCGGGTATGACGGTGCGTATGATGTCCACCGGGGATGAGTTTGAGGTAACAGAAGTAGGGGTTAACACGTCCAAGCAGATTCCTGTCAAAGCTTTGTCTGCCGGGGAGGTAGGGTATTTTACCGCCAGCATCAAAGAAGTGAGGGAAGCACAAGTAGGGGATACAGTTACTGATGCTGAGCATCCGACGGCAGAACCACTGCCAGGCTATAAAGAAGTGACCTCTATGGTATTTTGCGGTATCTATCCCGCGGAAGGACAGGACTACAATGATGTGCGCGAGGCCTTGGAAAAATTGCAGGTCAACGATGCGGCCCTGGACTTCGAGCCGGAGACCTCGGCGGCCCTTGGCTTCGGGTATCGTTGTGGTTTCTTAGGACTTTTGCACATGGAAGTCATCCAAGAACGACTGGAACGGGAATTTGACCTAAACATCATCACTACGGCACCATCGGTTATCTACCGCGTCACCACCACGGATGGCAAAGTGCAGGAAATTCAAAACCCCAGCAACCTGCCGCCGGTGACGGAGATCAGGAAGATGGAAGAACCCATGGTGGAAGCTCACATCATGACGCCCTCCGATTACGTCGGGGTCATTATGGAACTGTGCCAAGACCGCCGCGGGACCTATGTTTCCATGGAATATCTGGATGAAAAGCGAGTGCAAATTACTTATCATCTGCCGCTAAACGAAATCATCTATGACTTCTTTGACGCCTTAAAATCCAAGACGCGTGGCTATGCCTCCTTTGACTATGAGCCCATTGAGTACCAAGAAAGCAATCTGGTCAAACTGGATATGCTCATTAACGAGGAGCCGGTGGACGCATTTTCGCTGATCGTCCACGAATCAAAGGCTTACGAACGAGGCCGTCAAATTGCCGAGCGTCTGGTCAAAGTCATTCCCCGTCATCAATTCGCCATCCCCATCCAAGCGGCGATTGGCGGCAAGATCATCGCCCGGGAAACGGTGCGTGCCGTGCGCAAAGACGTCTTGGCCAAATGCTATGGCGGTGACATCTCTCGTAAGAAAAAATTGTTGGAAAAACAAAAAGAAGGAAAGAAACGCATGCGCTCCATCGGCAACGTGGAAGTGCCTCAAGAAGCGTTTCTCGCCGTACTCAAATATGACGATGAAAACTAATTTAGGCCTTTACATTCATGTGCCCTTTTGTAAGAGAAGGTGCCTGTATTGTGATTTTACCTCCTCGACCTGCCAAGAGCTCATGGAGTTTTATGTAGAGGCACTGATCCAAGAGCTCGCCAAGGGAGCCTCCCCGGTTCCCGTTGCGAGCCTCTTTTTTGGTGGGGGGACGCCCTCGTTGCTCCCGTTGCCGTGGTTGGAGCAGATCATGACGACCATTCACCAGTATTTTGTCGTGGAACACGATGCAGAGATCACCATCGAAGCTAACCCGGATTCTGCCGAAGAGGAGAAACTGCGAGGGTATCGCAGCCTGGGCATCAATCGCCTCTCCTTGGGGGTCCAGAGCTTTGATCAAGAGTGTTTAAGAACCTTGGGAAGACTTCATACAGGTCAGGAAGCGAAAGAAGCAGTAAAAAGGGCACAACGAGTCGGGTTTACCAATATCAATGTGGACTTGATGATGGGCTTGCCGGGACAAACCATCAAGGGCGTGGCCCACGATGTGCGCCAGGCCGTGGCTTTGGGGGTGCCCCATATCTCGTACTATAGCTTGATTTTGGAAGCAGGTACGCCACTGGCGAAGACGTATGCCGGCATGGAAGAAGACCTGGAGCGGCAGATGTACCACTACGGGCGTCAACTGCTGGCAGAAGCCGGCTACCATCACTACGAAATCTCCAATTGGGCCAAACCGGGTTATAGCTGTCGTCATAATCTGCGCTATTGGCAGTTAAAAGACTACCGTGGGTTTGGTGTGGCAGCCCACTCTTCCGTGGGACAGGAGCGTTTTTACCACGAGGATGACCTCGAAGCGTATATCGCCCAACCCGAGGTGGTCGTGACAGAAACAATCAGTCCGAGAGAGCGACTGCAAGAGCGATTGATTATGGGTATTCGTCTCATCGACGGACTGGATTTAGCCCCGCTTTACGGCGAGTTAGGAGAGAAGGCCCAGATGCTAAAAGAGGCCGTGGTTAGATTGGAAGCCCAGGGGCTGGTCCGTGTGAACGGTGCCTGGATGAGTTTGACGCCGAAAGGTATGGACTTATGCAATCGTGTCGAGTTGGAACTTTATGAGGCCGTAGCCTGGTCCTAAGCTTCGCTAGCCGCTAACCAATCATAGATCGAACAGCAACATTGCCCCGGGTGCCGTGACCCGCGGGCATTTTTGATGGAAAAATAGTGACGTCGAGAGCCGGCGAGAAAATAGTTAGCACTCGGAGAGTTTAATTGCTAAAAAGGGTTGACAGGTGATGGCAAAAAGGTTATGATGGCCATAGAGTTGTTAGCAGTCAATAGGATTGAGTGCTAAAAGGAAGGAGGGCTTTATATGATAGATGATAGAAAACTAAAGATTTTAAAAGCGATCATAGATTCCTATGTGAAGCATGCAGAGCCCGTCGGTTCCCGAACTCTATCGAAGCAATATGATTTAGGTGTAAGCTCAGCGACCATTCGAAATGAGATGAGCGACTTAGAGGAATTGGGCTTATTAAATAAGCTTCATTCATCTTCAGGACGCACCCCTTCGGAAAAGGCGTACCGGTACTACGTGAATTATTTAGTGCACAGGCATAGCGCTTTGTCGAAAAGGCAACAAGAACTGATTTGGGAGCGTCTATGGTCTGTGGCGTATGAAGAAGACGAGTACGTCAAAGAGAGCATGCAAATCCTGTCCGATTTAACAGGGCATACGGTGCTTTTGATCACAGGTAACACAAGCCGGGCACAGCTCGGAGCCCTTCACTTGGTGCCGGTAGACAGTCAAACGGTGGTGCTACTCTTACTGGGTGAGCCATCTTTTTCCAGATCCTATATGGTGCATTTGAAACGCCCGTTAGCGGAAAGAGATCGGCAAAAATTGGAAGTACTTTTTAATCAGTACTTGCTCACGGATGCCGCCGAATTTGAAGTCCGCTGGGAAGCCATGGAAAAGAATTTGGATCAAGATTTACTGGCTTTGGCACAAAGTTTTAAACCTTATATCGCTGGTGCCGTCAATACAGTAGAACAACAAGGGTTTTATACTTATGGCTTGACACGACTTATGCATTTTCCGGACTACGGCGACATTGAGAGCCTTCGCGGTCTCATAGAATTAGCTAGCGACGAAGACGCCATGTCCAAAGTGCTTTGGCGGGAAGAAGTCCAGGATAAGCCCCATGTCATGATCGGGTCGGAGATGCAAGAGGAGCGCTTGGAAGGCTCTAGCATCATTGCCGGTGATCTATATATTGATGAAAACCGAATAGGCCGCATGGCATTGTTGGGACCGGTTCGTATGGATTACGGCCGACTGATTAATGTCTTAGGGTCTTATGCTAATCTATTAAATCAAATGAAGTTGAGGTGAACCGTGTGGCAAATGAAAAAATGAATCATGAAGAGGAAAAAACAGTAACACCGGAAGAGGAGACGAGTGAGGTTCGCGTCGAAGAGGTGGAACCGGAAATCGTCGAGGAAGCAGAAGAACAAGAGAAGACAAAAGAAGAGCAAGCCGGAGAAGATACGCGAATCGCCGATTTGACACAACAGTTGACGCGTTTGCAAGCTGACTTTGCCAATTACAAGAAACGAGCTGAAAAGGAAAGACAAGCACAAGCCGTCTTTGGCATCAAACAAGTGGCCGGCCGCATTTTACCGGTGATTGATAACTTGGAGCGGGCCTTAGCAACAGAAAAAGATCACGATCCCTTCTATGAAGGCGTGGCTCTGGTTTATCGTCAACTTTTGGATGCACTGGCAGAGGAAAAGATCACCCCTATGGATGATTTGCACAAACCCTTTGATCCCTACAGGCATCATGCGGTGCTTACCGAAACCGTGGAGGGTCTGGAGCCCGACAGAGTGGCCGAGGTCCTTTTACAAGGTTATACCTATGATAACGAAGACGTCATTCGCCCGGCGATGGTGAAGGTGTCTCAATCATAAATGATCGGTGAATATACATAATGATCTATTTTAAGGAGGAAAAAAACAATGGGAAAAATTATTGGAATTGACTTAGGTACCACAAACTCTTGTGTGGCAGTAATGGAAGGTGGGGAAGCTGTCATTATCCCCAACGCAGAAGGGAACCGTACGACCCCTTCAGTGGTCGCTTTTACCAAAGATGGAGAACGTCTAGTCGGTGAAACGGCAAAACGTCAAGCGATCACGAATCCGGATCGCACGATTATGTCCATCAAACGTGAAATGGGTAAGGATTATAAGAAGACGATTGACGGTAAAGACTATACACCGCAAGACATTTCTGCCATGATTTTACAAAAACTGAAAGCGGATACGGAAAGCTATTTAGGTGAAAAAGTCACTGAAGCTGTTATCACTGTGCCCGCTTACTTTACCGATAGCCAACGTCAAGCGACAAAAGATGCCGGACGTATTGCAGGCTTAGAAGTCAAACGTATTATCAACGAACCGACCGCTGCTGCTTTGGCATATGGCATGGATAAAGAAGAAGGTCACAGCAAGATTATGGTCTACGACTTAGGTGGCGGTACCTTCGACGTGTCCTTACTGGAATTAGGTGACGGCGTATTTGAAGTATTGGCAACACGAGGCAATAACGCTTTAGGTGGCGATGACTTTGACCAAGCCATCATCGATTACATCGCTGAAGAATTTAAAAAAGAACAAGGCGTGGATCTCAAGGCAGACAACATGAGTTTGCAACGACTGAAAGAAGCGGCAGAAAAAGCGAAGAAAGAATTGTCCACCACAATGACCACCAACCTCAACCTGCCCTTTATTACGGCAACTTCTGCTGGTCCCATCCACTTGAACATGGACCTAACTCGTGCCAAATTTGATGAATTAACGGCGCATTTAGTGGAAAAAACGATTGGTCCGGTGAAGGATGCGTTAAAAGATGCCGGATTGCAACCCAGTGAAGTGGAAAAAGTCATCTTAGTCGGTGGTTCCACTCGTATTCCCGCCGTGCAAGAGGCTGTGAAAAAATTAATCGGCAAAGAACCGCAAAAGAACATTAACCCGGATGAATGTGTGGCTGTTGGGGCTGCTATTCAAGGTGGGGTACTAAGCGGTGAAGTCAAAGACTTATTGCTGTTAGACGTTACGCCCCTGTCCTTAGGCCTGGAAACGCTAGGCGGTGTCACCACGCGTTTAATTGAACGTAACACCACCATCCCGACCAAAAAATCCCAAATCTTTACGACCGCAGCTGATAACCAAACAAGCGTAGACATCCACATCCTGCAAGGGGAACGTGAAATGGCATCGGATAATACGACCTTGGGTCGCTTCCAATTAAGTGGTATCGCTCCGGCTATGCGAGGCATTCCACAAATCGAAGTGACCTTTGACATCGATGCCAACGGGATTGTCAACGTCAGCGCAAAAGATTTAGGCACAGGTAAGGAACAAACCATCACCATTACAGCTTCTTCAAACTTGACGGAAGAAGAAATCGACAAGAAAGTGAAAGAAGCGGAAATGCATGCTGAAGAAGATAAGAAGAAAAAAGAAAATATCGAAACGAAAAATAATGCTGACGCCATCATTTACCAAACTGAAAAGACCTTAAAGGAATTGGAAGGTAAAATTGACGACAGCGAAAAAGCGGAAATTGAAAGTAAATTGGAAGCACTTCGCGAAGTATCCAAAGGCGATGACATCGAAGCCATTAAGGCCAAGACCGATGAATTGCAACAGGCGTTCTTCAAGATTTCCGAAAAACTGTACCAACATACGGAAGGTGAAGCAGGTGGTGGAGCTCCCGAAGATGACGTCATGGACGCTGACTACGAGGTAGTTGACGAAGACGACAAAGAATGATAATCTAAAACCGAGCCCTCACCACGTGAGAGCTCGGTTTTTTTATGTAATTTTGAGAAAATCGCTCAGTCGTAATGATGTCCCGCAGGGCGGGAGGCTTGAGGAGTGAAGAGATTGCGAGATTTTTATGAAATTTTAGGCGTACAGCGAACGGCGGATCAAGTCACGATCAAAAAGGCCTATCGCAGTTTGGCCAAAAAGTACCACCCCGACTTAAACCCGGGCGATGAGGAAGCGGAACATCGCTTCAAGGAGATCAACTATGCCTATGAAGTCCTGTCTGATGAAGATAAGCGCATGCGCTATGACCGCTTTGGGGAAGCTGGCGTAAACCAACAAGGTGGCTTCCAAGACTTTGGCGGTTTCGGGGACATTTTTAGTGATATATTCGATGTGTTTGGCGGTTTCGGTGGCTTTAGTAGCACCGGTGGCCAACGCCGCGGTCCGATGCCCAAGCAGGGAGCGGATGTAACGGTCCAGGTGAAATTGAGCTTTCAAGAAGCGCTATTCGGTAAGTCGGTGGATGTGAAGCTCAAACGCCGTATCCATTGCCACCACTGTGATGGCACAGCCAAAGAACCTGGCACGGAAGAGGAGACTTGCCCTACCTGCCACGGCACTGGCCAGGAACGACGTGTGGAAAATTCTTTCTTAGGCCAACACGTGTCCGTGTCTGTATGTAGCCAATGCCGTGGTACCGGCACCATCATCAAAGAACCATGCCATGTCTGCCATGGTACGGGAGAAGAGGACGAAGTGGAGACGGTATCGGTCAAGATTCCTGCCGGTGTTGATGATGGCAACATCCTGACCTTGCGAGGTCGTGGCCATGCGGGCACCCATGGCGGGCCGCCGGGAGATGCCTATTTGGTGATTCAGGTGGATACCCCTGAGTATGTTGAGCGTCAAGGAGTCGACCTGTTCGTAGATGTGCCGTTGACTTTGGAAGAGGCAGTGTTTGGCACTAAACTGTCTATTCCCACCATCAAAGGCAAAGAAACGTTGAAAGTACACAAAGGCACCCAAATGGGGGACACTTATGTCATTTCCCAGGGTGGTGTGCCCCATCTGCGCCGTCAAAGTCACGGTGACCTGATCGTTCGTTACACAATCACCATTCCCACGGGAACTTTCCACATGAAGTCCCAGGATGTGAGCAAGTGGAAAATCAACCAGTCGGTGATTCAAGATCGTGAAGCGATGATGCATGATTTGGAAAAACTGTTTACTGCACCGGAAACTGAGGGTGAAAGCGCATGAAATGGATACAGGTAGGCCTGTCCATCCGGGCAGGGGATGAAGAAGACGTCGTGGCTATTTTGAGGGAATTTCACGGTGTGGAAACGCTGGAAATCGCCGATAAAAGCCTTATGGATGACTTGGAAGCACATCAGCAGTGGTGGAACGATATTGACCCTGAAGTGGTGGAGAACTTGCCGGAAAATCCGGTGATCCGCATCTACTTACCGCAAGAGGAGGCCGAAGAGAAAATCGAGTCCATCAAACGAGATTTAAAAGGGCGGCTTTTGGCACCGCCTAGCTTACAGACGGTGGATGAAGAGGATTGGGCCAATGAATGGAAAAAATACTATGAGCCAACGCCCATTGGTGAGCATTTGGTGATAGTGCCTTCCTGGGAGTGCTATGAACCCAAGGCGGGCGAGTCGGTGATCACCTTGGATCCCGGTATGGCATTCGGTACGGGAACGCATGAGACCACAGCTCTTTGCGGTGCGGCCTTGGAACGCTATGTTAAGCCGGGGGACACCGTATTTGATATTGGTACTGGAAGTGGCATTTTAGCCTTAATCGCTGCGAAGCTAGGGGCGATAAACGTCATAGGCGTGGACATTGACCCTATGGCGGTGAAAGTGGCCAAGGAAAATGCTGTGCTCAATGGCGTTGAAGGAGTGTGCCACTTTGTGGAGGGTGACTTATACCATGTGTTAGAAGGACAAGCTGATCTGATTGTCTCCAATATCATTGCGGAGATCATCTCACCTATGGTGGCCAGTTTGCAAGACTTTCTCGTTCCCGGAGGAATCTTGATTTTAAGCGGCATCATCTCTTCGAAAGTGGAGATGGTAAAAGACGAGCTCGAAGCGGCTTCTTACGAGCTGGTGGAAATGAAACGCGATGGCGAATGGGTGGCCATGGTGGCAAAGAGGTGTTAGTATGCCGCGGTTTTTTGCCATAAAAAAGGAGGGTGACTACGCCTACCTTGCGCCGGAGGATGCTCATCACGTGGAGAAATCTTTGCGCATGGAAGCGGGGGAGTCGTTGGAAATCGTCGTGGACCAAAAGGCCTACCGAGCCACCTGGGAAGGGGAGGGCTGTGCGAAGCTGTATGAAGCACTGGCTCCCCGGGAATATCCGTGGCAGGTGACGTTGTTTCAAGGCTTGCCCAAGGGGGATAAGCTGGAGTGGATCATCCAAAAGACGGTGGAACTTGGCGTGCAGACCGTGGTACCTGTGGAGATGCGCTATAGTGTCGCCAAATGGAAAGATCCGAAAGGGAAAAAATTGACAAGACTCAATCGCGTTGCCTACGAAGCGGCAGGTCAATGCGGGCGAGACATCATACCCCAAGTGGAAGAACCCCAGACCTTTTCTCGAGCAGTGGAAAGGATGGGGGATTTTGACGTAGTGCTGTGGGCCAACGAAGGCGAGAAAGCTACTGACCTTTATGCAGTGGTGGAAGCCTTGCCGCCAAAAGCTTTGAACATCGCTTTGTGGGTGGGACCAGAGGGAGGCTTCGCCCCTGACGAAGGGGAGTGCCTGGAATCAGTGTCTCGGTCTTTTACTCTAGGGCCCATGATTTTGCGCACGGAGACAGCGGGAATGGCGACACTGGCTTCTTTATTCTATGTGTGTCGAAAAAAGGAGGGGGCCCATGGAAGTTAAAACAGTGGGTATCATGACTTTGGGTTGCAAGGTCAATACGTATGAATCCGAGGCCATGGCGGCCCTTTTTATGGAGCAGGGTTACCAAGTGGTGGAAGGTTGGGAAGGAGCGGACATTTGTGTGGTCAATACTTGCACTGTGACCAACGTGTCCGATCGGAAATCCAGGCAGACTTTGCGACGGGCCAAGAAAGAAAACCCTGATGCCATTGTGGTGGCGGCAGGATGTTATGTTCAAGTCTCCTCCGACGATGTAGAATCCATGGATGAAGTGGATATCATCCTGCCCCAAGGGAAAAAGCATGCCGTGGTCGATGCCATAAAAGCGTGGGAAGACGGGGGCGAGGAAGCGGCCAGGGAGTTGTTGGCCACAGTGGAAACAGATGACGGTGCCCTGCGGGTCAGTCGTCCGGCTACGACCCGGGCTTTTGTGAAAGTGCAGGATGGTTGTCGTCAGTTTTGCTCCTATTGCATCATCCCCTATGCACGGGGAAGGCTGCACAGCCGTCCCATGCGAGAAGTCGTGGAAGAGGTGCGGGAATTGGTAGCTCACGGGGTCCAAGAAGTGGTCATCTCCGGGATTCACGTCGCTTCATATGGGGTGGATACCCAAGAGGGAGACTGGGTGGATTTGGTGGAAGCCATCGCCGGGGAGACGGACGTGGTGCGTATTCGGTTGAGCTCCATGGAAGCCGGGGGAATTACCCAAGAGCGCTTGGCACGTTTAAAGGCGACGGGAAAACTTTGCGACCACTTTCACCTGAGCTTACAAAGTGGCAGTGATGCCATCTTAAAGGCTATGAACCGTCACTACACGGCGGCGGAGTTTTATGATAAAATTAAACTGATTCGTCAAGTCTTTCCCCATGCTGGGATCACCACAGACGTGATTGTCGGCTTTCCCGGAGAGACAGAAGCTTACTTTGAAGAGACGGTGCAATTTGTCAAAGAGGTGGGGTTTAGTCGCCTGCACGTATTTCCGTATTCTCCGCGCCAAGGTACACCTGCGGCAAAAATGAAAGGGCAAGTGCCAGGTCCGATCAAGAAAGAAAGGGCGCAGCGGCTCATTGCTGTGGGTGAGGATTTGGAACGAGACTTTATCGAGCAGATGACGGGCAAAGAAGTCACCGTACTTTTAGAAGAAAAACACGGCGGGGCCATGGTGGGCTATGCTGGCAATTACCTGCACTGTCTAATCAGTGAAGAGACTGAGATGCACGGGTTGGTGACCGGCGAGGTCGTTGGCCGTCAAGGGCTGTTTGCCGTGGTAAAAAGGAGGTAGTCATGGATTGTCTTTTTTGTAAGATTAGTCAAGGAGAAATCCCTTCGAACTGCGTCTATGAAGACGAAAGAGTTTATGCCTTTCGAGACATTGATCCCCAAGCGCCAACCCATATCCTAATCGTACCCAAGAAGCACCTGGACTCGGTGGCAAAAATGGGACCGAAAGATGAAGAGCTGTTGGGCTATATGATTGGCGTGGCAAAAGATATTGCTGCCAAAGAAGGCTTAGATAACGGATATCGCCTGGTCATTAACACGGGCGAAGACGGGGGCCAGACGGTGTCCCACTTGCATATCCATCTCTTGGGCGGTCGCAGCTTACAATGGCCTCCAGGGTAATGAGAAAGGCACTTGCGCATTAGATGACAATCATGTATAATGTTCTCTGTATACTGAATCTGGCAATTGATGGATCCAGTATCGAACTCTTATGAATAAGAGGGGAGGGAAGTATAGATGACTGAAATTAAGGTTGGAGAAAATGAATCTCTAGATAACGCATTGAAACGCTTTAAACGTCAATGTGCCAATTCTGGCGTTCTTAAAGAAGCTCGCAAGAGAGAACACTATGAGAAACCCAGCGTCAGAAGAAAAAAGAAATCTGAAGAAGCACGTAAGAAGAGATATCGTTAGTGCTTCCATTCCTGTAACCCTAAAATAAGAAAGCCCGAATATTCGGGCTTTCTTTATTTTTTGCATGTTTGGATGGGATAAGGGTATACTAAAATAGATAAAAGGAGGTGTCCTATGTTTACGTTAGGAATTGTTGGTATCATCCTCCTGGTAATCGAAGGCTTTATCCCAGGTTTTGGGATCTTCGGATTGGCGGGATTAGCGCTGATAGTCTACAACGTTTTTACAGTCTACGGTCTCTACGCAGGGATTATGGCAGCCGTTGCAGCGCTGGTTTTGCTCATTTGGTTTTTAGCCAGGTTGAGTAAAAAAGGTGAAGCCAGTGCACTATTTCGCTTATTAGGCCTGTCTTCATCCATTGACAGCAAGGCCGGTTATGGCACGGGGGCGGAAGAAAAAATCCCCCTTGGCACTAGAGGAAAAACGGTTTCGGCTCTACGTCCGTCAGGCTACATCGTCATCGGGCTTGAGCGCTATGACGCCGTGGCAGAAGAAGGAACCTTTATCGAAAATAATCGTGAAGTAGAAGTGATTCGCATTAGCGGGTCAAATGTCATTGTAAGGGAGGTATGTCATGAGTAATGCAGGGCCAGTTGTAGTCTATAATGTAGGCGTCATTGTGTTAATTATCATCGCTTTGTTTTTATTTTTCCGATTTATTCCAGTGGGGCTATGGATCACCGCATTCTTCTCCGGTGTCCGCTTAAAAATCTCCACGTTGATTGGGATGAGACTTCGTCGCGTGGCTCCGGGTCGTATTGTGAACCCGATGATCAAAGCCACCAAAGCCGGTTTGGATCTCAAGATTGAAAACTTAGAGGCCCACTACTTGGCCGGTGGGAATGTCAATGCTTTGGTGGATGCTTTGATCGCAGCACAGCGAGCGAATATCCCTTTGGAGTTTGAACGCGCTGCTGCCATTGACCTGGCCGGTCGTAATGTGCTAGAAGCGGTACAAGTGTCAGTTAATCCCAAGGTCATTGAAACGCCTAATATCGCTGCTGTGGCTAAAGACGGGATCGAAGTAATCGTTAAGGCGCGAGTGACGGTAAGAGCTAACATTGACCGCTTGGTCGGGGGAGCTGGGGAAGAGACCATTATCGCCCGTGTCGGTGAAGGAATCGTCACCACGGTGGGATCCTCTGCCAGCTACAAAGCGGTATTGGAAAATCCCGACTCCATCTCTAAAATGGTCTTAGAAAAAGGGCTGGACTCCGGTACAGCTTTTGAAATCCTTTCGATCGACATCGCTGACGTCGACGTGGCCCGAAACATCGGCGCGAAACTGCAAACCGACCAAGCCGAAGCTGATAAGCGGATTGCAGAAGCCAAAGCGTCTGAACGCCGTGCCATGGCCTTGGCCAGAGAGCAAGAAATGCGTGCAGAAGTGCAGGCCATGCGCGCTCGAGTCGTCGAAGCGGAATCGGAAGTTCCGCGCTCGATTGCAGAAGCCCTTCGCACTGGTAATCTTGGTGTGATGGATTACTACACGATGAAAAACGTGATGGCAGACACCCAAATGCGTGAAGCCATCTCCGGTAAAGATCAAGAAACAGGGAAGTAACCATGGGCTTCCTCTTAAACATCATCTTTTCCTTCCTTCCTATGTTGGTGATCTTGGCCATCTATGGTGTTGTCGTGAAACAGGAAAGGGGAAAGAACCAACAGAGAAGACCGCAAACGCAGCGAGCAAAACAACAGGCGAAGAAAGAAAAAAAATCATCGCCTTCCCAAATGCCCAAAGCCAGAACCGCCAAAACAGAACAGGGTTCCTGGGTATCCGCGTCGCGTGATCTCGACGAATCCTTTGAAGAGTGGGCGGGCTTATGGACGAAAGAAGGCAAAAAGATAGGCCATCGGCAGAAACCATCACCTGCAGATCAGGCCGCCAAACAAGATGCGTCCCGTGGCAGAGATTTGATGGAACCGCGCCGTCTTGAGGCACAGGTGTTGCAACCGCAAGTGCTAGAAGCAGAAGAATCTTTAGCCGGAGAACAGCTGCCTCTTGCACCAAAAGCGCCGGCGATGGTCCTGGGTGCAGAAACAGAGAACAAAGAGCACCCACAGCGACCAGACATCTTTGGAGCCGGAGACCGTGCTAGTTTGCAGCGGGCATTCATCTTAAAGGAGGTCTTGGATCAACCGGTATCCATGCGGAAAATGTAAACGAAATGAAAAGAGCTATGGTTTATGAACCATAGCTCTTTTTTCGTAAAGATAATGGATAAAATCAACCGACTTACGCCTCTACCAGCGTGAGCAGTTCTAAAGCCCTCTCCTCGTCCTCCTTGCGCACATACAGTTCTGCGGGATAGACACTATAATCTCCGGCGACAATACGCATCAATCCACCAGTCCCGGGACGTTTAACCAAAGAGGGGATACCGGCTTCTTCCAATAGCGTGGTGGCGGCATCAATCAGCAGAGGATTGGAAGAACCATACACCATTGTCATCGTGGGATCGATTTTTCGTTTCATGAGACACCCTCCTTCTCGATAGAAAAGATATACCCCAGATCAGACGAGTGAAACGAAAGTGTGTGAATCGGCAAAAGGTTGCTGTGAGCTGATTGCGTGTGCTGGGCAGAGCGTTTGCAGTACACCTGACCAGAGTAGACTCTTTTTTGTATCCGTAATGGCATGGTGAAGATGTGATGAAAAGAATAAGTTAGCCTAAAAAACGGCTAAGCAACATCTTCGGGTTTAAGAAAAAAAGCTGTTTAAACTCCGATAAGGGTGCGATGAACGAACGACCTCAAGTACGTTGTGCCCTGCAATGGCTAATGACCAAGAGGCCTTGGTCGCAATTTTAAAATACGATTTCTTTCACAGACTACTACTAACGTCCAAAGGCGACATTGAAGTTCACGATTTTCCTAGAAACACGGATGTCTTCATCGTTGCGATTTCGGATGAAATATAGCACCTGGATTTTAGAAGCCAGATGATCAGTTTTGACTGACTTGACACTTTAGCTTTCTTTTTTTACATAGCCTCGAATCAATTGCGTGAGGTAAGCAAGCAAAGCCAGGGCGAATCCCCCTGCAATGATTCTTTTCCAAGGATGCACCTCTACAGCATAGATGGCATAAATACCCAAGCTGATACTTGCAATCAGAAAAACGAGAATCACAACGCCGCGGCTTAGCAGGCCTGCAAGCTTCGACGTTTGTTTCTGATTAGAAAACGCCACCAACTTAATCAATAGAGATGTGAAGATGATTTGTAGAACAAGTTTGACCCCTTGCATAGTTCCTCCGTGCTGATTTTTGCGATGGTATACCTAGCTTTATCATTGATCGAATCAACAGTCAAGGCGTGAGAGAACAGGATCGTACCACTGCAAGGGAGGCATACGGGAGAGCAGGTGCTGCTACCCACACCGAAGCGGAGCTTTAAAAGAAGCCACAGTCTGAGGCGAACAAACGAGTAACTAAAACACTGGACTAACCATGGGTCTATCTGCTGCGGCCTTGACTCTGGCACGAAAAACACATTGGGCAGTCAGAAAAATGAATAACAACACAAATGATGAAAGGCCTGTGATGAGTGAATCACAGGCCTTTTTATTTGCAAAAATAGGCGTACGATGGGCGATCAATGGGATCAAATTTTCTTATTTTTTAGAAAAACAGCAGAAAACACTTGACAAAATAACACGGGTGTTGTTCCTTAATAAAAGGTAGACATACCGATGGAACTGGTAGAAAAAACAATATCCCTGATTACCGCAATCTTAGGCCTCGTAGCATCCATACTAAGCCTAAAAGTAATCAAGGATAGTCACAAGAAAGGGGATTAACTTCCCCTTACCCTTCGGGGTAGAACAATTATAACAAATCCATCGGGAAAAATCAAATGACATATGTTGCTTTTGTTATTAGTGTAATTGCTTTGGTCATCAGTATCTACAGCTACAGGAGGAGGTGAGGCGATGACTAAATCCCCTCCCCCTTGAGGGGGTTGAGCACAGTAAATCTCATACCAATAAACTATGCAAAATATAAGTTTAATCATTAGTATCGTGGCTTTGGTAATTGCGATCTTAGCTTTTAATGTGGCCAGAAAGAGGTGAGGAAAGTGGGAAAAACGGAAGGCAAAAAAACAGAGAAGAGGCTTCACATAAGAATTGAGGAAGGGCTTCACGAGAAGATAAAAGAAAAGGCCGAAAAAGAAAATAGAACAATCTCCAGCTACGTGCTCAATTTAGTTATGCAAGATTTGGAGAAAGAAGATTAAAAGGCGCAAAAGCGGATAGGTAAACCCATGGACGTGAATTTAGACGCCTCATAAGTGTGAAGTAGAGGGGCGCACTTTTCCATGACTTATCGCGATCGCGATGAAGATGCATTTCCATTGATGCAAAAAGGACTGCTATCACTAAGCGGTCCTTTTCACGTACTGATTGATTCGTATCGGAAGGAAGACATTCCAGACAAAAGGGTAGAAATATATGCATGGCCGGGGTGACAACGTGAGCGAAGAAACTATTAAAAAAGTAGAAGCTCTACTAGATTAGCAGAGCTTCAGAGCAGAAAAGGACGGGTAGGGCTTGCCACTACCCCATCCTTTATTATCATATCATATGGCAAGGGAAAGGAGCAAGGCGATGGAGAAAGCGAAGAAGAAAATGGGTAGACCGACAGACAACCCGAAAAATCATCGC
>CAYFMR010000014.1:0-27300 GCA_964344295.1 uncultured Peptoniphilaceae bacterium | reverse complement strand
GTGATTGATGGAACGTATGAAGCACTCTTAGGAGACTTGGCGGAGCTATTAAAAGAAGAATTAAACGTCAAAGAAGTGGTGTTTGAAGCTGACCTTTCCGGCTATATGAACTATGAACTCAAACCCAATTTCCGCGTAGCCGGACCGAAACTAGGCAAAAATATCAAAGCCTTTGGTAAGGCTTTGGCCGAAGCTGACGCTAAAACCCTAGTACATGAACTCTCCCAAGGACCGGTGACCATGGAGCTAGGCGGTGAATCTGTGACCGTGGAAGAAGATATGGTGGAAGTGCGTATTGATGCCAAAGAAGGATTTAACGTCACCATGGAAAATAACCGCTTCGTCATCTTGGATACCCACTTAACCAATGAACTCATTGAAGAAGGCTATGTCCGCGAGTTTATCTCCAAAATTCAACAGATGCGAAAAGCTCATGACTTGCACGTGGCTGATGCCATTTACGTCACCTACCAAGGGGATGACGAGGTAGCCAAGGCCATTACGGCAGCCATGGAGTATGTCAAACGCGAAGTCATCGCCGTCAGCGTGACGCGAGAAGACGAAGTGGAAGGAGAAGTGACGGACTTAAACGGTCAAGAGGCCACCATCGTCATTGCTAAAGCATAGGCGAGAGAGATGTCCCAACGGTGAAGCGAGGCGGCAGGTTTTCTGCCGCCTTTTCAGACCACCGATGTGACCCGAGAGAATGTGAAGGAGGAACTATGGATATTTATCTCGTTCGCCATGGCCAGACCGTGTGGAATCGAGAGGGGCGTGTGCAAGGGTGGCTGGATTCGCCGCTGACGGCTAAGGGAGTGGCCGATGCGTGGAAGCTCAGCCGTTATTTGGCCGAGGAAACGTTTGATCGATGGTATACTTCGCCGTTACCTCGAGCGGTGGAGACCGCAACGATTTTACGGGCTACTAGAGAAGTGCCACTTTATCGTGACGATCGACTGAAGGAGATTTTTTTGGATCGTTGGCAAGGCATGAACCCGGAGGTACTCAGGCGCGAATATCCAAAGGAGATGTACGCGTATCGCCAAACACCGGAAGTGTTTGCCATGGAAGGAGCAGAAGACTTGCATCGGCTGATGGAGCGGGCACATCGTTTTATCGATGACTTGCCGGCGGTGGAGAAGATCATCGTCATCAGTCACGGAGTGACCATTCGGGCACTGAAAAATGCCTTAACCGATACGCCAGTCAAAGATTTTTGGCAAGGCCCCTCGATCAGCGGGGCGAGTCTGACCATTGCACGAAAGGAAAAAGACGGCTGGACATTCCTTGTGGAAGGACAAACGCCGGGAAGGGAAGGAGAAAAAGATGCTGGACAAATACTCATTGGCTAATTTGCCCACGCCCATCGTGAAACTCTCGCGACTATCCGAGGAGTATGGGGCGGAAATTTATGTGAAACGAGACGATTACACCGGATCGGAACTGTCGGGCAACAAAGTACGCAAACTCGAATACTTAGCCCAAGATGCCCTGAATCAGGGGGCCACCCACCTGATCACCTGCGGGGGGATTCAAAGCAACCACGCACGAGCCACAGCCATGGTGGCAGCGCGGTTGGGTATGGGAGTCACGTTGGTCTTAAGAGGGACCGAAGAGCTCTCCCATGAGGGCAACCCCTTCTTTGGTCAAATGGCCGGCGCTCACATTCGATTCATCACTCCCGAAGAGTACCGAGAAAAACGGGGAGCGATCATGGAGGGCATTGCCGAAGAGTTAAGGTCAAAAGGAGAAACGCCTTACATCATTCCGGAAGGGGCTTCCAACGCCCGTGGTTCTATGGGTTATGTGAAGGCCTATGAAGAGATTTTGGAACAAGAAAAGGCGATGGGCTTAACCTTTGATCGCCTCTTTGTGGCTGTGGGCTCCGGCGGAACGTATGCGGGTCTACTTTACGGCAATGTCATGCACGGCGGACCCATACGGGTTACCGGTGTACCCATTTGCGATGACGCCGCCTATTTCCGTGCCATCGCCCAAAACTTGTTCACGGGCTTAAATGACCTATGCGGGGGCGACGTGACCTTGCAACCGGAAGCGATGCCCATGCTAGACGGCTATGCCGGTTTAGGCTATGCCATCAGCCGTGATGAAGAGTTAGCCGTCATCCATCATGTGGCGAGAAGGGAAGGTGTGATCACCGATCCCGTTTATACGGGCAAGGCCCTTTATGGTGTCTTGGAAGAATTGAAACAAGGCCGGTTCCAAGGGGAGAAAATTCTCTTTGTGCACACCGGGGGCCTCATGGGCTATAGCAGTGCTCAAAGGGCGCAAATCGAGCCGTTTTTTGATCGATCAACAACCCTTTAACGAAAGTGTTTTTTAATTGTCAATATCAAAGGGACATGCTATAATGGTAAAGTAAGCGTAAGGCTCTAGGTGCGGATTTTTGAAGGGCTACCCTTTGAAATAAAATGAAGGAGGAATTTGATGAAGGTATATGCAACCGACAAGATTAGAAACTTGGCTTTAGTGGGCCACAGCGGTAGTGGTAAGACTAACTTGACAGAAGCCATGCTCTATGTAAGTGGCGCGACGAATCGAATGGGAAGTGTCGCCGGAAAGAACACCCAGTCTGACTTCTCTAAGGAGGAGATGGACCGTCAATCTTCCATCAGCACCTCCGTTATTCCCGTAGAGTGGAAAGAACACAAACTCAATATCATCGACACTCCGGGATACATGGACTTTGTGGGAGAAACGTACTCTGCCCTACGTGCTAGCGAAGCGGCACTGCTGGTAGTGGATGCGACTTCCGGGATCGAAGTGGGTACGGAATTGATTTGGAAATACACGGAAAAGATCTCTTTGCCGCGTATCATCTTTGTTAACAAAATCGACGAAGAAAATGTGTCGTTTGATAAGGTATTAGACGAGTTACAAAGTCAATTTGGCCAAAAGGTCATCCCCTTTACCATTCCCATCGGGGAAGGTGCGGACTTTAAAGGGGTCACTGATGTCATCTTCCAACAAGGCTATGAGTACAAAGATGGCAAAGCCACGGAAGTGAAACTGGATGAAGCGCAAATTTTGCGTACCCAAGAAATCTACGAAGACATTGCTGAAGTCGTTGCCGAAGCCGACGAAGAGTTGATGGAAAAATACTTTGCCGGCGAAAAATTCACTCGAGAAGACTTATTGCGTGGTGTCACAACGGCTCTGTTGGAAGGTCGTGCTGTACCCCTATTGGTGGGAGCTGCTGAAAAGGCCATCGGTGTGGATTTATTGATGAACCTCATCGTCAACTATATGCCCTCCCCGGCGGACGAAAGAGCCAACATCGGCTTTAGACGCGAAGATGGCGAAGATGTAAAAGTCGACGTGAAAGAACCGTTCTCTGCTGTCGTCTTTAAGACTATCGTGGATCCGTTTGTGGGTAAGATTTCCCTGTTTAAGGTCTTGTCCGGTAAATTGACCAAGGATACGCCTGTCTACAACATCACCCAAGACAAGCCGGAAAAACTGGGTTCCTTAGTGGTGCTGCGCGGTAAAAACCAAATGGATATCAATGAATTACAAGCGGGAGACATTGGAGCCACGACGAAATTATCTGTGACCCAAACAGGCGATACCCTATGTGACAAGGCGCACCCCGTCAAATACAAAGCGTTGAAATATCCCCAAGCAACATTGTTCTTTGCCATCGAACCGGAAAGCAAAGGCGACGAGGATAAGTTGGGTACAGCGTTGCACCGTTTACGTGAAGAAGATCCTTCTTTCGTAGTGGAAAGAAATGCGGAAACCAAGCAGCTGACCATCGGTGGTCAAGGTAACGTCCAGTTACAAGTCATCATGGACAAGATGAAAAACATGTTTGGCGTAGGCGTCAAAGTCGTACCTTTTATCATTCCATATCGTGAAACCATTAAGGGAACGGCCAGTGTCCAAGGACGTCACAAAAAACAATCCGGTGGTGCCGGACAATACGGTGATGTGTGGGTTCGCTTTGAACCTGCCGAAGAAGGCTTTGAATTCGCCGAAGAAGTGTTTGGTGGCGCTGTGCCCCGTAATTTCTTCCCCGCTGTAGAAAAGGGTATTCAAGAATCCATGGAACACGGTGTTTTGGCCGGCTATCCCGTGGTTAACTTTAAAGCCGTGCTTTACGATGGATCCTACCACGATGTCGACTCTAATGAAATGGCGTTTAAGATCGCCGCTTCCCTGGCCTTTAAAAAAGGAATGGAAGAAGCAAAACCGGTCTTGTTAGAGCCCATCATGCACGTAGAAGTCTCCATTCCCGAAGACTACTTAGGCGATGTCATGGGTGATATGAACAAACGTCGCGGCCGTATTCTGGGTATGGATCAGCAAGAAGACGGCTCTCAACTGTTGATAGCCGAAGCGCCGCAAGCTGAGCTATTCGAATACGCCATTGACTTGCGTGCCATGACACAAGGTCGAGGTAACTTCAGCATGGAATTTGTGCGCTATGAAGAAGTACCCTCCGTGATTGCGGAAAAAATTATCGAAGAAGCCAATCATAAAGAAGCATAAGCAGTTGGATGAAATTGCCAATGCCTTGTGAGATGACAAGGCATTGGCTTTTTTTAGAGCTTGATTGGTGAAAATGGTGCCTATTGTATCCCGTCGGAAGTCATGGTAAGATAAACCATAGTAAGGTTGGAAAAGACGGCGTTGTCCGTTTTTTTCTATTTGTGTGGAGGGAGTCGGCGATGGATATTGTGTGGCAAGTGGATGAAGAAGAGTTGAAGACCCTGGCAAAACGTTTGGCTCCGGGGTTGCGCCCCGGCGATGTCTTGTGCCTGACGGGCGACTTAGGGGCAGGCAAGTCCGTCTTGGCTCGTGCGCTGGCCCGTGCCCTAGGCGTGGATGGGGTGATCACCAGCCCTACCTATACCTATGTCAGAGAATACCAGGGGCGTTTACCGGTATACCACTTTGATTTATACCGCATGGGGGACGGGGCGGATAGTTTGTGGTTGGATGAGTACCTTTTCGGAGAAGGTGTTTGCATCATCGAGTGGGCCGATTTGGTGAAGGAACTGATGCCGAAAGAGGCTTTATGGTTTGCGTTAAAAGTATTAGATGAGAAGACGCGGGAAATCACCTGGCATCGAGGTGGTGAGCAATGCAAAGAGAGAGGAGAGTGGGATTTTGCTGACTTTAGGCCTTGACACATCGACGGGGATGACAGCAGTGGCATTATATGATACGGCACAAGGTGTGGTGGGTGAAAGTCGAGGGTCGCTAAAGGGATCCCACGCGGAAAGCCTTTTGCCCCATGTGGATCATCTCTTGCAAAGTACAAAGCGAGATTTAGAAGATGTGGGTTTGATTGCCGTGGGGGTAGGCCCCGGTTCGTTTACGGGTTTACGCATTGCCGTGACAATGGCGAAAACCTTATCCCAGGTGCTGAGCCTGCCGTTGGTGGGGGTGAGCACATTGGAAGCGCTGGCCTATGGTGAGCGGGGGCACAAGGGCCCGGTGTTGGCCGTGATGGATGCTCGAAGAGAGCGGGCTTTTAGCGCTCTGTTTCGAGGCACAGGCCAGGAGCTGGATCGTCTGTGGACAGATGAGGTGCGGTCATTAGAGACACTGGAAGAGGCGTTGACCGAGCCGACTTTCGTTGTGGGGCCTTTTGCCGGTGTATTCGAGAAAGTGCCTATGGCCCAGCCCGTGCCCGTGGAAAGACGGGCGATGAGTGCTGTCAACGTGGCGGCTTTGGGAGCGACCCTTTATGAGAACGGACGAGAGGATGACTATCGCACCTTGGCACCTCTTTATGGAGCTCCCACTCGTGCAGATCGCATCAAAGGAGCCGATCGATGAGTGCTGTGATACGACCGATGAAAGCCGAGGATATTGACCAAATCTTTGCGATTGAAGGAGCCTGCTTTGCTGCTCCCTGGTCAATTGGCACGTGGACAGAGGTCTTGGTAGACCCTTATACGTATAATTTTGTTTTGGAAGAGGATGGAACAGTGCTGGGCTACGGGTTACTGTGGGTGCTGTTAGACGAGAGCCATGTGATCAACATTGCTGTGGACCCGTCTAGGCAGGGCGAAGGCTTTGGTCGACAGCTTATGGAGCATCTCATCGCCACTGCCGCTTCCCTTGGAATCATGGCCATGACGCTGGAAGTGCGGGAAAGCAACACCTCAGCACGGGCTCTTTACGAGAGCCTAGGGTTTGAAGTGGCGGGACGTCGGCCCAATTACTATCAGGCAGAGCACGAAGACGGCCTCATCATGTGGCGCTATGAAAGGAACGATGACGATGAAGATCTTGGCAATTGAAAGTTCTTGTGACGAAACGGCCGTGGCCTTAGTGAAGGACGGTCGTCATATCCTAGCAGAGCAAGTGGCCTCGCAAATTGCCGTACACAAGACGTACGGTGGCGTGGTGCCGGAAATCGCCTCTCGACTTCACGTGGAAACCATCAGTGCCCTCATCGATGAAACCTTGGCACAAGGGCAATGGACGTGGCAAGACGTGGACGCCGTCGCTGCCACAAGAGGCCCCGGTTTAGTAGGAGCCCTATTAGTGGGATTGACGGCGGGCAAGACCTTAGCTTATGCCCTGGCCAAGCCATTTATCCCAGCTAACCATATGGAAGGTCATATTGCAGCCAACTACCTGGCTCATCACGAATTGGAGCCCCCATTCCTGTCCTTGGTGGTCAGCGGAGGCCACACGTATCTTCTAGAAGTGAAGAGCTATGGAGCCTATGATATTTTGGGACAGACGTATGACGATGCGGCTGGGGAGGCATTCGACAAGGTGGCCCGCGTCATGGGATTGCCTTACCCCGGAGGGCCGCAAATCGATCGACTGAGTGTACAAGGAAACGCAACGGCAGTGGACTTGCCACGGGTCATGTTGGAGAAGGGATCCTTGGACTTCTCCTTTAGTGGACTTAAGACAGCGGCGTTAAATGCTTGGAATCACGCCAGTCAAAAGAACACCCCGATCCCCGTCGAAGACATGGCTGCTTCATTTCAACAGGCTATTCTCGACGTCCTGGTGGACAAGACCATGATGGCCGCAGAAAAGACAAAAAGGCGGGTCATCACTTTATCTGGCGGCGTCTCCGCCAATGAGGGGCTGCGTCGTGCGATGCAAAAAGCCTGCGATGAGCGCGGCTACACGTTGTACTATCCGCCGCGCGCTCTGTGCACGGACAATGCAGCAATGATCGGATCGGCGGCTTACTACCAATACCGGTACGGCTCCATCGAAGACGATGGCGTTGACCCTAACTTAGGGCTGTGAAAAGGAGAAGGATATGTGGTACTTATATATATTAATTGCACTGATTGTGATTATGGCCTTTATGGCCACATTTTTGAGCAGAATACGAAAAATCGGCGAACGAGGCAGTCTGCAGCTGGGTAAAGCGGCCATTGCGCTGATGGAAAGCTTTGAGGCTTTGCAAGGATTAACCAGAGCGATTGCCTTTCAAAACGATCGTGTGGAAGCAAAAGCACTGCGAGACGAGCTGGCTCCCTTTGAACCGGAAAAAATGGACTTGGCGACCCAAAGCATCCAGCAATCCCTCACCGACTTTCAAGGGTACTACCAACAAGCCATGGAACTCAAACCCACAGCCAAGCGTACAGGTGATTTGACCCACTATGAAAAGAAATTAGAGGAACACGTCCTGGAACTACAAGAAGCGGTGCGCATCTACAACAAAACCGTCCGCCTCTACACAACGCGAAGCCAAGAATCACCTTATAACTTCATCGGAAAAATCATTCCCATTCGTCCGATGGCAAGCATGGAGATGGACAAACTGATCCAAACAGATGAAGTCGTCGACATAGCCGATCAAGTCGAACTGGCCGGCCCTGAAATCACTGCCACTGTTGCATCGAATCCGGCAGGTACGAAAGAAACACCGAATGATGACCCCGCACCGCTGAAAGAATAATAGACAAAACCCCTGCAACTGGACTTGCAGGGGTTTTTAAACAAATGAGATGTCTCAGGCATTAGAAGATATCGTCATGGTATCGAACGCAAACTACTAGGGACAGTATTGATACGCGATGAGCCGATGGGAAGTGGCTAGTCATTGAGAGTGAGATGGACCAAAAGAATCAAAGGGCAGCCTTTCGTACACGAATTAGGAGCTGACATAGTGGATAAAACGGTGACAGGCATGTGTAAACCATACGGTGCCGTCTGGCAAAAAAACAGGGAAAAAGGCAGCGGCAACGTCGCGAATTCGCGCGAAGGGAGAAAGGAGGATCGCCGGAGGGCAGAGCTTGCTTAGCAAACGGCGGATGCATGAAAGGGGAAGGTGGTGCACAATCCTGAAATTTTCAAGAGCATGTTTTGGATGCTGGCTTGACCATGGCTGATGGGTTTGAGGCGTGTAAACGGCTATGAGCTTCGCTTGTGTTACATGTGGATGGGGAGGATTGACAAGTGGGGATTGCGTCAGGGGAGGGAATGACAGTGACTCGCGTACCCTGAGAACGGCTAAGGGAAAGTGGTACGGGCTATGACGCGTGCTTCTCATGCCTCAATGGAGCGATCATCAGGTATTTCGTGAATACCCTGCATGTTCAAGAAGCTTCGAAAGCGATGGAAAAGCTGGTGGACAAGAAATGGTGCTTGCCCGCTTACCACGGGAACCAGAAGTGCTGGATTGAAGGGCAGGGGTTCAAATCCTCTATGGTACGCCATCCTATCACATGAACCAGGTGTACTGGATGACCATTTTCTGGAACAAAGAGACTAACCTTGTACAGAAAAAACTTTGCTAGGTAGAACTACGTTTTGGTCAAGGACAGCAGCAGTTGATGCGTTTTTGCAGGGCATAAAAAATCCCTCGCCATTGGCGAGGGATTTTGGCGTTCAAGGGATTACATCGCTTGATCGTCTTTCGCTTTTTGTGCAGCGGCCTCTTTGGCAGCGGCAGCTTTTGCAGCAGCCTCTGCAGCGCGTGCTGCAATGGCTTCAGCATCTTTTTGTGCATCATGGAAGTGGATCGCTTTTGTGGGGCATTTGTCCATGGCTGTACCGTAATCATGTCCAGATACAGCGTGGGCAAGTCTGTCTTCTACGACGAAGGCACCTTCTTCGGAGTTGCGAACACAGAGCCCGCATCCAATACATCCAACGGAACAGTTGGCACGGACGGTTTTACCGTCGTCTTTGCTGTTACATTTGACGAGGACTTCTTGGTCGTAGGGAACCAGATGGATGACATTTCTGGGACAAACAGAAATACATTTTTGGCAAGCAGTACATTTTTCTTTGTCTACCACAGCAACGCCGTCGATGACGTGGATGGCATCAAAGGGACAAACGGATTCACAGGTACCGTCGCCTAAGCAGCCATAGGAACAGGCTTTGGATCCACCTTGGAAGGCGGCGTTGGAGCGGCAATCGTGCATACCGTTAAAGACGTGTTTTTCCTTGGCATTAGCCGGGGAACCGTTACACATAACGCAAGCCACTTGTTTTTCAGTAGCACCGGCAGATTTTCCCATGATGGTGGCGATACGTTCGGCGACAGGTGCTCCACCGACGGGGCATCCGTTGACAGGTCCGTCGTTAAGGGCAATGGCGGTAGCTAAACCGTCGCAACCGGGGAAACCACAGGCACCGCAGTTGGCGCCGGGAAGTTGTGCACGTACTTGAGATACTTTTTCGTCTACTTCCACATGGAAGATATTAGAGGCAACCGAGAGAATGGCACCGAATAAGAGGCCCATAGCTCCGACTACCACAATTGCTAATAAAATAGGATTCATCATAACCCTCCTATACTAGTCCGGCAAATCCGGAGAATGCGATAGCCATAAGGCCAGTGGTGACCAATGCAATGGGGAAGCCTTCAAAGTTTTTGTGAATGTTATTGAGTTCCATCTTTTCACGAATAGCAGCTAACAGAACGATCGCGATGATAAAGCCAATGGAGGAACCAATAGCGTTTACCAAGGTTTCGATGACGTTGTAGCCTTCAGATACGTTTAGGATGGCAACACCCAGTACCACACAGTTGGTGGTGATCAAGGGAAGATAAACCCCAAGAGCACTGTAGAGGTTCGGAGAGTTTTTCTTCAAAACCATTTCTACGAATTGAACCAACGTAGCGATAACGAGAATGAACACGATTGTTTGAAGGTATTGTAGTCCGAATTTGTCCAAAATAAAGGTTTGGATCAGGTAGGTAATAAGAGAGCTCAGCGTGATAACGAATGTAACAGCAGCTCCCATCCCGGTGGCGGTTTCAACTTTGTTGGAAACACCCAATAGAGGACAGATACCTAAGAACTTAGCGAATACATAGTTGTTGACGAAAATGGAGCCAACAATAATCGATAGTAGATTCATCTTAATCCTCCTTAGCTGATTTGCTCATAATACCACTGTAGATGGCAATCATGACTCCCAGGATGATGAAAGCGCCGGCAGGAGAGGTAAAGATGCCAATGCCAGGATAGGCTTCGCCAAAGATAGAGTAGCCAAGAATTTCGCCGGAGCCGAAGAGCTCACGAATAATGGCTAGAATGGTGATGGCGAGGAAGTAACCAATACCAGTTCCCAAACCGTCTATGATAGCGGCTCCGGGACCATTTTTAGAAGCAAAAGCTTCTGCGCGACCTAGGATAATACAGTTAACAACGATCAAGGGGATAAATACGCCCAATTGTGCGTAGATATCAGGAGCGTAGGCCTTAAGGACCATGTCGATAATCGTTACGAAGGAAGCGATGACGACGATAAACGCAGGAATACGGATTTTATCGGGAATGACATTGCGTAGAAGGGAGATAACCAAGTTTGAACCGACTAATACGATGGTAACAGCCAAGCTCATGGCAAGGGCGTTGATCGTGGCGGTAGAGACCCCTAAAACAGCGCAAAGTCCGATAAGTTGAACCAGAATGGGGTTGTTTTTAAATATCCCATTCTTAAAGACTTCAGATAGTTTCATGGTGTTCTCCTCCTATAGGGTTCCCAGGGCATCATAGGCTTGGCTAATACCACCTTTGATAGCGTTGGTGGTCTTCGTTGCACCGGAAATGCCGTTGATTTCATCTGCATTGGTTGCACCGATGGTACCTTCTGCAAATTCAGGTTCAGCTGCTGCTGCGCCGAAGCCAGGGGTTTCACCGTGGCTTAAAATTTGGAAACCAGTGATTTCATTGTCGGCGTTAATGCCAAGGATAAAGGCGATGTCGCCACCATACCCACCTTTGGCGACGACGTCGAAGACGTAGCCAATGGTTTCTCCACCGGCTTGGGCCAAATAGGCGTTTTTGATAAATGGCGTCGAGTCGACAAAACCTTCTCTAGTTGCATCGTCAACCGGTTCGAAAGCATCTGCATCTGGGCTAACGACGCCAAGGGCATTTTGAAGCTCCTCGGCTTCACGTTCCGCAATGACAACGGAGGTGAAGTTATTAACCACAGCCAAGATCCCCGTGGAGACGGCAGCGATTAAAAATAAAATTAAAGCTAATTTTAGAGTTTCATTCATTTCTTAGCACCTCCAAAGGCAGCGCCAACCGTGAGTTTCTCGATAAGCGGAGTGGCACTATTCATCAGTAGGATGGAATAGGAGACCCCTTCCGGATAACCACCGTAAGCACGGATCACTGCTGTAATTAGACCACATCCGATGGCGAAGATGACTTGTCCTTTCACCGTAGAGGGAGAGGAGGAGTAGTCAGTTGCCATAAAGACGGCACCAAGTAACAGACCGCCGCTTAGGATTTGCATGCCTAATTCGTTAAAGGGTGTGCCAAACAGTGCCAAGAAGATTGCTGTAGTGGCAACGTAGATGACGGGGATGTGGAAGGTGATGACTTTGCGGGCAAGTAAATAAATAAGGCCCAACAAGATGGCTAGCGCAGAGACTTCACCTAGGGAACCGGGCATTTTACCGATAAACATATCCATCATGCTAATGGCAGGTCCGCCGGAAAGGGGAGTCGCCATGGAGACGAGGTCTGTCATGGGTCTAGTATAAGCAGACATGGCTGCTGGCCAGCTGGCAACTAGTACCGCACGAGCGGCAAGGGCCGGGTTCATAAAGTTTTGTCCAATTCCGCCGAAGAGTTGCTTGACGACGATAATGGCAAAGAAACTACCAAAGATAATCATATAAAAGGGAAGGCTGACAGGCACGTTAAAGGCCAGTAGCATCCCAGTAACAACGGCGGATAGGTCGCCAATCGTGGATTGTCTGCCTAGGGCTTTCTCAATGATGTGTTCAGCCACAACGGCGGATAGCACCGAGATGACGATTAACATAAGAGCTCTTACTCCGAAGAAGTACACACTGGCAATGGCCGCGGGAATCATCGCGATGATCACGTCTAGCATAATGCGGCGCGTGTTTTCATTACTTCGCACGTGGGGAGAAGAGGATACTGTGAGCAATTGATTCAATTGAACAGTTGGGGTAACTTTTTCTTCCATGGTTTCCTCCCTATTTCTTTTGCATCAAGGAGCGAATTTCCCTCTTGGCTAAGCGGATGGATTCCACTAAGGGGCGTTTCGCCGGACAGATGAAGGAACAGGAGCCACATTCTACACAGTCCAGAGCGTGATAGATGTTTCCGGCTTCCTCAAAGCGTTCTTTGAGAGCGTAGCGGTGAATGTTAATGGGTTCCAAATGAACGGGGCATACGCTGACGCATTTACCACATTTGATACATTCGGTGACTTCACCGGTGTTCGCTTCTTCTTTAGTCATGACCAAAAGGCCACCGAGACCTTTAATGGCAGCCACATCTAAAGTGGTTTGTGCCATACCCATCATCGGGCCACCCATGATGATTTTGCCAGGTTCTTCTTTGAAGCCGCCGGCTTGTTCAATGAGTTCTGCAATGGGAGTACCGTTTCTGACTAAAAGGTTTCTGGGGTCCTTTAAAGCGTGTCCGGTCAAAGTGACAATACGCTCGTAGAGAGGTTTGTTTTCGTAAACTGCATTGTGGATGGCAATGGCAGAGCTTACGTTAGAGACGACAACACCTACATCCATGGGAAGACCACCTGAGGGAACTTGACGGTCGACGACGGCATCGATGATACGTTTTTCATCGCCTTGTGGGTACTTAGCTTTCAAAGTGACCACTTCGATGTCAGGATATTTTTCCGCCTCTTTGCGAAGAGTTTCAATGGCCTTGGGTTTGTTGGTTTCCACGGCGATATAGCCTTTGGGAGCACCAACTGCCTTCATTTCCAGGGCCAGACCCTTCAATAACTTGTCGGGCATTGTTTCCATGGATAGTTGGTCAGCGGTCAGATACGGTTCACACTCAGCTCCGTTGATGATGACGAAATCAATTTTTTTGTCATCAGGTACAGATAGTTTTACGTGAGTGGGGAAACCGGCACCGCCCAGACCGGTAATGCCGGCCTCTTTTACCATGGAGATAATTTCCTTGGGTTCTGAGTTTTCTAGGGTTTTTCCTTGACTTTCATAGCCCAGAGTGTCCAGTCCGTCGTTTTCGATGATGACCGTTTCCGCCATCATACCCGTGGGGGTCAAGCGGCGCTCAATGGCTTTAACCGTACCGGAAACACTTGAGTGAACCGGAGCACAGACAAAAGCTTTGGCCTCACCAATTTTCTGTCCGACCTTAACCTGGTCACCGACACTGACGATGCACTCGCAGGGAGCACCGATGTGTTGGTGTAGTGGAATGTAAACCATCTTTGGAGGATTGGCTTTGGTGACAGGGAACTGATTGGAAAGATCCTTGTACCCCTCCATGTGGACTCCACCCTTGAAAGTCAGATTGTCAACTTTCATGTACTTACACCTCTTTCTGTTTTTGTCCCATAAGTGACTCACACATCAAGTAAAATGTGATAATCAATCGCTATCGGCACCTTTGCCGAATGACTAAGCCGTCCATCACGATGTGCGAAACTTATAACGTATTAATTATACACGCTTGTTATACAAATAGCAAGAAGGATACCGGGGAGTCTGGGCTAATTTCACCTGTTTCTCTTGAGCAGAAACGGGGTATTATCTTTTCATACGGATCTAAAGGATCAGGTAAAAGTTATGATAAAAGACTAAGGCGATAAAGTACTTCTTATTTGCATATGGAAAGCATAAATATTATAATAACGGTAACCTGTAAGATTAAAGGTTTTTGGATGCGTATGAAGGGCAGGTGATCACGATCGGAAATAAAAGACCGGAATTCTCTCATCTGGCATTGATTACTCAAGTCGGTCTGTCGATGATCACGCCGATTTTAATCGGTGTATTCTTGGGACAGTATCTGGATAAGAGGCTTCAAACCGGCGGCGTTTTCTTTATCGTCCTCATGCTCTTAGGTGTGGCCAGTGCTTTTTATAACCTGATGAGAATCCCGCGACTGTATCGCCAACGCGGTCCGGACAGCGAGTCGGCAAAGGAGAACGATGATGAGAGAAATCTTCCGTGATCCCGTATTAAAAAAGCTGGTGTTTCGCTGTATCACCTTTAACGTGATCTTAGCAGGAGTGTGGTACTTTGTGCCCTGGGCGGGCCCTCGTTGGATCAAGGGACAGTTGTTTGGTGCCGCTGTGGCCGTGTTGTTTTTTGGACAGATGCGCTTGACGCTGGCAAGAGCTGTACGGTTGCCTGCACAAAAAGCTAAGGCAAAGGTACGCATGGGCTATGCCGTTCGCATGGTGTTCTACGCCCTAATCTTTTTTCTAAGCTACTACTCACCGGACATCTCCGTGATCCCGGTGGCCATTGGCGTAGTTTCCATGAAATATACAGTACTTCTATCCTTTACTTGGGATAAGGGATTGGCAGCATCGTTAAACCGCCCAAAGAAAGAGGACTAAGTCAAGAAGGTAGGAAAGGGGGGATCATTTGGACATCACAGTCTATTGGAAGAGTCAGCCGTATCATTTACCGGCCAGTATAACCAGTATGCTGGTGGTGGTGATCCTATTAAGTGTGGTGAGCATCTTGGTGGGCAATTATTTCAAACGCCTGGATCCAAAAAAGAAGCCGGGGAAATTTCAAAACTCGGTTGAACTCACCGTGGAAGGAATTGAAAATATGGTCGTCACCAATATGGGGCCACATAATCGCAAGTTTACGCCCTATATGTTGACATTGGCTCTATTCTTGCTCGTATCTAACTTGTGGGGACTGATCGGTCTAACACCGCCGACATCAGATATCAGTGTCACGATGGCTTTGGCGTTGATTACTTTTGTGTTGACGCAGGTGTTTACCTTCCGTTCAAACGGCGGGTTGCTGGGATACCTTAAGAGTTTCACCGAGCCCATTGCCGTTATCACCCCAGTCAATATCATCGGAGAATTGGCTAACCCCATCTCGTTGTCGTTTCGTCTATTCGGAAACATCATGAGTGGAGGGCTCATCCTCGGATTGGTTTACGCCGCTTTGGGAAACGTTAGTCCCATTTTTACGCCGCTATTACACGCATATTTTGATATTTTTGCCGGCGTATTACAAACATTTATCTTTGTCATGTTAACCATGCTCTATATCGGTGGCGATGCGGCACCGGAGAGTGGAAAATAAAGTGTATCTTTAAGGAGGATATTATGTCTGGAATTACAAGTGAAGCTTTCATCTTAGGTTGCTCTGCCATTGGTGCAGGTTTGGCCATGATTGCAGGTATTGGCCCTGGAATTGGACAGGGAAACGCAGCAGCTAAAGGAGCTGAAGCCGTAGGACGTCAACCCGAGGCACAAGGGGACATCATTCGCACCATGTTAATGGGACAAGCCGTTGCGGAGACTACGGGGATTTATGGTTTGATTATCGCTTTGATTTTATTGTTCTTTAGACCTCTTTTGACCGCATACATTAACTTAGGGCTATAGACCTAGTAAGCGGAGGTTAGCAAAGGAGGGATGAAATGGGGGATATACAAGTCAATGCCATTCCTGTGTTACACAACATGGTGCTGGTATGGATTTCCGTCATTATTTTGTATTTCATTCTCAGACATTTTTTGTATAAGCCGGTGAAGGAGTTTTTGACAAAGCGTCAGGACTTGATTGACGGCCAGCTACGCGATGCTGAAAAAGAAATCGAAGAAGCCTTGGCATTAAGAGAAGCCGTAGAAAAACGATTAGCCACTGCTCGCGAAGAGGGAGCCACCATTGTGGATGAATATCGCACCCATGGTGAGGCTGTGAGAGATCAACTCATTGAAGAGGGAAAACACGAAGCTGAGCTTATCAAAGAAAGAGCTGAGCGAGAAATTGAATATCAAAAGGCCGTGGCCTATGATGCAGTCTATGCAGAAGCAGGGGATATGGCTGTGACGTTGGCGGAGAAGATTCTCGATGAGAAATTGACAGATTCCGAAAAACAAAGGGAGTTTATCGAGAAGTTTATCGAGGATATGGAGCGTGATTAGATGATAGAAATCAAAGCTCCCTATGCAGAGGCGCTACTTCGCATTGCCATCGAGCACGATTGCGTTGAAGAGACGCGGTTAGCCTTGGAAGCAGTGACCAGTACGATTTATGACAACCCGGACCTGTTGGCGGTGTTAAACCATCCGCGCATACTCCCCAAGACCAAAAAAAACATCTTGAATGAAGTCGTAGGTCAACGAACCACACCCATTGTCAGAAATTTTTTCGGTGTGTTAATTGATAATGGACGCACGGACTTGACGCGAAGAATTACCAGTGCATTTCATAAAAAAGCTTTAAACTACATGGGGTGTGCAGAGGTGACCGTCACAACGGCGATTCCTTTGGAGGACGAGTGGAGAGAGCGCCTAAGGGCTAATTTAGAAAAGCGTTTGGAGAAAAAAGTCATACTGATTGAAACAGTGGACCCTGCCATAAAAGGTGGAGCCATTCTTTATTATGATGGTCAAGTGCTAGATGACTCCATCCGTGGGCGGCTCGATGCCTATCGTTACCATTTAGAAAAGATGTTTTAGTGAAGCTGAGGTGAAAAGATGGCTTTAAGACCAGAAGAAATAAGCTCAATTATCAAAGCGCAGATCGAAAATTATGAAGAGCGCATAGAGATGGTAGATGTGGGCACGATCCTAGAAGTTGGGGATGGGATTGCCCGGGTCTATGGATTGCAAGGCTGCCAAAGTAACGAGCTCCTGGAGTTTCCCGGAGGCGTTTATGGCATGGCATTAAACTTAGAAATCAATAACGTAGGAGCGGTGTTGCTGGGTCCCGATAAAGACCTGATGGAAGGCGATGAGGTCAAGCGTACGGGTCGCATTGTGGAAGTCCCCGTAGGAGAAGGCTTAGTTGGCCGCGTGGTCAATGCCTTGGGACAGCCCATTGACGGCAAAGGCCCTATCCGCACGACGAAGACGAGGCCGGTGGAACGCGTGGCTCCCGGGGTCATCACGAGAAAATCCGTAGATGAACCCTTACAGACAGGCATTAAATCGATTGACGCCTTATTTCCTATTGGCAAGGGCCAACGGGAATTGATCATTGGTGATCGCCAAACAGGGAAAACAACCATTGCCACCGATACGATTATCAACCAAAAAGGTAAAGACGTGATTTGTATTTACGTGGCCATTGGCCAAAAGACTTCCACCGTCGCTCAGATTGTGGATAATTTCCAACGTTTTGGTGCCATGGATTATACCATTGTGGTTTCGGCAACGGCTTCAGAGTTGGCGCCAATCCAATACTTGGCTCCCTATAGTGGAGTGACCATGGCTGAAGAATTCATGGAACAAGGTAAAGACGTCTTAATCGTCTATGACGACTTATCGAAACACGCTGTGGCCTATCGAACCATGAGTTTGCTCTTGCGTCGTCCGCCGGGACGGGAAGCGTACCCCGGAGACGTATTTTACCTGCACTCTCGTCTGTTGGAGAGAGCGGCAAAACTGAGTGATGAATACGGAGGTGGGTCCATTACGGCCCTACCCATTATTGAGACATTGGCCGGTGATATTTCAGCTTACATTCCTACGAATGTCATCTCCATCACTGACGGACAAATTTTCTTGGAAACGGACCTGTTCTTCTCCGGCCAACGACCGGCGATTAACACGGGGCTGTCGGTAAGCCGGGTCGGTGGAGCTGCACAAATCCCTGCGATTAAAAAAGTGGGAAGCCGGTTAAAACTGGGATTGGCCCAGTACCGTGACTTAGCCAGCTTTGCACAATTCGGTTCCGAATTGGATGCGGAAACGCGTCGTGCTCTGTCGCTGGGGGAACATATGATGCAACTTTTGCGTCAACGACAAAACTCGCCCATGCCGGTAGAACAACAAGTGGTCATGCTTTACGCTGTGTTAGAAGGTCTGCTGGATTCCGTGCCGGTGGAGCGGTTGGAAGACATGGAAGCAGAATTATTGCACCACATGGACAACCACCACCCTGCCCTATTTGAACGCATTCGTGAATCGAAAGAGCTGAAAGAAGAGGATCAAAAAGAAATTCGCGATGCCGTTGAGACTTTCCTGAAGACCTTTGTATAAGAGGAGGTAGGCCATTGCCCACAACGAAAGAAATCAAAAGGCGCATTCGAGGGATTGCCTCCACTCGTCAAATCACCAAAGCCATGGAAATGGTGTCTACCGCAAAGCTACAAAAGGCAAGAGCGCAACTGGAACGAACGCGCCCCTATTATCAGACGGTGCTAGAAAACATTCGTGACGTGCTGGCCCACGTCAGTGTCAATCACCAGCTTATACAGGAAAGACCAGTGGAAAAGACACTGCTAATCGTGGTGACTGCTGATCGAGGCCTGGCCGGTGGATACAACCACAACGTGATTGCCATGGCAGAAACCCTCATCAAAGAGGATCCACATGCGTATAAACTGATGGTCATTGGAGACAAAGCGCGGGAAAGCTTGGCAACGACGGGGGCAGAGGTGATAGAGTCTTACCGTGGCATACCCGAGGTCATTGACTTTGAGCTGGCCAGAGCGATGGCAGACTTGGCAGTAAAAGAGTTTCAAAGCAAATCGGTGGATGAGGTCAAAATTGTTTATACACGCTTTGACTCTACACTGCAATATACACCGATGACAGAGACCTTGCTGCCATTTCATCAGCAAGGCGAAGCGCGGTTAAAATCGAAATCAATTGTTGAATTTGAACCTTCAGCTGATGAGGTGCTGGATCATCTGATTCCCCAATTTGTCGCAGTGAATTTTTATGGTGCTTTGATTGAAGCCTCTGCCAGTGAGCAGGCAAGTCGAAGAGCGGCCATGGAGGCGGCTTCTGACAATGCTGATGAGATGCTAGAGGACTTAGAACTGACCTATAACCGAGCGCGACAAGCGGCCATTACGATGGAGATTTCAGAAATCGTTTCCGGCGCTAACGCTCAGCAATAGAAAGGACAGGATATGGAACAAAACATTGGACAAATCACGCAGGTCATTGGGCCGGTGGTGGACATACGCTTTACACCAGAGAAACTGCCAAAGCTCCTTCACGCCATTGAAATAGACAACCACGGAGAACGCCTGGTGGTGGAAGTGGCCCAACACATTGGCGACGATACCGTACGGTGCGTATCCATGGGCTCAACAGACGGTCTGGTCCGCGGGATGGACTGCGTTGATACCGGTGCATCCATTGAAATTACCGTAGGTCGATCGACGTTGGGACGGATGTTTAATGTACTGGGTGAACCTATTGATGGAAAGGAAGCTCCACCTAGAGAGCACAGCTTACCCATTCACCGGGAAGCACCGGGATTTAAAGACATCAAAACAGAAAAAGAAATCTACGAAACTGGGATCAAAGTCGTCGATCTGATGTGCCCCTACTCCAAGGGGGGAAAAGTTGGTCTGTTTGGCGGTGCCGGGGTCGGTAAAACGGTTCTGATCCAAGAGTTGATCAATAATATCGCCACAAAACACGGCGGTCTGTCGGTCTTCACAGGTGTAGGAGAACGCACCAGGGAAGGTAACGACCTTTACTACGAAATGAAAGACTCTGGTGTATTGGATAAAACGGCGCTGGTATTTGGCCAGATGAATGAGCCGCCTGGAGCCCGTATGCGCGTGGCTCTGACCGGACTGACCATGGCAGAGTACTTCCGTGACGAAGAGCATCAAGACGTACTTTTATTTATTGATAATATTTTCCGCTTTACTCAAGCGGGCTCAGAAGTATCGGCATTATTGGGCCGTATGCCCTCAGCTGTAGGGTATCAACCAACGCTGGCCACAGAAATGGGGGCCTTACAAGAACGGATTACTTCAACGAAACAGGGCTCGATTACCTCGGTGCAGGCAGTTTATGTGCCGGCGGATGACTTGACTGACCCCGCTCCTGCCACGACCTTTGCGCACTTGGATGCTACCACAGTGCTCTCACGTGGCTTGGCAGAGATGGGTATTTACCCTGCTGTGGATCCGCTGGACTCCACCAGCCGTATTTTGGACCCGGAAGTCGTGGGAGAAGAACATTACCAAGTGGCCCGTGGTGTTCAAGAAGTTTTGCAAGAATACAAAGACTTGCAAGATATCATCGCTGTACTGGGGTTGGATGAACTCTCCGACAAACAAAAAATCACCGTTTCCCGTGCAAGAAAGATCCAACGGTTCTTAAGCCAACCGTTTTCTGTCGCCGAAACATTTACAGGCATGGACGGAAAATACGTACCTTTGGCAGAAACCGTCAAAGGATTCAAAGGCATTTTAGAAGGAAAGTATGATTACATCAGTGAAGGTGCTTTCTATATGGCTGGCACCATCGCAGAAGTGGTTCAAAAAGCAGAAAACATGGAACCGGACCCCATTGTCAACGTTGCGAAAAAGTTAGCTGCGGTGGAAGAATCTTTATCAGAAGACCTGAGCACTGAAAAAGAGATAGGTGAGTGAGATGTTTAAGCTGGTCATAGTGACTCCAACGCGCCTGCTCTTAGATGAAGAAGTGCAAAGAATGATTGTGCGAGGTGTGGAAGGTGACCTAGCCATCATGACCGACACGGCACCGATCGTGACACCCACGAAAATTTCTGTGTTGCGCTTGGTGATGGCCGATGGTTCTGAACGCAAGGCCGCTATTGGTTGCGGCTATGTCACCGTCAGAGATAACAAGGCCACCTTGGTGGTGGAGACGGCGGAATGGGCGCGAGAAATCAACATCACCCGAGCGGAAGCCGCCAAGAGACGTGCCGAAGAGCGACTGGCGATGCCGAAAAGCGACAGCGGTGACACAGATTACGTGAAAGCAAGACTGGCCCTTAACCGTGCCTTGGCGAGAATTAATGCTGCTAATGATCGTTACTAAGACCCTGCCCTGTGGCGGGGTCTTCTCTTTTTTCGTGGCAGCGTGGTTTCTTTTGCTAAACAGGGGCGGTTTTGTTATAATATGAAGGAAGAAAATAAAATGATAGCTCTACATTGATTAGATAGATAAGTAGGGAGGATATAGTGGATCGAATCGTCGTTAAAAAGAGTCCGCGCCTTGAGGGGACAGTGCGCGTTAGCGGAGCAAAAAATGCGGCACTGCCCATTATGGCGGCGTCCCTTTTGGGCACGGAAGACATTATTTTAGAAGAAGTGCCCCGTTTAAAAGACGTGGAAACCATGTGTGCTGTGTTAAAATCCCTGGGAGCCGAAGTGGAGTTTTTGGATACTCATGTATTGCGGATTAACTCCAATGGGCTAAATAACTATAAAACCGGCTATGAACTGATGAGCAAAATGCGAGCGTCTTTTCTGGTGATGGGGCCGCTGCTGGGCCGTCTGGGAAAAACGGAAAACGCTTTGCCGGGGGGTTGCAAAATCGGGACACGGCCCATTGACCTACACTTAAAAGGGTTTCGCGCTTTAGGTGCGGATATCGAATTAGATGATGGTGTGGTCCTGGCTAGCACAGACAGTTTGGTGGGAAAGACGGTCTATTTGGACTTTCCCTCTGTGGGGGCCACAGAAAATATCATGATGGCGGCCGTATTAGCCGAAGGGGAGACCATCATTGAAAATGCGGCCATGGAGCCGGAAATTGTCGACCTCTCCAACTTTTTGTGCAAACTGGGAGCCAAAGTCTCAGGTGCCGGCACATCGTCCATTCGCATTCGAGGTGTAAAAAAATTGACTGGTGCTCGCCATACCATCATCCCCGATCGCATTGAAGCGGGGACATTTATGGTGGCTGCGGCCATCACCGGTGGAGATATCTTGGTGGATAATGTCATCCCCAATCACATGAAGCCGGTCATTGCCAAATTGGTGGAAGCGGGCTGTACGATCGAAGAAGAATACGATAGTTTACGGGTCATTGGAAGTCCTGCTGCCAAGGCCATTGACGTGAAGACTTTGCCCTATCCAGGGTTTCCCACGGATATGCAGGCTCAGTTCATGGCATTGATGACCCAATGCCAAGGGATTTCCATTGCCATGGAAACCGTGTTTGAAAATCGCTTTATGCATGTGGCGGAACTGCAAAAGATGGGGGCTAATATCAATGTAGACGGAAGATCTGCTGTCGTGACCGGCGGTGCGCCGCTTCGCGGTGTGGATGTCTATGCTTCTGATTTACGAGCAGGAGCCGCTTTAATTTTGGCGGGTCTAGTCGCCGAAGGGGAAACCGTTATCCACGACGTGTTTCATATTGACCGGGGCTATGAAAATATTGAAGAGAAATTTAAAGCGTTAGGGGCGAATCTGAGTCGCTTGTACTAAATGCGTAGAAAAGAGGACCTATGAGTGGACTGCGGGCCGATTTGGCCATGGATTTGGGAACCGATCATATCACCTTATTCCAACGAGGAAAAGGCATTTTAGCCCGTGAGCGAAATGTGGTTTGCGTCGATCGACTAAGCGGAAAATTTTTGGCCGTAGGCGATGACGCCCGAAAAATGTTGGGCAAAACGCCGACTAGCATGGTGGGCATCAAATCCGTTAAAAATGGAGCAATAGCTGAATACGAAATCACCAAAAGACTAATCAAATATCTGATTCAAAAAACGATAAAGCTGGCCTTCATCAGGCCGCGCATGGTGGTGGGAGTCCCGGTTGGGGCATCCACGGTGCAGCGTACGGCCCTTTTGGAAGTCTGCCAAGAAGCGGGCCTCTCCCATGTGTACTTAATGGAATCTTCCCTTGCCACAGCGTTGGCTGAGGGGCTGGATATTGAAAAGCCATTGGGTCGCTTGGTGGTAGACATTGGCGCTGGACTATCGGAAGCCTCAGTGATTTCTTTGGGCGAGGTGGTCGTGGGCAGCCAACTGGCTGTAGCCGGTGATGCCTTTGACCAGGCCATTGTGGACGGCATCAAAAAGTCCCATGGCATTCTCATTGGCCCCTACACTGCGAAAGATATCAAAGAACATATTGGTACCGTCATTCCCGCCGGGGAAGATAAGAGTATCTATGTGGCGGGCCGAGATTTGCGTACGGGGATCCCCCGAGAAGTCATCGTCCACAGTGAAGAGATTCGCTTTATGTTAGACGAGCCCATCACGGCGATTCTGGACATGATTGAGGATCTGTTGGATCACACGCCGCCGGAACTCGTGGCGGATATTTACCAACACGGCGTCCTCTTAACGGGAGGTGCATCCCAATTAACAGGCTTTACAGACCGCCTGCGAGAAAGAATCAAAGTCCCGGTCCATCGCGCTTCCAACTTGGAGACAGGGGTAGCCTTGGGATTAGGGGAAGCTTTAAATGCTATGCCGTTACTGGAATCCAAACTGACATCGCTGATGGAATCCTTACCCCAAAAAAAGAAATGACAAGGTCGCTGAGGCGGCCTTTTTTATGCCTATGGGGTGGGATGTCATAGAGACATGGCCATCATAAAACCCCCTAGAGCCAGTGAAGGCTTTAGGGGGTGATTTGCTGTAAGCAAAGGGTCTCACATATGTGGATGATTGGGTGAGACGAACCGATCAATGAGCACAGCGGCCGTCAGGTCGCCGGTGACATTCATGGTGGTAAAGGCCATGTCCAACAAGCGATACACGGCAGCGATCGGTCCCATAATGGTGATGGGTAGCCCTAAGGTGGTTAAAAATGTGGCGCCTAAGAGGATGCCTCCACCGGGAATGCCAGGGGCGCTCATATTCATCAGGGTAGCCACCAGAACTAAGGTGATGAGTTGGGAAGCCCCCAGAGGAATGCCATATACCGAAGCGGCAAACATGGCCAGGCAGGAAAAGCTGCAGGCACCGCCACACATGTTAATGGTATTACCTAATGGCAGGACAAAGTTGGCGACCTCCGGGGATACCTGCAGGTCTTCTTGGCATGTTTCCAAAGCCACCCCAAGAGAGGCAGCCGAAGATGTAGTGGCCAAGGTCACCGGCCATAGACGGGCCAGACTGCGCCCCAGCTGCTTTAGGGGGAGTTTGCCGATCCATAGGGAGGGTATAACCATCACCGCGATAAAGGAAACGATACAGGCCAGATAACACGTCAAGATGTATCGTCCGATGGCTCCCAAGGCCAACGGCCCATAGGCCGCTGTGGCATGGGCCATTAAGGCCATGACCCCGAGAGGGGACGTCCACATGACACCATTTAAAAGTCGGAAAAAGACGGCGGTAAGATCATCGACAGCCCGGTGGACGCGCTTTTGAACTTCACCTAAACCTAAAGTGGCAAATCCGATGAAGGCGGCAAAAAGCATGGAAGGCAAGACCTTTCCCTCCACCATGGCAGCTAGAGGGTTGACGGGAAGAATTTCTTTGACGATATTCTCAGCGGCGAAAGTGGGCAACTCGGCGGTGTAAGCCTCTGTCGGCAAAGTAAAACCCTGACCGGGATCGATGGCCCAGGCCAACAATAGCGAAAGAACACTGCAGAGGATAAACATGATAACAAACGTGCCCAGCGTGGCCCCCAAAAGCTTTCCGATACGTCGGGACTCTCCCAGCTGGAGGATTCCCCGCAAGACGGTCAAAAACATAATGGGCATCATCAACATCTTCAAAAGCCCTAAGTATATATCGCCTAAGACTTTAATTTGCAGAGCAAATTGTGGTACAATAAATCCCAGCACCAGGCCAAGGAAAAAACCTATGGCGATGGTTAAAGGAAGTTTATTGGTAAATTTGTGATTTTTCATAGCGCACCTCCCTTCAATTATAGAGGGCGGTGGATTAACTTGTCAACTGACATAGAAAGGACGCCTATGAATCCGTTTCAAAAACTTTGGGGCCATATCCTCTATGGCACCGCCCGCGTTGTTAATGCCGTCTTTGTCGTGCTCATTGCCATTGTCGACTTGCTTGTCGATGTGGCCAAAACGGTAGGCAAAGGGGTACTCATCCTACTGACTTCCGGTGGCTGCCTGATCTTTCTGCTTTTGGGGCCGGCCTTATTGGCTTTTCTGCCATTTTTGTTCCCCCTATTCCTCATCATGATTGCCATTTTACTCCTGGGCAACAAACTCTTGAGCATGCTCAAATACGGCCAATACGCCGTGGTCGAATACCTGCAAGATCGAGCTACCTACTACAAGACGGGACAACGCCCAGGCTACGATAATGTGGGAGACTACGGCAAACGCTACACTCGCATGGAAGAAGAGGCGCGCCGCAAGGCAGAGGAAGCCTACCGCCGTGCTCAAGAAGAAGCACGCCGCGCTCAAACCCAACACTGGGAAGAAGAATTCCGTCGCTGGTTTGAATACCAACGCCAGCAACAGCAAAACTACGGGCAAGGCTATGGCGGTCAACGCTCCCAAGGCTACTATGGGGGAGCAGGCGGCCAAACCTACCAGGATCCCACCGCTTCTTTCGTCCAAGAATACGAAGAAGCCTGTCGACTACTGGGGATCTCCCCGGACACTGATGAATACCAAGTCAAATTGGCCTACCGAAAAAAAGCCAAAGAATACCATCCGGACCTGAACCGAGAGCAAGGGGCGGAAGACATGTTCAAAAAAATCAACAACGCCTATCAACTGCTGACTCCGGAAAATATCGCTCGCTACAAACGCATCAAAGGACTCTAGACCGTGGACACCACGGTCTTTTTTGGCCGCAAAATTTATCGATAAACGATAAAAATACATTGACTATCGATAAAATTAAGCGTACGATGAAACAGAGGTGAAAACATGGAACGTTTTACTGTACGATTTTTGCAAGTGGTGCTGCTCTTAGGCATTGCCGTGCTCGTAGGTGCCCTGGTGCCTCTGTGGCAACTATCCCTGACCATGGCCCAAGGGCTGGAATACCTATCCTATATGCGCCTTCCCGTCTATTTGTTGGCGGCGGGGATAATGCTCTCGGCTGCGGCGGCGCTAGGGTTTGGCTTTGTCGTGACCACCCGTTATGGCAAAGGCCAAGTTTTTACTAAAAAGACGATGACGATGCTGGAAAAGGCCTCCCTCGCCTTCTTTGCTGGACTGCTATTTGCAGAACTTCTCGTTCTCTACACCCGGTTTAACATTGCAGGCTCCATTACCAACCTATTTGTGCACATGGCGGCTTTGGTATTTCTCATCTTCTCCGTCGTGGCACTGGTGCTATCCAACGTCATCAGACGGGGCATAATCTTGCAAGAAGAGCAAGATTTGACCATTTAGGTGATCGATATGATTCAAGTAAACTTAGATATGATGCTATTGAAACGAAAGATGACGCTTACCGAACTGGCAGACGCGGTGGGCATCACCTTGGCCAATCTGAGCATCCTCAAGACGGGCAAAGCCAAAGCCATTCGCTTTGCTACCCTGGAAGCCATTTGTGAAGCCCTGGACTGCCAACCGGGGGATATCTTAAGCTACGAAAGAGGTGAGGACCATGTCTAAAGAAATGAAACGCACGGCACTGATTATGGTGGGCGTGGCATTGGTGTTAGCCGTGATTCTCTACGGTCTTAGTGACAGCCGGCCGGAATGTGTGAGACGAGTGGCTCGTGCGATGGACTTACCTTTGACGAAAGAGACCGTGGTTTTGACGGAGCACCAAAAAGAAAACAGCTTTCACGGTGATGGCACCTACGTCGCCATACTAACGCTAAAAGAGGACCAATCTGCTGTGCAGGCAACTGCGGAGCAACAACAATGGCAACCCTACACCGCTACAGACGAGGACTTCCCTCACTGGATACGGGAACACATTGCACAACGCGTGGAAAAAGAATACCTGGATGCTTTTGCTCCATCGGCTCACTGCCGCTACCGCCTCATCGACCGCCTAGAGGGAACGGCCAATTTGACCAACTTCACCCTGGCAGTACTAAACCTGGACACCGGCCAACTCCTCTACGTGGAATACGACTCCTAAATACCATAAACGAAAAAAGAGCTGACAACCGTCAGCTCTTTTTCCATGCCCTTTCACAGATATGCACAATCACTTCCATAAAAAAAGGAAAATCATGAAAAAACGAAAAATCCTCTCCAAAGTCCGAATTATAACCCACCTCGTTTG
>CAYFMR010000013.1:0-31483 GCA_964344295.1 uncultured Peptoniphilaceae bacterium | reverse complement strand
TTTCCTAATTGGCACAAGAGAACGTCAAAGAACCTGCTTAGGCAGGTTCTTTTTTATGGAGGTTTTATGGAAAAATGCCGTAAAAGTAACGCGGATGGTCGTCTCCGTGGTATAATAAGGTGATTTAAACAATGGACGATAGGAACTGAGAAACAAGGAGGAAACGGTGGCTTCAGTCAAAGCATTTTTAAAACGTAAGAACGTATTACAAGATTGGCGGGTGTATGTCTTCGATGTACTTAGCCATATGGCTCTAGGGCTTTTTGCCACATTGTTGGTGGGCACGATTTTAAATTCCATCGGCAGCAAATTGGGAAGTCCCTTTTTAACCGAGGTCATTTGGCCCATGGCTCGGGACATGACGGGACCGGCCATTGCCGTGGCCATCGCTTTGGCCTTAAAGGCACCGAAGTTGGTGTTGATGGCCTCCACAGTGGTGGGGCTGGCAGGTAACGCAGACGGCGGCCCCGTAGGAGCTTTGATCGCCACTGTAATCGCCGTGGAAATCGGTAAACTCGTGGCCGGCGAGACGAAAATTGACTTAATCGTCACTCCGGCAGTGACAGTCATCGTAGGTACCTGGGTGGCCACGACGGTAGGACCGCCCATTAACAGCTTTATGATGGCCTTAGGTGAAATGATCATGTACGCTACGACCTTGCGCCCCTTCGCCATGGGCGTGATTGTCGCTGTGGTGGTGGGCATGGTCTTGACCTTGCCGATTTCGTCGGCAGCCCTGTGTATGATGTTGGGCTTATCCGGTTTGGCGGCCGGGGCGGCGACCGCCGGGTGCTGTGCACAGATGATCGGCTTTGCGGTGATCTCTTACAAAGACAACGACCTGTCTGGCTTTTTGTCCCAAGCTTTGGGAACGTCCATGCTCCAGGTGCCGAACATTGTGCATAATTGGAAGATTTGGATTCCTCCCACACTGGCGTCAGCGGTGACGGGTCCCTTAAGTACTATGGTTTTTCGCATGGAAAATATTCCCTTGGGAGCCGGCATGGGCACTTCCGGGCTCGTAGGTCAGGTGGGAACATTTACCGCCATGGCCGGCACGAGTCAAAGTGCCGTGTGGCTTGGCGTGATTCTTTTGCACTTCATCCTGCCGGCGGTGCTGTCCTATCTCTTTTATCGCATCCTTTTGGCTTGGGGATGGATTAAGCCGGGGGATATGACCATTCGCGGACTGGAAGAGGGTAAACGAGAGAAAGCCTAGAAGCGGCGTGACCAAAAACCGGTGATTTTAGGCTCGTTTATGGTCTAAGCGGCGTTGGGAGGGATCGCCTCGGCAACGACAGGCGCTTTGATTCCGTTTCGTTTTCATCGCATTGGGTATAGCAAGGATAGTGAGTAATCGTTGTGTCGAACCTATGTTGTGGCCCAATCCCCATGGGGAGGGACGGCGGGAAAGGAGATTACCATGAATAAAGATATTATTGGAGGCAAATGGGAACAATTTGCCGGAAAAGTCAAAGGTGAATGGGGCAAGATCACCGATGATGACCTGAAAAAAGCGGAAGGCGATATGGAAGTGGTCTACGGCAAACTTCGTGAAATGTATGGCTGGGACGAAGAAGAAGAAAAAGAACAACGAAAGAAATGGGATGCTTTTATAGAAGACTTCTTCAAATAAAAGCTAGTCCCCGTTTGTGCAATCAGCTCGATCACAAAAAGCAGCGCCTAGTGCTGCTTTTTTGTTACGGAAAAACCAGACGGGAACTTCTGGGAAGAAGCCTTGAAGGAGGACGGGGGATTATGGTATAGTAATTGGGAACTTCAGGACGGGGTGCAACTCCCCACCGGCAGTAAAGTCTGCGAGCTAAGCTGATGCGGTGTAATTCCGCAACCGACCGTATAGGCGGGAAGAGAGAAGAAACTGGGGCTTAATTTGCCCAAAAGACGCTCAACGCATGTCCTAAAGGAGATGCGTTTCTATTTTTGTAGGAGGTAGCATGTGAATTCTGAGATACGACAAAAAGGATATTCCACCGCCTTTATGGCACGGGTGGCTATTTTGACGGCAGTGAGTGTCATTTTGCAATACTTGAATTTTCCCTTGGCATTTTTGGCACCGCCTTTTATCAAATGGGACATTGCCGATATGCCGGCCCTGTTGGCCGGGTACTCGATGGGCCCGGTAGCCGGTGTGCTGGTGATGTTTTTTAAGAACCTGTTACTGTTAATCATAAAAGGCTCCTCGACCGGCGGAGTCGGCGAGCTTTCAAACTTTATTGTCGGCAGCACATTTGTGCTCACGGCTGTATTGATCTATCGCCGGTATCATACCTTTAAAGCGGCCGTGATCAGCTTGATTGCCGGTGTGCTCACCATGTCAGCGGTGGCTTGTCTATCGAACTACTACGTGATCTTTCCCCTGTATGCCCAGCTCATGATCCCCATGGATAAGATCATTGCCATGGGAGCGGCAGTCACGTCGAAAGTGGTGGACTTAAAGACGATGATCCTCTATACCGTATTGCCGTTTAACCTGGTTAAGGGCTCCTCAGCAGCCTTGGTAACGCTTCTTTTGTATCGTCGACTGCGCTCGGTCTTAAAGATTGATGTCTACCGGGAAAGGCATGGAAAATAAAAGTATGGCTAAGAAATAGGGACTAAGGACCCTATTTCTTTTAATTTCGCCCATAAGGGCCGGAGATTTTCAAAAAAGCAAAGAATTACTTGAAATATGGCCTTTCGTCATGTATAATAACTTGGTGTTTAATTGAAGATATGCGGTTAAGCGGGAGGTTGCCCACCACAGGATCTCGATGGATACCTGATTAGGGAACCCTTTCCACGTGAGTGGGGAAATTTTCGCGGAGCATGTTCGAATTAAATTCGAGCGACCGGACCGAAGCTCTCGAGTAGAGGCTGGAAAGTGTGTAGATAAGCGCCTTTCATGAGAGTTTTTTATTTCGGGCAATTCACAAACGCCCGGGTAAGAGTATCGGCCCGTGGGTCGTGTGTACGAGATCACATGCGATTGAAGGAGGTAAGTTAATGGGAAACAAGGATAATGGAAAAATTCGTATCAGATTGAAGGCTTATGACCATCAGTTACTGGATGCTTCAGCCACTCGCATTGCCGAGGCTGCAAGAAACGCCGGTTCTGTGGTTTCCGGACCGATTCCGTTGCCGACACAAAAAGAGATTGTAACGATTTTGCGTTCCGTGCATAAGCACAAGGACAGCCGTGAACAATTTGAGCAACGTACGCATAAGCGTCTGATCGATATCTTAAGCCCTACCCAAAAGACGGTGGATGCACTGATGAAGTTAAATCTTCCTGCCGGTGTGGACATCGAAATCAAGCTGTAGGTTTCCTGTTATAAGATTGCCGTAAGGGTAATCCGCTATGAACAATGGAGGTTAGAATATGAAGCATTTATTTGGCACAAAGGTGGGCATGACCCAGATCTTTGAAGAGAATGGGGCCATTATCCCCGTGACGGTCATCGAGGTATTGCCTCATACCGTCGTGCAAAAGAAAACGGTAGAACAAGACGGTTACAACGCATTGCAATTAGGCTTTACCGATATCGCGGAACACCGCATCAACAAGCCGAACAAAGGCCATTTCGACAAAGCCGGCGTAGAACCGAAAAAATACTTACGAGAAGTTGCCGTAGAGAACATCGATGAATACGAAGTGGGATCCACCATCGGCATCGACTTATTCGAAGCAGGCGACAAGGTGGATGTGGTAGGCACTTCCAAAGGTAAGGGTACCCAAGGGGTCATTCGCCGCCATGGCTTTGGCCGCGGCCGTGAATCGCACGGTTCCAAGTTCCACCGTATGCCCGGTGGTATGAGTGCATCCGCTTATCCCGGCAAGGTCTTTAAGAACCACCGCATGGCAGGCAAGATGGGACACGAAAGAGTGACCATCCAAAACCTGGAAATTGTGCAAGTGAACGCCGAAGAAAATTATTTACTTGTAAAAGGTTCGATTCCCGGTCCTAAAAAAGGCCTGGTAGAAATCAAAACGACCAGCATTAAACGATAAGTTAAGACCGGAAAGGAGGATCTATAATGGCAACTGTAAAAGTGTTGAATATGGAAGGCAAAGAAGTCGAAGAGCTTTCCTTAAATGATGAAATTTTCAATATAGAGCCCAACGAACACGCCGTGTACCTAGTGGTTAAAAACACACTGGCAAATCGTCGCCAAGGCACTCAGTCAGCGAAAACTCGTGCGGAAGTCCGCGGGGGTGGCCGCAAACCCTGGAGACAAAAGGGAACAGGCCGTGCTCGTCAAGGAAGCATCCGTTCTCCTCAATGGAGAGGTGGCGGTGTCGTATTTGCGCCGAAACCGCGTTCTTATCGCTACACCACGCCGAAGAAAGTCCGCACCTTGGCATTAAAATCCGTATTGACTGCGAAACTGCGTGCAGATGAAATCATCGTGCTAGATGAATTCGCTATGGACGCTCCCAAAACCAAGACCGTAGTCAATCTGATGAAGACCGTGGGAGCCGACGAAAAAGCTTTACTGGTGACCAAAGGCGCTTGCCAAAACATCACCAAGAGCGTGCGCAACCTGCCTCGCGTCCAAAGTAGCATGGTGGAAAACATCAATATCTATGACTTGATCAATGCCAACACCTTAATCATCACCAAAGATGCGATCAAACACTTAGAGGAGGTGTATAGCTAATGAAACATCCTCACGATATCATTCGCCGTCCCGTTATTACAGAACGTAGTATGGACTTTATGGAGCATGGAAAGTACACATTTGAAGTGGAAAAAAACGCTACCAAATCTGAAGTCAAAAAGGCAATCGAAACCATTTTTGATGTCAAGGTCGCTAAAGTGAACACCATGCGCATGCAAGGTAAGTTAAAACGTCAAGGTATGACCTCTGGACGTCGCCCCAGCTGGAAAAAGGCCATTGTCACTTTGACGGAGGATTCCAAACCCATCGAATTCTTCGAGGGCATGGAATAATCAGGAAAAAGGAGGTAAATCATGGCTACGATTAGAAAATTTAAACCGACTTCTCCTGCTCTTCGTCAAATGTCTGTGTTGACCTTTGATGAAATCACCAGCACGGTGCCGGAGAAATCCTTACTGACATCCATGAATAAAACGGCCGGCCGTAACGCCCATGGCCGTATCACCACTCGTCACCGTGGCGGTGGTGCTAAGAGAAAATATAGAATCATCGACTTTAAGAGATTAAAAGACGGTATCCCGGCGAAAGTGGCTACCATCGAATACGACCCGAACCGTACGGCAAACATTGCCTTACTGCACTATGTAGACGGTGAAAAACGCTACATCCTAGCTCCTAACGGACTAAAAGTTGGCGACGTCGTGGAATCCGGTCCCGATGCGGACATCAAAGTCGGCAACGCCCTTCCGCTGGCAAACATTCCCGTAGGTACTACGGTACACGCAGTGGAAATGAAACCGGGTAAGGGTGCTCAGCTGGTTCGCTCTGCAGGAGCACAGGCTCAGTTGATGGCTAAAGAAGGTAAATACGCACAATTGCGCATGCCTTCCGGCGAGTTCCGTCTGATCAACATCAACTGCCGCGCCACAGTGGGCCAAGTCGGCAACTTATCTCATGAGCTGGTTACCATCGGTAAAGCTGGACGTTCTCGCCACATGGGCATTCGTCCTCACGTTCGTGGTTCTGCCATGAACCCGGTGGATCACCCGCACGGTGGTGGGGAAGGACGCGCGCCGATCGGACGTCCGTCTCCCATGACTCCCTGGGGTAAACAATCTCACGGAGTGAAAACCCGTAAGAAAAACAAGAAGTCTGACAAATACATTGTACGTCGTCGCACGAAATAGGATAAAAGGAGGAATCGCTCGTGGGAAGATCGCTTAAAAAAGGTCCTTTCGCCGATGAGCATTTGCTCAAAAAGATCGACGAATTGAACGAAAAAAACGAAAAGAAAGTCATCAAGACCTGGTCACGTCGTTCCACCATTTTCCCGGAAATGGTTTCCCATACCATTGCCGTGCATGATGGTCGCAAACACGTACCGGTCTACATCACCGAAGACATGGTAGGACATAAATTAGGAGAATTCGTCTCCACTAGAACGTATCGAGGACACGCAGGACGCTCTGAAAAGTCCAGCGGTGTACGTTAAGGAGGGTTGTAAATGGAAGCAAAAGCTGTTGCCAAACACGTGCGCATTTCCCCTTTAAAGGTTGGATATATTTGCGATGAAATCCGTGGTAAACAAGTGGATGAAGCCCTGGCTCTTTTGAAGTTTACGCCCAAAAAAGGTGCCCGTATCTTAGAAAAAGTATTGGCCTCTGCAGTGGCCAATGCCGAAAACAACTTGAACCTGGATCGTGACACCTTGATTGTGAAAAATGCTTATGCCAATGATGGCCCGACGATGAAGCGTTTTCGTCCCAAAGCTAAAGGTATGGCATACCCCATTTTGAAACGCACGAGCCATATCGGTGTCGTCGTAGCAGAAGAAGAAGCCTAAAGGAGGGAATCATTCATGGGTCAAAAAGTTAATCCTCACGGACTTCGCGTAGGTATCATTAAAGACTGGGATTCACGTTGGTACGCCAATAAAAAAGACTTTGGCGATCTTTTAGTCGAAGACTACAAAGTCCGCGAATTCGTTAAGAAAAAATTATATCCAGCCGGCATTTCTAAAATTGAAATTGAACGTGCCGCCAATAAGATCAAAGTCACCATTGCCGCTGCTAAGCCAGGTATGGTCATCGGTCGTGGTGGTGCCGGCGTAGAAGAATTGCGTCAAGACTTAAATAAGTTGACGGGAAAAGACGTAGTCGTCAATGTGGAAGAAGTCAAAGTTCCCGATTTGGACGCACAATTAGTAGCAGAAAGCATTGCCGAACAGTTAGAGCGCCGTATCTCTTTCCGCCGTGCGATGAAACAAGCGATTCAACGCACCATGCGCATGGGCGCCAAAGGGATTCGCACTTCCGTATCCGGTCGTCTAGGTGGGGCGGATATGGCGCGTACGGAAGGGTATGCAGAGGGAACCATTCCCCTACAAACTCTACGTGCCGACATTGATGCCGGTTTCGCAGAAGCCGACACCACTTACGGAAAGATCGGTGTAAAAGTCTGGTTATATAAAGGTGAAGTCCTCCCCGGCCAACAAAGACCGGCCAGAAGAGCTCCCCGTAACAGACGTAGAAGAGATCAAAGAGACAGTCGTTAAGGAGGTGCTCTAAATGTTAATGCCCAAGAGAGTCAAGTATCGTCGAGTGCATCGCGGTCGTATGAAGGGCACAGCACAACGAGGCAACACCATCACCTATGGTGATTTCGGCCTACAAGCCATCGAACCGGCTTGGATCACATCCAACCAAATCGAGGCTGCTCGTCGTGCGATGACCCGTTACGTACGTCGTGGTGGTAACATCTGGATTAAAATATTCCCGCACAAATCCGTGTCTGCTAAACCGGCTGAAACCCGTATGGGTTCCGGTAAAGGGGCACCAGATTACTGGGTAGCAGTCGTAAAACCGGGTCGCATCTTATTTGAGATGAGCGGTGTCAGCGAAGAAGACGCCAGAGAAGCTATGCGTTTAGCGGCAAACAAGTTACCCATCAAGACCAAGTTTGTGGTCAAGGCAGAGCATGAGAAGGATGGTGAAGCCAGTGAAGGTTAAAGATATTCGCCAAATGTCCGATGGAGACTTAGCGAACAAAGAAAAAGAACTGAAAAGCGAACTGTTCAATTTACGTTTTCAATTGGCCACCGGTCAGCTGGATAACCCTCGTGCCATTGGAGCAGTGAAAAAAGACATTGCCAGGGTTAAAACCATCATTAAAGAACGTGAGCTGGCCGTAAGGAAGGAGGCCTAGTCGGACATGGAAAGAAATGCGAGAAAAGAACGAGTGGGTATCGTCACATCGGACAAAATGGACAAGACCGTAGTCGTCGAAGTACAATCCATCGAGACCCACCCTTTATATAAAAAACAATTAAAACGCACGACAAAATTCAAAGCCCATGATGAAGACAATGCGTGTGGCATCGGCGACCGCGTACGCATCATGGAAACACGCCCCTTAAGCCGCGATAAGCGCTGGAGAGTCGTTGAGATATTAGAAAAGGCGAAATAAGCCTTACCGAAGGGAGGAATTCTCATGATCCAAGTGGAGAGCCGCATGAAAGTGGCCGACAACTCCGGTGCTAGAGAGGTGTTGGTCATTAAGGTTCTTGGTGGAACCAATAGAAAAACCGCCGGTATTGGCGACGTAGTCGTCTGTACGGTGAAACACGCCATCCCCGGTGGCGTCGTCAAAAAAGGTGATGTGGTCAAAGCTGTTATCGTTCGTACGAAAAAAGGCGTTTCTCGTCCGGATGGCAGTTACATCAAATTCGATGACAATGCTTGTGTCATCATCAAAGAAGACCGCTCACCCACCGGTACCCGTATTTTCGGTCCCGTCACCCGTGAACTGAGAGCAGGAAATTTCATGAAGATCATTTCCTTGGCTCCGGAAGTACTGTAAGGGGAGGTCAACTATGCGAGTAAAAAAAGGTGATACCGTCCAAGTCATTGCCGGTAAAGATAAAGGCAAGACGGGAAAAATCCTAAAAACGATTCCGAAAGAGAATCGCGTCGTGGTAGAAGGAATCAATCTGGTCACCAAACATAAAAAGACCACTAGCCCTCAAAACCCCGGCGGAATTGTACGATTTGAAGCACCGATTCACGTATCCAATGTCATGTATTATGACGGCTCCAAAGCCAGCCGTTTAGGTTACACATTCGATGGCGATAAAAAGGTGCGCGTTGTGAAGAAAACCGGCGCAAAGCTGGATAAATAAGCGAAGGGAGTGCAAATATGACCCAAAGACTATGGGAAAAATACCAAACGGAAGTCGTCCCGGCACTTATCGATCGCTTTCAATATAAAAATGAAATGCAAGTGCCCAAACTAGAAAAAATCATCATTAACATGGGCGTTGGCGAAGCCAAAGACAATCCAAAGACCTTGGAAGCCGCCGTCAAAGACTTAGAAATCATTAGCGGCCAAAAACCTGTCATTACCCGTGCGAAAAAATCCGTTGCGAACTTTAAAGTTCGTGAAGGCATGAACGTCGGTGCCAAAGTCACCCTGCGCGGAGACCGCATGTATGACTTCTTAGATAAATTGGTGAACATTGCCTTACCTCGTGTCCGTGACTTCCGCGGCGTAAGCGCATCGGCATTTGACGGCAGAGGCAACTATGCCCTAGGCATCAAGGAGCAACTCATCTTCCCTGAAATCGAATACGACAAGGTCGAATTCATTCGCGGTTTGGATGTTGTGATTGTCACCACAGCTGAAACCGACGAGGAAGCCAAAGTGTTTTTGGAAAAGATGGGCATGCCCTTTGTTAAGGCCTAAGGAGGAAAACATGGCAAAAAAATCTATGATCGCGAAACAAAAACGCGAACCGAAATATAGTACCAGAGCCTATAACCGTTGCAAGATTTGTGGACGCCCCCACGCATATCTCCGCAAATACGGCGTGTGTCGTATTTGCTTTAGAGAGCTGGCGTACAAAGGCCAAATCCCCGGTGTAAGAAAAGCCAGCTGGTAAAAAAGAGGAGAAAGGAGGCCAACGATTATGATGACAGATCCTATTGCAGATATGATCACCAGAATCAGAAATGGCGTTAATGCAAAACATGAGTCTGTGGAGATCCCCGGATCGAATATAAAAAGAGCTATCGCCCAAATTTTGTTGGATGAAGGCTACATCAAATCCTTTGATTTTATCGAAGACGACAAACAAGGCATCATTCGCGTCGATTTGAAATATGGACCGAACCAAGAAAAGGTAATCAGCGGTATCAAAAGAATTTCTAAGCCTGGCGTGCGCGTATATGTCAAGGCACAAGAAGTTCCCAAGGTGCTCGGTGGGCTAGGAATCGCCATTATTTCCACCTCTAAGGGCATCCTGACGGATAAGGGTGCTCGTGAAGCCGGCGTGGGCGGAGAAGTCCTCTGCTTCGTCTGGTAGTAAAGGAGGAAAGATATGTCGAGAATTGGACTCAAACCCATCGAACTCGGCCAAGGCGTGGAAGTCAAAGTCAATGGAAACGTAGTAGAAGTCAAAGGACCCAAAGGCACCTTGACACAAGCCATTGATCCCTCCATGACCGTGACTGTAGAAGATGGTGTCTTAACCATTGCAAGACCGGATGAAACCAAACAAAGTAAAGCACTACACGGCTTAAGCCGTTCTCTCATTCATAATATGGTAGTTGGTGTCAGCGAAGGCTTCCAAAAAGAACTGGAAATCACCGGCACCGGATACCGTGCAGCGAAACAAGGCAAAACCCTCGTACTTAACTTGGGGTACTCCCACCCCATCGAACTTCCGGATCCGGAAGGCATCGAAGTGGAAGTGCCAGACCCGAACAAAATCATTGTCAAGGGCATGGACCGCCAAGCTGTGGGACAACACGCTGCCATCATTCGCGGTTACCGTGAACCGGAACCTTATAAAGGCAAAGGTATTCGCTACGCAGATGAGTATGTACGACGTAAAGCCGGTAAGACTGGTAAATAGAAAGGAGTGAAGTTTAGATGATTAAGAAAATCGATAAAAATGCAAATCGCATCGCACGTCATGAACGCGTTCGCAAAAACCTAAGCGGAACTCCAGAAAGACCTCGCCTGGCAGTGTTTCGCAGTGGCAAACACATCTATGCACAAATCATCGATGATGTGGCTGCCAAGACCTTAGTCAGCGCCTCCACTCTAGATAAGGGCTTGAACCTGGAAAGTACGGGTAACGTAGAAGCCGCTAAAAAAGTCGGCGAAGCCGTCGCTCAAAAAGCGTTAGAAAAAGGCATTCAAGAAGTCCTATTTGACCGCGGTGGCTACATTTATCACGGACGTGTCAAGGCTCTAGCCGAAGGTGCCCGCGAAGCCGGGTTACAGTTCTAAGGTAGGAGGGAAACATGCAACGTAAATATATTGATGCAAGCACATTAGACTTAGAAGAACGCGTGGTCCACATCAACCGTGTTGCCAAAGTCGTCAAGGGTGGTAGAAACTTCCGATTCAGCGCCCTCGTCGTCGTAGGTGACGGAAATGGTCACGTGGGAATGGGCATGGCTAAGGCACTAGAAGTTCCCGAAGCCATTCGTAAAGCCATTCAAGACGCGAAAAAACACGTGATTCAAGTGCCCATGGTCGGCACCACGATTCCTCATGAAATCACCGGCGTGTTCGGTGCAGGTGAAGTGCTCCTAAAACCCTCTGTCGAAGGTACTGGAGTTATCGCCGGAGGAGCTGTGCGTGCGGTATGTGAGTTAGCGGGCATCCGCGACATTCGTACCAAAAACATTGGATCTGCCAACCCGCGTAACATCGTAAACGCAACCTTCAACGCTTTGGAAAACTTAAAGAGCGCCGAAGAAGTTGCCCAATTACGTGGCAAATCCGTAGATGAAATCTTGGGCTAAGGAGGTTTGTCATGCTAAAAATCAAACTGATCAAAAGCCCTATCGCCAGACCTGAAGACCATAAAAAGACTGTGGAAGCCCTCGGTCTCAAAAAGATAGGTCAAGTAGTTGAAAAAGAAGATACACCCGCTATCCGCGGCATGATTCATAAAATCGGCTACATGTTAGAAGTCGAAGAGTAGGCAGGAGGTATGGCATGAAATTACACAATCTAAAACCGGCTGAAGGCGGCGGCGTAAAAAAACGTAAACGCATAGGTCGCGGCATCGGTTCCGGTACCGGAAAAACTTCCGGAAAAGGTCATAAAGGCCAAAACGCCCGTAGTGGTGGCGGTGTACGTCCTGGATTTGAAGGGGGCCAAATGCCTCTATTCCGTCGCCTTCCCAAACGTGGCTTTACCAATATCTTTGCAAAAGAAATTGTAGCCATCAACGTGGAAGCATTAAACCGCTTTGACGCCAACACCGAAATCACTCCGGAGCTGTTATTCGAAACAGGATTAGTGAAAGAAGCGAAAGCCAAAGACGGAATCAAGATTTTAGGCGGTGGCGACATCGATCGTCCCCTAACTGTCAAAGCTAACTTCTTTAGCGCATCTGCTGTAGAAAAAATTCAAGCAGCCGGAGGGAAGGCCGAGGTGATCTAGTATGTTGGCAACCCTGCGAGATGCATGGAAGGTACCGGAAATCCGTAAAAAGATGATCTTCACCCTCTGGATGTTGGTGGTCATTCGTCTTGGCTCTGCGATCCCCGTACCCTTCATGAATAAAGAGTACATTGCGCAATTGTTCGCCTCCAACCAAGGCAGCCTACTGGGCTTTCTAGACTTGATGGCAGGCGGCAACTTAAGCCAATTTACGATATTTGCGGCGAACATATACCCCTACATCACGGCATCCATCGTCCTTCAATTGCTTACGATTGCCATCCCTTCTTTAGAAGAACTGTCTAAAGAAGGCGAAGAAGGACGAAAGAAAATTCAACAATACACGCGTATCGGCGGTGTCATCTTGGCAGCGATTCAAGCCATCGGGATGACCTTTGGATTCCTCAGCGGTGCGATTGAAACCACAGGAGTGTTACAAAATTTCGTCATCATCTTCTCCATCGTGGCAGGATCTGCCTTCTTGATGTGGATTGGTGAACTGATTTCAGAACGAGGCGTAGGAAACGGGATCTCTCTGATCATCTTTATCGGGATCATCTCTCGACTGCCCAATGCATTCATCTCCGGTGTGAAGCGTATGAAGATGGGACTTTTAAGCCCCATTACAGCGATTATCTTCCTATTGGTAGCCTTGGCGATCATCGTCTTTGTCGTCAGACTCCAAGAAGGGGAACGACGCATACCGGTTCAATATGCCAAACGTGTGGTAGGACGAAAAATGTACGGCGGACAAAATACCCATATCCCCATTAAAGTCTTAATGGCCGGTGTCATCCCCGTCATCTTCTCCCAATCCATCTTGGCCATCCCGCAAACCATTGCCCTCTTTACCAACAAAGGCGAAGGATCCTGGGTAGTGCGCTGGCTGACGCCGGCAGGCGACATTGGCATTTGGATCTACTCGATTCTAAACATTATTTTGATTCTGTTTTTCACCTATTTCTACACGGCTGTACAATTTAACACCGTGGAATATAGTAAGAACCTGCAACAAAATGGTGGATTTATCCCCGGCATTCGACCTGGCAAACCCACCTCTGACTACATGACGCGCATTGTGAACCGCCTCGTCTTTGTCGGCGGTAGCTCCTTGGCGTTTCTGGCAGTCATTCCGACGATTCTTACCAAGATCTTCGGCATGCCCATTGCCTTTGGCGGCACCTCCATCATCATCGTGGTAGGGGTAGCATTAGAGACAGTGAAAGCCATCGAGTCACAAATGTTAATGCGTCACTACAAAGGTTTCTTGAAATAGAAAGGAAGGAATCATGCGTTTAGTCATTTTAGGACCTCCTGGAGCGGGAAAAGGAACACAAGCCGAGCGCATTATCGCTCGCTACCATATTCCTCACATCTCCACAGGAGATATCTTCCGAGAAAACATTAAGAACGAAACCAAACTAGGCAAAGCCTGCAAAGGTTATATGGATAAAGGCTTATTAGTACCTGACGATTTGGTCGTCTCCATCGTCGAAGATCGTCTTCGCCGTGATGACTGCAAGGATGGATTCCTGCTGGATGGCTTCCCGAGAACTGTGAACCAAGCGGTAGCCTTAGATGCTCAGCTGGACAAGATGGGAATCAGGCTGGACAAAGTCATCAATATCGAAGCGGAAAAAGACATACTCATCGAGCGAGCGACGGGACGTCGCGTCTGCAAGAGCTGCGGAGCGACTTACCACATCAAATACAACAAGCCTGCAAAAGAAGGCATCTGTGATATTGACGGCGGTGAACTGATTCAACGTGATGACGACGTAGAAGAAACGGTCGCCACGCGCATTCAAGTCTATTTGGATCAAACCTTGCCCTTGATTAACTACTACGGTGCCCAAGGTCTACTACTCAACATTGATGGTACAAAAGGCATTGACGAAATCTTTGAACAGATCACAAAAGAGCTGGATTAACGGAGTATACATGAACGAGTTTCAAATACTTCCAGTGGGAACGGTTGTTCGCTCCAAGGCAGGAAGAGACAAAGGTCAGTTTTATCTCAGCGGCGAATGTGAGCCGCCGGATATCGTATACCTCTATGACGGCAAATACAGGAAACTGGAAAATCCGAAAAAGAAAAAGCTCAAACACTTGGCGACAACCAACACCGTGATCCCCGACATGGAATCGATCCTTCAAGCGCCGGATCAACGGTATAACAAGTTTATTCGCACGGCATTGAAACGATTTGAAGAAAAGATTTAAAGGGGGAAACTATGGCCAAAGAAGATGTCATTGAAGTGCAAGGTGTTGTAGTAGACGCCTTACCCAATGCGATATTTAAAGTAAAACTGGAAAACGGTCATGAAATATTGGCTCATATTTCCGGAAAACTTCGTATGAATTACATTCGCATCCTTGAAGGGGACAAGGTGACAGTGGAATTGTCACCCTACGATCTGACCAGGGGTAGAATTACTTGGAGAAAGAAATAGTTAGGGAGGGATAACGTGAAAGTTAAACCATCTGTCAAGAAAATGTGCGAGAAATGCAAGATTATCCGCCGTAACGGGCGCGTGATGATCATTTGCGAAAATCCGAAACATAAACAAAGACAAGGATAAGGAGGTGTCAAGCATTCATGGCAAGAATCGCGGGTATTGACCTACCGAGAGAAAAACGCGTAGAAATCGGCTTAACCTACATTTACGGGATTGGACGATCCAGATCACAAGAGATCTTGACCAATGCCGGTGTGGATTTTGACACAAGAGTAAAAGACTTGACCGAAGCAGAATTAGCCCAAATTCGTGCGCAAATTGAAAACTACCACGTGGAAGGGGATTTGCGTCGAGATGTGGCACTTAATATTAAACGACTAAGAGAAATTAACAGTTATCGTGGCATTCGTCACCGTCGTAGCCTGCCCGTTCGCGGACAGCGCACGAAGACCAATGCCAGAACAAGAAAAGGACCCAGAAAACTGGTGTCTAAAGGTAAGTAAAGGAGGGAAATGATGGCTAAAAAACCTGCAGCAAGAGTTCGTAGAAGAGAAAGAAAAAACATTGACAGAGGCCAAGCCCACATTCACTCCACCTTTAATAACACCATGGTGACCCTTACTGATATGCAAGGGAACGTGATTTCTTGGGCCAGCGCCGGCCAACTAGGCTTTAGGGGTTCCCGTAAGTCCACTCCATTTGCCGCTCAACAAGCAGCAGAAGAAGCCGCTAAAAAGGCTATGGAACACGGTTTGAAACAAGTGGAAGTCTATGTAAAAGGCCCCGGTTCCGGACGTGAAGCCGCCATTCGTTCGCTCCAAGCCACCGGTCTGGAAGTCAACATGATCAAAGACGTAACACCCATTCCCCACAATGGATGCAGACCGCCTAAGAGAAGAAGAGTATAAGGAGGACTTGTGGCATGGCAAGATATTTAGGACCGAGCTTAAAACGATGCCGTTCCTTAGAGATTGAACCTGGAGCCGTAGGACTGGCTAAGAGCTCTAAGAGAAATCCGGGACGCAGAAATCGTAAAGTGAGTGAATATGGCATGCAGCTTCGTGAAAAGCAAAAGGCCAAATTCATCTATGGAGTACAAGAAAGACAGTTCCGCAACCTGTTTGGCCGCGCAGAAGGTATGCAAGGCACAACGGGTGAAAACCTGCTAAAGTTGTTGGAATTGCGCTTTGACAACGTTGTTTACCGCATGGGCTTTGCGGCAACCCGTAAAGAAGCCCGTCAACTTGTGGTACACGGACACTTCTTACTCAATGGTAAGAAAGCTGATATTCCCTCTATGTCCCTCTCCAAAGGAGATGTCATCGAGATTAAAGAAAAGAGCCGTAAAAACGGTAAATTCAAGGAAATCATGGAAGCTCACACTGGTATTACCCCCGGTTGGGTCAACGTGAACAAAGACCAATACCGCGGTGAGATTGTGGAAGAACCAACACGCGAAGATATTGACTTCCCCATCGAAGAACACTTAATCGTAGAGTTGTATTCGAAATAATCCTAGGTGATCCCTCGTATGCAAAACCTTGTAGATTAAGGAGGGTGAAATTTCATGATTGAAATTGAAAAACCGCACATCGAAACTCTGGAACTCAGTGAAGACGGGAAAAAGGGACGATTTGTCGTCGAACCATTGGAATCCGGCTATGGCATTACCATTGGTTCCTCGTTGCGTAGGATTTTGCTATCCTCACTGCCGGGTGCGGCAGTCAGCTCCATCAACATTCGTGGAGTGGAGCATGAATTTGCAGCGATTCCTGGATGCTATGAAGACGTACCGGAAATCATCTTAAACCTTAAAGGACTCGTGGCTAAAATGCACGTGGAAGACCCTCAAAACATGATTATTGATGTGAAAGGGCCTGCAGAAGTCAAAGCCTCTGATATCATCACGGGAGTAGACGTGGAAATCATCAACCCCGATCACCACATTGCCACCTTAAACGAAGATGGCAAACTCTACATGGAACTAATCCTGGTCCGTGGCCGAGGCTATGAATCGGCGGAAAAGAAAAAAGATGAACAAATCGTCGTAGGTTCCATCCCCATTGATTCCGATTTCACACCTGTGAAACGAGCCAACTGGTACGTGGAAAACACTCGTGTAGGACAGAGAACTGACTACGACCGTTTAACCCTTGACGTGGAAACCGACGGATCGATGCCAGCAGATGAAGCACTATCCCTGGCGGCCAAGATCATGACAGAACACTTAAACCTGTTTATCGGGCTCACTGACCACGTATCCGAAATGGATGTCATGGTCGAAAAAGAAGAAGATAAAAAAGAAAAAGTGCTCGAAATGAACGTCGAAGAACTGGATCTGAGCGTCCGTAGCTATAACTGCCTCAAACGAGCCGGCATCAACACCGTGGAAGAACTGACACAAAGAACGGAAGAGGACATGATGAAAGTCCGCAATCTAGGCAAAAAATCACTGGAAGAAGTCCAAAACAAATTGGCTGAACTGGGATTGAGCCTAAGCAAAAATGAAGAAGCCTAAAAGGAGGGGATAGCGATGGCATGGCAAAGAAAATTGGGACGGCCGACGGCACACAGAAATGCAATGCTGAGAAACATGGTCACTTCACTACTCAGTGAAGGTCGCATTGTCACCACCGTCACTCGTGCCAAAGAAGCTAGCCGCATGACGGAAAAGATGATTACCCTAGGCAAAAAGGGTGATCTGAGTGCAAGACGTCGCGCCTTAGCATACATTTATGATGAAACTGTCGTTACGAAACTGTTTGAAGAAATTGCACCTCAATACAGTGATCGAAACGGTGGCTATACACGCGTATTAAAAATCGGCCCCCGTCGCGGAGACGGAGCTGAAATGGCTATTTTAGAGCTAGTCTAATCAAAAAACCAAAAAACTCTCACCGAAAGAAGGTGAGAGTTTTTTTATGGGGCAAAATGGTGAGGCACAGACCAAATGGAACCTTTTAAGCGCCGAGGGATGAAAAGTAGGGAGCATCCTGGAGAAAAATCACACAAAAAGGGTGCGAAAGGTCGAATCGTTACCTGATTACCAAGAAGTGAAACGGGATTTTTAAAAGCAGGTCTTTAGTCCTTGAAGTCTGCAGGAGGCTTAAAAACGGAAAGGGAGGACGATCTACCGCCAATAATGCGTGAAACACCAAAAAACTTCAAGAAACCGGATGTGTACAGGGAACCAGCGAAGTCGTCAAAGCGAACTTTGGTAACTCCCTGTTGTGGGCTCTAACCTATGCCGGATTCCAAGCGAGTGTCATCGCTGGATTTACCGCTTCTTTTGAAGGTGGTAAGACAAGGAACGAATCCAAAGGAGCCGTCATTTTAGGTGCCATCTTAAACATCGTGATGTTGTTGGGTATCTGCTTACTCATCTTCTCACAAATGCCGGGCATCTACATGGATGAATCGACACGCACACTACCGACCGTCTATGTCGTCAACCAACTGAACATTAAAGCCCTTAGCGTGCTCTACCCCGTCTTACTGTTCTTGGCACTGACCACCACAGCTGTGGGCACCACCTTTGGCTTATTGCGTCGTATTGAACCTTATATGTTCAAGAAAATGGGAAATCCCTTAAAGAAAAAGGCCATTATCAGTGCAGGTTCCCTGTTGATCTGCTACGCCGTTTCGACTTTGGGATTAATGTGGGTCATTACGGTGGCCTATAAATATTTAGGTATCTTCAACTGGCTCTTTGTCATCTTGCCGTTATGGATTCTGGGAACCAAGAATTTACGACGTCGCAATCGAGAGATGGCAACACACCTTTAATGGATAGTTCGATTTGTTCACGAGAGAACAAGGTCAGGGACGCTAGGAAGATCCTGGCGCCCAAACACCCTGCAGCGAAAGTTGCAGGGTGTTTTAGTGTGACAAGAGTGAGAAGGGGAAGCTGGGCGCAGAGAACGAAGTCGACGGACATGGCAACGAGAGGGCCCGATGGTGAACCTGCGGTCGACAGCAAAGGGCACCATGATAAGTCCGGGATGTGCCGGAACGTGTGGGCAGCCTAGGGCGATTTAACGGCTAAGGAGCGCGTCAGCGTCGGTACTGATTCCATCTTCTCGCGAAGTAGGAGATGGATGAAACAGGCCGGCAACCGTTGCCCCATGGCGGCATGGGAAAACGTTTCCACAAAATGGGATGGCCTGCAAAAAACGCTATGGTAAAAGCCCTGATGTCTCTTTGACTGATGACATCAGGGCTTTTGTCGTTGCATAGCACGTTTCGTTTACTGTTGAGCACGGCGGAAGCCGGCGGCTTGGGCTTCTGCTTCTGTGTTAAAGAAGAGGGCATTTTTGGCCAAAACTTTACGATAATCTCGTCCACCGGGTAGGTGATAGACCATGGAGTTCTTGTTGGCGATAATGCGACCATCGGCTTGTTGCCAGGCCGGTTGGCGATCCTGTACGGCGGGAGCGACGCCACCTTGTTCCAAAGGAGCCGGCGAGGGACTCGGTGTGTCAGCGGGTGAGGTACCCAGAGACCACAACCCGGCGTTGGCCAGGCGCGCTTCCTCGGCAAAGACGTCAAAGGCATCGCGATACTTCACATCCGGGGGGAACACAGCAACGGTGGCCATCCCTGCCAGCAACAACTGGGCGTTAAAGAGTTTGGTACGCATTTCGTCCACCGTGGGAGTGGCAGAGGAAGGACGTTCCAACCAGACGTAACGCAGGAGGCGCTGGTAGCGGTCCGTTTCCGATACGTCCTTTTCCAAATACACCGTGCGGCCGGTGAGGGCGTTGGTGGTGTAAGCGGAAGCCTCGGGACCAAAAGGTTGAACGCCTTTGTTGGGGTGAACGGTTTCCGGCGTATCTACCAGGATCAGACGCAGTCGCTCTGCACCGTGACCGCGGTCGACGATGAGGGTATCGCCATCAACCACCGAAACCACTTGGGCGGCTTCAAAGACTTGCTCCAGCGGGTTGTTGGCAGGAACATAGCCTTCGCCGACAATGGCCACACGGCCGTCATTGTCCCAATCCACCGGTTGTGAAAAGACCTCGGCAATGGCGCGCAAGGGCACCATGGTGCGATCGGCAAAGAGCTTCGGCGCCACGTCTAGGGCGTGAGTTTCACCGTTTTGCACGTAGGACGGCTTATTTAAGGTAAAAGTGATGGGGCTTTCCTGGTGGTGCAAGATGACTTGTTGACTCTCTTGTACCCATTCCACGGGGACGCCCAAATTTTCGGAGATCACTCGCAAGGGGACCAAAGTGCGAGAATTTTCAATGAGTGGGTCCACGTCGGTTTGGACAAAGGATCCGTGGATCCACAAGCGCACCGGTGGCAGCTCAGCAACAGCCGGTTCGGCAGCGACCGGCAGGGGCAAAAAATTGAGCAGAAAGGCCATGACCAGCCACAGGCTTAAAGTTCTTTGGGTTGTTCGTTTCATAAAAACTCCTTTCAAAGTGTTCGTTGTGAAGACCATTATACCATGGCGGAGAAGGCGATGTGATGTACGGGCAGAAAAAAACTGTACCGAAAGTTCGGTACAGTCCATGTGATTTATTCCGTGCGGATGGCTTCCAAGGCCGAGAGCTTCATGGCACGGCGTGCCGGCAAGTACCCGGCAATGAGGCCGATCATGGCACTAAAGACCAAGGCGGTTAGCACAAGCCACAGAGGAACAACGGAAATGCGAATGCTTTCCATGCCCATATCAGCCATGTCAGCGCCTAAGGCGTTGCCGGCCAAGACATTGAGGATGGCGGAAATGCCTAGGGAGAGGAGAGCCCCCAACATGCCGCCGGCTAAGCCGATAAAGGCCGCTTCGACTAAGAACAGCTTCTTGATGTCATGAATGGCGGCGCCGATGACCTTCATGATGCCGATTTCCTTGGTGCGCTCGTAGATGGACATGATCATGGTGTTGGTGATGCCGATGGCAGCTACCAACAGAGAGATGCCGCCGATACCGCCCAAAATCGCTTGGACGATGTTGGTACTCTTTTCAAATTCTTTGGCCTCGTCTTGGAGGGAGTAGGTGTTGTAACCCAAGTCCTTGAGGTATTGGCTCATGTACTCCACGTTTTTCACGTCATCAATCTTGACAATGGCCCGTTCGTATTCTTTTTTGCTACGCCTTTGGCCGTCTTGTCCGGAGGCGTAGGGATCCTTGGGCTTTTCTTTTTGCCACTTATCGAAGGTATCTAAGGAGACGTAGACCACGTTCCCACTCATCCAGTTGGTATCCGAGGTGACGCCGACGACGTCAATGGGAAAGGCCTTATCCTGTTGCGTCTGATCCGGCATACCGTAAGACATAAAACCAATTTTAAATCGGTCGCGCATGGGATCTAGCTCCACTTCCTCGTAATTGCGGGAATTGGGGTTGTAAAATTGTGAGGATACCAGTCCCCCAAAGATTACGCCGTTTTTCTCGCCTTGTTTCAAATAACGACCGTCGGCGAGCTTAATGCCCAGGGCTTCCGTGGCCTCCGGTAAGACGGCCTTCACGTTGGCCCAAGCCTCGTAGCGTCCGGAGGTAATCGTCATCTGCTCTTCTTTTATCGGGGTGACTGCCACGACGGAAGGGAGGATGCGAAAGCTTTCCAGCGCTCGGTCATCCAGCTTCACGTGCTTGTTATTGTTGTTCTCCTGTTCGCCCCCACCCATACCGTAGCCTCCGGCCCAGACGCCAGGCGGGGTGACAGTGATCTGGGTGATATCGCCCCAGGTTTCGATCATACGCTGGTTGGACTCCTTCATCCCCAACCCCAAGGAGAGCATGACCACAATGGAGGTGGTGCCGATAATCACACCCAAAATGGTGAGGAAGGTGCGGAGCTTACGGCGCCAGAGATTGCCCAGTGCCATGCGCACCAGATCTCGGCTATTCATCGATCTCCAGCCCTTCTTCTAATTTTTTCTTTTTATGACGACGGAAGAAGAAGAAGCCGCCACCGCCGAGCAGGGCGATGATCAGGATGATGATCCAAATAGAAGGTCCACTGGAGGGGGGGTTAAAGTTATCTCCCATCTCGTCTTCCGGCAGAGGTTCGGTGACCTCGAAATTAAAGTCTTTTTCGATGGACTGCTCATTGCCGGAGGAGTCCTCGTACGTGAACACCACCTTGCCTTTTTGCTCTCCCATATCTTGGGGAAAGAGGGTGGCGGAGAAATGGTCTGTCGCTCCCGTTTCAAAATTGCCTACATAATACGTCAAATCGTCGCCGGTAAAATCACCCTCCACCTTCACCATCAGGTTGTAGATGGTCACCTTACCAGTGTTGTAAAAGTCCACATCCAGCGACACAGGTATGCCCATGGGAACCGAGCCGCCGCCGGTGGACAGGGAGAGTTCCTGCACATCCAGCCTGCTTTCTTGGATGACGGGAACGCCGATGATCTCCGTGGCAGTAAAGGGATTGTTGCCGGCATCTTCGTATTCAAAGTTGGCGGTGATTTCGTAAGTCTTTGCCACGGCATCGGGAATGGTAAATAGCGAAATGGTCTTTTCCACGTGGCCCTTGGGTGGAATCTCATCGATGTAGAACGTGTTGGAACTGTCCACGGGCGTAAAGACGGACGTGCCGGAGGAAGGAGCTGTCGGATCCGTGTTTTCCTTACTGGTCAAGAAAATTTTAATGTTTTTCACTGTCTTGGCCGAGTTGGTATTAAAGAATGATAACGTCATATCGAAGGTAGACCCTGCCGGGACGAGCTGTGGTTCAAAGGTGTACTTATCGATGATGAGCTTCGGCGTGCTCATGGGACCGTCTTCCCCTTCTTTGGCGGGGACGTTCACAAAAGCGGTTACCGTTTGCTCGGTGGTCTTCTTTTTATCCGGAGTGGTGGTATCGTCCTCGTACTCGATGACGATATGAATGGAATTGTTCGTACTTTGTGCTCGGGCGGAAGTGCCAAAATCGAATTTAAATGAACGACTTTGACCGGGAGCCAAAAGAGGCACATTTTGTTGGCTGACGGAACGGGCGGCCAACTCACTACCCTCGGCGGGCACGGCTTTGACCACTACGTTGGTGGCGTTTTCCTTGCCCTCATTTTTCACATCAAAGGACACGGAAAAGTTTTGGCCGCGGCTTAATGCGCCAGAGGGGACCACCAAATTTTGGATCGCCAAGCTGGAATCTTGGCCGGTGCCTTTGCTGACATAAAAGGAAAAATTGCCCTTGCCGCCGGTGGCGCCGTCTCCGGTACCTACAGACCAGCTCATCGGCACTTGGTAAGGTCCGGGAGCCATATCTCGAGCGGTGGTCAAGTCAAAGGAGATGTACTCTGTGCCGCCGGCAGGGAGGTTTAAAATCTTTTGGGAGGAAAGACCGCGGGTCATGCCCAGTTTTTCCGGCAACTCCAACGCCACGGTAATGTCGCGCACCGGGGCGTTACCGGTATTTTTAAACTCAAACCCGGCGGTAAAGCTGCCCCCGGCCTTCACTTGGCTAGAGGGCACAATATCCGTGCGGGACACGGTAATGGTGGGAGTGGCGGCTTGTACCCGTACGTTAACCGTGGCGGTGACGGTTTCGCTTGAGTTATCGATGTGAGCAGTGATGGTGATGGGGACGGTGGTGTTTTGGGCAGAATCACTGGCTTGGATAGCGAAGCTGTATTCCCGTGAACCGCTATTGGTCTCGCCACCATATTGAAAGCTATTCCCTAAAACAAAGACGGAATTAGGTGCAGCGCTAATGGCATTAACACCCTTGATAACGTGAGTGTTGGGGTTTTCACCAAGCACCACTTCAAAAGAGATTGTGCTACGCTCTCCAGGTCTAATATTTAGGGTAGCAGGAGCGAGAATCCTCACATCTCCCGCAAGGTTGTACGGTTGTTCGGCAGGTGCGAGTTCCGCATAAGCCGGCAAGGCGGCGGGTAAGAGCAGAGCAATGATTAAAAAAAGTATTCCGAGTTTCTTAGGCATGTTCTTCCTCCTTGTGTTCTGTCGGTGTGGTGGGGCTGGCGGCCGGAGCCGGTTCGTCATCAGACGGTTTGCGGGTTACGGGCTGGATCGTCACATCCTCGGGCAGGTCCATGCCCTCATAAAAGGCTGGCTGCTGGACGATGGTATCGATGATGCGCCCGTCTCGAATGTGGACGACCCGATCGGCGTATACCGCCGTCTCCTCGTCGTGGGTGACGATGATCAGGGTTTGCTTGTGTTCCTCAGCCATCCCCGTCATCAAGTCCATGATTTCCAAAGACGTTTTGGTATCCAGGTTTCCCGTGGGCTCGTCGGCAAAGACCAGCCGGGGATTGTCTACAAAGGCCCTGGCAATACTCACCCGTTGCTGTTGGCCCCCGCTCATCTCGGCGGGCTTGTGGTAGAGACGATTGCCCAATCCTACCTGTTGCAGAATCTTCTCGGCTTTGGCCCGGCGTACCTTGGCGGGAACGCCTTTAAAGATCAGGCCCAAAGACACATTCTCCATGGCGTTTAAAGAGCTGATCAGGTTATACGATTGAAAGACGAAGCCGACGTACTTTTGGCGAAATCGGGTGACCTGCTCTTCGTTTAAGCTTTCCAGATGGACTCCACCGATGATGACTTCGCCGGAGGTGGGCTTTTCCAATCCGGCCATCATGTTTAAGAGGGTGGACTTCCCGGAACCGGAGGTGCCCAAAAGACACAGCGTCTCTTCGCCATAGACGGAAAGGGACAAGTCGTTGAGGGCATAAATTTTCTCGTCCCCCATGGTGTAAATTTTTTTAATGTGATTGACACGAATAAATTCTTTCAAGCTGGTCTCCTTTGCTAAATCTTCACAGTATGAAAAAAGTATATCATAGAGCCATTTACCAGACGTTACAAAAAAGTAAAAGAAGACTAAGGCAAGGCAAAGAAAAAACAACGAAAATAGGGGAGACCAGATTTTTAGCTTTTAAGCCACAGGGTAATATGATAAGATAGATTCGGAGAAATGAGGTGTGATATGCGATTCCATACAGTAGCCGTCGACATGGACGGCACACTATTAAACAGCGACAGAATGATTTCATCTTATACAGAAGGCGTGCTCAAAACGCTAGTTCGCCGTGGGATCGAATTGGTGCTGGCAACGGGCCGCCTCTATGCCTCTCCTGCTCAATACCGGGATTATTATGGCTTAAATGCACATATTTTGGCGTCCAACGGCACCGTGATTCGGTCTTTAGACGAAAGGGAGATTTATGCTGCAGCATTCGCTCTGGAAACGGTTCGTGACCTAATCGAATTGGCACTGGAGTATGACGCGTACTATTACTTTGTCTCGGACTACACGATTTACACGAGAGATCGCCGACGGGACACAGGTGCTTTTTATCAACCCAAAGGCTTAGAACGGGATTTCCCGCGCATTCGAGAAATCGAAGCGACCCAAAATGGGTTTCGCGTGCCGCGCGATGTGCGAAAATTCTTGTTTTACCACAAAGATGAAACGGCGATGCAGGCCTTGCGAGAAGCGGTGGCTTCACAACTGGATGTAGAAATCAGCTCCAGCTTTCGTCAAAACCTGGAGATTACGCCGAAGGGAACCGATAAGGGCATGGCCCTGTCTCTCTTGATGAAGGACTTAAAGCGCAACATGAAGGGCGTCTTGGCCTTTGGCGATTTTAAAAATGACCTTTCCATGTTACGAGCGGCGGGCTTTTCCGTGGCCATGGAAAATGGAGATGCCGAATTAAAACAAGTGGCGGATTTGGTGGCACCTCACCATGATTATGACGGTGTGGCCAAGGTACTGGGCGATTTTTTACGGGAGGGAAAACTTTGATCCAAGTCGTCTTATACGAACCGGAAATTCCCTGGAATACAGGGGCCATCGCCAGAACGACGGCTATGACCAAGACGAAACTGCACCTGATTGAGCCATTGGGCTTTTCCATCGAGGAAAAAGCGGTGAAGCGCGCGGGGCTGGATTATTGGCCACTGGTGGACTTGACGGTACATGAGTCTTGGGAAGCGTTTTTAACCACGGTGGAGGACCGGAGCAGACTCTTTTTTGCCACGTCCAAGACCACGGGAAACTATGCGTCGGTGACGTATCGAGAAGGAGATTACCTGGTTTTTGGGCCGGAGACGCGAGGGCTACCGGCTTCCCTGATGGATGAATATCCGGAAACACAGCGGGTTCGGATTCCCATGCGCCAGGATGTACCACGTTCTTTAAACCTCGCCAATTCGTGTAACATTATTTTGTATGAAGCGCTGCGTCAGCTGCGCTTTCCCGGACTAGGCTAAAAAGGAGGCTACTATGGAATTTCTTTTGCCTGTCTTTGGGGGGCTGGGATTATTTATTTACGGCATGAACATCATGGCGGACGGTTTACAGCGTTCGGCAGGAAACCGCTTGCGCGCCATTATTGAACAATTGACCACCAACCGTATCATGGGTCTGATCGTAGGTACGGTGGTCACCATGCTGATTCAGTCCTCATCGGCAACCACCGTTATGGTCATCGGCTTTGTCAACGCCGGGATCATGACCTTATCCCAAGCTGTCGGGGTCATTATGGGGGCCAACCTAGGGACCACCATCACAGGGCAAATCATCGCCTTGAACCTGACGGGCATGGCCCCGGTGGCCATTGCCGTTGGGGTGGTTCTCCATACCTTTACCAAAAAGAAAAAGGTCAAGAGCTACTCCGAGGTCATCATCGGCTTCGGGATCCTATTTACCGGGCTGGGCATTATGGGCGATGCGCTCAAGCCTTTGTCAGAAATGCCCTGGTTTGCGAACCTACTGTTGAAATTAAACAATCCCGTCTTGGCGATGCTCACCGGGATGGTGATGACCACCATGGTCCAATCCTCCTCGGCAGCTATCGGGATCTTGCAAACCTTAGGCGCCCAGGGGCTGGTGACCTTAGACATTGCCTTCCCCGTACTCTTCGGAGATAACATCGGTACCACGACCACCGCTTTGATCTCCTCCATCGGCGCCAACATTACCGCCAAGCGGGCGGCGATGATGCACTTTATCTTTAACTTGGTGGGGACCATTCTCTTTATGCTGGTGTTGCAAGGGCCGGTGAAAGCGCTGGTCGTCATGATCTCGCCGGATAACATGATGCGGCAGGTGGCCAACGCCCACACGTTCTTTAACCTCATCAACGTCATGGTGCAACTGCCCTTTGCGAACTATTTGGTGCGCCTAGTGGAAAAAATCATCCCCGGCAGCCCCGAGGAAGATGGCAAAGTCTCTCGCTATCTGGACCTACGCTTTATGCAAGCACCGTCCATCGCCGTGAACCAAGTGAAAAAGGAAGTCCTCCACATGGGCGAAATGGTCTTGGCGAACTTAAATGATGCCAGAGACTTGATGTTTAGTGGCGACCAGGAGCTCTACGACAGCATTATGGCGCAAGAGCAGGATATCAATAAGCTGAACCGGGAAATTACCCGCTACATTGTGGACCTGGGCTCGGAATCCTTGACTCCGGCAGAGTTTGAACGACTGAATATGTTCTTGTACATCATCAATGACCTGGAACGCATTGGAGACCACGTGGAAAACATTGCCGAGTTTACAGAAGGCAATGAAGGCGCCATCGCCATCAAATTCAGCGACTATGGTGCTAGCGATGCCACGGCCATATTTAACGGCTCCATCCGTATCCTGCAAATGGCCCTAAGCGCCTTTGAGCGCGTGGACGGGGAACTGGCCGCCGACGTCATCGCCTTGGAAGAAGACATTGACGAAATGGAAGACCGGTTTAGAGATAACCACATGCGTCGCCTCAACGAAGGCGCCTGCGACATCGAAACGGGCTTGATCTTTTTGGACACCCTTTCAAACTTGGAGCGTATTGCAGATCATAGCTACAATATTGCTCGCTACATCGACGACATTAACCGAGGCAAAATCCAATCCGTCACGCCCCAAAACTTTTAACCTGTATCGACAAAGCCCTTCCCGGCCATAGAACCGGGGAGGGCTTTTGCTGTTTGCACGAAAAACTAACCTACTTTACAAAACGATATATGAACAACTGTTGATATATCGTTAGCAAGATGGTATAATGAGTCCAGAAAGTAGGTGATCAAGGTGAAGTACCGTGTCAAAGGACTCACTTGCGCCAATTGCGCGATGAAGATAGAAGAGGATGTCAAAGCGTTACCGGGTGTAGAAGCGACCCAAGTCAACGTGTGGAAAGAGCTCTTGGAAGTCAAGGGTCACATCACCGATGAAGAAGAGCTGTTTCAAACGATTTCCCAGATCGTGAAGGGCAGAGAACCGGGGGTGGAGGTCTCCCGTATGCTCAGCCCCAAAGAGGAACTGGCTCACAGACAAGAAGAGGGGCATGATCATGACCATGACCACGGCCACAGTCACAACCATGACGAAAGCCCCATCAAGTGGGGTTGGTTTATCGGCGGCCTGGCTCTATTTGCCCTGTCTTTTCTCGTGCAAGGGACGCTAAACTGGATCCTGTTCCTAGCCGGGTTCGTCGCCGTGGCCTATCCTGTGCTGCTAGAGGCGGTGGAAAAACTAGGGCGGGGAGATCCGCTTGATGAGAGTTTTTTGATGACGGTGGCTTCCATCGGGGCCATTGCCATTGGCCAGCGGACGGAAGGGCTGGCCGTCATGACCCTGTACTTGGTAGGGGAGTACTTGGAATTTCGCGCTGTGGGGCGAGCTCGTCATTCGTTGCAGGCGCTGATGGATTACCAACCGGAAGAAGCGAGAGTATGGCAAGCTGGTCAATGGGTTGTGCAACCGGCCGGTACTGTGGAAGTGGGCATGCTGGTGCAAGTGCTACCCGGCGAAAAGTTGCCCGCTGACGGCGTGGTAGAGCGGGGACAAAGCTTTGTGGACACGGCTCACCTCACTGGCGAGAGCGTGCCCCAAGCCAAAGGAGAGGGCGATCCAGTCCTCGCCGGTAGCATTGCCCAAGACGGTGTGTTGGAAGTGCGCGTCACCGAAGACTATGACCACTCCGCTGTGGCCAAAATGCTTCAACTGATCGAAGAAGCGGGGGATCGCAAAGCGGATTCGGAGCGCTTTGTCACCCGTTTTGCCAGAGTCTTCACCCCGATTGTCCTCGCCTTGGCGCTAGTGATTGCCGTGGGCGTTCCCTTAGTCACGGGTGAACCGTGGATGAAGTGGATCTACCGCGCCTTAACCTTCTTGGTTATCTCTTGTCCTTGTGCCTTAGTCCTGTCCATTCCCTTGGCTTATTTTGCCGGTATCGGGGCTGCTTCCAAAGAGGGAGTCCTCGTCAAAGGGAGCCAATATGTAGACGACTTAGCTGCCATTGACACCATTGTCTTTGACAAGACGGGCACGCTGACTACGGGCCAGTTTCAAGTGATCGAAGTGCATGCAGCCGCTGATGCCGATGCCGATGAACTGTTGGCCCTGGCGGCACAAGGGGAGCAAAACTCCACGCATCCCTTGGCCTTAGCCGTGTTAAAGGCTTATGAAGGCCCCTTGCACTCCGTGGAAAACGTGGAAAACTTACCGGGGCTGGGCCTGCGCTTTGATTTAGACGGGGACCACATCGCCTTGGGTAACGACGGCTTGATGCAGTCCTTGGGCCTGACCGTACCGGATACGAAAGAGGGGGCCATCATTCACCTGGCCAAGAACGAGGTCTACCTGGGCTACCTACGCTTGGAAGATCGCTTGAAATCCGATGCGAAAGAAGCTGTGCAGTATTACAGGCAACAAGGCATCCAAACCGTCCTCTTGTCCGGCGATCAACCGGCCGTCGTCCAACGCGTGGGCGAAACCTTAGGCATTGACACGATTCGCGGGGGACTGCTCCCGGAACAAAAACACCAATGGATTGAAGAGACCATGGAGCAAGGGCACAAAGTGGCTTATGTGGGCGATGGCATCAACGACGGGCCGGCTATGGCCCAAAGTACCGTGGGGTTGGCCATGGGCTCCTTGGCCTCCGCCAGCACCATTCAAGTGGCCGACGTGGTCATCATGCGTGACGAAATGGAAACCGTGGCCAAATCCCATCGCCTGGCACAGCGCATTGTGGGAGTCGTGCGGTTTAACGTGGGCTTCATCTTGGGCATTAAGGCACTCTTTTTGATCTTGGGTGCCCTGGGCTTGGCCAATATTTGGATGGCCGTCTTTGCCGATGTCGGCGTCGCGGTTTTAAGCGTATTAAACGCCGTTCGATTGATGGGAAACATTCGCTAGGAGACCGGATGCAATCTTTTCCCTTGGAAAACTTTGTGGTATGATGGCACAGAGGAGGAGATGTGCCATCAATCCATATATCAAGACAACTGTTATGGCCATGGTGCCCTTGGTGGAGCTCAGAGGAGCGATCCCCATGGGCTTAGCAATGGGTTTGGACCCCTTGGAGGTCTTTCTCTTAACTACCATGGCTAGTTTAATACCGGCACCGGTGATCATTCCCTTGTTTCGACCGCTGACGGAATGGCTGCGCACGATGCCTTTATTTAGCCGACTGGTCGATCAAGTCGTCCACCGCGCCCTGCGTGGGAAAAAGCACGTGATTCGCTATGGGCTTTTGGGCTTGGCCATCTTTGTAGCCATCCCTTTACCGGGTACCGGTGTCTACTCCGGTAGCTTTCTGACTGCCATTTTAAATATCCGTATGCGCTACTCCCTGCCGGCCATTGCCCTGGGAAATTTTGTGGCGGGACTTTTGATCCTGGGCCTCTCCACCGGAATCATTCATATTTTTACCTAATCATCCTTTTTCGGAGTGCCGAAGAAGGATTTTTTTGGGCCGCTTATGCTATAATAGAATGGATAAAAATGAAGGGAGAATTTATGCAGACCATCGAACAACAACCACTATCCACGCCCAAGAAGCTCATCTTGGCGTTGCAACACATGATCGCTATGTTTGGGGCCACCGTGTTGGTACCACTCCTGACGGGCTTGCCGGTATCCACGGCTCTTTTGAGTGCCGGAGTGGGAACACTGATCTTTCACTTTTGCACCAAAGGGAAAGTGCCTGTATTTTTGGGCTCGTCCTTTGCCTTTATTCCCGCCATCCAACTGGTAGCAGAGGCCCAGGGATTGCAGTACGCCCAAGGGGGGATCATCGTCGCCGGTTTGATCTACGTTTTACTATCTCTGATTGTGGGGAAATTTGGCGTCGAACGCATTATCAAATACTTTCCCTCCCAAGTCATCGGCCCCATGATCGTCGTCATCGGGATGAACCTCTTACCCACCGCTGTGGGCATGGCGTCAAACCATTACCCCACCGCCATTTTAACCTTTGTCATCGCCTTGGCACTGAGCCTAAAGGGCAAAGGATTTTTCAAGCAATTATCCATTATCATTGCCATCATCATTGGCTACCTGGTGTCCTTGGCGTTTCAAATGGTAGACACCTCATTAGTCGTACAAGCCCCGGTATTTAACCTGCCGCCCATTAGTGCTCCGAAGTTTAGCGGTGCCGCCATTGCCGCCATTGTACCGGTAGTCCTGGCCGTCTTTATGGAACACGTGGGGGACATCTCCACCAACTCTGCCGTCGTGGGCCAAAACTTCTTGAAAGATCCGGGACTCAACCGCACCTTACTCGGTGATGGACTCGCCACCGTCTTTGCCGGCCTCATCGGCGGACCGCCGAACACGACCTATGGAGAAAACACCGGTGTCCTGGCTATCACGAAAAACTACGACCCCTCTGTTTTACGCATTACTGCCGTCTTTGCCATCATCCTAGCTACGGTGGGCAAAGTGGGTGCATTCTTGCAATCCATTCCCCAAGGCGTCATGGGAGGCATCTCCGTCATGCTCTTTGGCATGATCGCCCTAGTTGGGGTCCAAACCATTCGTCACTCCAAGATGAAACTCTCCGTGGGTAACCTCATCGTCATGGCTGTGATCCTCATCATCGGCTTCGGCCCGTCCTACGGTTTTCCCATCGTTTTGCCCATCACCAAGACCGTATCCTTACAAGGCCTATCCTTAGCCTCCATTGTCGGGGTCATCTTAAACGTTATCTTTACCAAACTAGGCTTATCTGAATAAACG
>CAYFMR010000012.1:30027-31650 GCA_964344295.1 uncultured Peptoniphilaceae bacterium | reverse complement strand
TTTAGGGCCAAGTACGAGTCTAAGATCACAGAGTTTGCAGATAAGTGGGCCGTGGATAAGGACAGCCTAGACTTTGTGGCAGAAAATTATGTCGCAGATAAGGACAGAAGCCAGCTAGGCGAAAAAGAGCTCGTCGATAGCGGCGACTTGGACGCATACAAGCAAAAATCTGGTGAACAACTGACGAAGTTAAAGTATCGAAAAAATTTGAGAGAAGAATATAAGAGTTTTGTGCAAGAGGAGATTGTGCCGCTGATGGTGAGGTAGGAAAGATCTGAGATGCAAACATGGCACTGTATGGAACGGATGAAAAAACAGCAGCCAGTAAGGTGAAAATATGCTCAATTCTATGAAGTTATTTTATTTAAACAATCGAAATATCATCAGGATCGTGCGGTACAGTCTCATTTCCCTGTTGTTGCTGATCGTGACCTGGATTACCGCTATCCCGGCATGAAGGCGCAATTGCCGGATATGGTGCTCATGTCTACCGAAGTGACGTCGTCTTTTTTGGCGACGCTATAGGGGACATTTTTGACGGTATCCACGTTTACCTTCACCACGATTTTGACGGTGTTAAATCAGTATTCCAACTCGTTTACGCCGCGCATTGTCCAAGATTTTATCGATAAGCCCAATGTGCTGAGCCTTTTCGGCGTCTTTATCGGCGGCTTTTTCTATACGGTATTGGCGCTGTTTATGGTGCAAAATGTGGCGCCGGATGCCTTGATGATCTCTGGCACCATTGCCGTGTTTTACGCTGTGGCAGCCATGATTTCCTTTGTCCTCTTTGTCAGGCGGGTATTAAAAGATATTAAAGTCTCCGAGGTCATCGAGCAGGTGTACCAAAATGCTTTTACCCTCATCAAAGCAGAAGCGGCCAGGAGGAAGAATTCGGAACGATTTGCCAAAGAGTATTACCGCGATGAAATCAAAGTCTATGCCAATCGATCCGGTTACTTATACGAAATTAACAGCCGTGGCATCTTGAACCAATTAGATGGTATGAAAGCCGAGCTGGTGGTGGAAAAGAAAATCGGCGCATTTGTGTCCAAGGGCATGTACATTGGCGTGCTTCACACCTTAGACCCGTTGGAGCTGGAGGGCGAGGAAAAAGAAGAGTTCTTGTCCAAGCTGTCCTCTTTTTTGGTGATTAACCCCAGCCAAAACGACCAAAAGGACTATCACTACGCCATGAAGAACCTGGTGGAAATCGCCATGATGGCTTTAAGCCCGGGGGTGAACGACCCTACCACGGCCATTGAAGCCATTGGGAAAATTTCGTTTCTACTGGGAAACCTGTTCTCGACCAATAATTTCTATGTGGTGTTAAGCGAAAATGACACCGCCAAAGTGGTGTATAACGGTTACAGTGTCATGGAAGAACTGTACCATTCCTATTCCCAATTGATTCACTACGGCAAGTCGGACCCCATGGTGGCCAAGGCCCTTTTAGAGGGGCTTTATATGGTCTACATGATTACGGCCCCTTCGGTGCAAGATCAGGTGGTCGAATACATCGACTATGTGTATCAAAGCTGTTTGGAGGCCATGGAGACGACTGTGGACCAAGACCAGCTCACCAGAGACTATGTGGATTTTCAAACCAATAAAGATCGAAAG
>CAYFMR010000012.1:0-29927 GCA_964344295.1 uncultured Peptoniphilaceae bacterium | reverse complement strand
CCAAGACCAGCTCACCAGAGACTATGTGGATTTTCAAACCAATAAAGATCGAAAGGCAGACGCTGAAGCCGTTCGAGCAGAGTAAGCGAAGGGAGGCCGATGCCGAAGCGGTCAGGGCAAAGAAAAAGGGTATGAAACAGATGGTGGCAACCGACAGGGCTTGCCAAGATCGAAAGCATGTTCGATGATAGAGACAGGGAATGAAGTGCTCCCTTGGGCCACCAAAACCGCTGATAAGAGCTAATGACTTCTGCACATATCATGTCGCAGAAAGCATCAGCTTTTGTGATTTAAAGGAGGAAGACAGAGGTTCACTGGGATAAAAAAAGACTGCGGCATCAGCGATGCGGCAGTCTTTTTGTGTGTCTGGTTTGAGGTGATGTGCGTCGATGGTGTCGTTTCTTAGGAGGCGTGTTTTTTGCCACGGATGGCTTTGACGATTTCGCCGAGTAGCAGAGGGACGAAGGAGTAGGAGAGGACCATGGCCCAGTCGGTTCCCGTGAGGGCAAAGGTGTGGAAGATGTCTTGGAAGAAGGGAACGTAGAGTACGACAAGGAGTAGGCCGAAGCTGCTCAATAGGGCCCAGATCATCTTTTGATTGGAGAAGAGTCCCAAAGAGAAGATGGTGTGGGTGAGGCTTCGGGCACTTAGGGCGCGTAAGAGTTCCGCCACGATGATGGCGCTAAAGGCGATGGTGCGAGCGTGGAGGAGTTGGTCCATGCCATAGTGTTTGAGTCCGGTGTAGTAGGCGGCGAGGGCTGCTCCGGCAACGGCGACGGCTTGCACGACGATGGACACGACCATGGATCGATCGAGGATGGGGTCTTCAGGGTTGCGAGGCGGCTGGTTCATGATGCCTTCTTCTCCTGGTTCGACGCCAAGGGCCATGGCGGGGAAGGAGTCGGTGACGAGGTTGAGCCACAGCAATTGGATGGGCAGTAGGGGCATAGGCCAGCCCAATAAGATGGAGACGAAGACGAGCAGGATTTCGCCGATGTTACAGGATAGCAGGAAGTAGACAAATTTTTTGATGTTGGCGTAGATGATGCGGCCTTCTTCTACGGCAGAGACGATGGTGGCAAAGTTGTCGTCGGTGAGGATCAAGTCAGCGGTATTTTTGGCCACATCGGTGCCGGTGATGCCCATGGCCACGCCAATGTCGGCTTTTTTGAGGGCCGGGGAGTCGTTGACGCCGTCACCGGTCATGGCGGTGATGGCACCGTTATCGCGAAGGGCTTGCACGATGCGCACTTTGTGGTCCGGAGAGACTCGGGAGTACACGCGCACGGTGTGGACGAGTTCGCGGAGTTCTTCATCGGAGAAACGGTCTAGTTCTTTGCCTTCAATGGCCTGGCTTTCCTCGGTGACGAGGCCTAGGTCTTTGGCAATGGCAAAGGCGGTTTCCTTGTAGTCACCGGTGATCATGACGATGTCGATGCCGGCTTGGTGACAGAGGGCGATGGCCTCTTTGGCTTCCGGACGAGCCGGGTCAATCATGCCGACAAGGCCTACAAAGACCATGTCCCGTTCGTGTTCATCCGGTAATACGGTGCCGGGCAGTGTGTCATAGGTGGTCAGGGCAAAGGCCAAAACGCGAAGGGCCTGACGTGCCAGGGCGGAGTTTTCTTCCATGACGCGTTGACGATGAGCTTCTGTGATGGGGACGATTTCGCCATTTTCCCAGATGCGGTTGCAACGGGAAAGGATGACGTCGGGGGCGCCTTTGGTCAGTCCGACGGTGCCTAGGCCTTGGAAGTCCCGGTGGAAGGTCGTCATCATCTTGCGGTCGGAGTCAAAGGGCAAATCCGCAATGCGGGGGAATTGAAGTTGCAACTCTTCTTTGGAGGGGCCCAGTTTGTCGGCAAAGGTGACGAGGGCGCCTTCTGTGGGGTCACCGATGACGGTGATGGGAGTAGCTTCGTAGTCCAGGTGGGCGTCATTGGCGAGCCCGGCCATGGATGCCAAAAGCATGAGGGAGGGGTCGGTTTCCGGGTCCAGGGGTGCATTGTCCAAGAGAACGCCCCCTTCCGGGGTGTAGCCGGAGCCTTCGATGCGGTAGGTTTTGCCGTCCACATAGGCGCCGACGACGGTCATTTCGTTTTGGGTCAGGGTGCCTGTCTTGTCCGAGCAGATCACTGAGGTGGCTCCCAAGGTTTCCACGGCGAGGAGTTTTTTCACGATGGCGTGACGTTTGGCCATGCGGTTCATGCCGATGGATAAGACGATGGTGACGATGGCGGGGAGGCCTTCGGGAATGGCGGCGACAGCCAAGGAGATGGAGGTTAAGAGCATTTCGATGGCCTCTCGCCCTTGGAGCATACCCAGTCCAAAGACGAGGATGCACACGATGATGGTCGTGGTGCCCAGCACTTTGCCCAGTTGGTTTAATTTTTGTTGCAGGGGCGTTTCTTCCTGTTCAAAGCTCTGAATTTTGGTGGCGATGTGCCCGATTTCTGTGTTGTGGCCGGTGCCGACGACGACGCCTTCGCCTTTCCCATAGGTGCAGATCGAGGACATGTAGGCCATGTTGAGACGATCGCCGAGGCCGGTGTCATCTGGCAGGGTTTGGGAGTGATCTTTTTCCACGGGAACGGATTCGCCGGTGAGGGAGGATTCGTCGATTTTTAAGTTGGACGAAGCGGTCAGTCGCAGGTCGGCGGGGATGATGTCACCCGCTTCGAGCAAGACGATGTCGCCGGGGACCAATTCGGCGGCGGCCAGCTCCGTAGGCTTACCGTCACGTAAGACCTTGGCAAAGGGGGCGGCCATTTGTCGCAGGGCTGCTACGGATTTTTCCGCTTGGCCCTCCTGGTAGACACCTAAGGCGGCGTTGATGATGACGATGACCAAGATGACGAGGGCGTCTTTGGATTCGCCCATAAAGGCGGAGATTAAAGCAGCTCCCAAGAGGATGAAGATGAGAAAATCGTTAAACTGTGCCCAGATTTTGGCCCAGATGGACGTGCCCTCTTCTTCTTCCAGCTCATTACGCCCGTAGGTTTCCAAGCGCTTTAACGCTTCTTCGGAAGAGAGGCCTTTTGGCTGGGTGTTCAGCTCTTGTAGCACCTCGTTTTCTCGTTGAGTGAAAAATGACATAGGTTCTCCTTTCTGGTTAAGGGGACTTCGAATCCTTTGCTGCATGGGTATAACAAAAGACCATGCGCGAACACATGGTCTTGCTTCCTTGCTCGTTAAGGCCTAAATACCGGGCTGAGCCGAGTTGACGATATTTAGGTGTTAGCTACTCCCCAAGTGCCTTCATTATACCTTGTCAAACTTCAAAAATCAATGGAATTATGATACACTGAAACGGATGAAAGGAGTGATTCGATGTTTCATATTCTCATCGCAGACGATGAGCGAGCCATCGCTGACATCATTCGCTTTAACCTGGTGAAAGAAGGTTACCAAGTCAGCATTGCCGGCGACGGCGTGCAATGTTTGCAAATGATCGAAGAAAAAGAGCCGGATTTGCTTTTGCTAGACGTGATGATGCCCAAAAAAGACGGCTTTGAAGTCTTGACAGAATTGCGCCAAAAATATAATTTCCCCGTCATCATGATCACCGCCAAAGAGCAGGAAGGCGACATCCTACGCGGCTTTGAACTGGGGGCGGATGACTATGTGGTCAAGCCCTTTAGTGTGCGCCAACTCTTGGCCCGAATCAAGGCCAGCCTGCGCCGCTCCGATGCGCAAAAGGAAGATGAACTGGAAGAAAACATTGAAGCCGGGGAACTCTTTATCGACGTGAATAAATACGAAGTCACGAAAAACGGCAAGGTCATCGACCTGACCCTGCGCGAATACGAGCTCTTAAAATTCTTGGCCCAAAGCCCTAACCAAGTCTTCTCTCGGGAGCAGCTCTTGGAAAAGGTATGGGGCTACGAATACTACGGCGACATCCGCACGGTGGATGTGACGGTCCGTCGCCTGCGGGAAAAAGTGGAAAAAGGCAAAGGCGATTTTCGCTACATCCTCACCAAACGAGGGGTAGGGTATTACTTCGGAGGTTAAACCATGTTCTCATCCATCAAATGGCGGTTGGTATTGGTCAACTTCATACTGGTACTCATCGCCATGTTGATGGTGGGATTTGGTATTATGGGTCGCTTGGAGACCCAGCAGCTGGATTCTGTCAAAGACAGCGCCATTGAAGATCTCAGGGCTCTGTCCCAAACTGGCTCGGCCTTTCGTTTTCCTCGCTGGGAGGAAGAAGACCGGGAATTGCAAACGGCGGTGGATAACTGGCAACTGCCCAAAGACCGCAACCTCTACGTCATTGCCAATCGAGATGAGCCGACGATTTTGGCCTCTAGCGTCAGCATTAGCGAAGAATGGAAACATGCCGCCGCTTTGGCCTACCAAGACTTGAGCCCGTCATTGATCCTCTCCGCGTTTTCCGGGGAAGACGGCTTGGAACTGCAAGAGCTGGGGGACGGGCACCGGGTCATGCACATCATCCACCCGGTCATTGACGACGTCGGTGCCGTGCGGGGCGTGCTTTACATGGTGGCGGGGCTGGATCAAGTGGACGAGACGTTGCGCCAAGCGGGGATCATCATCACTCGAGCCACCTTTATTGCCATTTTGGTCATCATCCTTTTGGGCTACCTCATTGCCATCAGCATTACCGGTCCCATTCGGGACGTGACGAAAAAGGCGGAAGAGATGGCGCAAGGAAACTTCGATCAGCGAGTCGAGGTCAAGTCCGATGACGAGATTGGCCAGCTCGGGTCGATGTTTAATTACCTGACCCAGGAACTGAACGTCACCATCGGTCGCATCGATCTGGAACGCCACAAGCTGGACACCATCTTTCACTATATGGCGGAAGGTGTCCTGGCCATTGACAAACATCAGCGCCTCATTCAGGCTAACCCCTTTGCCATGCGGGTGCTGCGCATTCCGGAAACGGCCATTGACCAGCCGGCACCTAAGCTGTGGGAGAAACTGGGCTTGCCCTTAAAAGATGGTGAACCACAACTGGCTCGCGGCGAGCGGGGCATGACCATCGACTCCCGGGAATTAAACGTGAAATACGCTCCCTACCGCAACGAGTATGGTAAGTGGGAAGGGCTGATCATCGTTTTACAAGACATGACCAAAGAGCGGCGCCTCGATGCCATGCGTAAAGACTTTGTGGCCAACGTCAGCCACGAACTCAAAACCCCGATTACCACCATCAAGACCTATGTGGAAACCTTAACTGACGTGGACCTCAGTGACGAAGAACGCCGTTACTTTCTCCAAGTCATCGCAGATGAAACGGAGCGCATGAACGACTTGGTCCAAGACCTCTTGGCCCTCTCCAACCTGGACTACGGCCAATACCAACCGGACGTGGAACCGCAAAACATGGCGGAAATCGTGCGCCATGCCCTTTTGCGACTGGAACACATGCGCCAGGAACGGGGCCACCATGTGACCTTTACGCCAAATCCGGTGCCTTTGGTGCGTACCCATCGAGACACCGTAGAGCGGGCAGTCTTAAACTTGATCTCCAACGCTATGAAATACACCGACCCTGGCGGGGAGATCACCATCGACTTAAAAACCAAAGACGACGACCTGATACTCACCGTGCAGGATAACGGCGTGGGCATTCCCCTGGAAGACCAAGAGCGGATCTTTGAGCGATTCTATCGCGTGGAAAAGGGCCGATCTCGTGCCATGGGCGGCACAGGCCTAGGCCTGGCGATTGCCCGGGAAAGCGTGAGAGCCTTGGGTGGGGACATTACCTTGGCCTCCACCTTAGGCCGTGGAACCACGGTGGAACTTTCCTTGCCGTTAGGGAAGGATGTCACGGCCCATTAATGCCTTTGTCATCTTTTTGTAATAATTTTAGTTTATACTGATTGTAAGAAAATAGGATTATAAGGAGGTGAATGCCATGAAAACAATGACCGGACGAATACTCAGCCTTGTCGTATTGATTATGCTATTATTCTTGCCGGTGTCCAGCGCTTTGGCCGGCAACGTACCCATCGAAGCCGTCGAAGGCGCGACAGTGGATCTATCGAAATACGACATCATCCATCCCACGGAACTGCAAGTGAAAACGACAGACAAAAATATGATCACCAGTGGCAAAGCCATTGCCGGTTCCGCGGTTTACATAAAACTATATGGGACTAGTGATTTGAATAAAAAATCCTTTAACCTGGAAAAACTGCCAAAAGATGACCAATACATCCTGCTCTCGGAAGAGACTGTGGTCACAGGTAATATGGGATTTTTTCAAAAGCAACTGACCCTGGTGGGGGGAATCAATAAAATCGAAATCAAATTTGCCGATGAAAACATTGCCCCTGTTAATATCATTGTGTACGTACAAGAAAAAGCCTCTGGCACCACCGCACAGAAACAAGAAGCACCCAAACAAATTAAAATCAGTAACGTGAAACCTTTGTTGAAATAACGTAAAACGTCCGGAACTCCGGACGTTTTTTATTTTTTGGCAGGGGTGCCCCCTTGTTGGGCCTAGGGGTGATCTCGGTGGAATGAATGAGGTGTTTTCGCTGATCGAAGGAGATGGTGGCTAAAATAGAGGCTTAAACTACCCACATGGGTGGGGAAAAGGCAAGGCGCTTGTAGGATAATGGAGATGAAGAAGTGGCCTGGTCTTAGGCAACCGGATGGGATCAGGGGTGAGATGATGGGAAGGGACAGAAAGGAGACGCCCATGAAAAGATACATATTCGCTTGGCTTTTGGTCTTGGTCGCGATCATGGCATCGGCAGTGACGGTGTCAGCTCAAGCGCTTAGGGAGGATAGTGCCATGCCGGGGAATTATTCCGGCACGTGGATCCTCTGTAAAGTGGACTGGCTAAACTCCACCAAACAAATCGTCATCGTGTGGAGTGACTAAGACTCAAGACAAACTCATATCTTTTCATCCTGTCTAAGCCAAGGCCCCTGTGATCACGAGGATCCAGGGGCCTTGGTGTATGAGAAGAGACTTTTTTCGGAATGAAGGCTAGGGTGAGGGATGGCGATGGCAACGATTTTTAGCAAAAATTCCGGTTTTTCTTAGAAAACCTACCCATGTGGGTGGGGAGAAACGGGGACGATTATAAGATAATAGGCATAGGAAGTCGTTTATTGTAGTAAAGAGAGGATGCTTATGCGTTACGTCATCATCGATATGAAGAATCAGTTGTTTTCTGATGCCATAGCCAGGTCTCTCTGTGCATATAGTGCCGATTTTATCGTCGAGTTGTCCGAAGGGCCGAGGAGGACGTTGGATCTCTGCCGTCTGATCAAGCCGGATGTGGTGTTGATGGAGGTGGGGGACGGGTCGCCTTGGTGTCTGACGGATCGGCTGATGATCGTGGAGGCACTGCGCGAGGAGGAGCCCCAGTGCAAGGTGGTCTTGTCTGTCGATGAGAAGGCTGATCATCAAGTGGCTCAGAAGTTGGTGGAGTTAAAGAGGCAAGGTGTCATCGATCAGTTTATTTACCAGACGATTTCCACGTCGTATTTGTCGGCGATTATCGATGCGCTTTAGGTTGAGAGGAGGAGTAATCGATGGGCTTATTGAAAGCTTTGGGCGGTGCCGCAGGTGGCACGCTGGCTGATCAGTGGAAGGAGTTTTTCTATTGTGATGCCATGGAGGCCGACGTGCTCATGCGTCGCGGGATGAAACGGACTTCGGGACGTTCCAGCAACGTAAAGGGCCACGATAATATCATCTCCAATGGCAGCGGCATTGCCGTGGCAGACGGCCAATGTATGATGATTGTGGAGCAGGGCCAGGTGGTGGAATTTACCGCCGAGCCGGGCGAGTACACCTTTGATACGTCGACGGAGCCCAGTGTGTTTACCGGAAAGTTCGGGGACAGTCTGTTAGAGACCTTTAAGGTCGTAGGAAAGCGTTTTACCTATGGCGGCGATACAGGCAAGGATCAGCGGGTGTATTACTTTAACACGAAGGAATTATTGGACAATAAATTTGGCACCCCGAATCCCATTCCCTTCCGGGTGGTGGATTCGAAGATTGGGCTAGATGTGGATGTGTCAGTGCGCTGTTCCGGGGTGTATTCTTATCGCATTTCCGATCCGATGCTCTTTTATACCAAGGTGGCCGGGAATGTGGAGGGCGAGTATTTACGAGAGAATCTGGACCGCCAGTTGAAGACGGAATTTGTCAGCGCATTGCAGCCGGCGTTTGGTAAGTTGTCGGATTTGGAGTTAAGGCCGAATCAGATCGTGAATCACACCCATGATTTGGAGGATGCCATGAATGAGGCGTTGTCCACCAAGTGGGGCGAGTTACGCGGCCTAGAGGTCGTGAGTATCGCTTTGGGTTCGGTGACGTTGCCACCAGAAGATGCGGACATGATCAAGCAGGCCCAACGCGTGGCCATTATGCGCGATCCCACTATGGCAGCGGCGACGATGGTTGGGGCTCAGGCCGATGCGATGAAGGCCGCGGCTGCCAACGAGTCCGGTGCCATGACCGGATTTATGGGTATGGGCATGGCCATGAACCAAGGTGGCGGCATGAATGCCCAAAACCTGTTCCAGATGGGGCAGCAGCAACAAGCACAGCAACAGCAAGCACAGCAACAGCAAGCGCCCCAGGCACCGGCAGGGGAGACTTGGACCTGCAGTTGCGGCCACGTGGCCACGGGCAAGTTCTGCACGGAGTGCGGAGCGAAGAAACCGGAGGCAGGGTGGACGTGTTCTTGCGGCACGGTAAACCAAGGGAAGTTCTGCCAAAATTGCGGGGCCAAGAAGCCGGAGGGGGCACCTCTTTACCGTTGCGATAAGTGCGGTTGGGAGCCGGAAGATCCTCATCATCCCCCGAAGTTCTGTCCGGAGTGTGGAGACCCGTTTGATGACCGGGATCGCCTGTGATCTTTGTCAGTCAGTGTAGGAGGAAGCTTTGCTTTTAAAGGAGGCGAAGAAGATGAAAAGGAAGAAAATTTGGAGTATTTTGATCATTTGAGCCATGATGTTTTCTCTAGCCGCTTGTGGCGGCGGTGGCGATCCGGCAGTTGATGCGGATGATCCTATTTTAGGTCGTTATGAGTCAGTCTCGATCAATGCTATATTTGGCTGGATGGAGTTTGACGAGATCTATGATGAAGGCGAGTCGTATCTGGAGTTAAATAAGAACGGCAAGGGCGTCATGGTGATTGACGGTGACAAGTTAGATATCAAGTATACCGTGGATGGCGATCAATTGACGATGACAGCAGAAGGCGAAGAGGCCAAGGGTACGATTAAAGACGGCGTGATCGAGACAGGATTTTTCACCGTAGATGATATTCGCATGGTCTTTGCCAAGGAAGGCGCTAAGGTGCCAGAAGAGTATTTGCCCAGTGAAGGTGGTCTTTTTGATGAGGACTCAGAGGATGACGGGGAAAGTGGCTTGGAAGCACCGACGTATGAAATAGAACCCGACTATAGCACGTATGCTAAAACGGAGGACTTAAACGGTAAATTCGTCTTTGTAGGCGAGTATAGTGATGGCCAATATTATTACGGCGAAGAGATGGGCTATGATCAAGCTGAGGTGGACAAGACGTATCTCATCTTTAACGGCGACGGCACAGGTAGCTATTCCCGGGGCGTAGAGGATGAAGAGACCGGTGATTTTATTTACAGCGTGGAAGACAACTACTACGAAGAGGACGGTTACTATGATTGTGTCATGATTCCCGTTGGCGATTATATATACATCCAGTACAGTGACGGCTACTACGGACTCTACCTGGCAGAATAAAGGTGGCATCACCCCGTTTGTCGCGATTCATACGATACAATACGAGGAGGCACTATGAACGAACAACAATCTTTTAAGTGTCCCAATTGCGGGGGAGCGATCAATTTTGATAGCTCCCTGCAGAAGTTGGTTTGCCCTTATTGTGACACGGAGTTTGAGCTGGAGGCCTTGGAGGCTTACGACGAGCGCTTATCTCAGGAGGAGAACAATGATTTTTCTTGGGATGTGAACAATGAGGAACAGTGGGATGACAGTGAGTTAGAGAATTTGGGCACGTATGTGTGTGAGTCTTGCGGTGGAGAAATCATCGGCGATGAGAATACGGCAGCGACGATGTGCCCTTATTGTGATAACCCGGTGGTCTTCACCGGTCAGTTCAAGGGGGATTTACGTCCCCATTTGGTGATTCCCTTTAAGTTGGACAAGGAGGCGGCAAAGGAAGCTTTTGCTGCGCATCTAAAGGACAAGAAGCTCTTGCCCAAGGTGTTTAAAGACGATAACCACATCGATGAGATCAAAGGTCTTTATGTGCCATTTTGGCTCTTCGATACGGATGCCAAGGCGGACGTGGATTACGATGCGACAAAGAGTCGGTTTTGGTCCAAGGGAGATTATGATTACGAGGAGACCTCCCATTACCTGGTATATCGTTCAGGAGAAGTGGGCTTTCACGGGGTACCAGTGGATGGCTCGACGAAGATAGACAACGATTTGATGGAGTCCATTGAACCTTTTGATCTGTCGGAGGCGGTGGATTTCCGCACAGCCTATTTGGCCGGTTATCTGGCAGATCGCTATGATTGTTCCATGGAGGATTGTATCGAGCGAGCCAACGAGCGGGTGAAACGTTCTGTGGAGGAGGCCTTTGCGTCTACGGTACAAGGTTATCACAGCGTAGAGGCGAGACGGTCTTCCGTGCAGCTGGAAAATGGTGAGGCGTCTTATGCGCTTTTGCCGGTATGGTTGATGCACACCACGTACCACGGGGAGTCTTATGTCTTTGCCATGAACGGCCAGACAGGTAAGTTCATTGGCGATTTACCGGAGGACAAAGCTGCGTTTCGCAAGTGGTTTGGCGGGATTACGGCAGCTGTGGCTGTGGCGATTTACGCTGTGGCGTCTTTAGTCCACTATTTCATCTAGTGAAGGAGGCGAGGACATGAAAAGAAGATTAACAGCATGGGTCGTACTCCTGGCATTGGTGATGAGCCTGTGGCCTTTGATGGCTTGGGCCGAATCGCCGGCGATTTACGATGAAGTCGGTATGCTCAGCGATAGTGAGAGGGCGTCTCTGGAGTCCTTTGCCCAGCGGATGGAAAAGGAGACGGGCGTCAAGGTGCGCTTCGCCTTCGTAGAAGGTGAAGAAGAATTAGACGATTATCCGCAGCAAGCGCTGGGGGACGACACGTTAGAAGCATGGAGAGCCGATGGGGTGTCTTACCTTTGCATGGTCGTTAACGATCAGTACATCAACGTCGTAGGCTATGGGGACGGGGGCATGGATGATGACGCACTCGATGAGCTTATGTATGCCTATATCGACGCCGAAACCTATTATTACGGCGTGGAAAATTACCTGTGGTTGGCAGACGAGATGCTGGGAGGTACGACTGCGGCTACATGGGTAGCGGAGAGCGCCGAAGAAGAGACTGCGACGCCGGTGATTCCCGAAGAGCATCCCGGAGTCTATTTCGTGGACGAGGCGGGGCTGTTGTCCGATGAGGACGGCTCCCGTTTGAATAGCAAGTTAGAAGAGATTAGCGATCGCCAAGGTATGGACGTGGTGGTAGTCACTGTCGAGACTTTAGGGGGCCAGAGCTCCATGGAGGCGGCAGATGATTATTACGACTATAACGGCTTCGGTCAGGGACCGGACCGTGATGGGATCCTCCTCTTGGTTTGCCCCGAAGAGCGGGACTACTGGATGAGCACCACGGGCTATGGCGTTACGGCCTTTACCGATGCCGGGCTCGAGTACATTGGCGACAAACTCAAGGCCCATTTAAAAGATGATGATTACAAGGCCGGGTTTGATGAGTTTGCCAAGCAGGCAGATCTTTTCATCACCCAGGCACACACCGACCGCCCTTACGATCACAGCAATTTGCCTAAAGGTCCCTTATCCTTTTTGTGGATCCCCTTCTCCTTAGCCTTGGGCGCTGTGATCGGGCGGGTCCGCGTGAACTCGATGCGTAAAAAACTAAAGACCATCCAAAGCGAAGACTCTGCCAGCAACTACCAGAAAGACGGCAGCTTGCACGTCGATAAACAAAGAGATATATTTTTGTACAGCAATGTGGTGAGCCATTACAACCCGCCGAAGTCAGATTCCGGCTCGTCCACTCACACCTCGTCGTCGGGCACCACCCACGGCGGAGGCGGCGGTAAATACTAGATCGCTTGGTCATGGCAGATGAATCTAGAGCATCTAAAACAACATAAGTGAAATAGAAAAAGCACCTTTCCCAGGAAAGGTGCTTTTTCTGTGAAAACGAGGGCGGGCCATCGTCAGAGGTTGGTTTTCTGTCAGGTCTTACAGGTCGTTGATGATGAGTTGTTTTTGGGTGACGGCGACGGCGAGTTTGGTTTTGGAGTCGAAGCCGGTCTTTTGGAGCATGTTGCCGATGTGGAATTTGACGGTGGCGGGGGAGATGGAGAGGGCTTCGCCGATTTCTTTGTAGGACTTACCTTCGACGACGTGGCGCAGAACGTCGAGTTCGGCATCGGTGAATTCGGAGCTCTTGGCTTCGCCGATGGTGACGACGGGAGTGATGTCGGGGTAGATGGATTCACCGGCAGCCGTGCGCAGGATCACGTCTAGGAGTTCGTCTTTGCCGGCATCTTTATACCAGAAGCTGTCAGCACCCACGTCCCGGGCACGAGAGACGAAGCTACATTCTACCATGGAGGTGATCATGACGATTTTAATGTGGGGGAGTTCTCGTTTGATTTCTTCGGCGGCTTTGAGTCCGCTGGCACCTTGTTCGGTGTAGATGTCCATGAGGACCAGGTCGGGATTACACTGACGACAGGCGGCAAGCGCCAGGTCGGCGTTGGCCAACGAGGCGGTAACGGTGATGTGGTCGTCAGATGTTAAGTGTTGCTCGAGGCTTTCGCGTACGATGCGTTGGTATTCAACGATGAGGATGGAAAGCAAGGGGCACCTCCTTAGGTAGTTCGCAGATGAGGGTGAAGACGGGTTGGCCGATCAGTTCCAGGTGGCCTCCCGCCGATTCGATGCGATGGCGCAAAGTGGCTAGGCCGCCGCTTTCTTTGATGGTGGCGGCAGTGGTGCCGTTGTTGGTGATGGCCAGGTAGTAGCTGGCGGGTCTGTCTTCTAAGGTGACGTGCATGGTGGTGGCGGCACCGTGGCGTAGCGCGTTATACATGGCTTCTCGCAAGATGGCGAGGAGGAGTTTAGTTGCGAGAGGCTGATCTTCTGGCCATGCACCGTCGACGGTCATGGCGAGGCCCAGGTGTTTTGCCCGCTGCTTAAGAGCGGGGAGGTTTAGGGCGCTGTCATCTTCCAGGAAGCGGGGATCGTTGAGCACTCGCTCCCAGAACTCGCGGATTTCTGTGATGGCGTCTTCGTCGAGTTCGCCGCGATAGAGGTGTTGCAGGGTGAGGACGGTGAGACCCATTTCGTCGTGGACTTTGGATTTGACCGCTAAGAGTTCCTCGGCTCTGGTGACGGAGAGAAGGTTTTGGGATAGCTCTTTGACGGCTTTCATCATGTCTTGGAGGCGGGCGTTTTCCCGTTCCAAAGCGGAGTAGATTTCAAAGAGATCAGTGACGTCGGCCAGTAAAAGGGGAGTCTCTTGAAATTACCATACGGAACCGTCTGGCAGGAGGAACGTGCTAGGTTCTGCAGAGAGCCGTTTCGCCGGAGGAAGGGGATGGGCGAGGGCCCGGTTCCCTTCTGCAAAGTTTTGGATTTCCAGCCCTGTCAGGTCAAAGGACAGTTGGCGGAATCGACGATTGATCAGTCGGGGGAAACCGTGTTCGGCAAAGAAGGCCACGCCGCTGGGCAGGTTATCGACACCTTCCCAGATGGGGTTTTCCTTGAGAAAGGTGCGGGAGCGGAATTGGCTGTGCCAGCGGTAGAGGGCGTAGGCGAGGATCAGGACGCTAAAGACAATAAGCCAAGGCAGGGAGAAGAAGTGGAACGTGCTATGGCCGCAGAGGCGCAGGTTGACGTCGAGCAGGATGCGCAGGGAGGAAAGGGTCAAGAGGCCGTCCACGATGAGGTAGAGGCGAGGTAGAGAGAGGTGGATGATTTCGTAGATGAAGAGACAGAAGGTGGTGACGAAGCTGAGCCAGACGACGAGGCTCAGGACGTTGGCGCAAGTTGAGGAGAGGTTGGGACTCATGGTCGTTCACCTCCTCTGGGGATGGACAGCCGGATGATCCAGGAACCGTCAAAGTCTTGTTCGCAGGTGGCTCCTTGGTTGTGGCACAGGCAGGTCAGGTCAGCAGTGGTCTCCAACAGGAGGCGCAGCTCCAAGTTGTCGCCCTGTTCGACGAGGCGCACAAAGATGGTATCTAATTGTCCAAAGGCTGCTTTGATGATTCCTTCGTAAAAGTCGTAGGCTGCTCCAGCGTATGCGCCGAGCATGTCGCCGGTGGCGCTGGAATCGTAGGCACTATCCACGCCAATGAGCTTGAGTTGGCGCAGGCTTTCCGTGATGCATAGCTCCAGCTCTTTGACGGGGATCAGGGGGGATCTTCGTTCGATGAGAAGCAGGTTAGCACGACGTTTGATATAGGTGCCGACAATGATGGCTCGGGCTAGAAGGTCTTCTTTCTCTACGGGGTCTTTGGCTGCTTCATAGGCTTTGCTGTAGGCCAACATGGAAGCTAGGGAGGGGCGCAGGAGAGCTTCGATGTCCAGGTAGAGCTGTTCTTGAATGGCCAGGGCGGCTCGTTTTTTCTTGAGGGCCACGTTGTCTCGTTCGATCTGGTGAGCATCTTTGAGCAAGTGGGTGGTGTGTCTGAGGTGCTCTAAGGAGTCATGCCACTGACTCACGTCGTCAACCCACAGCACGTGACCGCAGGAGATGGGGGCTGAGGAGAGACGCAGTCCCGGGGCGATGAAGAAGGGGGCGGTTTCCGCGTGAATCATGGCTTCGGGCTCCAAGCTGGGAGCGTCGACGGTGGCGGCAAGGAGCTGGTGTTGGTGATCGACGATAAGAGCCCTCAGGTTAGAGACGGTGAAGAGTTGGTCATAGTTAGTATTGGAAGGGATGAGTCCCGCGACGATACAGCTTTCCAGAAGGAGTGCGAAGAGAAAGCTATAGGCCGAGGTGATATCGCCGAACCACTGTTTCCAAAAGGCATAATTAACAAAGGGCAGGATGGAGTAGAGCAGGATGAAAAAGAAGACGATGAGGGGAGGGGCAAGAGTCGGGCATTTTTAGGGATACGGCATTGGTAGAAGATCATGGCCAGAAATAGGAGTCCGGCCACAAAGCACCAGATGTTGATGAGGTAGAATCCCGGACCGTAGGTGTAGCCTCGAAAGGGTAGCGGGGTGGCGGGAAAGCGAAAACACCACTGGTGCAGGTCGTTGGTCAAGGGCAGGAGGGCGCAGACAAGGCCGATGCAGAGGATGAGGTTAGTCCAGCGGGGAGGACGATAGTCTTCTGGCTTGCCCATGTAGAAGCCGAGGCACAGGGAGAGGGTGGGGATCATGACACTGGGGATGTAATAGAGGTACCACAGGTAGCGGCTGAAGGCTGTGTGTTCGTAGGGCAACTGGTATTTGATCGTGCGCAGGTTAAGCCACAAGAGGAGCAAGCCCGCCACGCTAAGGGTGAGCCGTTGCACAGGTCGGTGGCTGATGCGGCGGTAGAGGGAGATGGCCCACACGGTATAGCCGGCGATGTAGATGGAGGGGCGTAGCATGTTCAAGAACAACGACAGGATGGGGGAGAAAGCGCCTTTGGGAATTTGGCGCAGGATGAAAGCGGCGATAGCACAGACGATCAGCATCAGGATCATGGTATAGGGTTTGTAGATGCGTGGGGTGGTTTGTCATTGATCCATAGGGGGCACCTCCCTGGGCACAATATTTTGCGTATGACGAAGGCCTCACCCTAGAGTGAGGCCGTAACTGGCACCCCTAGCCGGATTCGAACCAGCGACTGACCCTTAGGAGGGGTCTGTTATATCCGATTTAACTATAGGGGCAAAACTCGGGCCCAGCCCGAGAAAGTTTATTGGAAATAGGACGCAAACATTTGCAGTTGGTCGGTGAATAAGCGTTGGATCAAAGAGAGCTTACCGGCCGTGTTGATATCTTCTTTGAGGATCACGTCTGTCGTATAAAGGGGCGTGTCTCCCCGATAGAAAGTGATTTCGCCAATGGGTTCCCCTGCGGTGATGGGCAGGCGACGATTTTCTTGAAATTGTACGTCACTTTCGATGGCCTCACCGATTTTTAAGGTGAAGGGGCGGGCTTCTCCAGCGTAGTAGGGGGCTTCGTAAGGCGTTCCACGTGAGAAGGTGGCGTTACCGAGAATCTCATTAGCCCCGCCGACGACACGGCGCTCGTAGTTTTCATAGGCATAGTTCATGAGGGTGGCGGACAGATCCGTGCGGGCTTCGCGAGTTTCTGCACCCATGACCACTGCGATAAAGCGCAGGGGTTCGGTGGTGTCGTCTGTCGCTTCTTTAGTACCGGTGGTGATTTGGCAGTTGCCTGCGGCGTCGGTAAAGCCGGTTTTGAGTCCATCCACGCCTTTGACAACGCCTAGGAGTTGGTTCGTATTGGGCTCATCGTAATCCCGGTCCGGTTGTTGCAGGCGGGGTTTTTGTGTAATGCTCAAAACTTCCGGATAGGTGTCTAATAGGGCTTTGGTCAGGGTGACCAATCCGGTAGGAGTCATGGAGTTTTGCAAATGGCCTTCGCCAGTGGGAAGGCCCGTGGAGTTATAGAGCTGGGCGTCGTAGATGCCCAAGTCGGTGGCCTTTTGGCGCATGAGTTCGACAAAGGCCTCTTCATTGCCGGCGATGTGGCGGGCCACGGCGAGGGTGGCGTCATTGGCCGAGACGACGAGCATGGCCTCCAAGAGTTCAGAGAGCATGTACATTTGGCCTGGTTGGGTGTCGAAGGTGGAGCCTTCCACACCGGTTTCGGCCTCGGTCATGGTCACCTTGTCGTTTAAGGCCACTTGGCCGGAGGTCACGGCGTCCATGGCCACAAAGTAGGCCAGGAGCTTGGTTAAGCTGGCAATCTCCATGATGTCATCCCCGTGATAGCTTTCTAAGATTTCGCCATCGGGATAGGTGGCCAGGACGTATGCTCTGGTTTGTGCAGGAAATCCTATTTCTTCCAAACTCGCCGCGTAGGCCGTGGGGGCCAAAAGCGAGAGGATTAAGCAAAGACAGATCCATAGACGATATTTTCTCATAAAAATTCACCTCTGACCCTATTTTATCAAACAAATGGTCAGAGGTGAAGTGTTTTGTGATTTTACAGCTTGATGGCCTTCGCCATGGCTTCCGCTAATTGTTCTGCTTGTTGGAAGTGTTCGGTCTTCGGAGACGATTTGAACTCAAAGGACGGCTCCAGTAACTCCCAGCCAGCTTCTTCCACAAAGGATTGCAAACCGGAGAAACCACCGCCAGACCAGCTGAATCCGCCGAAAAGGCCTACTTTCATACCAGTCATCTTTTGACCGACTAGGTAACGGCAGAGGTTATCCATGGGTGGGAAGAGACCGTTATTATACGCGCAGGATCCAAAGATGGCACCGTTATAAATCCACAGGTCTTTTAAGATATAAGACATGTCCGTCTTGGAGACGTCGTGGGTGATGATGTTTTTCACGCCGGCTTGGGCCAGGCAACGTCCCATGTAGTTGGCCATGCGTTCGGTGTTGCCGTACATGGAGCCGTAGACGATGACGACGCCTTCTTGTTTTTTCTGGTTACTCAAGTCTTGGTAGAGCGTCAGGATGCGTTCCACGTTTTGACGCCAAACGGGGCCGTGGACCGGACAGATCATTTGGATGTCCAGGGGAGCCAGTTTGTCGATGGCTCGTGCCACTTGACGAGAGAGCTTGCCGATGATATTGACGTAGTAGCGAATGGTGTCTGCTTCGTAAAGGTCAAAGTTTAACTCGTCATCGAAGATCCCGCCGTCTAAGGCACCGAAGCCGCCAAAAGCGTCTTGGGAGAAGAGGATCTTGTAGTGGCTTTCGTAACTGACCATGGATTCGGGCCAGTGGACCATGGGGGTCATGTAGAAGGTAAGCTCAGTGGTACCCAGAGACAAGGTGTCCCCTTCTTTGACTTCCAAGAAATTTTTCGGCTCGATTTCGTAGAAGTTAAATAAGAATTCCTTGGTGCGGGCATTGCCGACAATGGTGATGTCTGGGTAGTCTGCGATGATTTGGGGGATGATGCCAGAGTGGTCCGGTTCCATATGGTGAACGATCAGGTAGTCCAGCTTGCGGCCTTCCATCACGTGTTGAAAGCCCTCTTCAAAGTTGGTGTAATAGCCTAGGTGAACGGTGTCTAACAGGGCCGTCTTTTCGTCTAAGATGACGTAAGAGTTGTAGGCGACTCCGTGGTCTAGGGGCCACATGTTTTCGAATTTTTGAGTTTTTCTGTCGTTGACGCCGACGTAGCGGACGTGGTCGTTAATTTTAACGGTGTTGTTATACAGCATGATTCCTCCTTTTTCACAATAGGCTTAACGCAGCCGGTTTTCTGCAGTGATATGGGTTTGACCGCCCATGTAGGGGCGGAGTACTTCCGGAATGAGTACGGAGCCGTCTTCTTGTTGGTAGTTTTCCAAGATGGCGGCGAGGGTACGGCCGACGGCGAGACCGGAGCCGTTTAAGGTGTGAACGAATTGATTTTTCTTAGTCTCTTCGTTACGGAAGCGGATGTTGGCACGGCGAGCTTGGAAGTCTTCAAAGTTGGAGCAACTGGAGATTTCCACATAGCGACCGTATGAGGGCATCCACACTTCAATGTCGTAGGTCATGGCGGAGCTAAAGCCCAGGTCACCGGAGCAGAGGCGTACGACGCGATAGGGGATGCCTAGGCGTTTTAAGACTTCTTCTGCATTGGCGGTTAAGCTTTCCAGCTCCTCATAGGAATGATCCGGATGGGCAAATTTGACCAGCTCCACTTTGTCAAACTGGTGGTTGCGGATGACGCCACGGGTATCTCTGCCTGCGGATCCCGCTTCTTTGCGGAAGCAAGGGGTATAGGCTGTGAGCTTAATGGGCAGGGAGGACGCGTCGACGATTTCGTCCCGCAACAAGTTGGTCACCGGCACTTCAGCGGTGGGGATTAAGAAAAAGTCTTTGTCGGGAATGTAAAACATGTCCTCTTCAAATTTTGGCAATTGGCCAGTGCCGATCATGGATTGACGATTGACCATAAAAGGCGGGCTCACTTCCATGTAACCGTGTTCACCGGTGTGCAGGTTGAGCATAAAGTTGATGATGGCTCGTTCCAAGCGGGCACCGGCTCCCTTATAGAGGGTGAAGCGGGTACCGGTAATCTTGCCGGCTCGATCCCACTCGAGGATGCCTAAATCTGTGCCGATATCCCAGTGGGCCTTAGGCTCATAGGGAAATTCTGTGGGTTCCAAAAAACGGCGCAGTTCTAAGTTTTCCGTGTCGTCCTTGCCGTCCGGAACGAGGGGGTTAGGCGTGTTGGGAATGTTTAGCAGCAGCGTGTTTAAGGCATCTTCCACTTCTCGCCATTGGTTTTCGATGGCTTTGATGTCTTCGCCGAGGGCTTTCATTTCCGCAAAGATGGGGGTGACATCTTCACCGGCCTTTTTCTTGATGGGAATCTCTTTGGACACTCGGTTTTGACTAGCTTTTTTATCTTCCATTTCCACAAGCAGTTCACGGCGAGTTTCGTCTAGGTTCAGAACTTCGTCGATGGGGTAGGATCCGTGGCGTTTACTCAGCGCGAGCTTGACTTCTTCCGGGTTGGTACGGATGCGTTTTAAATCGAGCATGGTGACCTCCTTTTACGAGAATGGTTTCTCTTTTATTATAGCACAAGCGAGGAGGTTTGCCACTAGCTCTCTGCACGGGGATCCAGGGTTAACTGGCCTCGTTCTAAGTGATCCAGGGCATCTCGCAACATCGAGACAAAGCGGTCTAAGTCCTCTTGGGCAGTCATAAGAGGTGGTTGCACGCGCAAGACATGATCTTCCAAGGTCAAGAGGTAGAAGTTGTGTTGGAGAGCGTAGCTGCAGAGCAAGGCGGCCTTGACAGGATCCGGGGTCTTCGAAGCCTTGTCGGTGACAATATCGATGCCGATGGTAAAGCCGATGCCTCGAACGTCGCCGACGCATTCGTATTCGTCCACCAGCTTTGCCAACTGGTCGCGGAAGGCATTCCCCACCGTTTGAGCGCGTTCCATCAAGTTGTCTTCTAGGATGGCATCGATGGTGGCGATGGCCGCAGCGCAACAGATGGGATTGGCATTGGTAGAGAAGGCGTGGGCGGGGAAGTACAGGGTGTTCATAATCTCGGCTCGGCCGATGGTGGCGGTTAAAGGCATGCCGGAGGCCAAGCTCTTGCCCATGGAGATTAAGTCCGGAGCGATGCCGTGCTGTTGGATGCCGAAGAAGGTACCCGTGCGACCCATGCTCTGTTGCACTTCATCCACGGCAAAGAGGATGCCGTGGTGTTTTAAGAGTTCGTAGAGTTCGGCCATGTAGCGGGTAGGGGGAACGTAGATGCCCATATCACCGCCGATGGGTTCGATGAGACAGACGGCCACTTCATCGGCAGGCAACCATCGGTCAAAGTCGGTCTTTAGACGGTTAAGGCAGTTGAGTCCGCAAGTGTCCGGCTCTTTGTCGTAGGGGCAGCGGTAGCAGGTGGGGTATTCCAGATAGTGAACGCCTGGCACCAGGGGGCCGAGGTGACGCTTCATCGCCGGGGAGATAGCAGACAAGGACAGAGAACCGTAGGTGCTGCCGTGGTAGGCGCCCATAAAGGAGAGGGCGCGCCAACGACCGGTGTAGGCCCTGGCGTATTTTAAGATGGAGTCGTTGGCAGCTGAGCCGGTCATGCTAAAGGTCACCAGCTTGTCAAAGTCTCCGGGGGCCAAGTTGATGAGCTTATCTCCCAGGGTAGCTACCTGGGGATAGTGGGCGTATACTTGAGCGCAGTGGACCATGTGAGAGGCTTGCTCTTGAATCGCCGCCACCACCTTCGGATGGTTATGGCCAGCGTTGACACAGCAGGCAGAGGAGGCCATATCTACATAGCTATTGCCGTCCTCGTCATAGAGCCGTGAACCCTGGGCTTTCGTAAACAAAATAGAGTAAGTGTTTTTGTGGCCAGCCGGTGCAATGACTTTTTTTTCCAGTGATAATCGATCGTTTTGTTTCATGATGACCTCCTTAGCTGTTTCTTGGTTCGGAATGAGTTTCCAAAGTGCTTATGCTGTGGATATACCCGCCCAGGAGAGGTTTCAAAAGGTTTGGAGTGGACAAAACGATACTTTCGTGTAAAATGAGGGTAAGATAGAGTGTTAAGATCACTTCCTAAAGGAGGAATTATGAGTAGAGGAATTTATGAGGGCCTACTGGGCATGGCCATTGGAGATGCCTTAGGTGCCCCGGCAGAGTCTAAAAGCCGTGAGGAGGTGGACCAAAATCCGATTACGGCTATGGCCCCGGGAGGACCTTTCCAAGTGGAAAAAGGAACATGGGCTGATGATACGGCTATGGCACTTTCCGCGGTGGCGGCCTTAACCGGCGGCTTGGACCTGGATATGATGATGCAGGAACTGACCCGCTGGATGACCGAGGGATTTTACACGCCCCATGGCGAAGCACTAGGAGTCGGCATGGCGACTCGCATGACCATTGAGCATTACATGCAAAACGGTGATGTCCAAACTTGCGGCATTGGCGATGAAGGAGGTAACGGCAACGGCGCTCTAGCTCGCACCGCACCCTTGGCCTTTGTGTTGGTAAAAGATTACGGCTATGGCTTGGCCCAGTCAGAGGAAGCCATGAATGTGATCCACAGCGTGACCTGCTTGACGCATTGCCATCCCATGAGCCAAATCGCCTGTGGCATTTACCAATGCTTGTTGGCGCGGATGTTGGATCCTAATCGCATGCCATGGGCTTCGGAAGTGGCTTTGGTGGAAGCGAGGGAGTATTACCAAAACCGTCCGGAATTTGCAGAGGCCTTTGCCATGTTCGATCGCATTTTCGACGAGAGCTTCTTTAGCTTAAATCGCGCTGACATCGAAAGTACAGGATTTGTGGTGGACACGTTGGAAGCGTCCTTGTGGTCTTTTTTCACCACATCGAACTTTAAAGACGCCGTGTTAAAGGCGGTGAACCTAGGTGATAAAGGCGATACCATCGGCGCACTGACCGGCATGTTGGCGGCAGTGACCTACGGCCAAGAGACCATCCCCCAAGAGTGGATTGACGACTTGGTTCAAAAGGACGTCATCAAAGGCGTGGCCGACGATTTGCAACGAGTCTTAGATGTGAAACAAGCCTAATAAAGAAATATAAAAACCCCGACGATCGAAAACGTAGTCGGGGGTTTCGTTTTAGCTATTCACGCCATGTCCACCGTTCCGGATGGAGCATGGAGCCTGTGGTATCTGGGATGACCAGGGAGGGGTAGATAGCGTAGTAATGAGCCGGCTCCCAGATGATGAGCCAGGGGCGGATTTGGGCCATGAGAGCTTGGAGGTCTCCATAGCGCTGGCGCCGCACCTCTGGGTTCATCTCGTGGGCGGCTTGGGCGATCAGCTCATTGACTTGGGGGTCACTAAGCTGGGTGTAGTTATGAGTGGTATCCAGGCGGTCGGTATAAAAGTTCATGGCCAGCATGGGGGCGGGGTCGTTGATTTGCATGGTCACCTCTTGGATAAACAGGTGTTCTTCGCCGGAACGTAGGGCCTCTTCGTAGGCCTCCGGGGGGTAGTAAACCGGTTCGATAGTCAGGCCGTAGCCGGAGAGTTGTTTGATGAGAGCTTCGCAGAGCTTTTCCATGCTAGGGGCGTCTTTTTCTAGGGCCAGGGTCAAGGTGATGTCGTCATAGCCGCTTTCTTTGAGGAGGCGAAATCCGGTTTCCCGGTCTTGGTAGCCGGTGAGGTCGTTGGTATCGCTATAGGCGGCGTACCAGGGCAGGAGTCCCCCGTGGGCCAGCCCATGGGTATCGGTGACCAGCTCTTCGGGACTGAGGAGGAGCTGCAAGGCTTCCCGGAGCACCGGGTCGCCCATGGGAGCGTTGTGAAGGTGGATGCCCAGTGCATAAAAGGTGGGACTTTCGTCAAGTCGCCAGTTGGCGTTGATTTGCGGTCTCTTTTCACCACTGGCCATGACTTCGATTTGGCCGCTTTCAATGGCGCCGATGCGCTCCGTCTCATCGGGGATGGTCCAATAGATGAGGCCGTCATTTTGGGAGTCGACCTGGTAGGTGTCTACTAAGTCGTATTGGATAAAGCTGCCCAGCTTCCACTGATTGAGACGGTAAGGGCCGGAACCGATAGGCTCTTGGGTGTAGTTATGCTTTTCCCCCAAACGGGAATCTAGGATACTGGAAACGGGATGAGCCAGTAGGGTGGTAAGGTAGGGCGTAGGCTCTGTGGTTTGCAAGGAGACGGTGAGGTCGCCTTGCGCGACGATGGAGTCTCGATCCACGGTGTAAAAGAGATGGCCCCAAAGGGGGGAGTCAATCAGGCGTTTTAAGGTATAGACCACGTCTTGAGCCCGCAGGGGATCGCCGTTATGAAAGACCAAGTCATCGCGCAAAGTGAAGACGTAGGAGTTGACCTCTTCGTGTTCCCAAGAGGCCACCGCATAGGGGACGAGGTTGCCGTTTTCATTGGTAGTAAAGAGGCGGTGGTAGAGAGGGGCGGCGACAAAGTGGCTAATGGGATCCATGGTCTCCATGGGGTTTAAGCTGACGGGAGCATGGGCGAGGGCTACGTTGACCATGCGTTTTTTTTCCGGATGGCCGGCGGGGGTGAGTTCCCGCTGGCAGGCTCCGAGAAAGAGTAAGGCGAAAGCCAGAGCCAAGGCCAAGTATTTTTTTTGATGCACCATGATTGTGGTTTCCTTTCTGTAGGTCTTTTTATTTGACAGAGTTTTTGTTATAATAACACCTGATGAAGAATTGAGCAAATGAGGAGGCATGACTATGTGGAAAAAATTAGGACGCTATCGATGGCCGGTGGTGTTTTTTATTTTAGGCGTGATTTTTACGCTACTGCGTATGTTTACCAGCATGGGCATCCCGGAAGGGTACTATCTGGTGAAAGATACCCAGGAGATGGAAGCGATTTTAGACCGCGGTGCCGTGGTGTTAGACTTGCGAGATGAACAGGCGTTTCGCGAAGGCCATTTGCCCGACGCCATTCGCATAGAGGCAAAATCCATTACGGCACAGAAGATGGAAGAACTGACAGCAGGTGATGTCCACCACCCTGTGGTGTTGGTGTCGGACAAGGCACAGGAAACGAAAAAGTATGCACAGAAGATCGTACGCACCGGTTACGACCAGGTGTACGACTTTGGTGCGTTGGAAAACTGGGGATCTTTGATCCCTTAAGACAATCACAACCATGTCATGAAAAAAGTGTATCGGTCAATACCGATACACTTTTTTATTGGAGTGTTACTTGCGTTTCAATGTGTCCGGCTTCTCCCAGAGCCAAAAGCATTTGGTCCAAGAGGAATGGAAGGGACACCAAATCGCTAAGCTGACGAGGCTTGGTGGGCCTGCCGACAACCAGGGCATAGGCTTGGCCGTAAGGGCGCAGCTCCACACTGACCTTGCCGGCGGCGATCAGCGTCTGACGAATGTTTTCGTCGGCAAAAAATTCTACGATGACCTCATCTTGGGTATGCAGACTAAACTGAGTGTCAAAGAGGTCGTCTTCCCCAAACCGGGTCGGCGGGGACTGGCGCCAGAAAGCAGGGGCAATCGTGGGTAGCAGGCGAAAGCGGACTGGCTGAAGAGCCTGTACTGTGGTATAGCAAATCAAGCCGTTGTGGCCGCCTGCTCCATCAGTATGGGTTTCCAAGAGCCTTTGGGTAAATCCGCCCACACCTGTGCGAAACAGGTTGTAGCCCGTTTCGTCATTTCCCTGGAGGACACCGTCACATTCTCTGGCGGCCATCAGCCATAGGCACCGAGGATGGTTGGCTGTCGTCACGGAGCGATCACCACCACTGGCTCGGCACGGCGGTTGCCATAGAGCGTCTCGAGCTCCTCTTTGTGGTAGAGATAGCCGGGGTCGTCAAAATGCTTGGCATCGGCCGGGCATTTTTTGACACAGGCGTTACATTTGATGCAGATGTTATTAAATTTTTTTACATTGCGGTAGTCAATGGCACCCATAGGGCAGGCTTTAGCACAGATTTTGCAGTTAAAGCAGGAGTCGTCGGTGACAGGCTTGACCTTGCGGATGTCAATATGGTTGCCGTGACGATCTTGGGGCTTGTAATAGTCCCGGTAAGGTCGTTCGCCGGGCAATGGCACCGTTTTTGGCAAGTTCCCTGCTTGAATGCGGCGGACGAGGTCTTCGCCGAAGGTCTCGATGACCTTGACGTCCTCTTCGTCGGGGCGACCTTTGCCCAAAGTATAGGAAAAACTGTGTTCTCCGATAAAAGCACCTCCGGCAATGGTATGGAGGCCGCCGGCTTCCAGTAAGTCTTGCAATTCCACCAAGGCGTCGTCAAAGTTACGGTTGCCATAGACGACCAGGGGAACGGCATAGGCCCCTTCGCCTTTGATGTCTCGCAAAAAAGGTAAGAGTACGTTGGGGACGCGGCCAGCGATGACCGGCGTGGCGGCCAAAACCAAGTCGCCTGCTTGGAAATGAGGCTGCTTGACGCGAGCGCCGGGCAAGGTGAAGTCCTCCTCGACGACCTCGGCCTTAGGAAAAGCTTGTTGCAAGATCGTACTTAAGGTGCGCACGACTTTGGCTGTGTGTCCTGTGGGGCTAAAATAAAATTCGATAATGCGGTCCATAGATCCTCCTCTGTTTCGGCATGTCTAGTTGTCAAAATCCCAAATGTTAATGCCCGTCATATCATCTACCTTGCGATCCACATGAAGCTCGTCGATGATATCGATAAAGATCTCTGAGGTGCCGCCGATGATGGCGCTGACCAAGTGGCCGCCAAAAGCGGCACAAGAGTGGTCACTTAAGGTGACGTGGTAGTGGCCGTAATAGTCTCCCTCTTTTTGGGTCACATTACCCATAATCGATAGGAGTTCAAAAAATTTGTCAAACCGATGCACTTCGTAGTTGCGAGTGGGTACGTCATAGACCCCTAGTTCGCAGGATTTGAAGGCGCCGACACCGGCGACGGAAGCCAGCTTGATGTTTTCTTTGCGACAGACGTTCTCAATAGCGGTGGTGAGTTCCTCGTCATAATCCACACGCAGCAAGATACGATTTCCAACACGACGATATTGCATGATCAACCTCCTTCAACACATTCATGGTCATGATGATTGTTTGGCTCACGGTATCCTTACCCGATTCGCCGGGGATCTAAAAGAGGGCCGGAGCGCTTTTTTTCATTATACTCCGGGAGCGGGGAAATGAAAAGACGACGAAGGGCGAGGTAGGCTTGATCATCTGGGACAAAAATGCTGAAAGCCATTGCAATTTCAGGGGGATATCCTATACTGGAAGTAGTGCTATGACTCATGAGAAAAGGAGGAAACGATGGACTAAACTTATGCCGGTTGTGGGACTGGCTCTTGCTCTGCTGTTGGGGTGGGCTCCGGAGAGCCTGGCGGAACAGGAGGCCGTGGTCTCGACGCAGTCTTTGGAACTTAACGGTCAAGGGGCCAAGACGTCAGCTTACAACATTGAGGGCAACAACTATTTTAAACTACGAGACGTGGCCGCCATTTTAGTGGGCACAGACTATGGCTTTGCTGTGGACTATGATGGAGAGACTCAGACGGTAGCCATTCGCTCGAAGGCTGCTTACGAAAAGGATCCACAGGACTTAATGGACGTGGGCACAGCAGCCCAAGAAGCCGTGGTCTCCAGCCAAAAGATGACCTTAGACGGTAAGGCCATTCAGCCGAAGGTCTATAACATTAACGGCAACAACTATGTGAAACTACGAGATCTAGGCGAAGTCATCGGCTTTTACGTGGGCTATGACGAGGCGAAAAACGCCATTCTCATCGACACGACCAAGCCGTATGTGAAAGAGACCAAGGAAAACACACCTGAGCCGGCGCCGACGGAAGAGCCGGCCAACGCAGAGGGACACCTGACTTACGAAGTGCAAAGTGCGGCGGGCTTAAGCCTGCGAGTGGTCACGGTGCCCAATGCGCCTAATATCCGCTTTGCCGTGGTAAAAGGCAACGATGCCTTAGTGGGTAGCGAGCCCTTTGGTGCCATGATTCAGCGCTTTGGTCCCAAGGCTGCCATCAACGGCAACTTCTTTGACGCTTATAAGACTTTGACGCCCTACTCCACCATCGTGCGCAACGGGGAGTTGCTAAAAATGGTGGGACAAGATCCGGGCTTTTACGTGACCGCTGACGGGCGAAGGGGTGTCGTATCCTCTTCTCAAGCGACCGTTACCCTGACCGCCAACGGCAAACCCTTCTCCGCTTGGTACCAAAACCACACCCCAGTCAATGACTCCAGCGGGATTTATGTGTTCACTCCCCTTTATGGTGCCAACGTGGAGTTGAATGGCGGCTCTTATGCGGCCGTATCCGGGGGTAAGGTTGTGGACGCTCAGCTGGCAGCCGGCCAGGTGAACATCCCCCAAGATGGCTACCTCATCTACTTTGGCAAAGATTCAGGGGCTGTGAGTTACATCCAAAGCCATGTGCCTGTGGGAACGGACGTGGCGGTGCAAACCGTTTTCAAAGCGCCGGAGCTGCAAGGCAAAGAAGTGGTTCAAATGATAGCCGCCGGTCCCTTGCTGGTGAAAGATGGCAAGTTGGCCGTGGAAGAATCCCTAGCCAATTACAGTGAAGCGAAAATCTTAACCCAAGCGGCCCAACGCTCGGCCATAGGCGTGAAGGCGGATCAGACGGTGTTGATGGTCACGGGCACGGCTTCGGTCAGGCAGTTAGCAGACGCCATGTTGGAGCTGGGCTGTGTGGAAGCCACGAACTTGGACGGAGGTGCCTCCTCGGCCCTTTACGTGAACGGCAATACGGTGACCGCACCGGGACGCAACCTCAATACGGTGCTGATGGTTTTTGAATAGGATGAAGGCAAACGCCCTAGCAAGGAAGGCCTTCCCCGATTAGGGGAGGGTTTTTTTGTACGGTGGTCATGGGTTTTGGGAGAAAAAGGATTTGCCGATTTCGTAAAATGCTACTTGACTTCCTGTAAAGAGTTAGCTATAATAAAATCCTGTAATCCGGAGAGATGGTTGAGCTGGTTGAAGGCGCTCGCCTGGAAAGCGGGTATACGTTAATAGCGTATCGAGGGTTCGAATCCCTCTCTCTCCGCCATGATAAACTTTGCCATGCTAGATGGGGAGGTAGCGGTGCCCTGCACCTGCAATCCGCTGTAGCAGGATTGAATTCCCGATCTAGGGCCAACGTTGTGGGGTTTGCCTCGAATAAGTAGCGTTGACGGCTGGGTCCAACGCAACAGAAACTTATGAACCTCGTCAGGACCGGAAGGTAGCAGCGATAAGTAGGCCCTTCTGTGTGCCGTTGGGGTGCCTGGTCTGAGCCGGCTGTTCGGGTTCCACCTGGAATTTTGGTTCGACATCGGGTGCATGGCTCAAAAACAACAATTCGTCGAGAACTCGACGAATTTTTTTATGTCCAAAATAGGGTTCAGAAAGAACAGGGGAGTGGGCACCTTACAAATCCTTTCAAGCGAAACGATGAGAGTTGTAAGAAAAAGGGACGTGGTTTCGAATATAGGGTGAAAGGAGGCCATGATGAACACATCAAAAATGATCAAAGGCATCAAGCAGCGTGAGGAAAAAGCACTCGTTGCCTTTGTCGATCAATATGGTCCGGTGATGAAAGGGGTCATCGTCAAGACTGTGCCCGGCTTTTCTTACTTATGGGGCGAGATCCTAAACGATAGTACCTTAGCGGTGTGGGAAGACATCCAGCGGTATGATCAGACGCGAGGCTCGTTTCAGTCGTTTGTGGCACGGGTGGCCAAGTATAAGGCTTTGACGCCCTGCGCAAAGAGGTGCGCCACAGTCATCCGCCGCTAGAAGCGGAACTGGTGGGAGCAGCGGGAACGGAGGAGACGGGAGTGGTGGAAGAGGTGCTCTCGTATCTCTCCGAGGAAGATCAGCGGATCTTTTGGCTCCTCTTTGTGGATGGTTACGACTACGATGAGGTGGCGGAGATGACGGGCCTGAAAAAAGGCACCCTTTATACTCGAGTCAGTCGCGGGAGAGAGAGGTTACGAGACAAGGTAAAGGAGGAATATCATGAAACCCTATGAAAAATTTACCCTGCGTGAAGAGGTGGACCCCGTCGCCTTGGAGGACGAGGAACGCCATGCTTTGTATGGACTGGCCAAGGCTCACGCCCAGCAGAAAAGACGTCGCTGGCCCAAGATGGCGGCGACAGCGGCGGCAGTGCTAATCTTATTGGGCGGCGTAAGTCCTACGGTCAGGGCGACTGTGGGCCGGGTGGCAGAGCAGGTACAGATCAGCTTTAGCGAAGCATTTGGCGGCTCTGCAGAAGGGAACAAGATGGCGGTGAAACTCCACGAGACGGTAGTCTTGGGAGACGAGGAGTTCGTAGTGGAGGACATCCTGCCTATGGGGAACGCCCTATACTTGACGACACTTTATCCTAGAGGTGAGGTGCCGCTAGATAACAGCTTGCAGGCCGTTTATGTCAACGGAGAGAAACTGCTGGTGGAAGGCACCGGAGGTACCAGGCAGGATCGCCTAGAGGACGGCGTGGTCTTGGAGGCGTTACGTGTCAGCTTGGACAAGCCGTTACCGGAAGCGGACATGTGGGAGATGGAGTTGGTTTATCGAGGTAGCCATGGTGCTAAGGCAACGGTGGCCACCACGGTGGATCCCAAAGTGCTGCAGGAACATGCGGTGCAGTTGGCTAGCGATTATGCCATTCCCGGTGTCGAGGGTTTTGTGCTTAAAGACTTCGTCATGACACCGGCGGTACAAGTGGGCATCCAGGAAGTACCGGGTGAGTTGTATGAAAATGGTGATTGGCATTTGGAGGCTGTGGAC
>CAYFMR010000011.1:28316-38195 GCA_964344295.1 uncultured Peptoniphilaceae bacterium | reverse complement strand
ATTTTTCAACGCGTAAATCCAATATTCGTTCGCCTCCTTGTTTCTTTCGGCTTTACTCTATCATGGGGGCCGTTCGCTGTCCGGGAATTTCCACATATTCGGAAAAAGGGACAAGCCGGGTGTGTTGTACCCTTGGAGCCGTTATTGTATAATGCCTCTAGGAGGATGTTATGAACGATAGAGAACGAAATGACCACGGGGAACCGACCCCGATGGATCCCATAGACACGAATAAGCCGACGGAGCCCGGAGCGTCTCAGCCCATCCGCATTAGCCGCGGGGAGGATGAGGGGGTGCCCTTGCGGGAAACGTATGCGCCGGTGGAGGAGGAGAAGCCTTTGTGGAACCCCTTGGGCCAAAGGCGAAGGAAGAAGCGTCAGACACCGCGTCGCCCTCGGGGCCGCAAGGTCGAGGAGCCGTCCCCGAAGCCGGAGCCGGCATCCGGGTCGACAGAGCGAGTCGAGGGCAAGGCATCTGCCGTGGGTGCAGATGAGCAGGCGCGCCAAAGCACGCCGGGCGAGGTCACGCCAGAGGGCAGGCCTCGGGAGGTGGAGTTGGTCTTAGAAGACGATCGCAAGCCGCCTAAGAAACGCCGGCCAAAACCGAAGCGCAGGAAGCATAGGAGCAAGAAGCCGTCGAGGATTCCTCGTCAGACACAAGGAATCCTCGTCGGCGTGTTGGTATTGGCTCTTTTAATCGGGTCGCTCTTTTTTCGGGGCCGCAAGCCGCGTAAGGGGCGCACGTTGGCTGTGCAAAAGTCGGTGTATTGCACGACGGAGCAGATGCAAAGCGTAAAGTACACGGATCAGGGTCTGCGTTTTTGGGATCTGAACAGCTTGGCGTGGTATAGCCCCACCGGGGAGGAGCAGTGGCTGGTGGAAAATCCGGACTTGGGCCGCGTGTTTTTCTTGGGAGATCGCATTTATGCGGTGAATCATTTGACCCAGGACACGACGGTGCTCGATGCTAACGGGGAGCAGGTCGGCTATATTTCCGGCGGCGGGTATAACGTGGTCACCATGGGCGAAGCCGGTGATTATCGCGTGATGCACCGTCGCACGCCGGATGGGGAGTTGTTGAGCCTGATGAAGGATGACCAGGAGTTGACTCCGCTCTTTTCTACGGGAGAATTTATCCTTTCTTATGATGTGGAAAATCCGAACCATTTTATCGTCGCCACGATGGTGACCCGTGAGCAGGGGTATCGCTCTCGCATTGTGCGTGCGGAAGGCGAAAATATCCGCAATTACGACTTTGATAACGAAGTGGTGATGAAGGTCTTTTTAAAGGGCAACGACGTTTATGCGGTGACGAATCAAAATCTTTATTGGCTGCGCAACGAAGAGCGAAAGGCTGTGCCCATCGCCTTGTTTAAAAATGCCCAGTGGGATGGGAATACGCTGTGGATCTTACACGGCGACGTACTGGAAAGTTTTAACCGCCAGTTGAAATCGCTGTCTAAGGTGGTGCCGGCAGTCCCGGCAGTGAGTTTTTTACGCCACGATGGCACGAATTACGTCTATTCTGCCACGGAGATCGCCGGCTACGGGGATCAGGAGGAGACGCCGAGTCTTTACTACCGCACGGATTTCACGATTCGGGAATTGCAGATGGCAGGGGACACGTTGGCGATCGTCTACGGGGATCACACGGATTTGACCAAGGTGGTCGCAGCTCAGGAACAGCCCACGGCACCGTCGGATTCTGAGGAGCCGGAAGCGCCGACAACCCAGGAAAACCCGTTGGAGGATGGGGCGTCGACAGAAGAGGGCGCTCCGTCAGAAGGCACACAAGCGGCACCGGATGAGGCATCACCGGAGGAGCCGGTAGAGGAGGGCCGAGATGAAGAATAATCTATTACGTACCTTTCCCTTTCTCGTGGATGAGGCCGGTCACTTGAATGTCTGGGGAGATTTGGTGAGTATTTTCGTCACCCTTTTCATTGCGTGGCTGGTGGTCAATGTGTTGGCCCGGTTGATTCAGCGGTGGGGCGACCATGTGGCCAGTCGCAAGCTGGCAGATAATCCTGGCCGCGTGCGTACGGTGACCATGATGGCCAAGGCGGTGACTAAGGTAATTGTATGGTTTGCCGCTCTGACGGCGGTGTTGGAGATCTTTGGCATTAACACGGCATCGCTGGTAGCCACAGCGGGAGTCGGGGCGTTGGCCATCGGCTTTGGGGCGCAGAGTTTGGTCAAGGATGTGATTTCCGGGTTCTTTATCCTTTGGGAAGATCAGTTTTCCGTGGGGGATTTGGTGAAGACCGGGGATTTTATGGGCACGGTGAAGGAGTTGGGGGTGCGGACCACCAAGCTCTTAGATTTTGATGGATCTTTGCACATCATTCCCAACGGGGAGATCAAGACGGTGACGAACTATAGTCGCGGTCCGGCCCGGGCTTTGGTACAGGTGCCCATTTCCTACACGGCAGATATTGATACCGCCGTAGGGGTTTTAAGTGACGCCATGAGGGCCATGGCAGGAAACGACCCGGATTTTGTGGAAGGACCGCTGGTGCAAGGGGTTTCGGCGTTTCAGGATTCGGCCATGGCGGTGCAGGTGTATGCCATGGTGGCACCGGGGCTACAGTGGGCAGCGGAGCGTAAGATCCGCCAGGTGGCTAAGGAGGCCTTGGACAAGGTGGATATTGACATTCCTTATCCGCGGATGGAAGTGAAGATGACGATGAATCAGGTAAAGGGGGACGTATGAAGCCAAAATACCGTGTCGGTGACCACGTCACGTTAAAAAAAGGTCACCCGTGTGGAGAGAATCACTGGGAAATCTTGCGCACCGGAGTGGATATTAAGCTGGAGTGTTTGGGTTGCCATCGTCAGATTTGGCTGCCGCGCATGGATTTTCATAAAAGGCTGAGAAAAATTCAAACGCCGGAGGGTAAGTGGATAAGTATTGTGCACTACGAGCCCCCACAAGACGAAGAACCGGAGGACTGATCGAATGAACCATTTAGCAGATATTGAAAAAGCTCGGGAGGTTTTGGCACCGATGGCGAAGCGCACGCCGGTGTTGCCGTTAAATTATCCGGGGGCGGACATTGGGTTAAAATGCGAGAATTTGCAGCTGACCGGCTCTTTTAAGCTGCGGGGGGCTTACAACAAGCTCAACCGCCTTTCCGATGAGGAAAAACGCCGCGGCGTCATCGCCTGCTCGGCGGGGAACCACGCCCAAGGGGTGGCGTTGTCAGCCACAAAGCAGGGCATTGCTTCGACCATTTGCATCCCCTCCGCTGCGCCGCTGTCCAAGGTGGAGGCGACCAAGGGCTATGGCGGTAAGGTGGTGTTAGTCGATGGGGTCTACGATGACGCTTACCAGGAAGCGCTGCGTCTTCGGGAGGAGTATGGCTATACGATGATCCATCCCTTTGACGACTTAGATGTCATGGCGGGCCAAGGCACCATCGGTCTGGAGATTTTGGAACAGGTGCCGGATGTGGACAACGTCATCGTGTCCATTGGCGGAGGTGGATTGATCTCCGGGGTGGCCATGGCCATTAAGGAGAAAAAACCAAGCTGCAAGGTCTATGGTGTCCAGGCGAAAAACATCGCTTCCATGAAAGAGAGTGTGGAGATGGGTCGACGGGTGGAGCTGCCTCGCGCATCCACCATCGCCGATGGGATTGCCGTGCGGATGCCGGGAGAAAACACGTTCGAGGTGGTGCGCCACTACGTAGACGATATCGTCACCGTGGATGAGGAAGAAATCGCCTATGCCATGCTCCATTTGATGGAGCATGAGAAGATGATGGCAGAAGGGGCCGGGGCCGCTGCTGTGGCCGCTGTCATTTATGAGAAGGTGCCCGTGACGGGCAAGACGGTGGCCATCATCTCCGGAGGGAATGTGGATTTAAATACCATTTCCAAGGTCATTTCCTTGGGCTCATTTAAAAGTGGGCGGTTGACGGAGATCACCGTGCCGGTCTTGAATAAGCCGGGGGAACTTTTAAATTTGTTGCAGCTGTTGCAGTCCATGGGGACCAATATTTTGACCATCGATCAATACGCCGATCACGCCAAGGCGGATATGGAGAATATGGTGGTGCGCATTGTGGTGGAATCGCGCAACATCGAGCATCGCAACGATATTTATCGCAACTTGGCCCATGCCGGTTATCGGTTCTTTATGGACCGCTAAGATTTCCGGGAGTCGCAGATGACATTTTGTGCAAGAAGGCCTTTTCCGATGGCTGAGAAATCTTCCGGTAAAACTTTGACCAAGGGGAAGCAAAAGCTTCCCAATCCGCGAGGATAAGCAGGGTAGACGGATCGGCATAACTTCGGAGAAAGCCGCCGTTGCAGTTGACAATTGCTAAGTTAGAGGGTATACTTAACATAGTAGTCAAATGATTAACTAATTCTAATAGTGAGAGGAGTCGAAAAACTATGGCATTAAAATTTGCAAGAAGAATGGACAATATGAAGGCTTCTGAAATTCGTGAGCTTTTAGCTTTAACGAAAGATCCCTCCATCATTTCCTTCGCCGGTGGCCTTCCCGCTCCGGAAATGTTCCCCGTTGAAGCTTGGAAAGCAGCTTCTAACAAAGTTATGGACGAAAAAGGTCGTCAAGCTTTACAATACGGCCCCACCGATGGTGACTATCACCTACGTGAACACATCTGCGACCGTATGGCTAAAGTTGGTTACAAATCAACCCCCGAAGAGTTATTAATTCTTTCCGGATCTCAACAAGGTCTTGACTTCATGGGTAAAGCTTTCATCGATCCCGGCGATATCGTCATCGTAGAAAGCCCCACTTACCTAGGCGCTCTTAATGCTTTCAAAGCTTACGAACCCGATTTCCGCGAAGTTGAACTAGACGACGACGGTATGAAACTGGATCAACTGGAAAAACACTTAGAAGAAAACAAAGGCAAAGTTAAATTCATCTACGCGATTTCCGACTTCCAAAACCCCTCCGGTAAAACTTGGACGTTAGAAAGACGTAAAGGTCTGATTGAACTAGCTAATAAATATGATGTAGCTATCTTGGAAGATAACCCCTACGGTGAACTTCGCTTCGAAGGCGAAATCCAACCTTCCTTAAAGAGCTTGGACACTGAAGGCCGCGTAGTATTCATGGGTACTTTCTCCAAAGTATTCAGCCCTGGTATCCGTATGGGTTGGTTCTGTGCTTCTCCTGAAGTATTAGACAAACTAAACAAGATCAAACAAGGTGCTGACTTACAATCCTCCACAGTGACTCAAATGGAATTAGCTCAATTCCTTGATGACAACGATCTAGAAGAACACATCAAAAAAATCATTGATGTATACGGAAAACGTAAAAACGTCATGGTTGGCGCTATGGAAAAATACTTCCCCGAAGGCGTAACCTGGACGAACCCCGAAGGCGGCTTGTTCCTATGGGTAGAACTTCCCGACTACATGAACGCTCGCGACTTAGCTCTTAAAGCCATCGACAAAAAAGTTGCTTACGTTCCCGGCGGCGCATTCTTCGCTAGAAACGCTCGCGAAAACTGCTTCCGCTTAAACTACAGCTGCATGCAAGAAGACCAAATCGAAGAAGGTATCAAACGTTTAGCTGAAGTCATCAAAGCTGAAATGAAATAAGCTTCTTTGCGATGAGTCATCAAAAGATCTGTCCTCGGACAGGTCTTTTTGTATGCGTAAAAACGGAGGTGGAGTTGGCAGAGCGTTTGGCTTTTTCCGCTTCTTTTTGCCGAAAAGCAGGGCGTTTGAGGTGACACGAGGAGAGGGATTGTGATAAAATAGACACATGACAAACAGAAATGGGGTGTGTTATGAAAGTCGTAATTTGTATGGGGTCTCGCTGCGTGATGACGGGAGCGATGACCATTTATGATCAGGTGGAAGCTCTTTACGAGACGATACCCGGTTTGGATTTGGAGATTGAGACGGTGACTTGCCTAAAGATGTGCAAGGAGTCGGAGCAGGATTGCCCTTATGTGTTGGTGGATGGTGAGGTTGTGAAGCGTGCCACTTCTCAGGGTATCATGCAGATGATCATGGATGCCAACGAAGAGGTGTTGGGAGAGAGAAAGTAGAGGTATTCCATGTTTGAGATTTATACCGATGTCATCACCATTCGGCGGAAGGTGTTTGCCGAGGTGGCCCGTTTAGCGTATGGCGATGAGCCGTTGGCCAAGGGCTTGGGAGAGGCGATTATCAAGATCATTCCCGGCGAGGTGGCCAACTATCGCGACAGTGTGTTTAAGGAGCGGGCGATTGTAGGTGAGCTGCTGCGTTTAACGTTAGGGCTTCCGGTGCGATCGGCGGCGGAGCTCGGGCATTTGGCTGAGGGCCTGGAGGAAGTGGATGTGGATCATCGTATTTTCTTGGCGCCTTTGGTGAATGTGATCAGCTTTGCCTGTGAGGCCTGCCCCACGAAGACGGTGGAGGTGACGACCCATTGTCGCAAGTGCTTGGCCCATCCCTGCATGAATGTGTGTCCGGTGGGAGCGGTGACGATGCAGCGCACGGGAGCGGTCATTGATCAGGATAAGTGCATCCGTTGTGGCCGTTGCCAGGAGGCCTGTCCCTATGGGGCCATCATCAAGTATGATCGACCTTGTGCCGAAGCCTGCGGGGTCAATGCCATTTCATCGGATCACCTAGGTCGTGCCAAGATCAATGAGAAGCTGTGCGTGAGCTGTGGGCAGTGTTTGGCCCATTGTCCCTTTGGGGCCATTGGGGATAAGTCCCAGATTTATCAATTGATTAAGTCGATGCGTCAGGGCGGCCGCCATTTGGCCATTGTGGCTCCGGCGTTTATTGGCCAGTTTGGACCCATGGTATCTCCAGAGCAAGTGTTTGAGGGGATTCGCCAACTAGGCTTTGACGATGTGATGGAAGTGGGCGTCGGCGCTGACATTGAGGCGATGAAGGAGGCTAAGGAATTTTTGGCGAATGTGCCGGAAAAGACGAGTTATATGGCCACCAGCTGCTGCCCGTCATGGGCGGGGATGGTGGAGACGCTATTCCCTGAGCAGATCCAGTACATCTCGGACAGTGCTTCGCCGATGATTGCTACGGCCAAGCATATTCGCCACAATGATGAACAGGCGAAGATCGTATTTATCGGGCCGTGTATTTCCAAAAAGCTGGAAGCCTTAGAGGGGGACTTGGTCAATTATGTGGACTTTGTCCTCACCTTTGAGGAGCTGATGGGCATGTTTGTCGCCAAGGATATTGAATTGGCAGAGTTAGAGGTCACCGAAGAGGTCAATCACGCTTCCGGACTGGGCCGCGGCTTTGCGGTTTCCGGCGGCGTGGCGGCAGCGGTAGAGGGCGTGATTCGCGAGTTGGATCCGTCACGGGAGGTGCTTTACGAGTGCGCCGACGGCCTGCATGAGTGTGTGAAGGTGATGCGGTTGGCCAAGGCGGGCAAGAGAGACGGGTATCTTTTGGAAGGCATGGCATGCCAAGGCGGGTGCATGGGCGGTCCCGGCACCCTGGCATCGATGGCACGCGCCCGCAAGGCGTTGGCGGAGTTCCAAAAAGAGAGTCAATACGAAACTCCCATGGCGAATCCCTTATTGGAAAACGAGTAAGGCATGGGGGATGGAGGAGAGAAGCAGATGAAATGGACAAGACGGATCGGGCTGTGGTTGATGGCGTTGGCAGTCCTGGTCGGGTGTGTGGGCTGCGGTCAGTCGCCGGAGCTCCATTTGGTGACGCTAAAAGGCCCTACCGCCATGGGAGCGGTGTATACGAAGGCGGCTGAGACCATGACCGTGGCTGCGGCTCCCGAGGAGGTGCTGGGCCAAGTGACGTCCGGGGAAGCGGATGTGGCCATGGTGCCTGTGAATATGGCGGCGCTGCTTAATCGCAAACTGGAGGGAGGGGTGCGCCTGTTGGCCGTGACTACGGTGGGAAATCTCTACCTGGTGGGAGAGAAACCGTTAGCAACGATGGATGACTTGGAAGGCAAGACGATCATCAGTGCCGGTCAGGGAGCCACGCCCATGATGCTGTTGGATGCGTTGACGGTCGATGTGGATGTGTTGGACGTGGAATATTTGCCCACGCATAGTGATGTGGTGGCTGCGGCGTCAGAAAAACGCGGAGACTATTACCTGTTGCCGGAGCCTTTTGTCAGTGTGTACTTGGCCAAGGTGGAAGGCGGCACCGTAGCCTATGATTTGGCGGCGGCGTATCGCCAGTTGACGGGCCATGAATTGACCATGGGGTGTTTGATCACTACCACGGCGAAGCTAGAAGAAAAACGTGAGGCCATCGACCATTTCTTGGACGAGTACCGGGATTCGGTGGACCAAGTGGTGAAAGATCCGGCTGCAGCGGCTACGCGCATCGTAGAACGAGGGATTTTGGAGGATGAGGCCTTGGCGGCGAAGGCAGTGCCGGGATCAGGGCTGGTGTATCTTCCAGCTCAAGAAGCCAAGGAGGATGTGCAGGCATTTTTGGCTTTTTTGATGGAGCAAAACCCTAAAGCCGTCGGCGGTGAACTGCCGGGAGATGAGTTTTATGAAGGGAGCCGTTAGGCGCAGGCAGCTTTATGCTTGGGGTGGCTTGGTCGCGGGCTGGGCCATCCTGGCTTTGTGGATACGAAATCCCCTGTATTTACCGGGACCATGGGAGACGATGAAAGCGCTGGGGACGATTTTATCGCAGCGAGAAAGCTACGGGTTTTTGGCCTTTTCCACGGGGCGGGTGGTGCTTGGCATGGGCTGCGCTTTGGCTGTGGGGGTGCCCTTAGGGTTTGGAACCGGGTTTTCCCCTCGCTGGAGGGAACTGTTACGCCCCTTGCGCAGTGTGCTCAGAAGCGTGCCCGTGGTGAGTTTTATCATGCTGGCCATTTTGTGGTTACCCACCTCCTTATTGCCGGCGTTGATCAGCTTTTTAGTGACCATGCCGTTATTGTGGACGGCGACGGAGGCGTCGGTATTGGCGGCGGATCCGGGAATGGCGGAGATGCTGGAGGTCTTTCGCGTGCCCTTTGGCAAGCAGTTTCGAGCATACCATTGGCCCTGGGCAAAATCGTATATTCAGACGGGGCTGAAGCAGTCAATGGGCTTGGCGTGGCGGGCCGGGATGGCGGCGGAGGCCTTGAGCTTTGCGCCACGGTCTCTGGGGCGCAAGATGGTGGAGAGTAAGACGTACTTGGAGACGGCAGACCTCTTTGCCTGGACGATCTTGGTCATCCTGTTAAGTTATGTCATGGAAAGGATGGTGTGTCGTGAAGCTGAAACACGTGAGCTTTAAACACATCCTGCAGGACTTCACCTACGAAACCGATCGCCGCAAGGTGGCCATTGTCGGGCCGTCGGGAGCGGGGAAGACCACCTTGTTACATGTCCTGTGCGGTTTAAAGCCCGTGACAGGCGAGGTGGAGACGGTGCAGGCGGCCATGGCCTTTCAAGAGCCGCGACTCATTCCATGGCTCACGGCGAGGGCCAACTTAGAGCTGGTCTTGGGCGACGAGGCCGAGACTTGGCTGGCACTGGTGGGGCTTCAGGACGACGGAGACAAGCGACCCGGAGAACTTTCCGGGGGCATGAATCAGCGGTTGTCCCTGGCGCGGGCTTTGGGTAGCCCGGGAGTGCTGGTGCTCGACGAGCCGTTTGTGGGCCTAGACCCGGGTTTGGCAGACGCCATGGGAGCGCTGATCCAAAAGCGGGATGAACTGCTGCTGGTGACCCATGACGTCGCTGCGGCGGCAGCCTTGTGTGAGGAAATCGTGTTAGTGCAAGGACCACCACTACAAGTGGTGAGAGTTTACGATACCACTCGACCCGGTGTGATCGTCGAGGTGGAAGCGGCCTTGCGACAGCTGGCGGGTACAAACCGGGTCGCTGTAAAGGCAGCGCCGTCAGGAGCAAACGAGGAGAGAGTCGATGGAATTGATGAAACCCTGTGAAAC
>CAYFMR010000011.1:8773-28216 GCA_964344295.1 uncultured Peptoniphilaceae bacterium | reverse complement strand
GAAGAAGACCGGAACGCGGTGTGGCGAGCCCTACACGCGCCGTGTTGGGTCTGGGAGGATGGTTCGACTGCATTGCGCCAGGATTGACCAAGCCTACGCGGGTTGTCTGGGAAGGCAACCCCTGCCTCGCCATGGCCGGGCATGCATGTGCCCATCGCATTGGGGCAGGACACCATAGCACCATTTTGATTCAAAAACGCACAGCCTAGGCTGTGCGTTTTTTGGACTGACGTTTATTCTGCTTTCAGGTTCATGGCCTTTTCGGTGCTGGCGGTGACGGCTTGGATCACGGCGTGGCGAAAGCCTTCCCGTTCCAGGGCCAGAACGCCTTCAATGGTGGTGCCTTTGGGGCTGGTGATGGTCCACTTGAGGTCATCTAAGCTCTGGTCACCGACGAGGGCTAACTGGGCGGCACCTTTCATAGCATGGGCGATAAAGGGCAGCGCCCGTTCTTTTTTCATGCCAAATTTGACAGCGGCATCCACCATGGCTTCCATATAAACCATCAGGTAGGCCAAGCTGGCCCCGGCGATGGTGGAGAAGAGGTCTAGCTCATCGGCTTTAAGCATGGCGATTTCACCGACAGAGGAAAAGATGCGGGTGGCCAGGTCCCGGTCTTCTTCGTGAGTTTCTTCGGCGAAGTACAGGCCGGTGAGTCCGGCGCCGATTTGAGCGGGCACATTGGGCATGGCCAGTGTGATGCGGGGTGTGTGAAAGGCCTGAGCTAATCGGTCTGCAGGCGTGCCGGCTAAAAACGAGATGACGTGCTTATGTTGAAACGCAGGGGGAATGGCCTCTTCCATGGCGAAAAAAGCTTGAGGTTTGATGGCCAGGATGAGGTGGTCCACCTGGTCAAAGAGATCGTCCTGGGAGACGAAGCGTACGGGGTATAGATGTTGTTTCTCATCCGCATGGTGATCGCAGACGAGAATGTCATCGGGAGCAAACTGACCGCTTTGGAGCATACCGCTGAGGACGGCCCCTCCCATATGACCTAATCCTAAAAATCCAATCATGAAAACACCTCCTACTTCATGTTATACCCGATTCGGACAAGAAGTTGCGATAGACCGTTATGGGAAGAAAGGCTATAATGGAACAAAGGAGAAGAATGATGAATCAGTTACTGGAAGCAAAGGGCGAGGCTTTGACGCTGGCGGTGCGGGAGCGGTTTCCCGGGATGCGTTTTATCGGCGCTAAGCACCCGGTGGTGAAGCGTGGCCAGGATTTGGTGAAGAACAAGGTGCCCGGCGGTGGGCAGGTGGCCGTGATCGGCGGGCATTTTGCTTTGCGAGAGGCCTTTCACACGGGAAAGACGTGGGAGGCACTATTGGTGTGCCCGGAAAATATGGTGAGTCTGGAAGGCTGGCGATTGGTCGAGGAGGCAGAAGCCAAGGGCGTCCCGCTCTACGGCGTCAGTGCCAAGACCTTGCGTCTTTTGGAGGAAGGCTCCGGAGCGGCGGGGCTGGTGGCTTTGGTGCAGGTGCCTTATACATCCTGGGAAGCGTTACCACCAGAGGGGCTGTTGGTGATTTTAGACGGGGTGGAGATTCCCGGGAATGTGGGAACGATTCTGCGTTCGGCTGAGGCGGTGGGGGCAACCGGGGTGGTGCTTTATCGCCGCCAGGTGCGTATCACTCACCCCAAGTTACTGCGGTCTTCGTTGGCAGCGGCCTTTCGGGTGCCGGTGGTGTGGGAGGACGATCCAAAGGTCTTGCAGGAACAGTTGCAGGCTCGCGGGTACCGGTTGGTGTTGGCGGATGCCAATGGGGGCACGCCTTACTATGAGACGGCGTTTCCCCATCAGACGGCACTGGTTTTAGGGGCGGAGAAGTATGGCATCAGTGACTTTTTCTATGGTTTGCCCCATGAGAGTACGTATATTCCGATGCGCGGGGAGTTGGATTCTTTGAATGTGGGGGTGGCGGCGTCCATTCTCATGGCCGAAGCGGCACTGGCCTGTGGGCATCGCTTATCAACCTAAATCATTGAAAATGAGGTGAGGGTATGTTTTGGCCTAATTTTACATTTCATAAAATGAAGAAAAAAGAACTGCTCATTCCCATCGCAGCGTTGGCCATCCTGTTAGGCAGTTTTTATCGCCAGTATCGTGCCGGCGAGCGGCTGGCGGACTTAGAAGTCATGATGGATGCCACGGCAATTTATGTAGCGTATGGCGAAGGAGAAGAGGCGTTAGCAGATCCGCAGGGGTTTATCCAGCGGTATATGTTGCCGACAGATGTGACCCAGACCCTTCGCAAGGCGAAGTTTGCTGCAGGCGCTTCGTTTAAGTTGCGTTTTGAGAACGCTGATGGGGAGTCGTTGGGCAGTTTTGATTTTTTCCCGATCAAGGGGGAGTTCGACGAGGATTTCCCCGCGATGGCGTGGCATGATGTGCGGTATGTGGCCAAGTGGGGTGGGTATTATTACAATTTCTCCACCCGGGATCACGATGTGATGGAGGAGCTTGTACCGTATTTAGAACGTTTGTGGGTGCCTGAACCATGAAGCTGGTCTGTTATGGTGATTCGTTGACGGCGGGGTTTGCCGTAAGGTGTGGGTATGCCTATCGCTTGCGAGAGCGGGAGGGGGTATCCGGTATGTCCGTGGTGGTGCGAGGCATGAATGGTCGGTCGGCTCGGGCTATGGTGGATGATTTTGCCACCGATGTGGCGGCGGAAAGGCCGGATGTGGTCTTGGTGTTGGCGGGACTGAATGACATCGTATTAGAGGGGGCATCGGTGGTGGAAGTCCTGGACGCTTATGAGGGGTTGCGACAACGGTCTCAGGCGGCGGGCATCACCATGGTGTTAGGGCTCAATCCGGTGCCGGGGATGTGTCTGGATCCGTCCCAGACGTCTTGGCTTCCCGTGGGACGCCGAGAGTGTGAGCGGATTTTGGCCCTTGGCGAGGGGGCTAAGGCTTGGGCTAGGGAGCGGTCGATGCCGGTGGTCGATTTTCCCACGGAGTTGGCCAAGCGATTTCCCCGGGGGTATACCCAGTATTTTTCAGACGGGGTACATCCCACAGACGAGGTGCACGATGCCATGGCGGAGATTGTGCTGGCGTTTTTTAAACCGTGGAGGTCTTAAAAAACGATAATTTTTTCTTGTGATCCGGGACATTTGATGGTATAATTGTAAAGCTGTATTCCTTGCCCTTGAGAATTTCAAGGGCCGTTTAGTCCACGAGGAGGTGAAAGTATGAGAAACTATGAAATTACAGTGATTTTCAATCCCACATTAGAAGAGGAAAAGAGAAAAGGCCATATCGACCGTCTGAACGCCATTATCGAAAGCGATGGTAAGGTGGTTGAGGTGGAAGAGTGGGGCCTACGCAAGCTCGCTTACCTAATCGATGATCTGCCGGAAGGTTATTACTACCATGTCAAGGCAGAGGGAACCCCGGAGATGGTCAAGGAGTATGACCGTGTCGTCAAGATTTTAGATGGCGTAATGCGCTGTATGATCGTTCGCATTGATGACTAATTTGACGAAAGGAATGTGATCACATGAACGTAGTCGCTTTAATTGGCAGACTGACCCGTGATCCCGAACTCCGCTATATTCCAGGGTCGGGTACGGCCGTAGCCAGATTTACTCTTGCCGTGGATAAGCAGTTGTCCAAGGATAAGAAAAGAGAATTAGAGGAAAAAAACCAACCAACAGCGGATTTTATCAATGTGACTGTATGGGGGCGTCAAGCTGAAGTGGTGGCCAATCATTTGCGCAAAGGTCTGTTGACCGGGGTGCAAGGCCGCATTCAGACGGGACGCTATGAAGATAAAACCGGTCAAATGCGCTATACCACCGAAGTGGTGGCTTCTCACGTGAACTTTTTGGAGTGGCCTTCTGACGGCCGAGACCAAGGCGATTATTATGGCCAAGGTGGCGGTTATCAGCAAGGAGGGTACCAACAGGGAGGTTACCAGCAACAAGGCGGTGGATATGGTGGACCGGGAGTTCCGCAAGGCCAAGCCGGCAATGTGGACGGTTTTTACCCCATTGATGACCAGGACGACAATATCCCATTTTAATGAGATCCAATTCTAATGGAAAGGAAGTGTAATCATGCAACAACGCAGATTCCGTTCCAGACGAAAAGTGTGTGCTTTCTGTGCCGATAAAAATGCAAAGATTGACTATAAAGACACGAATCGTCTGAGAAAATACGTGTCTGACCGTGGCAAGATTTTACCCCGCCGTGTGACGGGAACTTGTGCTAAGCACCAACGCGAAATCACCACAGCTGTCAAACGCGCCAGACAAATCGCCTTACTGCCCTATACGGCAGAATAAGAGTAGAATAAACATCTTGCAAGCTTTTAGCTGGGCAAGATGTTTTCTTATTTTTGGGGATAAGGTATAATACGGGCAAGATGAAAGGAGGAAAGACGATGAAGGAAATTTATTTAGCCGGTGGCTGCTTTTGGGGCATCGAGGAATATTTTCGCAGAAGAGACGGCATAGAGGAAACTAAGGTGGGATACGCGAATTCCACCGTTGAAAACCCCAGCTATGCCAGGGTTTGCACCGGCACGACCAATGCTGCAGAGACTGTATATTTGAAATATGATGAGAACCAAACGTCCTTGGCAGAAATCTTGGATAAGTTTTTTCGCATTATGGACCCCACCCAGTGGATGCGCCAAGGCTTTGACGTAGGTACGCAGTATCGCAATGGCGTCTACTATGTAGACGAAGAGGATGTGCCTGTCATCCGTGAGGCCATGCGTCAGGCGGAAGAACGCATCGGTAAGCCTTTGGTGACGGAGGTCAAGCCCTTAGCCAATTTTTATCTGGCCGAGGAGCCGCACCAAGAGTATTTGCGTAAAAATCCCGGTGGCTACTGTCACGTGGATATGAGTTTGTAATGGGACGGCTAAACGCTCTGTGGGAGGCTGTGCACACCTTAGCAGAGGTCCGAGAAATACCGGATCCTCCCCAATGGCCTGAAGACAACCTGGTCTTCGAAGGCCGGGCCGAAACGGTGTTAGCGGAGATGAAAGCCGGCGGGTATCAGCCGCGACTGGTCTATTTGGATCCGCCTTTTTACACGAAGCGGGCTCATCGCCACGAGGTGAAGGTGATGACAAAAGCGGGGGAAAAACGGTTTTTCCCGGCGGCCTATGAGGACCGCTGGGCCGATTTTGGCACGTATCTGAGCAGTGTGGCCCAGGTGTTGCAGGCGGCCCATGAGGCACTGGCCGAGGATGGAGTCTTGGCCTTGCATGTGGATTTTCGGTCTGTGGGTTATTTTTATGTGCTTTTGGATCATATTTTTGGCCCATCTCAGTTTGTGAATGAAATTATTTGGCAGTATAAGTCCGGAGGTGCCTCGCAGAAGAGTTTTGCACGGAAACACGATAATGTGTTAATCTATAGCAAAGGGGCGTCTTATGTCTTTCATCCTCAGAAGGAGAAGTCCTACAATCGTGAGGGGAAGCCCTATCGGTTCAAAGGGGTAAACGAGTATGAGGACGAGAGAGGTTGGTATACTTGGGTGGGGTGTCGTGATGTGTGGGAGATTCCCATGGTGGGACGTACGTCCAAAGAGCGCACAGGGTATCCTACTCAGAAACCGGAGGCGCTTTTGAAACGCTTGCTCACCGCCTTTACCGATGAAGGGGATCTGGTGTTTGACGGCTACGGCGGCAGCGGTACTACCGCGGCAGTGGCGGCCAAGACCGGACGTCGTTTCATCACGGCGGATCAAAGTCCCTTAGCCCTCGCCGCCATGGAGCGCCGCTTGGCGTCTTGGCGACCGCAGTGGATACGCCCCGCCCCGTCACCGGCTGCTTTTGTGGATCGCCGGGCACCGATGCCGGTCCTCAGAGATGTGCCGGTGGAGTTAAAGGCCTTGGGATTGACGAGGCGGGAGGAAGAGAAGCTTTTGAACCTGGTCCAGCAGGAGCCCTATGCCTTTTTGGATCGTCTGAGCTATGAGGAAAGAGGCGAGTGGAAGGAAGCGCAGCTCTTAGCGGACGGAATGTTATACGACGTGCCACTGCAGGCGCCTGTCGTACTTTTTAATGTGTTTGGACAACGTTTTGTGGATCAAAGAAAAGAGGATTAGCATGGAAAACTTAGGAAAACAACATCGTGCCATTGAGCACCTGATGGCGCTAAACCAAGTGCCCCGCGCTTCGAAAAACGAACAGCGCATTAGCGATTATCTCAAGGCCTTTGGTGAGAGTTTAGGTTTGGAAACGATCCAAGATGAGGCATTAAACGTCATCATCAAAAAGCCGGCTTCTCCCGGTTATGAAGATCATGCCCCGGTGATTTTGCAAGGTCACATGGACATGGTATGCGAGAAAGCGGATGCGTGCAAAATCGATTTTCTAAAGGACCCCATTCCCATGGTGATCGAAGGGGACTGGCTGATGGCACCGGAAACGACCTTAGGTGCCGATAACGGTGCAGGTGTGGCCATGGCCATGACCATTTTAGAGGACGACAGTTTGGCGCATCCGCCGTTGGAGGTGCTCATCACGTCCGATGAAGAGTCGGGGATGACCGGAGCGATGGCCTTAGACTTCGACCTGTTGCAAGGTCGTCGCCTCATCAACCTGGATACGGATGAAGAAGGGGTGGCCATTGCCGGTTGTGCTGGCGGGGAACGCATTTTTTTAGATTATGAATTTACGCGATCGGCTCCGGAAGGCTATGATCAAGCTTTGCAAGTGACCGTATCCGGCGTAACGGGTGGCCATTCGGGGTCGGAGATTCACAAAGGATTAGCCAATGCCGTTTTAGCTTTGGCCAGGGTCTTACGCAAGGTGCAAAACGTGGCGCAAGTGGCGTTAATCGACATTGACGGGGGTGCGTTGGATAATGCCATTCCTCGCCTAGCGGTGGCGACCATTGCCACGAAAGCGGAAGATGAAATGGCGATTCGCCATGTGGTAGCAGAGATGGAAGCCATCTTACAAGGCGAACACCGCGATACGGATCCGAGTCTCACGGTGAAGGTAGAGCCGGCGCCCCTAAGAGACATCGTGGCGGGGGACGTGCTTTCCCGCGTGGTGGATGCCATGCTGATGATGCCTGTGGGAGTGCAAGCGATGAATCAGGGCCTAGGTGTGGTGGAAAGTTCCAACAACATGGGCGTAGTGAAAATGAAGGACGACTTTATTATTCTGACCAATGCTTTGCGATCTTCCACGTTTTCTTTGCGCGAGTTGACGGTGGAGCGCATGATGGCTGTAGCTCGCCGTACAGGGGCTGCGATTAGGCGTACGGCAGGGTATCCCGCTTGGCCTTATCAAAAAGGAACTCCTTTACAACAGGCAGTTAGCGATTCATATCGACGATTAATGGGTAAAGAGTTAACGATTCAAGTCATTCATGCGGGCTTGGAATGTGGGCTGTTTGCAGAAAAAATGCCGGAGTTGGATATGATCAGCTTTGGCCCCACGATTGTCGGATGCCACGCTCCCGGAGAAAAAGTCAGCATCTCTTCCGTGGAGCGCATTCAGGAGCTTTTAGTTGATGTGCTAGCACATCTTTAAAGAAAGGAGAATAGATTATGACTGAAGAAAAAAACACTTGCGGTTGCGGCTGCGGCTGTGAAGATCACGACTACGAAGAAGACTTTGTGGAGAGGATCACACTGACGTTAGATAACGATGAGGAATTAGTCTGTGAAGTCATCGGCGTATTCGATGTGGATGACCAATCGTATATCGCATTGGATCCCGGTGAGCAATATGATAATCAAGTCTTTTTGTATGCCTTTGACGATGAAGACGAAGAGGAAGTGGGGCTGACTGTCATCGAAGATGATGAAGAGTTTGACCGTGTGGTAGCGGCGTTTGAAGCGCTCATGGATGAGGCTGCCGAGGAAGATTAATCAAAGAGCACTCATGGCTTCATGAGTGCTCTTTTGAAAGAGGTTAGGATGACCAAGCGAGAAGATTTGGTGTACCGTACGTATTCCACGTATTTAGAGGAAACGTATGGGGAAAAAGTATATAAGGTGCCGTTGACGCTGCCCACGTCTTGCCCGAACCGAGATGGCCGATTAGGTACGGATGCGTGTCTTTTCTGCGGTGATGAGGGAGGTTCCTTTGAGGGGCTGGATGCGGGTAATCTGGCAGAGCAGTTTGCGCAAAATGCGGCCCGGATTCAAAAAAAGTACGGCCATCGCAAGTACCTGGCTTATTTTCAGCGCTTTACCAATACGTACATGCCTCCGGAGGCTTTGGAGGACGTGTTGTCCCAAGTGGCGCAGCTCCCGGTGGAGGGGGTCATTTTGGCCACTCGCCCCGATTGCCTACCCGAGGAGATTCTGGACGTGCTAGAGCGATTTCATCAGACGTTGCCGGTGACGCTGGAGATGGGGCTACAAAGTGCCAATGCTCACAGCCTAATGCGAGTGGGGCGCGGTCACGGTGTGGCCACCTTCGTGGACGGTGTTTTGCGAGCGAAGAAGCGGGGATTTCGGGTGTGTACGCATTTGATTTTAAACCTGCCTGGGGATGACGAGTTAGACGTGAAAGAAGGGGCACTTTTGTGTAACGCCTTGGAAGTGGACGAGGTGAAGCTGCATGCCCTTTATATTGTGGAGGGGACCGGTTTAGGGGAGCTTTACCGACAAGGCCGACTGGATGTGGGGACGGAAGCGTCCTATCAAGAGCGGGTGATCCTCTTTTTGCGCCATTTGCATCCGGAGATTGTGGTGCAACGCATCATCGGCCGTGCACCGGAAGAAGGGACACTGTTTGTAAACTGGAATAAGTCCTGGTGGCGCATCCGCGATGAGATTGTGGACGAGATGATTGCCAAGGGATACAGGCAAGGCGATTTGGTGCAAGAACCCTTGGGCTTTGTAAAAAACTCTTTAAAATCCGATGAAAATAGCATATAATTTAAATATCAATTGAGAGAAAGGATCGGTGGTAACAATGGTCAAATTTATCGTAGGAGCCAAAGGTGTAGGTAAGACTCGTTGGCTGATTAACCGTGCCAATAAAGATATGAAAGAAGGCAATGGTAACATCGCTTTTGTGGACGTGGACGATGATCACATTTTTACGCTAGATTATAATGTGCGCTTAATCAATGCCATGGAGTATGGCATTACTGATATGGATATGTTTTATGGGTTCATCTGCGGTGTGATGGGGATGGACTACGACTTGGAAAAAATCTATGTGGACAGTATTTACAAAATCCTGCGCTTTGGCGAAGACGATTTAGTGTATCTCTTTGAAAAGCTAAACGCCATTGCTACGAAGACGGAAACGGAAATTTACCTTAACTTAGAAGGCGATATGCAATCCTTGCCGGAAGGGTTAAGAGAACATGCCATCGAAATCTTTGGAGACGAAGAATTCTAAGAAACGAAATCCGAGCAGATTAGAAAGAGAGTGCCATGACTGTTTTGAGGCGCAATGCCTTTGAGCGCTTCTATGAGCGACGCAGTTCTCTCATCCGTCAGTACGAGATGGGTGATTTGACGAAGCGGGAGTTTTTGGAGGAGAATTTCCAGTCCGTGCAAAACACGCAACTGGATCCCTTTGTGCGGGTAGACAGCTTTGAAAAGGGCCTGTTTAACTACCAGTATTACAATTCCATGGCCAAGTATTATCGCATGTTGGCCAAAGATGTGAAACACAAGAAAAAGCACAAAAAGAATTACCAACTTTACTTTGATAAGGGGAGTAATTATTACCATGAGAAGGATAAGGCGGCCTTGGCGTTGATGGAATTTATCAACTTTGAAGGTGTGGAGGCTTATTATATCAAGGTGAAATCCAAGGGCTTACAAAATAAGCTTTATGAGATTGTGTTGGTAGATCACAAGGAGGCCATCTTTCATTCCAAGGCGGAATGGCTTAAGGACAAGTTGGTCGAGAAAGGGGTTTTTCAAGAGAAAATGCGCCGGTCGCTCATCGATCAGTACATTAATGACAGCTATTGAGCAGAAAATATTAAATAGTCAAACCGCAGTCATGTTTGACTGCGGTTTTGCCCGTAAATGGGAACGCAAGAAGTCTCTTTGAGGATCCAAAGGAGGTGCGGAAGTGATGAAAAATTTTGTATCTGTTTCTTATGTGAAGGAAAACTTGGAACACTTGACGATTTTAGACGTGCGTGAGGAATATGCCCAAGGGCATATCCCCGGTGCCATCCCGGTGAGTATGGAAGATTTGGCGGGGCCGGTGAGAGAGCACGGCGGACGTCACCCCATGCCGGATGACTTGGCACTGGAGCGTCTCTTTGCCGCAATGGGCTTGGCACTGGAAGACGAGATTGTCTGTGTGGATGAAGGGGATTATGTGTTTGCCGGACGCCTGTGGTGGACGCTTAAGTATTTGGGCTTTGAGCAGGTGAAGGTCCTCATCGGCGGCTATGGAGCCTGGGTAGCTCAAAAGGGCGAGGTAGACACGAAAGCACCACAGGTGAGCCCTGTGGAGCTGAAGGTGAAACCGCGACCGGAGCTTTTGATTTCGATGGAAGAGGTCAGGGATCAGGTGGTGGATCATCCTCGCGTCGCTTTGGTGGATTCTCGCAGCGCTTCACGTTATCGAGGCGAAGAGGAGCCGATTGACTTTAAGGCGGGCCATATCCCCTCGGCACTCAATTACCCCTATGAAGAAGTGCTAGGGGGTAATCCGGTACCCGATGTGGAAGCTTTAAAGGCCCACTATGGGAAGCTCTTCGATTATGACGAGGTGGTCGTCTACTGCGGTTCGGGCATGACGGCGACGGTGAACCTGCTTTTGATGGAAGAAGCGGGGCTTTTGCCGAAGCTCTATGTAGGAAGTTTCAGTGATTGGATCAGCTATCCTGAAAACCCCATTCGCACCATCACTGTGTAAGTATTTGCAACAGGAGTAAACGGAGGATTTTATGACCAAATATATTTTTATCACCGGTGGCGTGGTTTCGTCATTGGGAAAAGGCATCACGGCAGCCAGCTTGGGAAGGCTGTTAAAAAGCCGAGGCTACCATGTGATTAACCAGAAGTTTGACCCGTATTTAAACGTGGATCCGGGGAAAATGAGCCCTTACCAACACGGCGAAGTCTTTGTCACCGATGACGGAGCAGAGACGGACCTGGATTTAGGCCACTACGAGCGCTTTACCGATACGGCGCTAAATGTGAACAATTCAGTGACCACAGGAAAGATCTATTCCGCTGTCATCAACCGGGAACGCAATGGTGAGTATGGCGGGGGAACCGTCCAAGTCATTCCCCATGTAACCAACGAAATCAAAGAGCGGATCATGCGGGCCGGCAAAGATAAAGACGTGGATATCGTGATCACAGAAATCGGTGGCACGGTAGGTGATATTGAATCCTTGCCGTTTTTAGAGGCCATTCGCCAACTGAAATATGACATCGGCCAAGAAAATGTGCTCTACTTACACGTGACCTTGGTGCCCTATTTACATCGTGCCGGTGAACAAAAGTCGAAGCCGACCCAGCACAGCGTGAAGGATTTGCGCTCCATTGGGATTCAACCGGATATCCTGATTTGCCGCACGGAGATGCCTTTGGAACCGGGCTTGGCAGAAAAAATTGCCTTATTCTGTAACCTCGCTCCCAATGAAGTCTTTGAAAACTTGGATGCCAGCTCCATTTATGAAATCCCCCGTATGTTGGAAGAACAAGGGCTGCCCCAAATGGTACTCAAAAAGCTGGGCTTGCCTGTGACGGAATTGCATATGGAAGAATGGGACGCCATGTTGGAAGCGGAAGAACGGCCTGAAGGAGAAGTGCGCATTGCCTTAGTCGGTAAGTACGTGGAACTGAAAGACGCCTATATTTCTGTGGCTGAGAGTGTACGCCACGGTGGCATTGCCAACCGGGTGAAAGCCACCATCGACTGGATTCACGCCGAGGATTTGACCTTGGAAAACGTGGACGAGCAGCTAGGACAGGCAGACGGGATTTTAATCCCCCCGGGCTTTGGGGATCGCGGGATGGAAGGCAAGATTCTGGCCGCCCAATACGGTCGGGAACACCGCATTCCCACCTTGGGAATCCACATGGGGATGCAGGTCATGCTGTTAGATGTGGCCATTAACCTCCTGGGCTATGCGGACGCCAACAGTGTGGAATTTGATAAAAACGGGGAGCACCTCATCATCGATCGCTTGCCGGAACAAGGGGATCTGGCGGAAGTGCCCATGCGTCTCGGCGCTCATCCTTGCCGCTTGAAGGAGGGTACTTTGGCTCATGAAATTTACGGAGAACCGTTGGTTTATGAGCGCCATCGCAACCGTTACGAAATCAACAGCAGTTATCGCTCTGAATTGGAAAGTCAAGGTGTCGTCATCAGTGGCACCAGTCCGGATGGTCGCTTAATCGAAGTGGTGGAGCGAGAAGACCATCCCTGGTATGTGGGTGTCCTCTATCATCCGGAATACCAAAGTCGTCCCACTCGTTGCCATCCCTTGTTCAAAGCCTTTGTGGGGGCAGCGGTCAAACACCAACGGGAACAAGAGGCATAGCAGCACCATAGCCATCCATAAGTAAGCGATGGAAACGGTAGCGGCCTCTCACTTGAGAGGTCGCTTTTTTATGGCCGGGTTTGCACCCGGGCAGAGAGGAGGGACGAAAAGGGCAGAATAGAGCCGTTTTTCCGCGGGCACAAGTTGCCTTTTTTAGATTCAGAAGTACACAGTATGATAAAAGTTTTACAGCAGGGCGATATTCACTATTGACGATACAGGTTTAACATGATAAATTAATAGAGAACATGAGGTAGTAAAGAGCTACCGATAATTTTTGTTAGCAAAGGCCGCATGAGGCCTTTCAATTTTTATGGTGTATGTGAAGATGTGAAGGAGGGGAATATGGCAAAGTATATTGTCAAACGAGTATTAATGGCCATATTGGTATTAATCGTCGTATCAGCCATTACATTCCTATTGATGAATGCCGTCCCGGGGAGTCCTTTCTTAAATGAAAAGGCTCAGAGCCAGGAGGTCATCGATGCATTAATGGAAAAATATGGGCTGGATAAACCGATTGGAGTTCAGTATGTCAACTATGTGAAAAACGCATTGAAAGGTGACTTTGGTGTATCGTTGAAGATGCAGCTGAACCGTCCGGTACGAGATATTTTAACGGAATTATTCCCCACCTCTGCTAAGATTGGGATTATGGCTCTGATCGTGGCGATCGTCATCGGGGTACCTTTAGGGTCCGTGGCGGCCCACAATCGCGGCAAACCGATTGACAGCGTGTTGCGCGTTGTGATGACCTTGGGGATTTCGGCGCCGAGTTTCGTCGTGGCGGCGGTGCTCCTGGCCATTTTCGGTGTGAAGCTGAAATGGCTGCCGGTTATCGGTCTGACCTCATGGAAGAGCTATTTGATGCCGGTGTTCTCCATGGCCTTTTATCCCATGTGTTATATCGGACGTCTTTCCAGAGCGACGATGCTGGACGTCATTAACCAGGACTACATCCGCACGGCGAGAGCCAAGGGGGTTAAGTCCAAAAGCGTACTCTTTAAACACGCGTTGCGTAACGCCTTTATCCCCGTCCTGACCTACTTAGGTCCTCTGACAGCGGGTATTTTGACCGGTTCTCTGGTTGTTGAGCAGGTATTTGTCATCCCCGGTATGGGACGTTATTTCATTCAATCCATCTTGAATCGAGATTACCCCATCATTATGGCGACGACGATTTTCTTTGCCGCCCTGGTGGTATTGATGAACTTAATTGTGGATATTCTCTACCGCGTAGTGGATCCTCGCATTGATATTTCGAAGGGGGTAAATTGATGAGATTCCTAAGATGGGACAATAAAAAAATTCTCACCATGCACATTGACCCGGCGTATGTGGATGACTTTTGCCCCACGGACTTGGAGTTGGCATCGGCAGAGGAAAAAGAAGGCTTTATTCAACGTCCGGAGTCGGTGAGTTACTGGAAGGACGCCAGGCGTCGCTTTAAAGAAAACAAGGTCGCCATGGTCTCTTTGGTCTTTTTGGTCATAGTGATTCTATTTGCCTTTGTAGGCCCCTTATTGGTCGAAGGGGACTATAGCACGCAATTCAGAGGCATGGAAAACTTACACCCTTCCGCTCGCTTCCCCTTCGGGACAGATAAATTGGGGCGGGATCTCATGGTGCGTACCATGTACGGTACCCGCGTATCCATCGTCGTCGGGGTGTTTGCCAGTTTGATCGTCTTGGTCATCGGCACGCTCTACGGTGCGATTTCCGGCTATTTCGGCGGCAGAGTGGATAACGTGATGATGCGTATTTTGGACCTGATCTATTCCATTCCGGACGTGCTGGTGGTCATCCTTATAGGGATAGCCATAAACCAGCCGCTAAAGGACTGGGCTAATACCAGCGGCAGCGGTTTTGCCAAAGCCATGCAGAATATAGGACCGGGTCTCGTGTCCATATTCCTCGCCTTTGCCCTACTCTATTGGGTGTCCATGGCGCGGATCATTCGCGGCCAAGTGCTCATGCTAAAGCAAAATGAATACATTACGGCAGTGGAGGCCCTGGGCGGCAGCAGCTGGCGTATTATCAAGAAGCACTTATTCCCCAACTGTATCGGACAGATCATCGTCATGACGGCGTTACAAATTCCGTCGGCGATCTTCCTGGAGTCTTTCCTATCGTTCTTAAACATCGGGGTGGCTCCGCCGATGACCTCTTTGGGAGCCATGGCGTCTGACGCCTTAGGCGGGATGTATACCTACACGTATCGCTTGATCATCCCGGCGGTGCTCCTGAGTTTGATCATTTTGAGTTTGAACCTGATCGGGGATGGCTTGCGCGATGCGTTAGACCCGAGATTGAAGAAATAGGAGGTGCTCCATGGATCAAATGAAAACGCCTCTTTTGGAAGTGAATGACTTAAAGGTGAGTTTCTTCACCCCGGCCGGAGAAGTCCAGGCTGTAGGTGGTATTAGTTATAATTTGGGGTATAATGAAGTCATGGGGATTGTGGGCGAATCCGGCTCCGGTAAGAGCGTGGAAGCCTACAGCATTATGGGACTGTTAGCATCCCCCGGAAAAGTGATGGGCGGGGAAGTCCTCTTTGAAGGAGATAATATATTAAATTACACCGAAGCGGAAATGGAAAGTTTCCGCGGAAGCCAAGCCTCCATGATTTTCCAAAACCCAATGACCTGTTTAAACCCTGTCTACACCATCGGAAACCAGTTGATGGAAGCCGTCCTCTGCCACCAAGATGTACCCAAGGAAGAGGCTTATCGGCGAGCGGTTTCCATGCTGGAACAAGTTGGGATTTCCAATCCGGAAAAGCGGATGAAGCAATATCCCCACGAACTCTCCGGCGGGATGCGTCAAAGGGTCATGATCGGGATGGGGCTCATTTGTGAGCCAAAACTACTCATCGCCGACGAACCGACGACGGCGCTGGACGTCACCATCCAGGCCCAAATCTTGGAAGTCATGAAACGCCTGCAAGAGAAAAATAAAATGTCCATCATCTTTATCACCCACAACTTAGGAGTGGTGGCAAAGATTTGTGACCGCGTATCTGTAATGTATGCGGGAAAAATTGTCGAGCAAGGCACGGTAGACGATATTTTCTACAGCTATGCTCACCCTTATACCGAAGGGCTCATGCGCTCCATGCCACGGATTGACGCGGAAGAGCACGAGCAATTGCAGAGCATTGAGGGAACTCCTGTGGACATGTTAAATCCCCCGGCAGGATGCGGTTTCGGGACCAGATGTGATCATTGTATGAAGATCTGTCTGCGCAAAGATCCGCCGGTAATCGACTTGGGCAATGGCCATTTAACCAAATGCTGGTTGCCGACTTTAAGGGAAAAGGGAGGTGACGAGCATGACGGAAGATAACGTATTGGTGCGTGTGGAGAATTTGCAAAAATACTTCCCGATTCAAGCTCAATTTGAGAAGAAGTTCGTCCATGCGGTAGAAGACGTCTCCTTTACCATTCGCAGAGGTGAGACCTTAGGGTTGGTAGGTGAGTCCGGCTGTGGTAAGACCACCTTGGGCCGCACGGTACTTTTGCTACATGAACCCACCAAGGGCAAGATTTACTATGATGGGGACTTGCTCTATGATAATAAAAAATTAATGAAGCGTAAGGCACTGCTACCTTATCGCCGCAAGATGCAAATCATCTTCCAGGACCCCTCGGCTTCTTTGGACCCGCGGATGACCGTCGGGGAAATCGTCGGAGAAGCCTTGGAAATTCATAATCTATATCCCGAAAAAGAGGCAAGAGCCGAAAGGATCAATGAGCTCTTGGAAAAGGTAGGGTTAAACCGTGAACACGCCAACCGCTATCCCCACGAATTCTCCGGTGGACAGCAACAGCGTATTGGGATTGCCAGAGCCTTGGCCGTGGAGCCGGAGTTCATCGTCTGCGATGAGCCCATCTCCGCACTGGACGTATCCATTCAAGCGCAAATCGTCAACATGCTGGAAGAAATGCAACAGACGATGGGATTGACCTATCTCTTTATCGCTCACGACCTCTCCGTAGTACGTCACATTTCCGACCGCATTGGCGTCATGTACTTAGGCAGCATGGTGGAATTGGTGGATGCGGATGAACTATACAAAAATCCGCTACACCCCTACACGAAAACCTTGCTGTCGGCGGTATTGGTTCCGGACCCAGAAGCCAACCGTCACAATAAGCGTATCATGCTGGAAGGGGAAATCCCCTCAGCCATTGATCCGCCTTCAGGATGTCGTTTCCACACCCGTTGCCCGATTGCAAAGCCGATTTGCAAGGAACAGGTACCGGAATTTCGTGAAGTCGAGCCGAATCACTTTGCGGCTTGCCATTTGATTTAGGGTTTCATCCAAACGGATAACCATAGAAAAACATAGGAGGGATACTATGAAGAAAACGCTATTGTGGCTCTTGGCCCTCGTAATGGTCATGAGCATGTTGGTCGGCTGCGGAGCCCCTGCAGAACCGGCAGAGCCTGATGAAGAAGGCTCAGAAGCAGAAGCGCCTGTAGGAGCAGTAGGCGATTTCGAACCTGCCAGACAAGACGGCGTCATGGACGTTAACGTGGCTTCCGAACCGGAAACCATCGACCCCGCACTTAACTCCGCAGTAGACGGTGCCATCATGTTGCAACACGCATTTGAAGGCCTTGTTCGCTGGGTAGACGACGGAACCGGCATGGCTATATTGGCCCCCGGCGTCGCTGAAAGCTGGGACGTATCCGAAGACGGAACGGAATGGACTTTCCATATCCGTGAAAATGCCAAATGGTCTGACGGCGAATCCGTTACTGCTGACGACTTTGTCTATGCTTGGAACCGTCTAGTTGACCCCGCAACCGGTGCTGACTACGAATACATGTTAGACATGGTCAAAGGCTATGATGAAAAAGAATTAGCCATTGAAGCTGTTGACCCTGTAACCTTCAAAGTTACTCTAAACGGCCTATGCCCGTACTTTGAAGAAATCTGTGCCTTCCCCGCTACCTTCCCCGTACGTGAGGACATTGTAGCTGACAATGAACAATGGACCCAAAGCCCTGAAACTTACATCGGCAACGGACCCTATGTCATGGATGAATGGGTACACAACTCCAAGATCACTTTCGTGAAAAACGAAAACTATCACAATGCTGATAACATCAAAGCAGAAACGATTACCTTCCACTTAATGGACGACCAAAACTCCATCTTAGCCGGCTATCGCTCCGGTGAACTGGACTTTATCGAAAGTGCTCCCCCGGATGAAGTTCCCGGGCTGTTGGCTTCCGGCGAAATGGTACTTGACCCCTATATCGGTACTTACTTCGTCTGCTTCAACACCCAAAAGGCACCCTTCGACGATGCTCGCGTCCGCGAAGCATTCTCTTTAACAATCGACCGTGACTTTATGACCAGAACCGTTACCGCCAGTGGCGAAGTACCGGCAGGCGGATTCGTTCCCGCAGGTATTAACGACGCTGAAGGTAACCAGGACTTCAGAACGACAGGCGGCGACTACTACAGCATCGACCCTGCAGACTATGAAGCTAACTGCGAAAAAGCTCGCGAATTGCTCAAAGAAGCCGGCTATGAAAATGGCGAAGGCTTCCCGTTAGTCGAATACTTATACAACACCAACGAAAACCACAAAGCCATCGGCGAAGCTCTACAAAACATGTGGCAAACTGAACTGGGCGTTACCGTCAGCTTGGAAAACCAAGACTGGAACGTATTCTTAACGGAACGTAAAGCTGGTAACTTCTCCATCGCTCGTCACGGTTGGATTGCTGACTACAACGATCCCATGACCTTCATCGACATGTGGATGACCGGCGGCGGCAACAACGACGCTCAATACAGCAACCCTGATTTTGATGCGTTAGTCAAAGCTGCTAAAGAGGAACAAGATCCTGCTAAACGTATGGAATTAATGCACGAAGCAGAAGACCTTGCCGTAGGTGAAGATCACATCGTTGCTCCTATTTACTTCTACACCAACAAACGCATGATGAAACCCAACATTGAAGGCGTATACTACACGCCGCTTGGCTACTATCTGTTTGACCAAACCACGGGATTCTAATCGAAGTCTATGAACCAAATCTATGGTTTTATCCTAAAAGAAGCTGTGTTCGGTATCCACTGAGCACAGCTTCTTACCTTTTATAGAGGATCGAAAAAGAAAACGCATGAACATGCCATGACAGGAGGATATGATGAGTGTAGAACAGGTAAGGGCCTATTTGGAGCCCTATGGAGTAGCAGAGCGCGTAAGGCTCTTTGACGTCTCTACGGCGACTGTGCCTCTGGCTGCGGCAGCCTTGGGTACAGAACCGGAACGCATTGCCAAGACCATGGCTTTTTACGAAGAAGCGGATTTGGCTTTTATAGTGGTGATGGCCGGGGATGCTCGCGTGAATAACCGCCAGTTTAAAGACCGGTTTAAGAAAAAAGCCAAAATGCTCAAAGGGGAGGATACGGAGCGGTTAACCGGCCATCCGGCCGGTGGCGTATGTCCCTTTGCGTTGCCGGCAGGTGTCAAAGTTTACTTAGATGAGAGTCTGAAACGCTTTACCACCGTGTTCCCCGCGTGTGGGACAGCCAATAGTGCCATTGAGTTGACACCGGAGGAATTAGAGCGCATTAGCGGCGCAGAAGGTTGGGTGGCAGTAGCTACTTATGAATAAAAAATGAATCAAAAATCGGCTGTGTGCCGACATGAAAAGGATGTCCTGCATGTAAGGGGCATCCTTTTTGTGTGCTCATATGGTCAGTCCACGGGGCAGTGGCGAAGGGTGACCTGCTGGGAGAGGGCTGGCCTGGAAGATGTCACGAGGTGAAACGTGGGCGAAGGGACGAGGCGGAATAGAACACATGAGTCGCCTGTTTCGACCAATGGTTTTTGAGGGGTGTTTAGTGGAACCGGGGGAAAACTACCCATATGGGTAGTGTCAAGGTGCAGTGACTGTGGAATAATCAAGGCATAAGATGGAATGGTTTAACGAGGGATTACCATGGAAA
>CAYFMR010000011.1:0-8673 GCA_964344295.1 uncultured Peptoniphilaceae bacterium | reverse complement strand
AACGAGGGATTACCATGGAAAGGTCATACACGGAAAGATGTAGAGAGAAAGAGGTGGGTAGTGGACGACGAGCCGTAGATGAGTCAGTTTTAATGGGTCATCCCGCTAATGAGGGCATGACATTCAATCAGAGAGAAAGGATGAGAATGATGAAAAAGTGGATGCTATTACTCTTATGCGCCGCGATGGTGCTGAGCCTGGCGGCTTGTGGCGGGGGAAAACCAGCTAAACCAGACGAGCCAGGTGAAGCCGAGTCGGCTACAGGTGAGATGACCGAGACGAAGCTGTGGAAAGCAGTGATTCCCGCGACTTTGGTGGAGGAAGACGATCCGTCAGATGAGGATACTTATTCCTTCCATGCGTACGAGGTGAAGGACACCGACCAACGGGCGCTGGAGGTCAATGTATCAGTCACAGATAGTGCGCAAGCCCAACGGGAGGCTGTGGAGAAAAACGGCCAGGATCTTCATGACTATGCAGATCAGACGCTAGCTGACGCAGTGACACTAGGCGGTATCTATTGTGTGAAGGTAACAGATGGGAGTAAAATCCATTATTACGGTCGTGACGAAGCCCGTAAGACAGATGTGCATCTCGTAGTGTACAGTGAGCGTATGGCAGAGGAAGACGTGAAGGCCCTAGAGGAGAGCTTCACGCTCTTGACGGAAGATGTAGGTCATGAAGATGAACCGTATCCATGGGATGGCGAGCGCATGGAAGTGACGCCAAATACCATCACGGCTGGTGGGTATACCATGGAGGCTGAGTGGATTAAGTTTGCTGAGCCCATTACCACGTTTGAAACCTTTGATGTGGATATGGCCGTAGCCGGAGATTACCTCTACGTCTTGCGTCCCTGTCATGTATTGGTGTATGATTTAGCCGACCCGTCAGAGGTACTGGCGGATATCCAAGTGGACTCTGGCTATTCACGGTTGGAAGGCATGGCGGATGGTCGCCTCTTGGTCGTAGGATTTATCCAAAACACCCTCATCGTGGAAGGTACAGAAATCGTTAAGGAAATGGACAACGATGGCTACGTTTACATGAGCCCATTTGAGGCATTTGGCTACGTGGATAATATGTCGAACGAAGATGGGGCCAAGATTACCATCGCGGAAGACGGCAGCATGACCAAAGAACCCATGGCCTTTGTGGATGCCGATGGCAATAAAGTCCAAGGTAACAGTATGCTCGTCGTCGCCAATCAAACGGTGGCCATTGCCGGTCCAGCAGACGATGACTCAGGCCACATCATGGGCGTGTATGGCCTTGACGGACAGTTGATGCAAATTTGCCGTGGCACCGAAGACGACGTCATGGGATCGATTAATGGTTACATGGAGGGTGTCGGCTATTATGTAGGTTGCGACTCCAATATGCGCGACTTTAAGATCTGGGATGAAAACGGTGAATTGGTAGGCGTCATCGAGGCTAAAGAGTTATTGGGTACCAGCTATCCGTGGATTAGTAACTGCAAGAAGATGGCAGATGGCAACATCTATGCTGTCATGAGCCAGTTACGGGAAGATCAGTCTTGCAAGGAAGTATTGGTTTACCGTCTGACGATAACACCTTAAGGAGATAGGTTCATAACAGAATATGGAATGGAGAAAAACTCATTGACAAGACAGCTGTCTTGTCAATGAGTTTTTTTATGGTATGATAAGAAGGCAATGAATTTTTAGACGTGATTGATGCTGTAGAAAAAATGTAGAAAGAAAGAGGGAAAAAGCAACGATGAACCCGCAGGAGTTATTGGAGTTGAAAAAGGGTAAGGACACCGTGATCTTTGCCCATTATTATGTCGATGAAGACGTCCAAACCATTGCCGATTACGTTGGCGATAGCTATTCACTGGCAAAACAGGCGACAAAGGTGGATGCTCAGAATATCATTATGGCCGGGGTGTACTTTATGGGTGAGACCATGAAGATCTTAAACCCGGATAAGCATGTGTACTTGCCCGATGACCAGGCAGATTGCCCCATGGCGCATATGGTGACGGTGGAAGCGATTGAGGCGATGCGTGAACAAGAGGACGACTTGGCCGTGGTTTGCTATGTGAACTCCACGGCGGAGATCAAAGCTCATGCAGATTGCTGTTGCACCTCCGCCAACGCCGCCCAGGTGTTACATGCCATGGAGGAGAAAAACATTTTCTTTATCCCAGATGGCAACTTGGGCACGAATCTCAAGGATGGTTTTCCCGAAAAGAATATCATTTGCCATGACGGCCACTGCCCGGTACACCATGAGCTGACGGAAGAGGAAGTGTTGCAGTTGAAAAAAGCCTATCCCGATGCACCGGTCTTGGCCCACCCCGAGTGCCAACCGGCCATTGCCAAGCATGCGGATTATCTCGGCAGCACCAGTGGTATCATCAAGGCTGTGGGCCAAATGGAAGCCAAAGAATACATCATCCTCACGGAAGATGGCATTTTGTACGAATTGCAACAACGCTATCCCGACAAGGTATTTCATACGGCAGATTTGGTGTGCGAAGGCATGAAGCGTGTGAGCTTGGACGATATTGCCGCCATCTTGCGAGGGGAAAGGGAACCCTTGACGGTGGACGAGGACGTGAGCAGACGGGCCAAACAGGCTTTGGATCGCATGTTGGCTGTTTGTGAGAACTAGGAGGGAGCTTATGAAACATCCTGTACTCAGTCCTCTGATGATGGACGACTTATTGCGGGCCGCTCTCAGAGAGGATATCAATGGAGAGGACGTGTCCACCCAAGCGGTCATGGAGCCAGGTGCCATGGGTGAGGTGGATTTGATTTGCAAAGAAGCCGGAATCGTGGCGGGCCTGCCTGTGTTTTTCCGCGTGTTTGAACTCTTAAGCGAGGACGTGAGCTTCTCCTTTGCGGTGAAAGACGGTGATGCCGTGAAAAAAGGGCAACGGTTGGGGACTGTCACCGGCCCGGTGGAAACCCTCTTAAGCGGTGAGCGGGTGGCGTTAAACTTTTTGCAACGCATGAGCGGGATCGCTTCTTATACGCACAAGATGGTGGAGGCCTTAGGGGATGACAAAACTCGATTAGTCGACACGCGAAAGACGACGCCGTTAATGCGTCCTTTCGAGAAATACGCTGTGCGGGTAGGCGGTGGCCACAATCACCGCTATAACTTATCCGATGGGGTCATGTTAAAGGATAACCACATCGGGGCAGCAGGGTCTGTGACGGCAGCCGTAAACCAGGCTCGCGCCTATGCGCCCTTTGTGCGTAAAATTGAAGTGGAAGTGGAGACCATGGAGATGGTTAAAGAAGCCGTGGCGGCCAAGGCGGATATTATCATGTTGGATAATATGAGCGTGGAGGAAATCAAGGAAGCCATCGCCTACATTGACGGCCGCGCGATGGTGGAGCTTTCCGGTAATATCAGCTTGGAGAATCTTCCTACCTATCGTGGGCTGGGGGCGGATGTCATTTCCAGCGGCGCCCTGACCCATTCGGCTCCCATATTGGACTTTTCGTTAAAGGGGTTGAGAAGGATTGACCGAGATCAAGCATGAACGGCTAAAAGCCATCCAAGAGATTTTGCGGGAGACAGAAAAACCTGTGTCAGGCAGCGATTTGGCGAAGCACTTCGCTGTATCCCGGCAGGTGATTGTCCAGGATATCGGGCTGTTGCGAGCACAGGATGCGCCCATTATCTCGACCAATCGCGGCTATGTGTGGAACGGGGATCGCCAGGCGACCCGGATCTTTAAGGTCAAGCACAGCGATGAGGAGATCGGACGGGAGTTAACGGTCATCGTGGATCAGGGAGCGGCGATAGAAGATGTATTTGTCGAACATCGCTGCTACGGCGTCATCCGTGCCGCGATGGGCATTCGATCTCGCAAGGACGTGGAGGATTTTTTGGACAACATTAAGACCAGCGTGAGTTCGCCATTAAAACACATTACCGACGATTACCACTTCCACACAGTGTCTGCGCCCAATGAGAGGACATTGGATTTGGTGGAAGAGGCGTTAAAACGAGAAGGTATGTTAGTGGGAGAGTAAAGGAGAAGAGCATGAAATCCATTGTCGTCATCGGCTACGGGGCTCTGGGCAAGATCTTGTCCTCCGTCATCGTCAGTCATTTACACAGAGATTATACGTTAGAGGGCATTTATGATATCGCTTTGCACGGGTCTTCGGTGGAAGTGGAAGGCCAATCCGTTCCGGTGCTGGGGAGTTTCGAGGAGGTGTTGGCTTCCCGAGCGGACCTGGTGGTAGAAATTGCCGGCGTCAAGGCGGTCGAAGAGTACGCTGTGCCCCTTTTGAAAGCGGATAAAGACGTGGTGATCACCTCGGTGGGAGCGTTAGCGGACGCCAAGCTGCGAGAAACTTTGGTGGATACGGCCAGGACTCACGGGCGCAAAGTCCATGTGACGTCCGGGGCTGTGGGAGGATTTGACATCCTCTCCACCGTGGCTTTCATGGGCGGGGCCAAGACGACCATCCAAAGCACCAAGGCACCCCAGAGCTTAAACGGCGCTCCTTACTTGGCGGGGCAAGACCTGCCTGCCGACGAACGGGTCGTCGCTTTTACCGGCAGTGCTCCCGAAGCCATTGCCGGCTTTCCCAAAAACACCAATGTGGCAGTGGCCGCCGGGTTAGCTGGCGGCGGGGTGGATGGCGTCGAGGTGCAAGTGGTCAGTGACCCGGCGGCTCAAGGCAACACCCATCGTGTCACCATCGAAAACGACAAGGCCAAAGCCGTGGTGGAAGTGACGGCAAAAACGGATCCGAGCAATCCGAAATCCAGTGTTACCGCGGCGTGGAGTGTGGCGGCACTCTTAGCCAACCTGGCCAATCCGCTACAACTCTTTTAAAGGAGCAAGACCATGACTGATTTCATACACCAACCGATCACCATCCAGGGCATGACGCTACCTACCCGCCTTGTCATGCCGCCCATGGCGACGGAAGCGGGAGAACATGGGCTAGTGAGTGAGGGTTTGATTGATTATTACGTGGCTCGGGCTCAAAACGAGCATGTGGGTCTCATCATCACGGAACACCAATACGTTGACAAACGAGGCAAAGCCAGTCCAAAGCAACTTTCCATCGCTGACGATGAGGCCATTTTTGGACTGAGAAGACTCACCGCGGCTGTGCACCGTGCTAAACCGGGGATCAAAATCATCTCCCAGATCAACCACTGCGGCCGCCAGAGCCACGGCACCGGGGAGATGGCCCTGGTAGGTCCGATGGCAGAGACCGTAGACGGACGTCAGGTGGAGGCACTGAGTCGGGAGGATATCGCCAGCTTGGTCGAAGCCTATGCACAAGGGGCTCGTCGCGCCAAAGAAGCGGGCTATGACGGCGTAGAGATCCACAGTGCCCACGGGTATTTGCTCAACCAGTTCTACTCCCCCCTATCCAACAAACGAACTGATGAATACGGCCCCCAAACCATGGAAAATCGCCTGCGCTTTCACCGGGAAGTCATCGAGGCTGTGAAAGCACAGGTGGGCGCATCGTATCCGGTGGCCTTGCGCTTAGGTGGGGTAGACTACACCGAGGGAGGAAGCACTGTGAATGATGCGGTAGAAGCGGCCCAACTGCTGGAATCCTATGGTATTCACCTCTTGGACTTAAGTGGCGGGTTGACATTTTACACGCGAAAAGACTGTCATGAACCGGGGTGGTTTGCGGATATGTCCACGCCGGTCAAAGAGGCGGTGTCCATTCCGGTCATCCTCACCGGTGGCGTTCAGACCTTGGCGCAGGCGGAGACACTGTTACAAGCACAGGCGGCGGATCTCATCGGTGTGGGCCGTGCGCTATTAAAAGATGCTCATTGGGAAATGTAGACGAGAAGATGTCAGGGCTGAGGCTTTGGCATCTTTCGTTCTCTAGCGGCCCTTGACCGGTCAAGGGATTGGCTCTATACTGGGGAGAAGAAGTACCGGCATGATGGAAAGGAGGTAGAGATGAGAACGATTTTACATGTGGATATGAACAGTTGCTACGCCTCCATCGAAGCGGCGGAAAATCCGTCCCTGCGAGGAAAGCCCGTAGTGGTGGGAGGTAACCAGGAGGATCGCCACGGCATCGTATTGGCTAAGAGTGAGGAAGCGAAACGCAAAGGCATTCGTACGGCAGAGACGCTGGTGGAGGCCTTTCGCAAATGCCCGGAACTCATCGTCGTACCTCCGCGGTATGAACTCTACCTCGACTATTCCAGAAGGGCCCGCACCATCTACGAGACCTATGCGAGCCAAGTGGAGCCCTATGGGTTAGATGAATGCTGGCTGGATGTCACCGGTTCTTTCCACTTAAAGGGAGACGGTTTGACCATCGCCCACGACATCCGGGAGCGGATGAAACGAGAGTTGAAGGTGACCGTGAGTGTAGGGGTGAGCTTTAACAAAGTCTTTGCCAAACTGGGTAGCGATATGAAAAAGCCGGATGCGGTGACGGAGATTCCCTTTGATCGATTTCAGGAGTTGGTATGGCCTTTGCCGGTGCGGGCGTTAAATGGCATTGGCCGGGCCACGGAAGCCAAACTGCGGGATATGAACATCCAGACGCTGGGAGACTTGGCTCATGCTCCGCCGCGGCAACTCAAGACGGCGCTGGGCGTAAACGGCCTGCGACTATGGCATTACGCCAATGGTCGAGATGGCCGGCTAGTGGCAGAGGCGGGAAAGCGCAGTCCGGTCAAATCCATCGGCCGAGGAGTGACCTGTCGTCAGGACTTGGAAAACGCCACGGAAGTTTACCATGTGCTTCAGCAACTATCCCTGGAAGTGGCAGGGAAACTCAAACGGGAAGGGCTGGAAGCCCGTGGTGTGGAACTGGGCATCAAGGAAACCGATTTTTATCAATTTACCTATCGCAAGCAAATGCCCTATGCCACCTCCAGTTCCATGGTCTTGGCAGAAGAAGCCATGGCCCTTTATCGGGAGCGCTATCATGGAGAAAAAACGATACGGGCCCTGAGCCTGCGGGCGATTAACCTGGTGGAAAAGGGAAAGGGCACTCAGCTAGACCTCTTTCACGGCCATCAGGAGTTTTTGAAAAAAGAAGCCTTGGACGAAACGATTTACCAGCTGCGCCAACGCTATGGTGAAGGTGCTGTGACCTTTGGCGGCTTGACAGGAGACATCAAACTGCCAAAACATCGCTCCGAGATTTGCACCTTGCCAACAGGAGACCATACCAAATGATCAAAAGGGCATAAAAAAACACCTCCTAGGAGGTGTTTTTGTGTTGCGAAATGATTCAAAGGAATAATAGGGAGATGGCCATAATGAGCATGCCACAAAAGAGGCCGATGAGACTTAAGTGGTGGTGCCCATAGGCACGACTGGCGGGCAAGAGCTCATCTAGGGAGATGTAAATCATGATGCCGGCGACAATGGTAAAGACGACGCCGAGTACGGTAGTGTTGATAAAGGGCATCAGGAAGAGATACACGAGCAAAGCCCCTAAAGGTTCGGCCAGTCCGCTGATGATGGTGTAACGCATGGCTTGTCGTTTACTGCCGGTGCAGTGGTAGATGGGAGCGGCCACGCTGATGCCTTCCGGGATGTTGTGCAATGCCACGGCCAAGGCGATGGAAACACCTAGCTTCGGCTCCAAGAGTGTGGACATAAAGGTGGCAATCCCTTCTGGAAAGTTGTGGATGGCAATGGCCAAGGTACACAATAGGCCGATGCGGCGCAAGTCACAGAAGGCTGTGGACTCCCGCATGACTTCCTCGGCCGACTGGATGTGGTGAGGGTTTTCTGCCTCAGGTATGACCATGTCGATCAAGGCCATGAGGAAAAATCCGCCGAAAAATCCAAGAATCATCCAAAACTGGGCCTGATGTGGCGTCGTCACAGCGGCAAAAGAAGCCAACGATTGTGGCAACATCTCCAAAAATGAGACATAGATCATCACGCCGGCGGAAAGCCCCATGGAAAAGGAAAGAAATTTATGGTTGTCCGCCCCTGTGTGAAACACGAGCAGTGCTCCGAGAATGGTGGAAAGCCCTGCCAAGGCGGAGAGGATAAACGCTAAGAGAACCGGTGACATAACACACTCCTTATCAATCATGACAAATACGGATTGTCGATCGGGTTAGTCAAGGTAGGGTAAAGATCATCTTAACCCTTTAAAAACCTTATTCACTATATCATAGAGCATGAGAAGGTGCAATAAAAGGAAGCGGGACACAGGGCAAAGCAGATCGGTTTGTGGTATAATAAAGGCGTAAACCGGATTGATCAAAAAGAGTACAGAAAGGATGTGATTCCCATGGGCGATAAAGAACAAGAGCTACTAGAGGCCATTGAAACCTACAACGGCCATGCCGGAAACGCCACCATCAAATACGATACCGTCCATCAACGCATTTACACGGAAACGTATCCAGATGATTCAGGCTATTCCAAAAATGAACCGGGCACCATTAACGTCATTACCAAAAACAAGGTGTCTGTGGGCATTCATGGTGATCATCCCGTGTCTAGAGGCTATGTGGTAGAAAAGCTGGATGAGGCTCTGGAACTCTACCGCGACCTTGGCCGTTAATCCAAAATGGATTGAAAAGCACGGACGAATCATGTAAGATAAAGATGAAAATATCCACTATTTTGCTTGTAGGAGGAAAAAATGGCAAAAGCGAAATTTGAAAGAACGAAACCACACGTAAACATTGGCACCATTGGCCACGTCGACC
>CAYFMR010000010.1:17482-47391 GCA_964344295.1 uncultured Peptoniphilaceae bacterium | reverse complement strand
CCTGCCACCGCTTTTTTATTCTATCGTGTTTCATTCAAGGTTCGCTTAATGTCCCATAGCGTATCTTGTAACGTCGTTAGTCCCGCTTCCGCACTATTTAGCTCTCTTTGCACACGAAAATCGGTAAAGATGTTGTCAAAAAATATATCTAAGGCCACGTCTGTCCAGGAGTTGGGGATGGTAAAGTCGATGAGGTTTTCCACGCCTTCTAGTTGTCTGACCAAAGAGCGCAGTTGGTCTTCCAGCTCGCGCATATTGTTATTGATGCGGCGAATTTTTCTGCGTTTCATCATGCTACTTACGCCTTTACCGCCAACGATATCCCACTGTCCCCAGCTTTTGGCCGCCCGAATGTCGTCTAGCGTATCCTCCGTCAGGTATAATGCTTTATCGACGTCTCTTCGTATATGTTCCATGTTTTGTTGTCCCATGTAGGTACTCCTTTGCTTTGTTAGCCATGGTAGCGCGACTAGTCATCCCAGTCGTCATCGTCGTCCCAATCGTCATCGTCGTCCCAGTCGTCATCATCGTCCCAGTCGTCATGCTCTCCCATCACATCCTGGGCGATCTCATATTCGATAAATTCGTCGCCCCAATGCCGTTTATCCTCTTCGCTGATCCACGCCATTTTGCTCCTCCTTTCACATGAGTTCCTTGTTTTCATCATAGAAGAATCGACAACTCTTGTCAATGCGACTCCACCATGAAAGATACACCACAAAAAACCGAGGCAAGTTCCCTCACCTCGGTTTTTCATCCATTAATTAATAAATTTTGGCTCCTGCCGGAATGTTTCCATCCAGCACGATTAAGTTGAGCATTTCTTCGCCTTCGTATTCACAGACGGCCGACAGCAACATGCCTTGAGATGCTTCACCCATCATCTTTCTTTCCGGCAAGTTGACAATCGCCAGAAGGGTTTTGCCAATGAGATCTTCTGCGTGATAGTCATCTTTAATGCCCGAAAGGATGGTTCGGTCTTCACCGGATCCGTCATCTAAAGTGAATTTTAACAGTTTTTTGCTCTTGGGTACTTCTTCACAGTGTTTGACCTTCACAACGCGGAAGTCGGCTTGGGTGAAAGTATCAAAGTCGATCATGTCTTCAAAGAGAGGCTCAATTTTCACTTTCGATAAATCTAGTTTTTTGCCTTCCGCCGTCACGGCTTCACAGGTATCTTGGTGCTCTCCTTCTGCTGCCTCCATGTCCTCTGCGGCTTTACCGATAGGTTTCATGGTTGGGAAGAACAAGACATCGCGAATGCTGGGTTGGTTGGTGTAGAGAATGATCATGCGGTCAATGCCAATCCCCAATCCGCCTGTCGGGGGTAGCCCCACTTCGATGGCGTTGATGAAGTCGTAGTCCATGGGGTGAGCTTCATCATCCCCTTTTTCTTTGGCTTTCACTTGTGCTTCAAAGCGTTCTCGTTGGTCGATAGGGTCGTTTAACTCGGAGAAAGCGTTAGCCAATTCCCAGCGGTTCATAAATGCTTCAAAGCGATTGGTCTTGCGCGGATCTTCAGGATTGCGCTTGGCCAAGGGAGAAACTTCTACCGGGTGTCCGATGACAAAGGTCGGTTGCACAAGGTGTTCTTCACAAAACTCTTCGAACATTTCAGAGATAATGTGGCCTCGCGTCCATTCCGGTTGGATTTCCAAGCCTCGTTCTTTGGCCACTTTTCGCGCTTCTTCGTCTGTTTGAATCTGGTCGAAATCGACATCGGCATAGAGGCGAATCGCTTCTTCCATGTCTAAGCGGCGCCAAGGCGGTGTCACATCTAGTTCGGTACCTTGGTAGTTGATCACAGGACTGCCTAAGACTTCCGTGGCGACGTAATAGAAGAGTTCTTCTGTCAATCGCATCATATCTTCGTAATCGTGGTAGGCCGCGTAGAGTTCGATATTGGTAAATTCAGGGTTGTGTTTGGTACTGATACCTTCATTGCGAAACATTTTGCCCATTTCATAAACCTTGTCGAAACCACCGACAATTAAGCGTTTTAAGTAGAGTTCGTTGGCAATGCGCAATTGCATATCCAAACCCAAGGTGTTGTGATGGGTCAAAAACGGTCTGGCATTGGCGCCGCCGGCCACCGTTCCCAGAATCGGCGTTTCCACTTCCAAGTAGCCCCTGTCATCTAAGAAGCGGCGCACCGCTTTGATGATTTTGCTGCGCAAGAGGAAGGTTTCTTTGACCTCTGGGTTGACGATCAGATCCACGTAACGCTGACGGTAGCGCAGATCTTGGTCCTTGAGGCCGTGAAATTTCTCCGGCAGTATTTGGAGTGATTTACTAAGGAGGACGACGTTTTCCGCACGAATGGACACTTCGCCCATTTTGGTCTTAAAGACTTCTCCTTGGACGCCAATGATATCGCCGATATCCAAGTCTTTGACTTTGGCATAGGTTTCTTCACCTAAGTTGTCCAGTTTAGCGAAGATTTGGATTTTTCCTTGGCTGTCTTGCAAGTCCATAAAACTGACTTTACCGTGACCGCGTTTACTCATCAGGCGTCCCGCCACAGAAACCGTTTGTTCTTCTAAGCTATCAAATTGTGCTTTGATGGCTTCGCTGTGGTGGGTAACATCATACTTTTCGATTTCAAATGGATTTTCTCCTCGCTCCATAAGATCCGTCAATTTTTGGCGACGAATTTGAAGCATCTCGTTACTATTTTCCAAAGCTGCCTCCTTATGCTTTACGGATATCAAGAATCTCGTATTTCACCACGCCATCAGGAATGGAGACCTCGACGATTTCACCTTTCTTTTTACCTAGCAGGCGGCTGCCCACCGGTGATTCGTTGGAAATCTTGCCTTCCAGAGGGCTGGCTTCTGCCGAGCCGACAATGCTATAAGTCATTTCATCGTGATTAGATAAGTCTTTGATAACGACCGTAGAGCCCACTTGTACGGTATGGGTATTTAACGCATCGTCGTCGATAATTTTTGCGTTACGTAGCTGCATTTCAATTTTTGCAATACGTTCTTCTAATTGAGCCTGTTCGTTTTTTGCCTGGTCATATTCACTGTTTTCGCTGATATCACCAAAGTCCAGCGCCACCTTGATCCGTTCGGCAATTTCTTTACGCTTCACACTTTTAAGCTCATCTAGCTCTTCTTCCAGGTTGGCAAGGCCTTCCACCGTAAAAAAAACGTCTTTTTCCATCATGTTTTCACTTAACTCCTTTAGGGTCATCCCTTATTTTCTAACTTTTAATGTTACCATAAATGGCCAATTTGTGCAAACAGCCGGCCTTAATGGGCCTCTTCTAACAACTGGTCGATAGGTTCCAGTTGGCTAATGTGTTTTCGATACACTTGACGCATGAGTAAGACACTCAAAATCATGCAGACGATCTCCGCTATGGGGAAAGCATACCACACTAGATGCAAGTCAATTTTTGACAGGATATAAAACGTCGGGATGATCACTCCCAGCTGGCGAATGAGTGATAACACCAGGGAGTTAGTGCCCATTCCAATAGCTTGAAAGGCCGTAGAGATGATAATGCTCACCCCGGCAAACACAAAGCACAGGGAAATGATCCGTAAGGCAGGTATACCAATAGCGTACATTTCGTCTGTGGCACTAAAGATGGACAAGAGTTCTCGCGGGAAGATGCGAAACACCGCTGTACCCACTAACATGATCACCACAGCAATGATCGTGGCGTATCGGTGCGTCTCCATAAGACGTTTCTTGTCTCCAGCACCGTAGTTGTAGCCCATAATGGTCATAGCCCCTTGGGTCAGGCCGAACACCGGCATGAAGATAAAACTTTGGAGTTTGAAATAGTTTCCCAAGACGGTGATGGCTACTTCCGAAAACGGTTTCAAAATATGGTTCATAAACATGATCATAAAACTGCCCACCGAGGTCATGATAATGGAGGGAAACCCCACTTGGTAAATGCCTTTGACTACATCCCACTGAAGCGGTTGACGATCCGTCACCGAGACAAGAGTGATGCGCTTACGCAAGAGCCATTGGCCATAAGCTAAGGCCACCCATTGGCCGATAACGGTCGCCAGGGCCGCACCCTTGACACCCAAGGCAGGAAAGCCTAAGAGACCAAAAATCAGAATGGGGTCCAAGATTAAGTTCAGGATGGCTCCCAACATTTGCACCGCCATAGAGGCCACCATATTTCCGGAGGATTGCAGTATTTTTTCCGTGACCACTTGCATCGAAAGCCCCATGCTAAAAATCGTGACGACACGCATATACGCCATCCCCTGAGACAGCACGGCGGGGTCAGAGGTGTAGTGTCTGACAAAACCCGGGGTGACAAAGATGCCCACGAGGACAAAAATCAGCCCGCTGACAATCGCCAGCCACAATCCGTGTTGTGCCGTCGCATTGGCTTGGTGTTGTTTTCTCTCTCCCAAAGAGCGAGCTATCAAGGAGTTCACCCCGATGGATGTCCCCACAAAGAGAGCGATCATTAACTGCTGGATGGGAAAGGCAATGGTGACAGCCCGTAAAGCTTCCTCTCCTAGGCGGGAGACGAAGATACTATCTACAATGTTGTACATTGATTGCACCAGCATGGACAGCATAGCTGGAAAAGCCATACTCAGTAACAAAGGAAGTATCGGTTTGGTTCCCATTTTATTGACCATGACTTTTCATCTCCTCCATTAATAGTTCATCAATAATCGCTTCTACTTCACTACGTTTTTGGGCGCGACTTAAGCGATCACGCCAGCGTTTGGCCTGACACATCCCTTTAATGTATTGGGCCATAGGCTTTTTGAGTTCCGCCACACCTCGTTGATCGCCTTTGTCTTGGCAGTTTAGTTCCAAGTGTTGACGCATGAATTGTAACTTTTCCACGTTGGAGACCGGCGCATAGGTGCCGGTCTCTAAAAGCTCATTTAGTTCTTGAAAAATCCAAGGGTTGCCAATGGCACCGCGGCCAATGGCCACGCCATCCACCCCTGTCTTTTCAATCATGCGCAAGCCATCTTCCGCGGTAAAGATATCACCGTTACCGATAAAGGGCACACCGATCAAAGGACGCAAGGACGCCAAATACGCCCAGTCCGCCTCTCCGCTATAAAACATTTCTCGAGTGCGTGCGTGGACCGTAATCGCGGCGATGCCCGCCTTTTGCGCCAGCTCTACGAGTTCGTGGGCGTTGATGCTCCCTTCATCCCATCCCATGCGACATTTCATCGTCACCGGTACCGCAGAGGCACTAACCACCTCTTTCATCACCTCATAGGCAAGAGGCAGGTTTTTCATCAGGGCGGAACCATCGCCATTTTTCACGATCTTAGGTGCTGGGCAGCCAAAGTTAAGGTCTATCAAGGACACTTCCGATCGCTTCGAAAGCATCGCTGCCGCTTCTGCCATAGTGGCGGGATCAGAACCAAAGATTTGAAGGGCCACCGTCCCTTCTTCCGGGTCGATGGCCGTTAACGTTTCTGTCTTTCTATCACCATAGTGGAGTGCCTTGGCGCTGATCATCTCACTGACCAACAGCCCTACCCCGAAGGACTTACATAATTTGCGATACACCCGATCCGTGATGCCCGCCATAGGAGCCAATACGGTAGGAGAATTGAGGGTAATATCTTTGATTTCTAATATTGGCAACGTTTTACATCCTTGTTCATTTCGTAAAGGATTTTCAATCCCTTTAATGTGAGGTTGCGATCCACAATGTGTTGGTAACGGCTGTTTTCGGTGATCAGACCGGCGAATCCACCTGTCGTGATCAGGTTAAAGTCTTCTCGTTTGCCACCCAATTCGGCAATAATGCGCTCGATTATGCTGTCAACCATGCCGATATACCCGTACACAAGACCAGATTGCATGCTTTCTACCGTGGTTCTACCGATCACAGAGTCCGGTTTTACAATCTCCACTTTGGGCAATTTGGCCGTGCGGCTAAACAATGCGTCTGCGGAGATAGCAATCCCCGGTACGATGACGCCCCCTTTGTAGTTGCGATTGCCATCTAGCACACAAAATGTGATCGCTGTACCGATGTCGACGATAATCGCCGGACCGCCGTAGAGTTCTTGCACCGCTACAGCGTTGACAATGCGGTCTGCACCTACTTCTGCCGGATTATTGTAATCAATATGGATGCCAGTGTTCAGCTTTTGGCTCACGACGATGGGTTCAATGTCAAAGTATTTGATCATCGTCGCCGGCAAGGTATACATCATCGTGGGCACCACACTGGAGATGATGACATCTTCAATGGAATCCACGTTAATGTGATTGCAGCTTAAGATTTGTTTAAATAATAGCCCACATTCATCGGAGGTACGCTCTTTGGCAGTGGATACACGCCAGTTATCCACTAGGGTATCTCCATCGTAAACCCCAAATGTAATGTTGGTATTACCTACGTCTATAACCATTAACATGATGCATGTTTCTCCTTTTTTCCTGCGGGCTTTTCGCCCTTTACTGCTTCTGGGTTCGATTATAAGGAAAAACCCCTGTACTTGCAAGAATTTTTCATGTTTTTCCTGCTTTTTACCGATCAAATGTAGATTTCAGTTTTTTCATCGCCGTATAGTTTGCCAAAAAAAGAGGCTTCACAGCATACGTTTCCCAAAAAAATGGCCAGTCATATTGGGGAGCTTGATGGATCGGCACATGTAACCCGGCCTTTTTGGCCGCTTCGGCTAGCGCTTCGGCCCCTTCGCCACAAAAGATCACCGCCTGCAAGGGACTTTCCTGTAGCCTGGCAAAGGCAATGGATGCGTACCAGCCCGTATTCGTTCCATCTGCCGTTTGGGTCTCTGCCGCAAAGATGAGCACATAAGGCTCTGTTTCATCCCGCACCACCACGTCCAGGGTGGCGTTAGTCCCTGCCGGATTTTTTACCAGGTTGACAAAGGTGTCGTAGCCTTTCACTTGGACCTTCTCCATGCGTCCCTCAATGCGCTCACCACGAGCCAATGCCGCCGCTATCGTTTCAGGGCTTATCCCCCAATCTAACGCTACTGCTGTCGCCCCCACCGCATTGTATACCGCATAAAGAGCATCATAAGGAGCCATGTAGTCCTCCCCATCTAAGGAAAATGACCTTCCACCGGTCCAGTGCCCCACCCACTCCTGCGTTGGATGATCAAAGTCACAGCTACAATGAAACGCCCCAATGTGATCGTAGTACCGCTTCGTATACGTTAAAGGTTTGTGGCACACCGGGCAGGCCACGGATTCATCTTCGTCCATGGTCCCTTCCGTCTCTACGCCAAAAAAGTGCACAGGATAGCCCAGGGATTGAGCCACGTATACGGTCAGAGGATCATCGCCGTTGGCATAAAGCGTAGGTGCTGGCTCCAGCCCTTGGAGGCTGTCAATCATCTTGCGGGCCAGCTGGTATTTATCGCCAAAGCGATCCACCTGGTCATCAAAGAGATTATTCAGATAAATACCTCGCGGATGCACGGCGCGAGCCACCTTGCCAACATAGGCCTCGTCCACTTCGATTACCGCCGTTTGGGCATGAATCTGACCGCTCTTGTCCATCGCCGAGAGTCCCAGCGTGACCACGCCTTGGAGAATGTTAGCACCATGGGCGTTAGTGGCCACCGTTTTGGACGCTGCCGTCATTATTTCCGCCAACAAATGGGTCACCGTGGTCTTGCCGTTAGTGCCCGTCACCAAAATGGTATCCTCTGGAAAACGAATGGAATCTAAAATATGTTCATCGACCTTTAAGGCCAAAAATCCGGGGAGAGCCGATCCGCCACCTCTGATGCGGCTAATCCAAAAACCCAGCTGCCCGGCCATTCTCGCTATGGGATGCATCCTTATCACCTCTTCGTTGATTATACCAGTGTCTCTCTCATATGAAAAGCCGCCTCGAGGGCGGCTTTTTGATTAACGCACAGAATTTTCTAGCTGGATTAATTTTCTCACTTCACTACGCTTCATCAGCATGCGGTAGACAAGCATGCTCACCGCTAATACAATAACCAATTCAGACAAGGCCACGGAACCGGTAACCAACCAGAAGTTCACCTCTGTTTGAGTGGCGATGTAGATGACCAAACCGATGATGGGGCTAAAGAGAGCGGGCATCAATGCGCCAATGTAGTCTTTTTTGCACCGGCTCATAAAGTAAAGCGCCAAAAAGGTATGCAAGCTTCCGCCTACGATATCTAAAATCCCAAAAGGCGAAAACAGGTTGCTGATGGCGCAGCCCAAGGTAATGGGGATGATGTAGCCCGGTTGATAAAAAGCCAGCAGGTTTAAAATCTCCGAGAGTCGAAATTGGATGGGCCCATAGGAAAACTCCGGCAATGCCCAAGCCAGTGCCACATAAAGTGCAGCTACAGCGCCATAACGCGTCAGTTGTCTTGTGTTCATAATTCCTCCTTCGATCCATGGCCGTGTCGTTTTATGGCAATAAAAAAACCTCCCACGGAGGCACAACCATTGATCCTTGATTTTTTGATAGTGGGTGCCAAGAAACACTATGGTCATACTATATCACAACTTTTTATCCCAAACAAGCACACCGCCACCTTTTTATACGGAAAAAGGAGCAGCCTTACACTGCTCCTTACTCTTTTCTTGCTTAACCTAGGCGATCCGGGTAGTGTTCTAAGACATAGTCGATGTCTTTATCTCCCCTACCGCTCAGATTGACCAGGATGAATCCGGGATTATCTGGCTGCTTTGCCAATTTCAAAGCGTAAGCCAAAGCGTGGGCGCTTTCAATGGCCGGAATAATGCCTTCCATTCTGGATAGGGCGAAAAAGGCATCTAAGGCCTCTTCATCGTTCACAGTGTCATAAGTGACACGGCCCACGTCTCGTAAAAAGGCGTGTTCCGGTCCGGCCGCAGGATAATCCAGACCTGAGGCAATGGAATAAACTGGTGCCGGATCTCCGTTTTCGTCTTTGAGCATAATGGATTCAAAACCGTGCATAATCCCCTTTTCACCGTATTGCAAGGAGGCGGCATGGTCACCTACCTTTGGTCCACGACCTAAAGGTTCCACCCCGTAAAGGGGCACCGGGTCATCCAAGAATCCTGCAAACATGCCAATGGAATTCGATCCGCCACCTACCGCAGCCACGACTGCATCAGGTAAATATCCCGTCATCTCCACAAACTGTTCTCGTGCCTCTTGTCCCACTATAGTTTGAAAGTCTCTGACTATCGCCGGGAAAGGGTGGGGTCCTACTACCGAGCCAATGCAATAAATGGCCGTCTCATATTCACGAGCATAGGCTTCAAAAGCCGAGTCCACTGCTTCTTTTAAGGTCTTTAGTCCATGGGTGACAGGTACCACTTTGGCTCCCAAAAGTTTCATGCGCGCCACATTTGGCGCTTGCTTTTTGATGTCCACCTCACCCATGTGGATCTCACATTCCAAGCCAAAAAAGGCAGCTGCTGTCGCCAATGCCACGCCATGTTGACCGGCCCCTGTTTCAGCGATGAGCTTTTGCTTGCCCATATATTTGGCAAGCAGCCCCTCACCCATGCAGTGGTTTAATTTATGGGCTCCTGTGTGGTTTAAATCTTCCCGCTTTAAATAGATCTGACTGGTGCCCAGCTCCAGGGATAAATTCTTACAATGGTATACCGGTGTAGGTCTGCCTTGGAATTCTTTGCGAATTCGGCGTAATTCCGAGATAAACTCCGCCGAATGGGCAATTTTTTTGTACGCTTCGTCCACTTCTGCCAACGCTTGTTTTAAATGATCCGGCAAACATACGCCCCCATAAGGTCCAAAATACCCATTTTTATCTGGATAGCGTTTCAAGTAATTTGTAAAATCAAAGGGTTGATCCATCTCCTCACTCCATCCTTTCGAGTCTATGTTGCATCTGTGTTTTCACGTCTATCTTCCATCTGCACCGACTTGGCTTCGCCAGTTAGCGGAAAACTTTCGCTATCTATCATTGGTCCTATTGTACCACTTTTTCTCCAAAAGAGCCTAAGAAACCACGAGATCCCGTAGATCTCTTTTCTCTGCAAAAAATGACCTCGCAGGCCATAGCTTGCGAGGTCACTTGGTCGATTATGCGTTTTTGTGGTCGACGGCGCAGGATTGTTCTCCCGTATCGCAACTGCTGCAGTGGCTACAGCCAGCGCAACCACCTGACTTGGTACTTTTCACGATGCTGCGAATGGCGAAGCCGAGGATGACCGCCGTCACTGCCAGAATGATCCAGTTGATCATGGCACCCACTTCCTTTCTCTTGACAATTTCACTACATTTCGGTTTGATGCTTTCTCGTTTTGGAATGCAGATCATTGAGGATCATGCCGATAAGGGCGATGACTAAAAGAGCTCCAAAGATGTAAAGTACAATATCTCCACCGCCAATGATGTTATCAGCCTCTTCATAAGTTTCCAGTGCGCGGTAATTTAACGGCACTTTTTCCACAGCTGACGTGCCTTTAAAGAAGATATGGCCTAAGACGTTCACCAATGTAGCTAGTACATAAGCCACGCCGGTTTGGAAGAGAATGGCAAACCATAGCCAGCGTTTACTGCCCAACTCACGACGCATGGCACCAATAGCGGCAAAGCATGGAGCGGCAAACATGGTGAAGACGATAAATGCAAAGGCTGTTACTTGACTAAAGGCAATGGGCACCACATCGCCTACCGTAGCAAAGGTGGAGACCACGACTTCTTTAGCCACTAAGCCGGTTACACTTGCCACAGAAGTGGCCCAGCTATCACCAAAGCCCATCGGGATAAAGATCCAGCGTACTGCATGGCCAATTTGTGCCAACATGGAGGCTTCAATATCGTCCCCTAGATAGTTAAATCCGAAGTCAAAGGATTGTAAGAACCAAAGCACAGCGCAAGCGACAAAGATGACCGTTCCGGCTTTTTTGATGAAACCTTTGGCCTTTTCCCACATGTGGATCAGGACTCCTTTGAGTCGCGGCACTTTGTAGGTGGGCAGCTCCATGACAAAAGGAGCCGGATCGCCAGCAAAGCGTTTCGTGCGTTTGAGGATGACGCCTGAGAGGATGATGACCACAAAGGCCAAAAGATAAATGGCCGGACCTACCCAGGTGGCATTGCGGAAAAACATGCCGATAAACATGGCGAATACCGGGAGTTTCGCTCCACAAGGGACAAATGGAGTCAAGATAATCGTCATATTGCGGTCTTTTTCATTTTCAATCGTACGACTGGCCATAATGCCCGGAATGGAACAACCCGTTCCAATGAGCATGGGGATAAAGGATTTACCGGAGAGGCCGAAGCGTCTGAATACGCGGTCCATGATGAAGGCCACCCTGGCTAAATAGCCGGAGTCTTCCAATAAGGATAGGAAGAAAAAGAGAATCATCAATTGGGGGACAAAGGTTAACACTGCGCCCACGCCAGCGATAATCCCATCTGACACCAAGCTGGCAGCCCATTCGGCTCCACCTGCTGCGACAATGGCTGAGCTGGCCCATTCTTGTAAGAGCTCCGTATTTTCCTCAATAAACCCGATACACATATCGCCAACAGTGACAATGGATACATAATAGATAAACCACATGATGGCAAAAAAGATGGGTAATGCTAAAAATTTGTTCGTCACAATGCGATCGATTTTGTCGGACTTCGTCATGCCATGGGGTTTGCCTTTAACCACCACATCACGCATGTGCTCAGTGATATAGTCGTAACGTTCATTGGTGATGATGGACTCCATGTCGTCTGCTTCCATGTCTTCCACGCGCTTGCGAATGACATCGATTTCTGCGGTGGATTTGATTTCCAAGATTTCTAATGCCTTTTCGTCTTGTTCCAAAGCCTTGATTGCATAATATCGTGACGCTTCGCCCATATTGGGTAACAGGCGTTCGACTTCTGCAATCGCTTGCTCTATCTCTTTAGAGAAAATCTTCTTTTCTTCCGGCTTCGGTCCTTGCACCGCCTCTTCCATGGTTGCAGCGATTAACTCTTTCATCCCGCGACCATAAGCCGCAGAAATGGGGATGACACGGCAACCCATAAGCTCCTCAAGCTTCACTAGGTTAATCTTATCTTTGTTTTTTTCCACCACGTCCATCATGTTCAAGGCTATGACTACAGGAATCCCCGTCTCCATGGCTTGGGTGGTCAAATACAAGTTGCGCTCCAAGTTCGTAGCGTCTACGATATTGATGATGACTTCCGGTTTTTCCTGAACCAAGTAGTCTCGCGTCACCACTTCCTCTAAGCTATATGGCGACAGGGAATAGATCCCGGGCAAGTCAATGATCTCCACGTCTTTGTGACGTTTCAATGTCCCCTCTTTCTTTTCCACGGTGACGCCCGGCCAGTTGCCCACGTGTTGGGCACTGCCTGTCAACTCGTTAAAAAGAGTGGTTTTCCCGCTATTGGGGTTTCCCACTAATGCTATTTTCATTCAAATTTCCTCCTCATTCCTTACACGGATTCTAGTTGGACATGGCGAGCATCTTCCTTACGAATGCTCAGTTGATAGCCTCTGACTAATACGTCAATCGGATCTCCCATGGGTGCTGTACGAAGCACTTTGACTTCCGCTTTCCTAGTGACTCCCATGTCCATAATGCGACGTTTTACCGCACTGGCTCCTGTAATGGAATGTACGCGATACGTTTCCCCTATGGTTGCTTGATCTAAAGTCGTCACGATACCACCTCCTCCACCATGATGCGTCTAGCTAATTTTTCAGCAAGGGCCACGCGCCCTTCCTTAATTCCCACGATGACATTGCCTTCTAGGGCACTGACCATACTGATGGATTCGCCGGGAACAAATCCCATATTGGCTAAAAGCTGCTTCTGCGCATCCTGGCCCTTAATTAACACAATCTTTAACGCCTTACCCTGTGGCGCCATGGATAACATCATCATATCTGACCTTCTTTCTATATTCCAAAAATAGTTAGCCTTGATTACCTTAAGTTACTTGAAACTAACTTTTAAATGCATTATAATCATAGCAAGAACGAAAATTGTAGTCAATATCGTTTATCATTTATCTGTTACCTTCTAACAATCTTCTGAAAATTATGAAAAAAGGAGAAGAAATGAAAAAAAAGGAGTCCGTAGGAGCTATGGTTAAGATTACAGAATCCTGGGAAAACTACTTGGAAGCGATTTACATCTTGCGGCTGGAATCACCGTTTGTGCGTTCCATCGATGTGGCCAATTACTTAGGTTTTTCCAAAGCTAGCGTCAGCCGTGCCGTAGGCAATCTGCGCGATGCGAATCTCGTCATTGTCAACGATGCCGGTGGCTTGGAGTTTACTCCGGAAGGAGAATCCATTGCGGCCGCCATCTATGAAAAACACGTGGTGCTCAAGCGTTTACTGATTGAGCTCGGAGTTAAGCCTAAGATTGCTGCTGAGGACGCGTGTAAAATCGAGCACGTCATCAATGAAGAAACCTTTAATAAGATCAAGGATTTCGTGACAGGGCACTTCCCCGAGGAGCCTCATCATGCCCTTTAATCGTCAAAAGTTCGAGGTCAAGGGCATGAGCTGCGCTGCCTGTTCCTCTGCCATTGAACGAACGTTAAACCATATGGATGGAGTCGAAAAGGCTGAGGTCAACTTGCTATCCAACTCCATGCAGGTGACGTATGACCGTGACAAGGTCGATGACCAAGCCATCATGGCCGCCGTGAAATCCATCGGCTATGAAGCCCTTTTGCCCCAAACGGAACAACCGGTGACCGCTAGCGGGCCCAGTGTGGGCGAAGCCCAATACCAAGAACTCAAAACCCGTTTGCTGGTCTCTTTGGCCTTTATGATCCCTTTGATGATTTTGACCATGGGACCCATGGTGGGGATTCACTTTTCTGTATTTACTGGTCCTAAACAAGCCATGGTCTTTGGCCTCACCCAATTTCTCATGACTTTGCCGGTACTTTATGCCAATCGTCACTTTTTCCAAAATGGCGGCAAAGCCTTGTGGCACCGCGTTCCCAATATGGACTCACTGATCGCCCTAGGTTCCGGCGCCGCCATCATCTATGGGCTTTATGCCCTCTATAAAATTGCCTTTGCGCAAGGAGTTGGCGACTGGGACACTGCCAGCCACTTTGTTCACGACCTCTACTTTGAGTCCGCCGCCATGATCCTTACCTTAGTCACCGTCGGAAAGACGCTAGAGTCCAAGTCCAAATTAAAAACCGGCGAAGCCGTCCGTTCCTTAATGCAACTCAGGCCCCAAACGGCCATCGTGCTCCGCGATGACCTGGAAGTCGCCATCCCCATCGAAGAAGTCTGCGTCGGCGACATCGTCGTCATCCGTCCCGGCTCCACCATCCCCGTAGATGGAAAAGTCCTTTCTGGCCACGCCTATGTGGACGAAAGTGCCTTAACGGGAGAGAGCATGCCCGTGGAAAAGCAAACCGGCGATCGACTCTACACCGCCACACAAGTGGAAAGCGGCTTTCTACACATGGAGGCGCAAGCTGTTGGGGAAGACACCACACTGGCGCAAATCATTCGCCTGGTAGAGGATGCCAACGCCACCAAAGCGCCCATCGCTAAGTTGGCCGACCGCATCTCCGGCGTCTTCGTGCCCATTGTCATCGGCATCGCCTTGGTCACGGCCATCGTATGGCTCGTGGCGGGCTCCGGTGTAGAATTCGCCTTAGCCCGTGCCATCTCGGTTCTGGTTATCTCTTGTCCTTGCGCTTTGGGCCTAGCCACTCCGGTAGCCATTATGGCCGGTACGGGCCGGGGAGCCCAACTGGGTATCCTCTTTAAGGATGCCACCAGCTTAGAAGTGCTCCACACAGCTGAGATGATCGTGCTGGACAAAACCGGCACTCTCACCGTTGGAGAGCCGAACGTGGTGGATCTAGTCACCTTTCCCGGAATGAAGGAAGAAGAACTCTGGGCCGCAGTGGCCGGTTTGGAAAGTCGTTCAGAGCATCCTCTAGGCAAGGCTCTAATCCGCCACGCTGCCATGAAGGGCATCGCTCCCAAAGACGTGACAGCGTTTCAATCCCACATCGGCCGCGGCGTCACCGGTATCGTAGAAGGCACCCACTGGTTGGTGGGTAATGATCGTCTGATGACAGATGAGGCTGTGAATATCTCCTTGTGGCACGATGCCAAGGATGCATACAGCACTAAAGGCTACACACCTCTTTATGTAGCCAAGGACCAAACCGTCGTCGCCATGATCGCAGTGGCAGACACACTCAAGCCCGATTCCTCCGGTGCTATCCAACGCCTGGAAGCTATGGGTAAAGAACTGTGGATGCTTACCGGCGATCAGGAAAAGACCGCCCAGGCCTTAGCCCAAGAATTGGGTATCTCCCACGTCATGGCTCAGGTCCTTCCCGGCGACAAAGAATCCAAGATCCGCTCCTTACAAAAAAAGGGGCCCGTAATTATGGTTGGCGATGGCATTAACGATGCCCCTGCCCTAGCCCGTGCCGATGTAGGCATTGCCATGGGACGCGGCACCGATATCGCTGTGGAATCCGCGGATATCGTGCTCATGCACGACGACTTATCCCACGTGGCCACCGCCTTGGAACTGTCTCGAGCCACCATCAAAATCATCAAAGAAAACTTATTCTGGGCGCTATTTTATAACAGCCTCTGCATTCCCTTGGCCGCCGGCGTATTTTATCCCGCTTTCGGCTTGAAGCTAAGTCCCATGATCGGTGCTGCTGCCATGGGCTTAAGCTCCCTGTTTGTCGTGGGAAATGCCTTGCGACTCCAACGACTCCGTTTTCAGGAGCCGCCGACACCACCTAAGAGTGCACCGACTACACCAAACTCACCCAACACCTTAACCATGATCAAGGAGGAACATCCCATGAAAACCATTCACATTGAAGGTATGAGCTGCATGCACTGCGTCAACCATGTCACTGAAGCATTAAAGACCGTAGGCGCTGATGCGACAGTCTATTTGGATCAAAAGGAAGCGCGCATTGCCAATGACATCGCCGATGACGTATTAAAAAAAGCCGTGGAAGATGCCGGATACACCGTCACCTCCATCGACCATTAATCAGGCGCCGTTTCCGGCCCCATCAAGCAACAAAAAAACCGACCCTCCAGGGTCGGTTTTTTGATTGACATCACCTTGTTATCTCATGCAGCCCAAGGGTTTTTCCTCTTGTGGGCGCAGTGTCAGATCGCCTCTTTGTGCTCTATCGTAGCACGTAATGACCGTTTTCATCGCCATTTCTCGTGTTGTGGAGTCCAGCGGATTAAAGCGACCATTCTCATCCCCTTGCATCAATCCGGCTTCACTCATACGCCCCACCGATTCACTAAAGACATGACTTAGCATATCCTTGTCTGTAAAGCGATTATGCGGAGTGCGTTCTTCCCAGCTAAACAGATGCGTCAGCATCAGGGCCATCTCTTGGCGGCTAACCAAGTCATCCGGACGGAATAGGCCGTTTTCGCCTCCTTGCACCACCCCTGCTGCCGCAGCTTGGACAATGTCCTGAGCAAAGGGGTGCTCCGTGGGCACATCTTTGATCGTTTCTACGCAATGACCTCGTTCTGGTTTGAGGCCTCGCATCACTAAGGCGGCAAATTCGCCTCTGGTTAACGGTTCTTGACCGCAATAGGCTGCACGCTTCAAGTCACGATAGGTATCCAGTCCCAGCTTGTCCCCACGTTCCATCCATTCCATGGCCCAAGGGGAAGTGGCGTTGCTGTCTGGTGTCTTGGGTTTTTCCGGCGTCTTCGTTTCTTCCGGCGCAGGCTTTACCGCCACGGAGTCCCCACCTTTGGCTCGATCCAGTTCGGCTCGGCGGGCAAAGGCGTATTGTTGAATTTTTACCGTATCAGAATAGCGAGTGGCATTAGAGCTGGACCCCGCCACCACTGAGACCATGTAATGGCCATTTTGACGACAGGTGATCGAAAAACAGAAACCTGCAAAAGGCATCGTCCCTGATTTAAATCCGTCCACGCCAGTGAGGCCTCGATCGCCGAGTAAAAATTTATTCGTGCCCGGATAGGTGCGTCCATAGAAGGTCACTGTCGGCTGAGAGGTGATCTCCAGCACTTCAGGATAGGTCCGCACAAAGTGACGTACCAGCTTGGCTTGGGCTAATGGAGTGACTTGATTGGGCTTTAGGCCATTGGCATCGGCATACACGGCATCGATGCCCAACTCTTTGGCACGTTCGTTCATCATGGTCACAAAAGTTGCCTCATCTCCCCCTAAGTATTCCGCAATGGCCGTACCTGCCGGAGAAGAAGACACGATTAAATAAATCGCCAGCAAGTCCCCTAATCGCGCCTCATCAGGATAAGGCACATACTGACCGCAAGGGTCATTGGGGATAATCAATTTGGCATTCGCCGACACAGGAATCTGAGAGTCCATGGTCAACTTTCCTTCTGCCACGGCATCATAAGCCAAGAGATCTGTCATCACCTTGGTCATGGATGCCACAGAACGAGGTGTATCCTTTGCTTTCTCATAGAGGATTTCATTGGTATCCATGTCAATGATGACGGCACCAGGAGCCGAAATCTGTGGCACAGCCGCCGCTTGGACCATGCTGGGACAGATTAAGAGGACCACCAACTACCAAATACTCACTGTCTTTTTCAATCTTTTCATCACTGCCTTTCCTTTATTGTATGATTCTATCCATTACTATAAGCCATGCTGGCATGAAAGTAAACCAAAGGCCCCTCGCCCTTGGATGCCAAACAAAAATCCCGAACCATAGGTCCGGGATTTTGATCCTTTTTGGCTTAGCGATTAGCGCTTACCATTCACGGAGTCTACAATGGCATCGACTAAATCTGTTAAGTCTCTTTCGTTCATTTCACCTAAAGCAGAGGTGACGGTGAGGCGTTCGTTGAGAACATCACACAGTTTCAATTCTTCGTTGATGAATTCGGTCATCAAGTCGCCGGCTTTAGGAGACCAAGAACCGTTTTCCACGATGGCAAAGGTTCTGTTTTGTACGTTTAGTGCTTTCATATCCATCAAGTAGTTGTGCATATAGGGATAGATGCCCAAGTTGTACGTACAAGAGCAAAGGACGACGTGGCTGACACGGAAGGTTTCAGCGATCAGTTCAGATACGTGGTGATTGGATACGTCATAAACACGTACGTCAACGCCACGTTCAGAAAGCATGCTGGCGATGGTTTGTGCCGTGTATTCCGTATTGCCATACATGGAGGCATATACGATGATGACGGCTTCATCTTCCGGCGTATAGCTAGACCATTTGTCGTATTTGTCCAAGATATAGCCAAAGTCACTGCGCCATACCGGGCCGTGTAAAGGTAAGATGTATTTGATATCCAAGGTGGCTGCTTTTTTCAAGACAGCTTGGACAAACGGTCCGTATTTACCAACGATATTGGTGTAGTAACGGCGCGCTTCGTCTAACCAGTCGCGGTCAAAGTCCACTTCGTCATTAAAGAGTTTACCATTTAACGCACCAAAAGAGCCGAAAGCGTCAGCGGCAAAGAGAGCGCCAGTTGTGACGTCGAAGCTGACCATCGTTTCCGGCCAGTGCACCATGGGAGCTTCCACAAAAGCAATGGTGTGTTTGCCAAAGCTCATGGTATCCCCTTCCTTAACTACGATATCACGGCCATCTACGGGGAATTTAAATTGGTGCATCAACATAAACGCTTTTTCCGTAGAGATCACTTGAGCGTTGGGATAGCGAATCAAGATTTCTTCAATGCTAGCCGCGTGGTCAGGTTCCATGTGGTTGATGACCATGTAGTCTAAATCGCGACCATCCAGTGCATATTCTAGGTTATCTAAAAACTCACGGCACTTGGACCATTCCACGCTATCAAACAGCACCGTTTTCTCGTCTAACAGGACGTAGGAGTTGTAGCTGACTCCTTTGGGAATGGGGTGAATGTTTTCAAACAGGTGTAAACGTTGATCATTGGCACCGATCCAATAGATATCATCGGTGACTTTTCTCACGGTATTCATTAAAGCTCCTCCTTTATCTCACAGGGCTAAATCTGACTGATACTTATTGGCGGTTTTCAGGATAAGTAACGACGGTAAAGTTTTCTTTCGCTTCACCACATATCGGGCAAATCCATTCATCCGGTAAGTTTTCAAACTTAGTTCCCGGTGCTACGCCACCTTCTTCGTCTCCTTCTGATGGAACATATTCGTGACCACAACCGTTACATACATAGTGTTTATCTAAGTCTGCTAACTTATGAGGTTGAGCGCGTTTGATGCGTTTCATCGGCGGAGCCGGTTTCTTTTCTTCGCCGTTATCTAACGCTTTCGTCAACAGCGGCAGAATTTCCATGGCATCTCCCACAATGCCGTAGTCTGCATTTTTAAAGATGGGGGCGTTGGCATTTTTATTGATGGCCACGATGGTAGCTGCATCGCGAATGCCTTTCAAGTGTTGACCAGCGCCAGAGATACCGACGGCAATGTAAAGGTTACCTTTAAAGGTTTGTCCGGACATGCCGACATAGCGGTTTAAGGGCACGTATTTTAAGGTTTCAGCCACAGGACGAGACGAACCAACGGCTGCTCCTGCTTGTTTGGCCAAGTCTTCGATCAATTTCATGTTTTCGATGGGACCGATCCCCTTACCGGCAGAAACGACACGTTCTGCATCAGCAATGGGAGTGTCCATGGGAATGCCCACGGTGAAGTCATAGCCGTCTGCTTTCAAGGCTTCTACGAGGCTGTTCACACGTTCTTCCATGCTGCCGTCTTTGAAAATAACTTTTTTACGCGTACCGACGATAGACTCTTTTTTCTTGCTGCGTCCGCCGGCGTATTCTTTCGGCATCTTGCCGACGACGTGAGACGCGATAACCACACGTTGGATTTCGTTGGTACCTTCGTAAATGCTCGTGATCTTCATGTCGCGATAAGCTCGTTCGACCTCCATGCCCTTCAAGTATCCTGTACCACCGAAGATTTGTAGGGCGTCATTGACGATTTCCAAGCCACGGTCGGATGCATACATCTTCGCCATAGCAGATTCCTTACCATAGGGCAGGTCATTATCTTTCAATTCTGCTGCAGAATAAACCAAGAAGCGGCTGGTGCGCAGTTTCGTAGCCATGTCGGCAAATTTAAAGCTGATGGCTTGTTGGTAAGCGATGGGCTTACCGAATTGGATACGTTCTTTCGCATATTCCAAAGCGTGTTCATAAGCCCCTTGGGCGATTCCCAATGCTTGAGCTGCGATTCCGATTCGGCCGCCATCTAAGGTTGCCATAGCGATTTTAAATCCGTCGCCTTCGCGGCCCAGTAAGTTTTCTTTGGGCACTTTCACGTCGTTAAAAATCAGTTCTGCTGTGGAGCTAGAGCGAATTCCCAGCTTGTCATAATGATCGCCAAAGGTAAAGCCTTCCCATCCTTTTTCCACAATAAAGGCAGAGATACCATGGGTGCCAATACCCGGTGTGGTGACAGCAAAGACGACGTAGGTGTCTGCATAGGGAGCGTTGGTGATAAAAATCTTGCCCCCGTTGAGAATGTAGTGGTCTCCTTGCAAGACGGCCGTGGTTTCCGTTCCACCTGCATCAGAACCGGCTTCCGGTTCCGTTAAGCCGAAAGCTCCAATTTTTTCACCCTTAGCCAAGGGTACCAAATATTTTTGTTTTTGTTCTTCTGTCCCGAAATGATAAATGGGCCAGCTTCCTAAGGAGACGTGGGCCGATAGGATGACACCGGTTCCCCCATCTACTCGTGATAATTCTTCTACGGCAATGGCATAATGAAGGTTATCTAAACCTGCACCACCGTATTTTTTAGGAAAGGGAATGCCCATGAAACCCATTTTCCCAAATTTTTTGTAAGCCTCTTCGGGGAAAGCGTTTTCCTGGTCCATACTAAAGGCTACAGGTTTGATTTCCTCCTCTGCGAACGCACGAATTTTCGCCCGCAACTCCTCATGCTTCTCCGTCGTATTGAATAACATCTTCCTACCTCCTTATTTCTGTGATTCTTTCCTCTGGCAAATTAATCACCTGGCAAATGGAATCTCTTACGACACCACTTCTAGGTCTGATGAATTCTCTTTCATCTTTCCTTTATTATACCCTATTTTACTGAAAGTTCATTCATTTTTTAACGATCGCACCTTAATTGCCCTTTTTCTGGATCCTACTCGTTTAGGGGTAACTGTTTCAATAGATCCAATAGCTCCTCCACCTCGTCCTCTTTGGTGGCAAAACTGGTAACGATACGGATGACCACTTGATCTCCCAGGTTTTCCATGAGCTCCGCTCCCGTGTGCTCCGCCAACATGTCTGCTGCCCTTGGGGGCAACTGCAGAAAAATCTGGTTAGACTTCGGCGGATAGGCAAAGGCAATGTTCCGTTCACGAGCGCCCTTAACGATCCTAAAAGCCATCTCATTGCTATGATGGCCGATGGCTTCGTAGACCCCGTCTTCTAATAACGCCTTCATCATGATGGCTCCCACAAAGCCCTTAGCGCTCATGGCGCCACGGTGTTTAATGGCATACCGAAACTCCCTTTGCCAAGACCGATTCGTCAATACAATCGCCTCGCCAAAGAGGGCCCCATTTTTCGTTCCACCGATGGTAAATCCATCTGCCACCTGGGCCAGAAAAGGCAAATCAACTTCAGGCACCGCGTCTAGTGCTGAGGCCAAGCGGGCCCCGTCAATATATAATGTGAGACCATACTCGTCGCACACGTCTCGAATGGCTTGTAATTCGGCCTTTTCATAGACCGTGCCCACCTCGGTCGTCTGGCTGATGTAGACCATTGCCGGTTTCACCATATGCTCATCGGGATGCAGCTGCATCACTTGCACGATGGCCTCCGGTGTCAATTTACCCTCTGGGCTTGCCATGGTCACAATCTTGTGCCCCGTTGCTTCCACAGCACCCGTCTCATGGGTGTTAATGTGGCCGGAATCTGCAGCAATCACCGCTTCATAAGGACGGAGCCCGTGGGAAACCACCAGCATATTGGCCTGGGTCCCGCCGGATACCACATGCACTTCCACGTCTTCTCGCTTACACAATTTTCTTACCAACGTCTGAAGTTCCCGGGTGTGCTCATCTGTGCCATATCCCGGGTAATAGGTCTGTCGATGGGCTAACAAAGCTTCCCATACCTTCTCATGAGCACTCATACCGTAATCGTTCTTAAAAAACAATCTCGCACCTCCTTATGCCTTTATATACCCGTTTGTCTTCTCTTTCCGCTCCCTTTTCGGTAGGTTTTTTCATGGCTTGCATGCACCTGCCTTCTATGAAGTCAATGTTGACACTATTTTTACAAATTCTCTTTATTTATTTTGGAAATTGTGTATACTAATAATATCGGTATATTGAAATATTAAGATTAAGAAAGAGAGGTAATCCGATGAACACTCGTAAGCTCATGTCGTGGATCCTCATGGCCATTATGGTCATGACCTTTGTCGTTGGCTGCTCAGGCAACAGCACGCCTGCGACCGAGGAAGCCACCCCACCGCAAGCGATCACTTTAAGTGATGTGAACCGCTTCCTCAACGAGAGCGCCGGTCTCGGCGAAGGGTCCAAAGCCAATCCCGTGGCCGTCATCCCTTTCGCCCATATTGACGGTCCAAAGAACGAAGATGATTTCTATGCGTTTGTCAACTTCAAGTTCCGCGCTCGCAACTACATTAAGTACCAAGTGTCCTACATCTCCTGTTCTTGTCGCCCGGCAGCCACTAACTACTGGCAAACGGCCTACGTTGAGCTGACTTTGCCGGAGTCCGGTCACATCGAAGATGCGGAAATCCGTACGTTAAGCTATGACCTAGACTCTACTAATGCTTACCTAGGCGGTTTCTGGGGTGACTCCGATCCTATTCCTGACGGAGCCACGTACGATGAGTTCAAAACCCAATACATCCCCTACTTTGTCGGCAAAGACTATGCTGCGATCAAAGGCCTAAGCATTATGGATGATATTGACTTAGCTGATTACCAAGCAGGTGAGGGCCGTTCCGCCTATACCATTGACACTTTTTCCGGCTCCTCTGTCTCTGCCAACAACATCATCCGCATGTTGCAAGCCCTTTACGAATACCATGGCACTGATGAATTCTTCACCGGGGAAACAGCAGAAACGACTCCAGCGGAAGAACCAGCTGCGGCAGAAACATCGGCCCCGGCCGAAGAAGCCTCCAAAGCTCCGACCGCTACTGTGACCACAACGTCTGTCGACCTACCTGCTCCCTCTGACACCACCAAAACGTATAAGCCGGACAAAGACAGCGATCCCATCGCTTGTGAGGAAGACAGTTTTTCCTATGAATGTTCTTCCATCAACAAAGATAATTTCATCGACTACATGGATTTAGATGACGTCCTTTACATTGACTTGCGTGATTACGACGACTACATGCAAAAACACTTCCGCAACTTTGAAGTCATTCCCTTCTTTGCCCTGGTCTATAACCGTAACGCAGAAGACACTAACCCGGTGCAACTCTACTCCGGATCGACCAAAGATCCCGTTCCCACCTATGAGGAATCAGATGAGCTCCTAGAAGCGCTCTTCCCCAAAGACAAAACTCTCATGCTAGTTTGCCAATCCGGTGGTCGTGTCACCATGCTCCTGGACATCTTAAACTCACGCGGATGGGACATGTCAAAAATCTACAACATTGGCGGTATGGCTCAATACACGGATTCCAAATACAACGACTACCTCGTTGACACCTTAGAATTCAACTTAGAAGGTACCTATTCCATCCAAGGTCTAACGCCACTGAAATAACTCTCCTATTGAAAACACCTCTGGTCTTGCCGATCAGAGGTGTTTTTCTTGCTCACGTCGTTTTCCACCGAGAAGTCCTCCATGATTCTCGACCTCATTTCTTTTTCTCATCTCAAAGCCTTTTTTACCTTAAATTTTTCCACTGACTTGGTTTTTCGGCGTTTTCCCATTATATTAGTAGTAAGACGACTAGATGAACCCGCACGAAGGAGGTGCACCATGAGCGACAATGTACGCAAAGGCGACAACCAAAAGCTGAAAATGCTCTATCTGGTGAAAATATTTTCAGAAGAAACTGACGAACAGCACGGGCTCACCATACCGCAAATCATACATAGACTTGATGCCTACGGGGTGAAAGCCACGCGTAAAACACTCTACCAAGACTTTGATGAACTCCGCCACTTCGGCCTGGACATCGTAGCGGAAAAGAAAGGGCGCGAATGGCTCTACTTCCTGGCGAACCGCAAGTTTGCATTGCCAGAGTTAAAATTGCTAGTCGACGCCGTACAAGCAGCCAAGTTTATTACCGACCGAAAATCCGCCGAGCTTATCAAAAAGCTGGAAGGGTTAGTGAGCCAATACCAGGGCAAACAGCTGCAGCGCCAGGTGGTCATATCCGGACGCATTAAGTCCATGAACGAGAGCATTTACCATAATGTAGACAAACTACACAAAGCCATTGGTGCCGGACGCCAAATTCGCTTCGACTACTATCGCTGGAACACAAAGAAAAAATTAGAAAAGCGCAACCTTCACGCGCCCTACCAAGTCAGTCCCTGGGCACTCATGTGGGATAACGAAAACTACTACCTGGTGGCCTTTGATGCCGATGAAGAAAAGGTCAAACACTATCGTGTCGATAAGATGAAACGCATCGCCATCACCGATGAGATCCGTTTAGGTCAGGAAGCGTTCGAGGCTTTCGACATGCCGCGATACTCCAAGAGTCTGTTTTACATGTTTGGCGGCGATGAGCGTACGGTAACTCTCTTGGCCAAAAATGAACTGGTGGGCGTTCTCATTGATCGCTTCGGCCAAGACATTCCCCTTTACGCCGTGGATGAAGAACATGTGCACGCCTTAGTGGATGTAGCCATCAGCAAACAATTCCTTGGCTGGGTGATCGCCCTAGGTGATGCCATGACCATCGTCTCTCCCGAAGACGTGGTAGAGGACATGCGCACGGAAATTCGCCGTTTGGCACGCCAGTACGGGAATCCCTTGGAAAAAATGTAGTCTTTTGATCCATTTTCGTTAAATTTTTTTATTTTAATCCTCCAAAGTCCGTTTTTTGGGACACCTCATCTGCTATCATAAGTTTAAGATCAAAAAAGAGGAGGTTAAGCCATGAAACGCATGTATTTTACTCTCGTCGGCACCAAGTACTATTACGGTCAACAGTTTTTAAAGCCGAATCTTGTGGTGCAGCTCATAAAGGAGCCGGACAACAAAGTGGACCCTGAGGCCATTATGGTGAATTTGGAAGGTCTCGGTAAAATCGGCTATGTGGGCAACAGCCCGCATACCGTCACCGATGAAAGTTACAGTGCCGGCCGTCTCTATGATAAAATCGGCGATACGGCTGAAGGCACCATCCTCTATGTATTGGACTCCGGTGCCTTGGGCTATGTCACTGTGAGTGAGACCAATGTCTCGAACACTGCTGACATCGCTTCGACAAAGCCCCCTATCACCCGTCATCTTCGATGGCACAAGCGCCAGGAGCGAAGACGGCGCACCCCATCGACTCGACGCTAAGACCCGAGGCTCGATTCAATCACCGATTACTTTTGATCTCTCCATTTTCATTTTTTCCTTGTTTTCCTTGTGTGTTTGGTTTGCTCGAAAGAGCAAAAGCCCTGCCCCTTGCCGTAGCTGGCAAGGGGCAGGGCTTTTTGTTATGAACTAGAAAAATCGCCTGGATCCGGCGGTGCATTGCACAGAAATCGGTCGTTCGCCATTTGCATAACAAAAGCGACATAGAGGATTGCTCCATGTCGCTTTTTTGTTATCCTTCTCAGCGTCTTCACAAGCCTTCTGTGACGACGTAAGATTAATACTTGAAGAAACCTTCGCCAGTTTTGCGTCCTAACTTGCCGCCACGAACCATTTTTCTCAGCAAGGGATGAGCACGGTATTTGCTGTCACCAAATTCATTGTACAGCACGTCCATGATGGCTAAGCAAACGTCCAAGCCAATTAAGTCACCTAGTGCCAAGGGTCCCATGGGATGGTTAGCACCTAGTTTCATGGCTTCGTCGATGTCAGCAGCCGTGGCTACGCCGTCGCCTAAGATGCCGATGGCTTCGTTAATCATGGGAATCAAGATGCGGTTTACGACAAATCCGGGAGCCTCTTGCACTTCTACCGGTACTTTACCGATTTCTTCCGTTAAGTCTACGATGGCTTTGGTGGTTTCATCAGAAGTGTGTACGCCACGGATGACTTCCACTAATTTCATCATGGGCACAGGGTTAAAGAAGTGCATGCCGATAAATCTGTCGGCTCTTTCTGTGGTGCTGGCCACTTCCGTGATGGATAGAGAGCTGGTGTTGGTTGCGAAAATGCATTCCGGTTTGGCAATCTTATCTAGGCGACCTAAGTTGTCTTTTTTGATTTCCATGTCTTCCGCAATGGCTTCGATAACCAAATCGCAGTCCTTTAAGTCTTCCATGTTCGTAGTCAATACGATGCGGCCTAAGATAGCATCCATTTCTTCTTGGGTCATTTTTTCTTTGGAAACTAAGCGACCTAGAGTTTTTTCCACAGAAGCTACAGACTTGCGGGGAGCAGCTGGATCGATGTTACGTACGCACATGATCACTTCTTTACCATTTTGGGCAAAAACTTGGGCAATGCCTCCTGCCATGGTTCCGCGACCTAATAAACCGATTTTTTTCATTGTTTTCCTCCTTATATTAATGTTTAAAACAACCTATTGAAAGTTCGGGGGACGTTTTTCTAAAAAGGCTGTCATCCCCTCTTTTTGGTCTTCCGTGGAGAAGCAAAGACCGAAAAGGTTTTTCTCAATGCGTAGGCCCGTTTCGATGTCTGTTTCCATACCGCGGTTAATCGCTTCCTTCGAAGCGGCAACGGCATATCGAGCGTTCTTAGCCATACGTTTTGCCAAGTCCATCACCGTATCCATAAGGGCATCCGGTTCAACCACTTGGCTGACTAAACCGATTTCTAAAGCGCGATCGGCACCGATGACATCCCCCGTATAGATGAGCTCTTTGGCAAAAGCCGCCCCAACCGTTCTCGGCAGACGTTGGGTGCCGGAGAATCCCGGCGTGATGCCTAAGCCCACTTCCGGTTGACCGAACTTGGCCTTAGTGGATGCGATGCGAATGTCACAGGCCAGGGCCAATTCGTTGCCGCCGCCTAAGCAAAATCCATTGACTGCAGCGATGACCGGTTTGGATAAAAGTTCAATTTTACGAAAAGCCGTTAAGCCTCGTTGTCCAAAAGCGGCCCCTTCTACGGCGTTTAAGTCTCGCATTTCAGCAATGTCTGCTCCGGCAATGAAGGAGCGGCCTTCTCCCGTGATGATCAAAACGCGAATCTCATCATCCTGTTCGATGACATCCATCGCATCGGAGATCTCCAATAAGACTTCTGAATTCAGTGCGTTGAGCACTTTTGGACGATTGATTTTGAGGACCCCAATCCCCTCATTTTTTTCTAATAGTAAATTGTTCCAGGTCATGTTTCCCTCCTTCAGGCTTTTAGCAGTTGCGTTAAATTCGTTTTATAAGCTTCCACACCCGGTTGATCAAAGGGATTCACCCCTAGCAACAGACCGGATATGGCACAAGCTTTCATGAAAAAATAAAGCAGATGGCCTAGAGAAAACGCATCCATCTTTGGCAAACGCAAGATACACTGCGGCACGTTGCCGTCAATGTGAGCTCGTGCCGTTCCCTCCAAGGCATAGCCATTGATTTGATGTAAGGACTGACCCCCTACATCATCCAAGCCGTCTAAGGCATCGGCTTGTGCCGGGACCACTAAGTCCTCAGCGTTTTTCTCCACAGCGATGACGGTCTCAAAGATGGTCCGCGGACCGTCTTGGACCCATTGTCCCATGGAATGTAAATCTGTGGTATTTAAGAGGCCGGCAGGAAAAATGCCCTTGCCGTCTTTGCCTTCTGATTCGCCAAAGAGTTGCTTCCACCATTCGGTGATAAAGCGATACTTGGGTTCGTATTGCACCATGATTTCCGTGGTCTTACCCTTGTGATATAAAAGATTTCGAGCCACAGCGTAACGGTAGCAGGGGTTGTCAGAAAGCTCCGGTAAAGCATAGGCTCGTTGTGCAGCTTCGGAGCCCCGTAAGAGCTCTTTGACATCGATCCCGGCTACCGCTAAAGGCACAGTGCCTACTGGTGTCAACACGCTATACCGACCCCCAATACCCTCCGGTACCACAAACGTGCGGTAACCTTTGGCATCGGCCAAGGTTTTCAAAGCCCCTTTATGTCCGTCCGTGACGGCGACAATGCGATTTATGGCCTCGTCTCCGTACCGCTCCTCCATCCACCTGCGTAACACGCGAAAGGCGATGGCCGGCTCTAACGTGCGTCCCGATTTACTCACAACGCAAAGACCTACGGACTGATTTTCCAAAAGCTGCATCAACCCTTGCAATTTGCCCGGGGACAAGTCATTGCCCGCAAAATAAAGGGCCGGTCCCCCGCGATCTTCCGGATTCATGTGCTCATGATAGTAGGGCATCAATGCCTCATACACCATGCGCGTACCTAAATAGGATCCACCAATGCCAATGACGATGAGAGCCTCCAATTTGCGGCGCCAATCCTGGGCCAAATCTAAGATGGCTGCCAGTTCCTCGTGATTGTACGATGTGGGATAATCCACCCAGCCGCTAAACTCTCCGCCTGGGCAAGTGCCTTGGTGCAGGGTCTGGTGGGCCTCATTCACTTGTTCCTGATATGCCTCGATGGCTTCAAGGTCAAAGGGCATGCCTACCATGTCCAAGATCATCATGATTTACTCCTTTACGATCATTTGCAACATCGCATAGTCGTCTAACTGTTCTCCCCAGCCGTAATCAATGACACGATAGTAAAAATCTGTTAATGGCTCATGGCCATACTCCTGATAAAGGTTTAAAAGGCCGTCTGTTCCCAGCGGCACATCCGCCATATCAGTGAGCTCCACACAGCCATCCGTGTAAAATAACACGCGATCTCCGAGGTTGAGCTTCGTTTCAATCGCATCAAAGGTCAGCCCCCTTTGAATCGACGTAATGGGATAGCCGTGTAATTCCAAGGCCTCCACTGATCCATGTTTTCGCTTAATAATGGGTGCACAGTTGTGGCCGGCATTGGAAAAAGAAAACGTCCTGGTTTGCGGGTCATACCGAGCCACCAGCAGGGAGAAATATTGATCCGGTGCCAAGTTTAAATCACAATATCGTCTTTGCACCGCAGCCAATAGTTTATCGGGATCACGGGTCTCCACAAACGCCTCTCGCACCACATGGTAGACAAAAATTGTCATCATAGACGCCGAAATACCATGTCCCACGACATCGGCAATATACATCCCCACAGAGCCATCGTCAAAGGGTAAAATATCCATAAAGTCACCGGAAAGCATCTGACTGGGCTGATAAACGTAGGAGAAGTCCAACTGATCAGAAACCAGCGGCTCCGGCAACAACTTTTGTTGCAAGGTTCTGGCAAAGGCCACGTCCCGGCGCATGAGCTTGTTACGCTCCATGAGAATTTGCTCCAAACGCCGTTCTCTGGTGACATCGGAATAGACTTCTACTGCCGCAAATACCTCACCTTCACTGTTGCGAATTGGCGACGACTTCACCGTATAGTGGCGGTTAAAATACACGTCTTCCTTACGCACCACTTCACCGGTGGTCAGACTTCGTTGGGCGATACAAAACTTACACTGCTCGTTTTTGCCCATGCCGTAATGACAGGGCTTGCCGATTACATCTGCACCTAAAGCGTCTATCATGGCCTTATTCGCATAAATCACCCTGTTGTCTTTGCCAATGACACGCGCCCAATCCTCCATGCCATCTAAAACCCTAAATTGTAAGAGGTCGTCGAATGACGCTTGCGTGCTGACCATAGAAGCCTCCTCGCTGAATCGATTTGGAATGTTATTCTATTAACATATTACCACGAACGTCTGAATACTGCAAGACTAAACCGGAATAAAAGCAACAGAAAGTCTTATCCTATCGTCCTTGTCAAC
>CAYFMR010000010.1:0-17382 GCA_964344295.1 uncultured Peptoniphilaceae bacterium | reverse complement strand
ACACTTAACGTCGCTCGTCCCGCTTTTCTTTTTCCGGCGGACGCGGCCCTAAAAATTGGTAATACTGCGTTTCGATGCGTCCGTTATAGAGCTTGCGCCGTCGGGTAGCCTTACGCAAAATCAGTTCTTCAAAACCGGGAAACGAGGTGATGACATAGACAGACCATGTGGGCATGGTTAAGTATTTTGCCGCAAAATCCAAGTAAAGTCCTGCTACATCTTCTACTTCTCCTCCGATGCGCTCGCCATAGGGCGGGTTGGTAATCAGCACACCGTAGTCCTCTAACACATCCACCTCTCGCATATCTTTGATAAAGAAGGTGATGTCGTCTTCCAGACCGACCAACGCTGCATTATCCCTGGCGCGCAACACCGCCTTGTGGTCGATATCGGAGCCGAGAATTTTAAGCTTCTTAGAAAAGTCCATGGCCTTGCGAGCTTCCACCCGAGCATCGGCCCACACCTTTTGGTCCGTCATGGGCCAGTCCTCGCCTTCAAAATCGCGAGCCAACCCCGGCGCCATGTTGCGACCGATCATCGCCGCTTCCATGAGAATGGTGCCACTGCCACAGAAGGGATCCATCAGAAGGCGATCCGGATTCCAAAAGGATAGGAGCACCAAAGCCGCCGCCAAAGTCTCCTTGAGCGGTGCGTCTCCTCCTCTGGCCCGATAACCGCGCTTATGAAGCCCCACCCCAGTCGTGTCCAGGGTAAGGGTGGCTATGTCTTTTCGCAAAGCCACCTGGATGCGGTAGCGCACCCCAGTCTTTTCGTAGTATGACTTTTGGTCCCGTTCCTTGAGCACATCGATGATGGCCCGCTCGGTAATCCGTTGGCAGTCGCTAATGCTAAAGAGCTGACTTTGGTGGCTTTTGCCATCCACGGTGAAGTTGCCCATGGGGTCAATCCATGAATCCCAGGGAATTCGCTTCACGCCTTGGTAGAGTTCTTCAAAGGAGTAAGCGGGAAATTCATCTAAGAGCACCAACACCCGATCACCAGTGCGTAGCCACAGGTTCAATCGGGCCACATCCGCCCAAGTCCCCTCTACCACCAATCGACCGTCTTGGGTTTGGATGTTTTGATAACCTAAATCTTCTATTTCACGGCGACAAACGGATTCCAATCCGAAAGCCGTTGTCACCATGATTTTTAATGTATCCCCAGGAGTCATCTTAATCCTCCAACAGGAATTGATGGAACACTTTTTTACCTTTTTGTACGACCAAACGTCCTTCTTTCCAGTCGTTTTCACCAATCATCCGCTCAAAATCTTCTACTTTTTCGTCATTTAAGCGCACCCCGCCTTGTTGGATCAAGCGACGGGCTTCCCCATTGGATTTGACCAAGTCAGCTTCTCTTAACAGATCCACAATGGTCCATTCTCCTGGACGAATGGTCGTGGTGGGCATGTCACTGTCGTCTCCTTTGCCCGCAAACAAAGCGCGAGAAGTCTCTTGTGCTTTATCAGCCTCTTTTTCACCGTGTACCATCTTCGTCACTTCGTAAGCCAAAATTTCCTTGGCTTGATTCAGTTCTTGCCCTTGCCAGTGTTCCATGGAGGCAATGGTTTCGTCATCCAACATGGTCAAGAGCTTTAAGAATTTAATGACATCACGGTCATCAGTATTGCGTAGGTATTGGTAAAACTCATAGGGAGATGTCTTTTCAGCATCCAACCAAATCGTCCCTTTTTCCGTCTTGCCCATCTTGGTCCCCGAGGCCGTGGTCAAGAGCTTAAAGGTCATACCGTATACTTTTTCACCTTCCAATTTGCGCACCAGCTCGTAACCGCCGATGATGTTGGACCATTGGTCAGAGCCGCCTAATTCCAAAGTCACGCCATATTCTCTGTAAAGGTGTAAGAAATCGTAGGATTGCAGCAGCATGTAGCCGAACTCGAAGAAGGTTAAGCCTGCTTCCATACGGTTTTTGTAACAATCAAAAGTCAGCATGCGATTGACGGAAAAATGGATCCCATATTCACGCATAAATTGCATAAAGTTAAGATCTAAAAGCCAGTCAGCATTATTGACCATCATGGCCTTGCCTTCGCCAAATTCCAAAAAGCGGGATAACTGTTCTTTAAAGCACGCCGCATTGTGATTAATGGTTTCGATGGTCATAATTTTTCTCATGTCTGACTTAAACGTGGGGTCACCAATGAGAGTGGTGCCGCCGCCCAACAGGGCCACGGGAATGTGTCCCGCTTCCTGCATACGTTTCATCACCATGATTTGTAAAAAGTGTCCCAGGGTCAGAGAATCAGCTGTAGCGTCAAAGCCGATGTAAAACTTCACCGGTCCGGCTCCTAGTTTTTCGCGCAATTCTTCGGCATCCGTAGCTTGGTCAATGTACCCTCTGCGTTCCAATAAATCATATACGTTCATTTCACTCATTGCATATCCTCCTATCTCTTTTTCAAAAAAAGGCTTTGCCGGCGAAAGGACGTAGCGACACGTGGTACCACCTTTCTTCGACAAAGCCTCTGTGCAATCTAAGGTATTGCTTCCTCGCAAACTCCTGCGGTGTAATTTCAGTCCGGGCACTGCCACCCGTTCCTACTAGACGCATTCTCCGTTTGCCTATTCACAATTTTGTTCAATTATAACGGGAAATTCACCGACTGTCAATGGAGCCGAGCCGTTTTATCCAAAATTTTACGCCCCTCTTACCAGGGTTGATCGCGATGAGTCACCTCCACCAGTTGGCGGATACGCTCCCTGTCTATGCGCTCGTAGTCTTCTGACTTCATGCGCCAGCGCCACTGTCCCTTGGCTACACCCGGCACATTGATTCGCCCTTCTTGGCCCAAGCTGAGCCAGTCGCTCATAGGGATGATGGCCCCTACCGCTGATGAGGTCAACGCCAGGCGCACCAACCCCCAAGGCATGTCCTTCGCCTCGATGCCACCGTAAACGGCCAAGCGTTTTTTCAGCATCGGATCAGCTTTCTCATACCACTCAAGGGATGTGGGGTTATCGTGGGTTCCCGTATACGCCAACTGGTTTTCATGAATATGATGAGGTAAATACAGAGAATCATCACCGTCAAAGGCAAACTGCAAAATCGCCATGCCGGGGATGCCCGCCTCATCGCGCAAATCCAGCACACCCTGGTGCAAAAGTCCCAAATCTTCCGCCACCCAGGCCACCTTACCCAGGCTTTTTTCCATTGCCTCGAAAAAAGCCATCCCCGGCCCGGTCTCCCAATGGCCCTGGCTTGCCACGGCATGTTCCGACGGCACGGCCCAATAATCGCAAAAAGCACGAAAGTGATCCAACCGTAGCAGGTCGTAAAGCTCCAACTGGATCGCCAGGCGATGGGCCCACCATCGGTACCCATCCCGCTGATGTGCCTCCCAGCAATAGAGGGGATTGCCCCACAACTGCCCCTCTTTGGCAAACGCATCCGGCGGCACGCCGGCGACCTTGGTCGGTCGACCGCTTTCATCTAGCCAAAAGAGATCCGGTCGCTCCTCGAGTTCCGCCCCTCCCGGTGCAGGATAGATGGGTAAGTCCCCCATCATCGCCACCTCGTGCTCATGGGCATAAGCGCTAAGCGCCGCCCATTGTTCCCGCCAAATGACTTGCAAAAACCCATGGTAATTGCGTAAGTTATCACGGGTGTCCTCCGGCCTTCCACCTAAAGATTGCACATACACTTCAAGCCAAGGCCACCGGGCATAAGCCTCTTCTATCTCCTGTTGTTTCTCTTCAAAGCCCCGTTGATAGGCGATCCGATAGAGTCTGTGTTTCCTTGCACGCACCTTGTCATAGTCCACCGTGCCTTCTGGAGTTTTTGCCTCCTCCAGCTCTTTTACAGTAACCCAGCCCCGAGCCAGAAAATCCTCCGGATCCAGGTACAAAGGCTCTCCTGAAGCCGCATGGCGGGCCTGGTAGGGAGAATCTCCCATCATGGTCGCCAGCGGTAAAAGCTGCCATACGCGCTGCTTCGTCTCGGCCAAAAAATCCACAAACTGGCGGGCGGAACGGCCCATATCCCCTATGCCATACTCACCCGGCAACGCAAACAAAGGCATTAACGTCCCACAAAAACGTCTCTTTAACACCTGTTCCTTACTTGGCCAAAAGGAGCTTCCCATCTTCCACTTCAACCCCCACATAGCCCTTCGCCAAACCATCTTGCAGGGCATCGACATCTGTTAATGGTACCGCCACTTGATCCCCGCTAGGTTTGGCTTCTCGTCGATCTCCGTAAAGCATCAAACGCCACATCCCATCCGGATGCTCCGCATTGGGATACATCTTGGCCAAGCCTCGTACCCCCAGTCCCAAATCCAGCATATTGCGCAAGCTATACACATTTTCCGGATGAATGGTGGCCATAAAGCGATCATAGCCCATGAGACCGGCATAATTCATCATCCACTCCGTCAGGCGATGTTGCAACCCGTTGCCTCGGTAAGCAGGATCCACCATCGTAGCCTTTAAATACACCAACCCCACGCGTTCCTCCGCGGTCAGCTCCAGGGCATCGGCCAGAGGATGCTCGCCGTTTCGAGGGAAGGTCACATAACGCATGGCCACTAACTTGCTCTCTTCGCGTAAACCTGCAATTAACCCCCCTTCAATAAAGGGTTTAAACATGGTTCCCTCATCTTCCAAGGCAAAAAACTCTTTACGGGGCAATATTTCCCAATTTTTTTGGATAAAATCGTAAACCTCAGGCAAATGCAATGAGTCCAACAGCTCCAAATCCAAGGTACGAGACACAGTTTCCCCGTCTACTCGATCGACTTTCCATTGTTCAATAAACATGGTATCCTCCCATTTCTGTTGCCAAACGGCTTTCTATCTTAAATGACAAAACCGCCATTGGGGCTGATGACCTGCCCCGTTACAAACTCTCCACCAGGCCCCAATAAATAACGCACCGCCGCTACCACATGATCCGGTGTGCCCAAAAGACCCAAAGGCGTTTCCTCCTTCACGCAAGCGAGAATCTCGTCTCCCAGCTCCGTCAGCATATCTGTCATAATCGCTCCTGGCGCTATGGCGTTGACGCGGATCTGCGAAGGTCCCAGCTCTTTGGCCAAAGCTTTGGTCATGGCAATCACCGCTCCTTTGGATGCGGAATAATGCACCTCCAACGCACCGCCGACCAGTCCCCAGATGGACGCCATCTGAATGATGTCCCCACGTTTGTTGGACACCATCGCCGGCACCGCACGACGGGCACAGCGATACATCCCATTAATATTGGTATCCATGGTTTCCAGCCAATGCTCTTCCGGCATCTCGGTGAACAAATCCCGGTAACCCATGCCGGCGTTGTTGATCAAAATATCCACCGTGCCAAAATCTTTTTCGATGGCGTCAAACATGGCGTTGACCTCTTCGGTTGAACGCACGTCCGCCTGATAGGCTCGGGCATCTCGGCCTGCCCGGCGTATTTGAGCCACCACTTCTTCAGCCATCGCTTGTTGCTCCTTATAGTGGATGGCAAAGCGCAAATCCATATCGGTTAGCCCCAAGGCAATGGCTCTCCCAATGCCACGGCTCGATCCTGTAATCAAAATTGTTCGCATGTTCATTTCCTTTCTTTCACACAGTATACCGAAACTGCCGTCAATTGGAAAGTGGAAAGGTAAAATTGCATAGAACCGCGCCTTGTGGGTATCAATCCTTAAAGAAGGTTGAGAAAGGAGCGCAATACTATGTCAGAACAAGTCAAGGGTTTAGTGTACACCGATCATGAGAACGTCTTTGTCCCCATGCGCGTCATCTTCGACGCTATCAAACATCGTCAACTCGATTATCAATGGCTCATGACCAACGTCATCTGCTATCCGGAAAACGAGCAATTCTCCAAATTTTTCCAATCCCAAGTCATCTGGATCTCCGGTGAAGAGCTGGAAAAAATCGTTTTAAAAGAAGACTTTAAATGGGCTTGGGCCTATATGTCCGGCTTCCCCAAAGGCACCACTGTGGATGAAGTGTTGCAATACGACCTGCCCTTTGCCGACCACCAACGCGTCGGTTGGAAACCGCAGCTCCACATCCAACACCCCTTAGCTGAAATCGAAATCGTCCCTTGGGACGGCAACCGTGTCATCGTCTTAGCCAAAAACCCCAAAGTCATTGACGACTTCCGAGCCTACTTCCCCACAGCCGAGGAACTTCGTTGATCCGTTTTCGTTCCTGGAACGGCGAAGGCGACGACGGTTTGGAAGACATCCTACTCGTATTGATTATGGCCCGGTATCGTAGCCAATGGATCTTAGTCAAACATAAAAAACGCGGCCACTGGGAAATTCCCGGCGGCCACCGAGAACCACGAGAGCCTCTGGGGCTGACCGCTGTCCGCGAACTGATCGAAGAAACCAGGGCACAAGACTTCACCGTCACCCCCCTGGCCCTTTACGAAGTGGCGGACTACTACCCCCAAATCCAAACCGACTACCAAAGTCGAGGAGCTCTTTACGTAGCGGAAGTTCAGGTGCTTCCACCTTTTCAGCCCAACGACGAGATGGTGGATCGCCGACTATTTGTGGACTCACCCCCGATCATGAGCTTTAACAGCCTGCAACAACAAGTCTTTTCCTACGTCAAAAACCGTATGACCTAAGTCATACGGTTTTTTGCTGTCATCTCATCGATTGATCATCAGCCTAAGCGCACAGCCTCCTCAGAAGCCCCATACATGTTGGCCTGCGTCGTAAACAGATGATGGTAAAGCCCCTCTCGGTTTTGGATCAACGACTCGTGATCACCTCGCTCGACAATCGCGCCATCTTTCATGACATAGAGTCGGTCACAATGCTTGCAGCTGCTTATACGGTGAGAAATCAAAATGTTTAACTTATCCCGATTCGCCGAAGTGATGAAAGCAAAGAGCTGCTGCTCTGCCAAGGGATCCAACGCTGCGGTGGGCTCATCGTAAAGCCCAATTGGCGCTCCCTTGTAATGACAACGAGCCATCGCCACCTTTTGACTTTCCCCCTTGCTGGCACTTCTTCCCTCTTGCACTGTGTGCGTCAACATCGTCTGTTCCCGTTGGGGCAGCGACTGGATCCATGAGCACATCTGAGCCGCTTCAATTGACCTTAAAACTCTGGCCTTGTCCAGATGTCTGCGCATGCTAATGTTCTCGGCAATCGAAGCCGGAAAAATCGTAAAATCTTGAAACGCCACACCGATCAGCCGGCGGTATTCATCCATATCCATGGTTTGAATATCCACGCCGTTTAAGGTAATCTTTCTCTCCGTCGGAGCATCCCATCGGCAAATGAGTTTGACCATCGTCGTCTTCCCTGCCCCATTTTCCCCGACCAAGCCCGTCGTCTCTCCCGCTCGAAACTGGCATGTGACATGTTGTAAAGCGGGCGTTTTCTCATGTGGATAAGTAAAGGATACATCATGAAATTCCAGTACCAGAGGCGATGTGAAATCGGGTGTCATCGGATTGGCTGCTTATCTACACTCTCGTAGACGACATAGGCAATGTATCCTCGGTAGTATTTGATCCTAAAAGGAAATCATCCTTGGTGAAGCTGGTGCCCGATTTGGCATAAAAAAACCATCCGACAAATGCTGCCGGATGGTAAAAAGTAGGAAGTTGTAGTACTTCTAAAAAGAGGTGTCTTTGTTGGAGAGGTGTGTATTATTCGATGGAAATGCGCTTGGCTGCTTCCACTTCTTTCAGTTTGGGAACGACGACTTTCAGCATGCCGTCTTCCAGGGATGCGGTAATCTCATCACCGTTGACTTGGTCGAAGGTGATTTGACGTTCCATGTAAGAGTGGGATATTTCACGATGGACGTAGTTCTTTTCTTTGTCTTCTTCGTTATGCTCTTCTTTGTGGTCCACTGCAATGGTCAGGACATTGTCTTCAAAAACCATGTTGACATCTTTTTTATCAACACCGGGCAATGCGGCTTCGACGACGAATTTGTCATTTTCGTCACTGATATTTAGCGGAAAACCGGCGCTCATTTTAGCATCACTGCTCGCAGCAACGCGCATGAATTGGTCCATCATATCGGAAAATGGACGCATACTGTCCCAATAGGGCACCATAGTTCTTACTCGACGAATATTGGTCATCTTAATCACTCCTTATATCTTTTAAAACGTAAACTCTTTATTAGCACTCTATCTCCTTGAGTGCTAATTTCATTATAGGTCATTGGTCAGATAAAGTCAATAACATTTTTGACCTTTTTTGATCTTTTTGAAAAACTTTTTCTGTTCTCCTGCGTTCGATGAAAAAAGCCTTTGATTCAATCGTTTCCGAGACGTGAAAAACCGGTATGAGTCTCGGCTCATACCGGTTGATTTGATGTGAATCTCGTTTGCTATTTCGCTATGCTTGGTAGGGTATGCGGTGGTTCATGGCCATGGAGATGGTGCTTTCGTCAAAATATTCCATGTTGCCACCGGCCGGCATCCCTTGGGCGATTCTGGTAATCGGTACACCGGTGGCAGCCAGAACGCGGGCCACATATCGTGCCGTCGTTTCTCCCTCCAAGGTGGGGTTAGTGGCAATAATGACTTCTTTGGTGTCTTGGTTAACGCGATCCAACAACTCTTTGAGACGCAGTTGATCAGGGCCTCGGTCATCTAACGGAGACACTTCACTACCCAATACATGATACACGCCATGGAAAGGACCCGCCTTTTCCATCAGGTACACATCTTTCGGATAGGACACCACGCAGATCACGCCATGGTCCCTTTCCCCGTTGCTACAGATGGGACAGGGGTCCGATTCGGTGTAGTTGTAGCAAATGCTACAATGGTGAATGCGTTTTTTTGCATCCAACATGGCTTCGGTGATTCCTTCCACCCAGGCATCGTCCTGTTCTAAGATGTGGTAGGCCATGCGTCTGGCCGACTTCGTGCCCACACCCGGCAATTTCGTCAGCTGCTTGACGAGTCGCTGCATCGTTTGGTCCAGGTTGCTCATCTTAAAGTCCCGGAATATTCAGACCGCCTGTCATGGCTTGGATGGCGGCATTAGATTTTTCGTCCGCCTTGGTCAAAGCTCCATTGACAGCAGCCACAATCAGATCTTCCAGCATATCCACATCATCGGGATCCACGGCTTCCGGATCAATGGTCACGGAAAGCAATTCTTTCTTACCGTTCACTTTCACAACGACTATGCCACCGCCGGAGGAAAACTCAATCTCTTCCTCCTCCATCTTGGATTGCATCTCTTCCATTTCTCGCTGCATCTTTTTCATCTGCTTCATCATCTGGTTCATATTCTTCCCGCCCATTCCGGGAAACCCACCACGTTTCATATTGATTCCTCCTTATATCTCTTGTATCACATTTACAGCTCGTCTTTAATTTCTACTAAATCGCGCCCAAACTTCCGTACCACCTTTTCAATCGCCAGATCCACTGCCTCTGCCTCGGTCAGGCCCAGCATCTCAACGCGTACGGTATAGTCCTTTTGCCACAAGGCCTTGGCGGCCTCTTCCAGAGCTTCCTTATGCAGTGGTTCGTTAGCCAGCGCTTGCACAAAGACCTTAGCTCCTTGAGGATAGCCAATTACCAGCTGTTCGTCAAATTTATGCTTGGGCTTAGCCTGCATGAGCGCAGCCCTCGTCGCCGGCGCGTGTTGGCTCAAATAGTCCAAAAAAGCTTCCCATTCTTCCTTTGGCCAAATACCGGAAGCTGATGTCTCTTCCGACATTGGCACAGCTGGTTGCGAGGCCATTTCTTGCGGCGTGCCGACGGTCTCTTGGCTAGGCGGTGCCGGTGCATCTGCCTGCACCTTCGCAGCAGGATTTACCCCTTGAGCAGCTTCTGGTTTTACTAAAGGTGCCGGTTGGCTGACCGGCGGCTCTTTCTTTTCCCCGGCTTCTTCCAGCGCCTCGAAGGGCACCCACCATTCGCCGGCATCCTCGTCTTCCATCCCCGGTGCCTCATACGCTGCCATTGGTCGTTGGGGCGGCGATGCCGGTTTGGTTTCTGCCGGTTCCCGTACCGGTTTCGTTTTCGGCTGTGAGGTGTCCGTACCGTTTTTGACCACATCCCACGTGGGTCTCGCTTCAGCATAAACGCCTACATGACGGGGAATGATCGTAGAGAGCAGCGTCACGTCCAACAGCACATCCGGCGTAGGCGAAAACTTGATCTTTCCTTGTAGATCCAACAGCAACTCCAGTTGGCGCACCGCTTGGTTAAAATCCCCTAGCGTCAACATACGTTGCAGCACCTCATCGTTGGTGCCATCCACTGTGGCAATGAGCCATTGGCGATTAAAATAAATGAGTTCTTCCAAAATAGCCTGGCTGTCTTTACCCTCTTGGCGCCAAGTGCGCAAGATGCGCAGCACCTCCGGTCCCTCTCCTTGGGACAAGGCGGCATAGAGAGCGCCCATGCGTTCGTGACCCACCATCCCCAAAATGGACAGGGCTTCCTTCAGCGACACGCGGCCTTCAGACCAGGATATGCATTGATCCAGCAAGGACAGGGCATCTCGCATGGCCCCGTCAGCATGACGAGCGATGAGTTCCAACACCTCGCGGTCGACCTGACGTCCCTCTTGTTGGACAATGGTTTCCATATGGTGCACGATTTGTTCTTCCGTCAAGCGATGGAAATCGTACCGTTGGCAGCGGGACAAAATCGTTGGCGGAATCCGTTCCGGCTCCGTCGTCGCCAAAATAAAAATCAAATGCGCCGGCGGTTCTTCTAAAATTTTCAATAAGGCATTAAATGCCTCTTTGGACAACATATGGACTTCATCGATGATATACACCCGATACTTCACTGTTGCCGGCGGGTACACAGCCTTAGCACGCAATTCCCGAATATCGTCTACCCCGTTGTGACTGGCAGCGTCCATTTCCACCACGTCCAAAATCTGGCCGGATAAAATACCTCGACAATGGGCACACTCATTGCAAGGGTTACCCTCCCGGGGTGCCAAACAATTCACCGCTCGGGACAGGATTTTGGCCGCCGACGTCTTGCCCGTACCCCTCGTGCCGGAAAATACATAGGCATGGGACAACTCTTGGCGAGCCACCTGTTCTTTTAACAGGCGCACCACATGCTCTTGACCCACCATGGCATCAAAATCCATACTTCGATATTTACGATATAACGCCTCAGACACGGCCTCACCTCCTCATCTTTTGTATTATACCATAGCCCACCTGTTTACGCAGAGAAAACCCTCTCGAGGAGGGTTTAAAATCCGTGTTGCCAGCCCTTGAGCCATCCTTCTTTCGTGGCATAAGAGGGGACAGCTTTCATCTGCCCTTCCCCGTTCACATACAGATACAGGGGGACGGTTTCGACCAAGTCGATGACATCCTCCCAGGCCTCGGTAGGATAGAGGACCTTCAGAGACCCAGCCACGTCATCCGGCATGTCTTCATCCCCCATGGCAGGCAAACGCACCGTCACCACCGGCGGACCGTCCCACCAGGAAGCAGTTTGCCACAGTTTCAAGGCGGCTTTCACCTGGGGACCTTGGCCGGCCCACAAAAGTACCAGTGTATCCGTCAACGTTGTCTCTTCGCCATCTTGCATAACCGGCGGTAGCGGTAGAGCACCGGAAAAAGCATAATCCGCCGTTAAGGGTACACCCAAGTGTAGGTTCTCCTTCACCTGCTCCCCTTCGCCGCGTACCTGGATGAGCTCCGCCGCTCCTTCCTCCGTCAAGTTGATGTCCTTGGCCCGCAGCCAACGACCGATGAGCCATACAAACCGCTCATCCTCCTGTAACACGGCAAAATGAGGTGCCTGAGCCAGATCTTCCGGACTCCCGTCTAGACGACCCTTGTCCCAAAGCACCAACTCCAGTATAGGGACCAAGGACCGGGAAAAGCCCTCCTCTACCTGGTCATAATTCTCCGCGGTCAGGGGCCCGCCGCCTGTTAAGCTGCGATAGACGCCCACCCTTTCTGACGGCGCCCACATAAAGGTGCGGCGCACCAAGCCTGCCTTCGTCTCCCGGAACGAAAAAATCAGCGAACCCTCTTCTCTCCAGTGATCCGGCAAAGCAATCTCCATGCCCAACAGAGCATCGGCAATACCGCTATCCGTCTTTGCCGTCCGAGCGATCAAAGGCTCCCGGGGCAAAGCGGTCTCCTGATAGCCTTTCTCTTGTTGACATCCGACCAGCGAGCCCAACAACAAGCATACCCCTAAGCATAAAACCACACGATGTTTCATCAGCTGCCTCCCAAAAGCCGGCAAAAGCCCAACTACAGCATTTCACCTTCTTTTTTGTGTCTCTAATCCTTTAACAAAACTTCGATTTGGGCAGCAAAAGCCTCGTAGTTTCTTGCACCTACGATGATTTCTCCCACCACATCGCCCTCACTGTTGACAAAAAATGTAGTTGGAAAGCCCATCACATCTTTTAAGACACTGTCTTGCAAATCGGCATTAGCCAATACGTTTTCGTACGGAACGCCATACTCTTTGACAATGGTTTGAGCCAGTTCTTTCTCTTTCTCATCGATTTCGGTAGCGTCACCAACAATGCCTAGAAACCCCATACGATCTCCGTAGTCCTCATAAAGCTGAGCCAACTCCGGCATCTCTTGGCGGCAGGGACCACAAAACGTTGCCCATACATTGACCATTGTCAAGGGATGCTCGGCCAAAATCGCGTCCGTCACCTCTTTGCCCTCCAAGTTTACCGCTTTGAAACTCCAATGACGAAGGCCCTGTAAACCGGCCGGGCGCGAAGCTTTCTCTCCCGTTGTGCCTTCAGGTTCATCAGCCAAACGAGCCACCTTCATCAGCTCTTCTGTAGGAGCAAAGACAGCTTCCATCATTTCCTTGTCCTCTGCAGCCACTTGGGACAAATCCGGCTCATTCCAAAGGTACAAGAGACTGCGACCGCCGTCTTGGGTTTCTACCACAACGCCCTTCGCGTAGTCCATATCCGTCTTTAACTCTTCCAGTCGATCCGCGTTATTCGTGATCACAAAGGATCCCATAAACATCATCTCGCTCATCACGGTCTGACGAGCTGCCGCCACATCTTCCTCGGCAGCATTTTCATCGCTGAGCACTTGGTTTAAGCCTTCTAGCACAGAAGGTGGTAAGACCACAATGGTCAACCCCACATCTTGGCCGTTTTCAACGGGAAACAGCCCCACATTCTCAGCGTAATCATTCCATACCGTAGGTTTTCCCAATACCATGGAAATGCCGTAATCACTGTAATCTTCTTCCACAAAATCAAAATCCACCGAGCCGAACTCCGTCGCTCCGGGCGTCCCTTGGCCACAAGCTACGGCAAACACCATCACTAGGGCCATCATCATCCAAAGTACACGTTTTTTCATAGACACTCCTATTCTTGTGGAAAAGCACCCGCTAGGGTGCTTCTCTCACTTTATTTCATTTCATCTACTTTTTATCGCAATACACCGGTCACTTCTGTGCCGGAAGGATACACATTCATCACGCGAATCAAATCATTGCCGTTATATTCCATCGTGATCACATCACCTTGTTGCACTCCGTTTAAGTTGTTCACATTCTCAATGTGAATGGAGAACACCCTGGTCTCATTCTGACTGTCCGTCACAATGAGCTTACCGTTGCCATTTTCCCTGCTCATCGGGATGTAGAAATCCACGTGGTACGTTTCTTTACCTACCTCTGAGGAGATAATGCGGTCAATAGACGTGATCTCTTCACGACTATTCATACTCACTTGGATGTCCGTACCTGCCGGAATAAAGCGAGCTTTGTTGCTCACATCCTGATTGGCAAAGTCGTAGCTGCTGGCACTATAACGGTCACCTCGGCGCAGGTACATGACCCGATCTCCCGGGGTAAAGTCTTTTTCCACTCGGTAGGCATTGCCGGCGATCGGCGCATTGTAGCGGCCAAAGTCAAAGAACACAATCACCTTGGCTTTGTCTGTCTTGGCACGTTCCAAGACGCTAAATGAGGCATCCACCAACGTGTCGTATTGATCCGTCGTCAAGACAAAGGCTTTCATCCCTTGACCATAATTTTCCAGGATAAAGGGCATCTTCACTTCCGTCATATTGCCTGGTCGGTTGGCGTTGCCTTCCACGACATAAATCTTGGTATTTCCGTCATATTGATAGGTGGAATTGTACGCGAAACCTCCACCACCGCTTAAAGAAATGGTGTTGGTTGTAATGTTCGGGCGATTTTGGCGATCCCGTTCCACGGTGGTCGCTTCATCGTACATCTGGCGAGCGCTTAAGACGCGGTTTAAGCTCGTCACATCTTGGCCCACACGTTCCATCACTACCAAGTCCCCTGCTCCAAAATCAGAAGAAGAGGCTCGTTGACGACCGATGGTAAAGCGAGCCGTACCCGGTAAGCGATAGCGACCGGGGCCGACCAATTCTACATCACTGCTGCCTAAAAAAGCTCGGAATAGCGCCACATGATTAGCATCGGCTGCGCGATTACTACTTTCTAGTAATTGTACGTGACCATTTAAATCCAAGATGGCTCTCACTTGTCTGCCTTCAAACTCGGGGTAGCGGCTTTGGCGTTCCACGTGCATCGTGGAAACCTGGCCACTAGCGTCGCGGGATACGGCCCTCTTGTTCGTGGCCACACGCACTTGGTATTCCACGCCGCCAATGGAAGCATACTGGGTACCACTTTGGGATCGAATACCTTTAAAATCCCCTTGAGCCAACTTATTGCGTAAGACCAATGCCTTGTCGCGATCATAAATATGCACCACGTCATCGGGGTTCACCTGCTCGATCCCGATGGCTTCCATCGTCTTACCGTTGACTAAGCGCAATTCTCGTACAGGTACCGCGCGCACTTCGCCTTCGCGGCTATCATCGTACACATAGATCTCCGATGTGCCAAACACCATGCCGGAACGCACCGGAGCAATATCATCAAAGCTGTAGCAATCCACATAAAGCACGCGATTGCCCTTCACATAGACACGGGCGTACTCGGCCACAAACGTGTCCTTGGCCCCGCCGTTATCACGATTTTTCTCCACAAACTCACCATAGCGGAAGTCCTGGTCATCGTGACTGAGCATCACTTCCTTGTCATAACCTTTAGGCAAGCCATAACTTAAACCGTCAATCATCACCGATCTGGCGGTGAGGGCTGCCGGTCCTTCCACCAACTTCACATCTTGGGCTAACATCGAATTGCTGACCACACCTTTGGCGTCAACATTCACTTTTAATACATCGCCCAAAACTTGATTCAGGTTCAAAACACCCAGGTTCACATAAGAACCGATGCGGTGAGCCGAGCCTTCCCCGGCCGCCAAGATGCGCACTTGCACCGTGGGGCTGTTTTGCGTAATCAACGCATAATATTGGTCTTTGGCCAAGTCTAAGTTATCTCCCCCGTGCATGGCGTTATAAATCATCTCAAACACCTTGCCTCGCGGAGCAGCGCCGTTATAATCGCCGGTAATCACACCATCTAGCAAGTGTATGGATTGGGCCTTGTCAATGTAAGGTTGCGCCCAAAAACCAGTCGTGGTTTCCTTGCCATTGCTGGCCCCATGGGCCACCACCAACATCTTAATCATTTCCGCATACGTCACATTGCCCTGGGGCTTAAACGTGTTATCCTCGTAGCCGTTAATGATGTTTTGCTCAATGGCGTAGTTTAAATAACCCACATACCATTCATTGCCCTTTACATCCTTAAATTTGGGAGTCTTGCCCTTTAACGCATCGGCCTCTGCCCGTTTATTTAAGGATTCCACCAACATCTTGGTGGCTTCGGCACGAGAGATGGGGTTATCCAACTTATAACTGCCGGAACCATCTCCGATGACAATTTTCTGTTCAATCAGCCAGTCGACCTTCGCATTGCCGGTAGCGGCAAAGGCGGGGATCGTCATGGCTAAAATCAGTCCCACAATCAGGATCCATTTTCCAAATCGTCTCATGCTCTCACTCCTTTTCCATGTCATACATCCCATCGCCCAAAGGCAATGAAACTCAGTTGTAGCATATATAAATCAACTTTATTATACCACTTGCTTCCCTCAACCTCACTAAAATAGCCAAACTGTAACCAAAACTTAACCACTCCCCTGTGGATTAGAGATGACGTGTCATTCGTTTTTTACCCTATTTGCGCGTTTGATAAATATTACATTTTAACCACAAATGACCGGCTCAAATCCCTCTTTTCCTACCTTGTGATATGATGGACACAGATCAAAAGAAAGGAGATCATCATGAAACTAAGAAAAACCTTATTACTTTGCTTAGCCTTGACCATGGTCCTTACCATGGCCCTGCCTGTCATGGCCAAGCCTCAAGCAGAAAAGCTTCAATGGCTTTTCGATCAAAAGATCGTGGAAGGCCGTAACAACAACGGCGTCATCGACTTCGCCTACGGCGAAAACTTAAAGCGCTCCGAATTCGCTAAAATCGTCATTCTCAGCGACGGTGTTAAAGAAGAGGACGTGGAAAAAGCCAAAACCCTACCTGGTATGAAAGGCTTCCCCGATGTTCTCGACAGCGACTGGGCTAGCGGCTACATCAAACTGTCCCAAAGTAAGGGCATGATCGAAGGCTACGACGACGGAAAATTCTACCCCGAAAACTTCGTCACCTACGCCCAAGTCTGCGCCATGCTCGTGCGCATGGACTCTCGCTGGGCCAAAGACAAACCCTCCAACATCCAATGGCCTGACACCTACCTCAACTATGCCAAAACCTATGGCATCTTAGAAGATGTGTCCCCCATTGGTGCCAACGACTTTGTCCGTCGTGACATGGCCTTTGAAATGCTTTACAACCACATGCAAACCAAAGACAGTGCCAACACCTACACGGTGACCTTCGACTACGACGTGGTCAAAGGCATCCCCGGCTATGAAAAAGGCGATCGTAACAACGACTACCTAGACATCTACAAAAACGAACTTTCTGTTACTGAAGTTAAAGTGGCCAAGGACAAGGAAATCAAAGGCGACCAAATCCCTATGGGTATTGCCATTGAACAATATCCTACCAATGAACACCCCACCACAGGAAACAAAGTGGTCACCTGGTACTTACAAGGTTGGTACACCAAGGTGGAAGGTGGCGGTGACCAACTGAAGCCGGGCACCAAGATCAAGAATAACGTCACCTATTACGCTAAGTGGGGCACGGAAAAAACCCTGGGCTATGTAGGTAACTTCAAAGTCGATCAACCCGCTTCCATCGTAGCTCCTGTTGGCACCTCTTTCGCCAACCTCTATGATTACGGTTTACCCAAAACACTGAAAGTCACCTTTGATCGCAACGTCGAAGTCGAAAACCGTGACAACAGGGACTACAAGATCACCTGGCGCTCCAAAGACTATAATCCTGATATAACTGGTGACCAAGTGCTACTTGGCGACCTAGACGACAGAACTTTACCTGAGCAAGCGGATTACATCAACCCCGTTGTTTC
>CAYFMR010000009.1:0-53804 GCA_964344295.1 uncultured Peptoniphilaceae bacterium | reverse complement strand
AAAACAGACGAATACAAGGAAAGTGTTCCGCTTTGCCGTGGTCAAGGTAAGATAGCACAAGGCAGGGCCAATGGCCCAGGATCTCAAAAGAAAGGACAATCTTATGAGAAAAACAGTGAGTTTATTCTTGGCGGTGCTGATGCTGCTGGGTATGGTGCCGTGGCAGGTGTTTGCTAAAGGGTATAAGGCGGAAATCACCTTTATTCGAGAAGATACCAATCAAACCGTCACAAAGACCTTTACCAATCCGGAAGAAGAATTGGGATTTAACGACATGACCACCAACGACGGCGGTGTGTACTTTATGGGCTGGTCACCTAATCAGCAGTTGACAGTTGAGCAAGACGAATTATATTTTGCTCACGAAAAAGTGGGAGATCTTTTTCCAACGGGACGACGGAGCCGGCGACGCTTTATGCTCAACATGCCAATATACTTTGGGCGGCTATGTTGGCTCAAGGCCACAGAATCGGCATAAACGAGATTCTGTCGGCAGAAGAAACTCTGCCGGGAACGGAAATTAAGAGCGTTGAGAGCAACACAATTACGGCATATTACGATCACCAAAAAGATCCAGGCCACGAATTAAAATTACTTGCGAATTTTAAATTTAATCCTATGGCCGCCTACTATGCTTATCTGAATCCAAATGCCATGGTCAGAAGTTATGATAATTTTGATGAGATTACTGATGACACGATGAAGGAAAAATTACCGAAATTTACTCATGTAGACTTGCACGTCAAGTTGGATAAGAGGATTAAGTTAGCTGATTCAGCAAACGTGGCATTTTCTAGCGCCACTTTCATTCCTTTGGCCTATGAAAAGAATGCGGACCCTTACGATCTTTTGGCGCGGATCTCCCATGAAGAAAACAGCAAGAAGCAAGAGGTTACCACTACGAATGTACCTACTGCTTCCTACGAAATGGGAGAGGCTGGAACCAATGAATTAATACTTCGAACCGGGCTTCGTCGGCATTGGCAAGGACACTACGTTATTCCGAATTTAAAGGCATCGGAAGTGAAGAAAGACATGACGCTTTCAACAGCTGATTCCAATGCATTTACGATTTTAAAGAAAAACGCCAAGGCCATTGCCGACGGGACCGCCGAGGCTATTGAGGTGGGCGGCTATGTGGATGGTTATATTGTTGGACCTTCATTCCTTCAATTTCCCATTGAACCTCCAATAGTAGCGAATGCTTTAAAAATCAACTTTGTCCATCCGGAAGTGACTTTTGTTCCTCAAACACCAGGGAAAACCGGTGAAGCAAATATCGTGAATAAGATTGTTGGTGGTACATCTCATAACTTTAAGAAAGACGGCATTACCAACCCTGAGTTTCCTAAAGTAGAACCGAGTGAAGTTGTTGTAGACGGCGCCACCTATCTTTTTAAAGGTTGGAATACGCAAAAAGACGGCAAAGGCGATTGGTTTACTGCCGATACAGATGTGCGCAAGGACATGACAGTCTATGCCATTTGGGAAACAAAGGAAGAACCAGCTCCCACACCGGAACCAAAACCGGAGTCTTCGTCCGGGTACTTTTTCGTTCCTGAAGAGAAGAAGCGGGAGGATCACATGGCGTATATGTTCGGTTATCCGGACAAGTCCGTGCAACCGGAGGGCACGTTGACCCGTGCAGAAGCGGCAGCCATGGTGACTCGCCTGGGCGGGCTCGATCTTTTCGACACCTCTAAGGCCGATTACCCTGACTTGCAGGACGGGGCATGGTATTTGCCGCATATCAATGCCGCTTTAAAGGCCGGTATGTTGGATACGGATGAACATAACAATTTAAGACCGGATGCGCCGGTGACGCGGGCAGAATTTGTGAAGATGATTGCCGCCATCGACAAGTCTTCCGACGGCAAGGCACCTTTCACGGATATTGCCGGTCACAAGTACGAGAAGGAGATCCACCAGGTCTATGGGAATAAGCGTATTGTCGGCTACACAGACGGGACGTTTAAGCCGGATGCCTTCCTGAGTCGTGGAGAGGCAGCTGCCTTTTTGAACCGGGTGTTTAACCGAGTGGCCGATGAGGTGGCCATCCAAGGTTTAGAAGACCGTATGCATCGATTTACGGATTTGGATCAGACGATCTGGAGTTATTTTGAGTTGGTGGAAGCCACGAACAGCCATGAGTTGGTGCGTCGCGGTGGAAGGGACAACTTGGATCGCGATTATGAAGATTGGATCAAGTTGTTGCAGGATCAGGTATTAAGATAAGCAAGTAGCAAAAGCCTACCGGAATGTTTTCCGGCAGGCTTTGTGATGTAGTGAGGAAAGGTATTATGGTGGTGCGGTGTCGATTTGCAAAAAAAGGGATGGGATTTCATCAACGTTTCATAAATGCCTTGTAAGATGGGGTAGTAGTCATGAATGAGACATAAGAAGGGCAGGTCGCATGACGACCTGCTGATGAAGGAGGACATGTATGAAGCACAGAGTATGGAAAGTGTTGAGCTTATTGTTAGTAGTATGTATGAGTTTGAGTTTTATGGCATGCCAAAAACAGGAAGGTGGAAGTGAGGCGGTCCCGGCGGAGGATGCGGGGATGTCGATGGATGATGGGGAGCAGTTTAAGCCTTCCGATTATACGTTGCCGGTGAAGGATCAATATGTGTATGATTACCTGGGATTGGATTTTAAGTTGACCGAGGAGTTCAAGCAAGGGATGGCAGATAAGCAGGTGGCCATGTTAGATGACCAAAGTCCGATTGATCAGGATTTAACGTATTCCATGCTCACGTTTGATCGCATGACGGAGGAGCAACGCAACGCCATGGTGGATAAAATGGGCGATGGCTACGAGGCTTGGCAAAAAGGGTTGGATCGTTTAGGTACCATCGGCATGTTTGCCAAGGATTTGTCGGAAGCGGAGATGACCCAAATTACCGGATGTGATACCCACAGCAAAATCGGGTCTTCGGCAGATGGTCTTTACGATTATTATCTCAGCACGAATGAAGGCACGCAAGATGAGTTGTTAGAGGCTTTCAAGCAAACGGAAGTGAATGTGATCGAGAAACAAGCGCGTCCGGAGCATGGTTTTGTGTTGGCGGAAAGAAGTGATTTAGAGGGTACGGAGATGTTTGGGAATGAGACGGCCACGGATTTGAGTGGTATCGTCACGAAGGATATTAATGGCAACGCTTTTTCCAGCCAAGATTTTGCGGATTATGATTTGACGATGGTGAATGTGTTTGCCACTTGGTGTACAGCTTGTGTGAAGGAAATCCCCGATTTGGTGCAGGTAGAACAGGGTATGAAGGATAAAGGGGTTCGCATTGTCGGCGTGGTGACCGATACGGTGGATGATCATGGGGAAAACCAAGAGGCCATCGAAAAGGCTAAGGTCATCCAAGAGAAAACCCAGGCTTCTTATCCTTTCTTGATGCCGGATGCAACCAATTTTAACGGCAGGTTAGACGGAATCCAAGCTTTGCCGGAGACGTTCTTTGTGGATAAGAACGGCCAAATTGTCGGCGAGCCTTATTCCGGAGCAAAAAGTGCCGAGGAGTGGCAACAAATCATCGAAAAAGAGTTAGCGAATGTGAAGTAGAGTTTGGTCAAGGAGGCGGTTAACGATGAAAGAAAAAATAGGACGAGGCCGTGCTCTGGCGTGGGTCATCATCGCCGCAAGTGTGGGGATGATGGCCTATGGGTGGAGTCAAGGAGAAGCGAACGTGGTGCTGAATAAGGCCATAAGAATTTGTATGGAGTGTATTGGCATTGGATAAGAGTCAACAGGGCGCCCTGGGTGGGGCCAAAAAAGAACGATATATACGAATGGATCGTTGGAGACACCTGTTCCAATCCGCGTGGTTTTTGCTGACTAATTCCTATATGGAAGGCTTTAAGACGGGAAAAATCTATGGCGGAGATCTGAAAAAACTTTGCGTGCCGGGTATGAATTGCTATTCGTGTCCGGGGGCCAGGGGGGCTTGTCCCATTGGGTCGTTGCAGGCGGTGTTGGGTCAAGCCGGTCTCTCCTTTAGTTATTATGTGGTGGGCTTTTTAGCTTTGGTGGGAGCGTTGATGGGGAGACTGGTTTGCGGCTTTTTATGCCCTTTCGGTCTCATCCAAGACGCCCTGCACAAGATCCCGTTTTTCAAGAAGGTGGAGACGTTTAAGGGGGATCGGTATCTCAGAAAGCTCAAGTACGTCATCTTGGTCGTGTTTGTCATCCTGTTGCCCTTGTTTTTGGTGGATATTCTGGGGCTGGGCTCGCCTTATTTTTGCAAGCTGATCTGTCCGGTGGGCATGTTGGAAGGGGGAATCCCCCTGGTGCTCTTGAATAAGGCCATGCGCGGCGCCATAGGCTTTTTGTATTACTGGAAAGGGCTGATCTTGGCCATTACCGTGTTGTTGTCGATCATCCTGTACCGACCATTTTGTAAGTATATTTGTCCGCTAGGGGCTATTTATTCCGTGTTTAATCCCCTGTCGGTTTTTCGGTATAGGCTAGATCATGACAAGTGCATTCAGTGTGGTCGATGCAAGACGGTGTGCCAGATGCAGGTGGATCCGGTGAAGCATTCGAATGATCCGGAGTGCATTCGGTGCGGTCGATGTAAGAATGCCTGTCCGGTGGGAGCGATTTCCTGTGGTGTGAAGACCAGCCATGATCAGGTGGCTACGGAGCGATGACGGATCCGGGTCTGTCGCTTTCGAGACAGGTGTGAAATCAAGTGGGGTCATAGCGGTGCGCGAGGTAGGCTTTGGCAAAAGTGTACTTCGGGGGCCGACTATGGCCCTTTTTTTGGGGATGAGGAGAGGTGAGGCTGGGATAGGCGGCTATCAAGGGGGCAAGGAGGTATTTATGAACATACTGGTAGTGGAAGATGATCCGGTGATCAGGGAAGGCGTTAGCGAGTTTTTGTCGGCGTCAGGCTATACGACGATCCAGGCCAAAGACGGCAGGGAGGCGCTGGCCAAGTTTAATCATGAGGTTCATTTGGTGATTTTGGATATTCAGATCCCTGTGATGAACGGCTTAGAGGTTTTAAAAGAAATCAGAAAGAAAAGCACGCTGCCCATTTTAATCTTAACCGCCTTTAGCGACGAGGAGTATAAAATCGAAGCGTTTACCCATTTGGCAGATGGCTATGTGGAGAAGCCTTTTTCGTTGCCGGTGTTAAAGGCGCGTATTGATGCGTTGATTAAGAAGCATTTTGGCTTGCTGGAGACGTTTACTTATCAAAATGTCGAGGTGAATTTTACCAGTTACACGGCTACCGTGAATGGTGAGAAGGTGGATGTCAATGCCAAAGAGCTGGAAATTTTAAAGTACCTGCTGGAGCATGAGGGGCAGGCTTTGACGAGGACGCAGATCATCGATAACGTGTGGAAGGAGACGGACGAAATCCCCTATGATCGCGTCATTGACGTGTATATTAAAGAGTTGAGGAAGAAATTGGCGTTAGATTGCATTACCACCATTAGGAATGTGGGGTACAAACTGGAGCGAACATGAAAAACTTAAACATCTTTCCTAAAATATTCATACAGACTTTCTCGGTGATGGGGGTTATCGTGTTGCTCATCCACCTGTTGGTGTTTTTGCTTTTCCCCCAAACCTATTTGAATGCCAGAAAAGAGGACATTGCCCGCAAAGCCGATGATATTGCGTATAGCTTAAATGGACAAGCGCGTGGCGATATTGAACAGACGTTAGCGCTGTATTCGAGTACCGGCGAGGTTCAGGCCAGTGTTAAGGATGAGAGCAACCCTTATGAAATTCAAATCAAAGAGAATAAGGATATCAATTTGGCCAGTCATCATAATTCCCTGATTATCGAAGAAAGGGAAGTCACCTTGGGCGATGGGCAAACCATCCATTTGCAATTTATTTCCACCGCTGATATGCAGCAAGATGCCAAAGCGTTGAGCTTGCAGTTTTTGCCGTATTCCCTGTCGGTGTCCCTGCTGCTTTCCGCGTTGGTGTCTTTTGTATATGCCAAGTCGATTAAAAACAATGTGCAGGAAATCAAAAATGTGACGGACAAAATGATGGAGCTGGATGAGCAAGTGCGCTTAGAGGTGAGCTCCACCGACGAGATCGGGCAATTGAAGGCGCAGATTAATGATTTGTATACGACGCTATTACAGGCCATTGAGGATGTGGAATGGAAAAATCAAGAGATTATCCGGCTGGAAAAGTTAAAGTATGATTTTTTCAAGGGGGCATCTCATGAGTTGAAAACGCCTTTGGCCAGTTTGAAGATCATACTGGAGAACATGAAGTATCGGATCGGCAAGTATCAGGACCGGGATACTTATATTAACCAGTGCATCATCTTAGTGGATCAACTGACCAAGAATATTTCTCAGATTTTATCGGTGTATTCCATTGAAAACTTAAAGGATGACGAAGAGCTTTTGGTGGTCAACGATGTATGGCAAGGGGTATGGGAGACGTATGAAGTGTTGGCCCAGCAAAAAAACATTCGCATCCATAGTGAGCTGGGTGAGGAGACGATGTATATCGGCAAAACGGCGCTGACCATTATTTTGTCGAACCTGATGAGCAATGCCGTCAAGTATACGGAGGAAAACGGACTCATTGAGGTGGGGACCGATGGTGGATGGTTCTTCATGCGCAATTCTTATGGTGACGATGAAGAGTTGGATATGGCGCGATTGTTTGACGTGAACTTTGACCTGAATAAGGAAAATAGTCATGGCCTGGGGCTATACATTGTCAGCGCTCTGTTGAATAATTATAGAATCCGGTACGAGGCGCTACGCCGGGAAGGGTTTTTTATCTTTCGCATCGCCTTATCCGCATCGCCTGATCATCAGCTTGACGGGGGAAAGACCAAGGAGGAGTTATGTATCTTTTAGCATTGTACCAAGAAGGCATGGAAGCCGAGATCGGCTTGTTTCATACGGTGGAAGAAGGCCGCCGGTTTTTGTCTCAGTGGGAGGCCTATCGGAGTGAGGTCCGGGACGGGTGGCTTTATGAGTGGATCGCAGTGGATGAGGTGCCCGACTATCTGGAATTGGAGCACAACGGTCATCGGGTTCCGCTGACGAAATGGATGTTTGTGGGCGAGGGTCAGGTCGAGGTGGTTTGGAAAGCGTTACCTGATTTGTCTGTTAAAGGGCAAGGGCTGGTACCGGGGGCCACACGAGTGGATGCCTATTCCATCGACAACGAAGACTTAGAAGGCTATATTGCCAGCCGTGAAAGCCGGTATCGCATCGTCAAGGAGCACTTGGCGAAGAAGGGCTTGGAAGTGACCAGGGCCTATTTTGGCTCAGAAGATGGCGAGGGGATTTTGTATCGCAAAGAAAATGCAGCCAATTGGCGTTTTCTGGGGCACTTGGATCCAGCTTTCTGTGAAGGAGCAGAGATCGAGGAGCTCTTGGCAGAGATTGACGAGGAGATTGGTGCCGCGTTGTGATGGGTGATGGCTCCGGTCACACGGGACGAAGGTGGCCGAGAGGGGCAGTGCTCATGGTTTTGGCCAATTAAAAATCCGTTGGGAGAGGATCCCAACGGATTTTTGTGTTTTTGTGTTGGAGCTTGCGCTCTACTTAAGCATCTTACTTCTTTTGAATGGCGTTGATGATGGCCAGTAAGATGACAGAGCCTACAATGGCAATGATGAGAGATTTGAAGTTAAAGCCGTCTACGGAAACGTTAAAGAGACGGCTGCCTAAAAATCCACCAATAAAAGAGCCGACGATGCCGACAACGATATTTGCCAAACCGCCCATGCTAGCATTCTTGCCCATAATCATACTGGCAATCCAGCCGGCGAGCGCTCCAAAGATAATCCAAGAAATAAATCCCGTGAGAATCTCCTTTCGTCAGTTGCTTTTGTGACAACGGTCGTTACATACCCTTGGGAGGAGGGCTTCAATCATGGACCGGTGGGATGACGGGCACGGGGACAAGGGTTGCCGAGGCCGAGGGGCTCTCCTGTTGGTGGACGGGGATTGGCAGGTCATGTGGGCGGTATTTTTGCCTTAGCCGTCCCTATGGTAGGGGGACATCTATGGTATAATCAATGCAAGAACAAAGGAGGGGGTGGGGTGTGAGGCGAAAACGATGGTGGATCAGCGTGGTGGTCTTAGGTTGCATGCTAGTCATCGTAGGAGCGTGGCACATGCGCGTGGGTATGCCGCTACCGGAAGAGACGGTCCACTTGGCGGACGGCACGTCTTACACGCTGGTGTTTTATCGAAAGCTTTGGTCGTCTTATAGCAATGAGTTGGAAATTCGCAGTGAAGACGGTTCGACGTGGCAACGATTTCGCGGCCCTCATCCGCTAAACATTTGGAAAGTATGTCAAGGCGATGTGGAGGGAGATGGGGAGCCGGAGATTGCCCTGGGCGTCTATAAAAAATCACCTCATCATCCGGTGATGGCCAAGCGTGTGTTTCTTTATAATCTGCGAGAGGGTGAGTTGCAGGCCAAGTATAGGGCGTCTCGTCTGAGTTTACCCATGGAGGATTTTATCCTTTATGATATTGATGGGGACGGACGGGAAGAGATCGTTGCCGTAGAGCGTAAAGACGCGGAGTATTTTGTGTCGGCTTATCATTATGTTCATTTTAGTTTAAGTCGTGATTATGTCAGTTCTCCCTTGGCCCAGCTACCGGAGTTTAGCCGGGAGCATCCCGGAATGGTGGTGTATGAGGGAGAAGCGCGCCCGTTAGGGGTCGATGGAAAGGAGGTCATATGGCCATGAAACGAAGACAATTATTAGCAGGTTTGCTAGCGGTGTTGCTTTTGGTATCTTGTAGTCCGCAGACCGGTGCGCCATCTGAAACGGACGGCGACCACGCCGAGGTGGCGGATCACCCGCTGGCGGCGATGAATACGGAGCTGATTTTCCCCGCTTTTGAACCGACGGTGGTCCAGCCCGCGGTACCGGAGTATGCTGTGGAAGCAGGGCTGGGGAATATTGCGAATTTGGATAGGTATGTCAACGAGTATTGGCAGTTTAGCGCAGAGCAAGAGCAGGCCTTGGTGGAGCAAGGGTTTTTCGTGGATGGAGGCATGGTGAACACGCAGCCCTTTAGCCTTTACGAAGGCAATGAGTATAGCTATCGCCCCAACTTTGTGACGGCGGATTCGGTGCTGCATTTGTTCCACATCTGTTACGATGCCCTGTTGCGCGATTTGGAAGTGCAGGAATTTTTGCCTCGACTCCAGGAGTTGAGCCAAGCCATGGTAACGGCGTCTGTGAAAGATTATGAAGAGGCAAAAGATGCGGTGGTGAAAGATGCCGCTTTACGCAACACGGCGTATTTTGCAGTGGCGACAGAGCTTTTTGACGCTCCCTATGAAGGGGAGTTGCCCTTAGAAGCCCTAGGGCTGATGGATGAGGAGCTGGCCATGATTCAAAGCGAGACCATGGGAGAGTCCTCCTTGGTGGGCAAGCAAGTGGACTATTCTCAGTTTAAGCCAAGAGGTCACTACACTCGTTCGCCGGAACTGGAAATGTATTTCCGCGGCTCTATGCTCTATTCTCAACTGGGACTTTTCTTTTACGATGATGAGGGTCAGCCGCAGACGGAAAATGCTGTGCAAGCCCTGTTGATGGCGAAAAATCTGTGTGACGATGAGGCTTCGTTCCGCTTATGGGAGGACGTGAATGACCCGTTGGTCTTCTTAGTGGAAAATGCTGATGATGTGGACCCCTATGTCTTGGGACAAGTCTACGCCAGCTGTTTCTCCGACGAGAGTGCCGTGGATGCGCTAAACCAAGAGGCGGCATTAAAAGAAGTCTATGCCTATTTGGATAAGCTGCCTCAGCCTAGCATTCAATATTACGAAGGTTTATCATTCCGCTTCTTGCCACAAAGGGCCGTATTGGATAACGTGTTGGCTCAGATGGTAGTGGATGTGTCCAGTCCTTCTCGACGTCCCCTTTATTCCGGGGTGGATGTGATGGGCATCTTGGGCAACCCGGTGGCAGATCGCATGGTCCAAGCCAATGAGGCCAACGAAGCGTGGCCGGAGTTTGCCGCTCAATACGAGAAAGCCAAAGAGATGGCCCGAGTGTTAGACGGGGATCCGACGAACCGCCAAAACGTGTATCGCAATTGGCTGTGGATCCTACAAGCGTATAGTGATCCGATCGAAGAAGGGATGCCCGCCTTTATGCAATCCGAGGCTTGGGGTGTGAAGGACTTAAACTCCGCCTTAGGCTCTTGGGCTCAGTTAAAGCACGATACCATTTTATACGGCAAACAAGTTGGAGCCGAAATGGGCGGGGGAGAAGAATTGGAACGCCCCAAATCCTATGTGGAGCCGAGACTACCAGTCTATGAACGATTGCTGTGGACGTTGGATTTCATGACGGAAAATTTGAAGGTGCGAGGCCTTCTTTCCGAGGGTCACGAGAAAAACCTAGAGAATTTTGGGGAGCTGGTACGCTTTTTAAGAGATGTCAGCGTCACCGAGTTGCGTGGGGATGCCGTATCGGATGAGGCTCAGGATCGACTGTTCTACATCGGCGGTGAAATGGAGAACATCTTTGTCAAATTCTACGATGAGAATGCGGAATCGTTCTATGAGATTGAGGAGCAGGCTGATCGCAATATGGCAACGATAGCCGACTTGATGATGACCCCAGAGAATACCGTTGGCATTGCGCCGGGTCAATACTTAGAAGTGGGTTCCGGTATGGCACAAGACATGTATGTGGTCTACCCGGTGGATGGGGAGCTGGTCTTAGGCGTGGGTCCCGTTTATGCCTACTATGAGTTTTTGTCTTCCCAACGACTGACTGACGAGGAATTCCAAGGGATGATCTTCAACACCTGGTATAACTATGATGATCCCGAGGCGGCCACGGTTGCCCAACCGGAGTGGACCGAGATCTATCGACAAGACACCGTGTTTGAGGGATATTAAAAGTAAACACTGCCGGCAAAGATATTGCCAGCAGAGAGATGGCATTAAGCCGGGGAGGGGAGGTCCTTCCCGGCTTTGTCATGCCCGGACACAAGGAGTTTGCATGGATGACGGGAAGAATGGGTAAAGAGAGGCGAAGATGTTAGAACGCTATAGTCCGAGAAAGGAGTTTAGGATGATACAAGTAGAGTTTTTTCACGATGCCATTTGCAGTTTTTGCTTTCCCATGTCGGCGAGGATGCGGCGTATCGTCGCTAAGTATGGCCATCAGATGGAGGTGATCCACCGTTCATTTGCTTTGGGCTATACCCCGGATGATTTTGTAGCCATGTTTGGGTCCTGGGAAGCGGTGAAGCCGGAGGTGCTGCATCATTGGGAAGCGGCGAATCAAAATGACGATGAACACAGATTTAATATTGAGGGCATGAGGACGAAGGACTTTCTCTTTCCACCGTCTCGCAAGCCTCTTTTGGCGGCGAAGGCTGCCGGATTAGTGGGAGGCGAGGGGATGTATTGGGATGCCTTTGATGCCATTCAGCACAAACTCTTTGTGGAGAATGAAAACATTGCTGAGGATGAGGTGTTGGAACAGGCCATCCGTCCCACGTCCATCCCCCTAGAAGTGTGGCGGGAAAAGCACCACAGCGCAGAAACGGAAGAGGCAGTCAAGGAGGATCTCAGGTTGGCCAGACGGTATGGCATTCACGGTGTGCCGGCGCTGGTGATTAACGGGCGCTACCTCGTCTCCGGGGCTCAGGGAGAGGAGGCGATCCTTCGGGCTTTAGAACAGGCGGCGACAGAGACAGGAGAAGCCCTGATCGCTGTGGAAGGGGACGTGGCCGGAGAAGCGTGTGTGATGCGTGACGACCGGTGGCAGTGCGGCATCTAAAACACACTTTGCCATAGACGACAAGCTGGGCTGTGGCAACTCGCAGCCCAGGGCTCAGGGGCCGTGGTGTCGGTGGATTTTGTCACCTTTTTGTTTTCATTTGGATTCGTTTTTCTGCTAAAATAATCAATAGGAGGAGATAAACATGAAGAAAACATTTGCACTCGCATTGACATTCCTGCTCATCTGCAGCACGGTGGCGCTGGCCCAGGGCGGAAAAGCGCCTGTTCGCTATGATACCTACTATGGTGAAGTCAAAGAGGTGGCCCAAGACGGTCAGTATTCTCAAATTCTGGTGAAGAACGAAAAGGACCAAGAAGGTGGATGGGACGAAATCTACCTATACACCATGAATGTGCCGGTTGTGGATTTGAAAACCGGTGAGTTGGTCAAAGGCCATGTGTTTCGTCAAGGTGAAAAGATCCAATACTTCTTTAGAGCCGATACACCGGTGATGCAATCACTGCCGCCGCAAATGACACCGGGCCTCATCGCCATTGGTGGAGAAGACGGTCCCTATGCTGTGGACGTGGACTTTTTCAACCAAAAAGGCCATGGAGCAGCGAACCGCTTGGTCATTAACGCCTCCAAGGACACCCTCGTCCAAAACTTGAAGGGCGAAAAGGTGGAAAGCTATTTAGACAAAGACTTGGCTGTGCTTTACACCACGGCGACGCGCAGCCTGCCACCCATGACCACCCCGGAAAAAATCATTGTCATGGATGCCAAGACCGGCTTAGTGGATGTGGCAGATTATCGGGCCAAAGGTGATCAGGGAATCTACATGCGAAAATACTACGAAGCTTTAGGGGCCAAGGTAACTTGGAACCAAGACATGCAAACGGCTACCATTGAAGTGAACAATAAATCCGTACAAGTTTGGGCGGACTTTCACGATCAAGAACCTGCCGTCAGCATAGAAGACATGGTCATTCCCATGAAGGGATTTTTCGTCAAAGACGGAGTGAGCCATATCCCGGAAACTTTCGTGGCCAGGATCAATGATTACCTACTGAAATAAGCGTGCCAGGAAAGGCGAGATGGAGCACATCTCGCCTTTTTGCATCGGCAAGAGGGAAAAAGATGGCGGGGCTCCACATGGCGGTGGCCCTCTATCCCTAGACGGAGATGCTGCGACTGGTGGGTTTGGAGCGAAACGGGGCCGTGGTGAGAGTCTGCCGATTGGCCTGTGCCATCTACCGCGGCTATTTCATCATCTACTGTCTCACCTCTCGCACCTACTATCGGCTGACCAGTCGAGCTGAAAGAGAAAATGTCCTCGGCAAAATGAGCTGAGGACATTTTTTGAGCAAAAAAGGGTAAAGATTAAGTGTAGAACATCGCAGGTGGATTGCCACCCCAAGACGAAGGAGGAAGGTATGTTATTTGTCTGTTATCCCAGGTGCGGGACTTGTCAAAAAGCGAAAAAGTGGATGGATGAGAACGGTATTGCCTTTGAAGGGCGAGACATCAAGGCAGAGCGGCCGACGGCAGAAGAGTTGCGCAGCTGGTATGAAAAAAGCGGGTTGCCCTTGAAGCGATTCTTTAACACTAGCGGCATGGTGTACCGGGAATTGAAGTTAAAGGACAAGCTGCCGGAGATGAGTGAGGCAGAACAGCTGGAGCTTTTAGCCACTGACGGCATGTTGGTGAAAAGGCCCATTGCCGTAGATGGCGACACCGTCTTGGTGGGTTTTAAAGAAGCGGAATGGGAAGAGGCTTTTGGCAAAGAGTCTGGGAAGTGAAGGGTGGCTCACGAGACGAACGTGACTGACTTTTGCCATGGACGATGGCAGCGGTGCGATGAACCGGAGCCTTATCATGAGTGCCGAGATCAAGAGGGCGAGATGCATCACCGAGCTTGGCCAAGTAAGCGAACATAAAAGCTGCTTTCTCCCATAGGCGGAGGGGTGGCTCGCTGGCGTGCAGTGTGTTCTCATGGAAGACAAACGAGGGCCTGTGTTGCCGGGATGGCGAGAGGAGGCATGGGATGTTTGCCTATTTGCGAAAACAGATTTTTGGCGGATTGGTGTACCGCGATGTCCAAACGGAGGTTCACCGAGCGGTGCGCGTCCTGGTGGTGATTTTGACGTCCTTGTTATTTTTTATGGCCACCATCAGCCTGCTCCTCTATGCTTTTATGGCGACGGAGATGGGCGTAGCGAAGCGAATCGTCGGTGGGCTTTTGGGTCTTTACGTCCTGGCAAACTGGATTTACCTCTTGTACACGATGTTTCGCCGACCCTCTACTTAGGCAGCGTGACCAGATGGGAAGCAAGGGCATTTGGATAAACATAGTGGTCAAAAGTGACATCCATCGGTAAATGGTATGTAGAGGGCATAACGAAATGACACAGCAGGCTAGAAAGCGCAAGTGCGGAAAGGAGCGACACCATGAAGAGAAGAAAGTTGGGTTGGAAGTCGTATCTGCTACTGGTTTTGGCACTACGTCCCTCGAGAAGCGAATGCGCCAGGGCTCGTCATCGAATTTACCATTGACGGCATGTTTCACATCATGCGGGAGGATCCGAACAGTGTAAACGGCGGCATGGAGTATGTAGGGAACTGGTGGCTGGAGCGCATGTATGTGGATGACGGCGAGTTGCCTGATGTCATCTGCACATCCATGGAAGAAAGTGCTGACCCCTTGATGGCAGGGTTTCCGAGTATTGGAGATTTTATCATCGACGATTACACGGTACGTGACGGGCGAGTTTGGCTCCATTATGTGCAAGCCAATAACGGGGACTCCCTGTTCTCCATGGTCTACGGAGAGTACGACGGCGTATGGGAAAAGGTGACGGAAGCGTATTACCCGGATGGGGAAGGCCCGTTGCCGGACTGGCTGGAGGGCCTCATGTAAAGGGGCTATGTGAAGCGCGAGCGGAGCCCGGATAGACGCGACAAGCCACATACGAGGAGGTGTCACGATGAAAACAAGTTATAGAATCACGGCCGTTGTGATCACCCTAGGGATGCTGTGGTTGTTCTTAACGGGATGTCAGAGCGAAACCATCCAAGAGCCCCTTGCTGTAGACGAAGATGAAGATTCGGCGACTGTGATCACCATGGTAGATACGGTGGAAGTCAAAGGACGAGACGGTCGGATGAGGTTTTCTGCCAGTTTGCCGGACGGTTGGACGCTGATTGATTTTTCAGGTGAGAGACCGGAAGCACAGTTTGTCTATGCGAAAACGCCGGAAGATATCAAGTTGGATAGTTTCGTCATTTCGATTGTCATTCAAAATGCCCACATGTCACCGGAACAAGTCTTGCGCATGTATGTCAAAGAGGAAGACGAGGGGAAAGTGGCCGATGTGGACATCGACGGTATTGCCGGCTGGACGTTTATTCGCGAACGTCTGAGCAATAGGAGCCAATACATCCTCTTACCGGAAAAAGGCCATGCCATCGAGATCACTGTGTCCCCACCGGAAGCGATGGAGGATCCAGCGGTACGAGCCATTTTAAACAGCTTGCAATTTCACATTGCAGAGTAAAACGAACAGCCAGGTGACTGTCCTGGTACATAATCAAAGTCCCCGGCATGGGGCGGTCTGATGAGGTGAGATCGCTAAGGCCGGGGACTTTTGTGATGGCGGTTTGGCGTGAAGCGGAGCGAACAATTTGGCGGCAGAGCAGGTCTTTTTTCGCGGGGAGAAGAAGCAGACGGGCTCTGCGTTGAAACTCGAAGGAGTTTGGTGATATAATAAGGTTCAATCTAGGGAAGGAAGGAGTCACCATGAAAGAACAACTTAGCGCATTGCGGAGGGAGGCCTCCGAGGCATTACAATCCATTGATAATTTAGCGGCGCTCGATCAGCTCCGAGTGCAATATTTAGGTAAAAAAGGCGCCTTGACGGCGATGTTAAAAGGCATGGGCAAGCTCTCAGCAGAGGAACGCCCAGTAATCGGCCAGTTGGCCAACGAAATTCGCGATGAGATCAGCGCGGCCATTGAGGCGAAAAAAGGAGCCCTGGAAGCGGCAGCGCTGCAGGATAAATTGGCGAAGGAGACCATTGATATCTCCTTAGAACCCCACGGCATTCGCCTGGGTCATGTGCATCCTTTGGTCCAAACCACCAGAGAACTGGAAGATCTCTTTATCCGTATGGGCTTTACAGTCATGGAGGGACCGGAGATCGAGACGGTGGAAAATAACTTTGATGCGTTAAATTCGCCGGAAAATCACCCGTCCAGGGATATGTCCGATACGTTTTACTTTAATGCCGAAAGGTTACTGCGTACCCAGACTTCACCGGTACAAATTCGCTCCATGCGTGAACATGGTGCCCCCATCCGCATGGTGTGTTCCGGCAGAACGTTTCGTTTTGATGATGTCGATGACACCCACAGCCCCATGTTTCACCAATTTGAGGGCTTGGTTGTCGATAAGGGCGTGACCATGGCCAATTTGATTGAGACGTTAGATCTCTTTGTCAAGGAGCTTTTCGGCGCAGATATGAAGACGCGCTATCGTCCGCATTATTTCCCCTTTACTGAACCCAGTGCAGAGGTAGATGTGACGTGCCACGCTTGCCATGGCAAGGGATGCCCGGCCTGCCACGGCACGGGTTGGAGCATGGAGCTTTTGGGCTGCGGCATGGTACATCCGAAAGTGTTGGAAAACTGTGGTATCGATCCGGAAGTGTATTCCGGCTTTGCCTTTGGCATGGGGATTGACCGCATTACCATGGTGAAATACGGAATCCGTGACATTCGCTTGCTGTTTGAAAACGATGATCGTTTCTTAGCACAATTTTAGGAGGCCTTATGTATTTATCCACGACTTGGTTAAAAGAATTTGTCAATATTGATGTGGACAACCGTGCCTTAGCTGACGGGTTGACCCTTTCCGGCTCCCATGTGGAGTCCATTCTGACCAAAGACATCCACGGTGTCTATGCAGGCCATATCATCTCCATTGCGCCTCATCCCGACGCAGATCGACTGCGTATTTGCCAGGTGGATGTGGGAGAACAGGGTATGAAGCAAATCGTCACTGCGGCGACAAACGTCCAAGAGGGCCATACAGTACCGGTGGCTTTAGATGGTGCTCGCTTGGCCGGTGGCATGGAAATCCATGATGCTCCCTTACGCGGCGTGATGAGCCAGGGGATGATGTGCTCCTATGAGGAGTTGGGATTTACGGATAAGGTGATCCCCAAGGCATCCGAAGGCGGCATTATGCTCTTTCCGGAAGAGGTCTTGCCGGGGACGGATGTGGTGGAGCTCATGGCATTGGATGAAGCTGTCATTGAGTTTGAAATCACCCCCAATCGTCCGGATTGCCTGGGCGTTTTGGGCATGGCTCAGGAGACGGCGGCGACATTTGATCTTCCGCTACATGCGCCGACGCCAAGACCTCTGCCCGTGGGCCAATGTGAGATTTCGGTGGAGGTAGAGACAGAGGGCGTTTGCCGCTATATGGGCGTCCTTTTGGAAGATGTCAAGGTGGGGCCAAGCCCTCTTTGGATGCAGTTGCGTCTCATGGAGGCGGGGATGCGTCCGATTAATAATATTGTCGATACCAGCAATTATGTGATGCTAGAATATAATCAACCTCTGCACGCTTTTGACGCTGATGAGATTGCCGGCAACATTGTGGTGCGCCGAGGTCGAAAAGGCGAAACGTTGGTGACGTTAGACGATGTGACCCGTCAGGTGACAGAAGAGGATTTACTCATCGCAGACCGAGAAAAGATTTTAGGCTTTGCCGGTGTGATGGGAGGAGCTCGCGGAGAGGTCACCGATCAGACAACCCGCGTCTTTTTGGAAAGCGCCAATTTTGATGACAAGCGCATTCGTCGCACATCAAAGCGCTTAGGGTTGCGCACAGAAGCCAGTGCGCGCTTTGAAAAAGGGCTGGATCCGGAAACGGCCGCTGTCGCAGCCGCCAGGTTTGTGCGCCTATTAGAAGCTATGGGAGCGGCTAAGTTGGCGGGAGAAGCGGTGGATCACTATCCCCATCCGGTGACTCAACGAGAAATCCCCTTGCGTCCTCAACGCGTGTGTGACTTGTTAGGCGTAGAGTTGTCATCAGAAGCTATCATCATGCTTTTAAACCGTTTGAGCTTTGAGGTGCAAAGTCAGGGAGAGAACCTCTTAGTCACTGTACCCACGGTGCGCCGAGACATTGAAGGAGAGGTGGACTTGGTGGAAGAAGTGGGGCGCCTCTACGGATTCCACAATATTGCACCGCAAAAGCTGCAAGGCGAATTGGTAGAAGGCGGTCGCAGCGAAAAAAGACAAAGAAGCGATCGCGTAGAAGACCTTTTGGTGGCCATGGGCTATAGCCAACTGCTGACCTATAGCTTTATCAGTCCCAAACAGTATGACAAACTCATGTTGGCAGAAGAGGATCCCATTCGTGACAGCTTGAAGATCTTAAATCCCTTGGGAGAAGATTTTTCTACCATGCGTCGCACCCAACTGGGCAACTTGCTGGAAGTGATCGCCACCAATAAAAAGTACGGAGTGGAAAGCTTTAAAGGCTTTGAAGTGGGCCATGTCTTTATCGCCCACGATAAAACGTTAAAGGCAGATCCGGAAGAACGACGCACCCTTTCTTTCGGTGGCTACGGCATTGACTTTTTCGACCTGAAAGAAACGTTAGAGGTGCTATTGGAGCGCATGGGGATTCCGAACGCCGACTTTGTGCGCTTGGAAGATCATCCGACGCTCCATCCCGGCCGCAGTGCTCGCCTCGTCATTGGTGGCACGCACCATGGCGTGTTAGGCCAAGTGCATCCCCTGGTGGCAGAACGGTTTGGTCTCAAAGGTGAGGTCTATGTTGCCGAAGTGGACTTAGAGGGGCTGTTGCCCTTGATGGCAGATCGCCGTCAATATGTGCCCAGTCCCAAATTCCCCGCCGTCACGAGAGACTTGGCGGTTGTGGTGCGCGAAGACGTCATGTTTGCGGACTTAAAGGCCATTGTAAAAAGTGTAGCCGGAGAATGGCTGGAGCGATTTGGGCTGTTCGATATCTATCGCGGCGACCAAGTGCCCACAGGCCACAAGTCCATGGCCGTTTCCTGCACTTTCCGCCATCCGGAACGCACGTTTAAAGACGAAGAGATTGTGGCGATGATGGATGAATTGCGCCATCAAATGGAAGAACGATTAAACGCCACTTGGCGTGTATAAAAACGGCTTGAGAAAGGAGACCTTATGAAGCGAAAAATCCCTTTGGAGATTAACGGCATGCGTTTTTCTGTCATTGGTGATGATGACGAAACCTATGTGAAGATGATTGCCCATATGGTGGAGGAACAGATTCGCCGCGTCAAAGAGAAAGCGCCCGGGGTCTCCCCGATGCAGGCGTTGACGTTGGCGGCGTTTAACCTAGCCGATGAGTCTTACCGCACGAAGGATCCCGGAGCAGATGGTGCCACTGGGGAGAAAGGGTCCCAAGCATCTGATGAGCGATGGGTGGCCATGGTGGATGCCCTGAAGGCGGAGAAGGAAGAACTGTTGGAGCAGGTGGCTGAAAGAGACCGCAAACTACGGGACAAGGCCGTGGAGATGAACGGACTCAAAGAGCAGTTAGCGGCCTTGGATGAGCTACCTCGTTTGAAGCAGCGCAATGAGCAACTCTTAAACCGTCAACTGGAGGAAACTCGTGCGTTACAAGAGTTGCAACGAGAACACGAGTCGTTAAAGCAAGCATACCAAGCATTGGAGAGTCGGGATGACCATGAAGCCTAAACCGTATGAGTTGCTGGCTCCTGTGGGGAGCAAGGAGGCGCTAATCGCCGCAGTCCAAAACGGTTGTGATGCCGTTTATTTGGGCAGCACCAGATTTAGCGCCCGGGCTTTTGCGGCCAATTTTGACGATGACGCCATGGCGTGGGCCATCACATATTGCCACAGCCGTGGCGTCAAACTTTTTGTCACAGTCAATACGCTGTATCGTCAAGAGGAGCTTCCGCAAGTGGTGGAGTTGGTGGATGATCTTTACATGATGGGCGTCGATGCGGTGATTGTGCAGGATGTGGGGTTGAGTCACTTGCTGTTACACCGCTATCCCGGGATGGAGCTACACGCTTCGACCCAGATGTTTATCCATCAAAAGGCCGGGGCTAAGTTCTTGGAAGGCCTTGGGTTTCATCGCGTAGTGGTGGATCGAGAAATGAGCCTAAAAGAGATTCGGGAGACGGCTGGGGCACTGGAAATCCCCTTGGAGGGTTTCATCCACGGCGCTCTTTGCGTGTGCTATTCGGGGCAGTGTCTCATGAGTTCTCTCATCGGGGGACGATCCGGCAATCGGGGACGCTGTGCCCAGTCTTGCCGCCGCCGCTATGTCCTGGACGGGGAAGAGGGATACTTTATCAGCCCACGCGAGTTGTCTTCTCAGGAGACTATCCAAGCCATTTTGGACGCCGGCATTTATTCGCTAAAAATTGAAGGGCGCATGAAAAGGCCGGAGTATGTAGCCACAGTGGTAGGGGTCTATGACCGCCTGTTGCGAGGCGTGTCCGAGCAGGAAGATGCTGAGGACTTGCGCCAAGCTTTTAACCGCGGATTCACGAAAGGGTTACCCTTTGGCGACTTCGGTCCTCGGTTTATCGGCAAGTCCCGCCCGGACAATCGGGGGATTCCCATAGGACGCATGGAAAAGGGCAAGGTGGTCACTTCCATCCCCTTGAGTCCGGAAGACGGTTTGGCAGTACGGGGCCGAGATCACGAGACGATGGGCTGGACTGTGGATCGAGAAGTGCCGGCGGGAACCGAGATTCCCGTCCCCCATCATGGACTGGCTGACGGGACGGTGGTTTACCGCACGGCATCAGCTAAGCTTTGGGAAAAGGCCCGAGCCTCTTACGAAACAGAACATCGCGGACGACCACTGCAGGGCCGAGGGCGCTTTGTGGTGGGGGAGAAGCCTTGGCTAGAGGTGTCCTTGGATGAGAAGACCGTCAAAGTGGTGGGATCAGAACCGTTAACGGAGGCGAAGACGGCACCGGCATCGGAAGAGTCGGTGCGAGCGCAACTGGATCGACTGGGCGACACGCCGTTTTATTGGCAAGGCCTGGCGTTGGAGGTTGGAGAGCAGGTCTATATCGCCAAGAGTGTGTTAAATGCCTTACGCCGTGAAGCGGTGGAGAAGCTGATTCACGAAAAAAGAGAACAGCCACCGGCTATCAATTGGCAACTCCCCACGTATCCGGGGGCTGAGAGGTTGCGGTTGACAGCTTCGGTGATGACGAAGGAGCAGTTTGACGATTTGGCACTGGGAGAGCTGGCCCGGGTCTATGTGCCGCTGACGATCTTGGATGAGCCTATCGCACAGGCAGCCAAACGAGCGGGGACGGCGCTTTGGGGAACGATGCCTCCGGTCATGGAAACGCCGCAGTTGGAGGCGATGATGGCAAAAGTGGAGACGTGGCGAGCGAGCTTGGCCGGTGTGGAGGCCGGCGATTTGGGCAGCTTTGCCCGTTTGCGAGAGTTGGGTGTACCGGTGCAAGCCGCAGCGGCACTGCACATATTTAATCCCTGGGCGGCGGAGTTTTTTGCCCATCAAGGGGCCGTTGGTTACGTGGCATCTCGGGAACTAAACGGCAAGGAGTGGGCAGCGCTCTGCCGGCACAGTCGCCTACCGGGAGAGGTCATCGTGTATGGATTTGCGCCGGGCATGGTGATGCGCTCTTGTCCCGCAGCGGCCCAGAAAGGTTGCTTGGATGACAGTCATTGCGCCACCTGCACATATCGGAAGGGGCACGTGCTCACGGATGAAAAAGGAGAATCCTTCCCCTTTTATCGTAGAGATGGCCTGACCGTCATCACCAACGCCCATCCATTATTTTTGGCCGACGACATGAAGGCGATAGCCCAGAGCGGTTGGGCCTATGCGCGGTTGGAATTTACGATGGAAACAGAAGTGAGACTGATCCAAGAAGGCTATTTGGCCGCTTTAAAAGGACAGGTGGACGACAACTTCAAGCGCAAACTGGAACAAACTTATGGCCGACTCACCCGAGGTCATTACAGACGTGGTGTGCAATAGGAGGTCTTATGAACGAAAAAGCCTTACGAGTATTAGAATATGATACGATCTTAAGACATTTGGAAAACTTGGCGGTGAGCCAGCCGGCAAAGGATTTAGCCCGAGAGCTGACGCCTCTTTCCTCGCACCTGGAGGTGGAGATTGCCTTACAGGAAACAGAGGAAGCGGTGGCTTGGCTCGCCCAAAAAGGAGCTCCGCCTCTTTACGGCATCTATCCCATGAAAGAGGATTACCGTCGGGCTGCCATGGGTGGGGTGCTGACTCCGGGGCAGCTGATGCACATCGGGGATGGGTTGCGGGTGGTGCGAGCTTTGCAACAGTACGCCAAAGACACGGTGCAAGACGATGAGGAGTCGTCTAGTTGTCCACAGCTGGAAGGCTACATCCAAAGCCTGACGCCGAACCAGCCGTTGGAACGAGCCATTGAAAAGGCCATTATCAGCCCGGAGGAGATAGCGGATGACGCTTCTGGGGCATTGCGCTCCATTCGGCGTCAAAAGGTGAATCGTAAAGAATCGATCCAAAGACAATTGCAAAAGATGGTCGGCTCCGCCACATATAAAAAGTATTTGCAAGATGCCATCGTCACCTTGCGGGAAGGCCGCTATGTGGTGCCGGTGAAATCGGAGCACAAGGCTATGATCAATGGCCTGGTCCATGATGTCAGCGCTTCCGGTGCGACGGTCTTTATCGAGCCTACGGCGGTGGTGAATTTAAATAATGAACTGAGGGAGCTAGATGTGCAGGAGGCCCAAGAGATCCAACGGATTTTAGAGGAGCTTTCCCATATGGTCGGCCATATGGAAGGGGAGTTAGTCCAAAACCTAGACTCCCTGTCTCGGCTGGACTTTGCCTTTGCGAAAGCCAAGCTGGCACAAGACATGAAAGGCACATTGCCGGTGATCACCAAGACGGCCAGGTTGGACTTAAAGCAGGCTCGTCACCCGCTTTTGGATCCTCAAAAGGTGGTGCCGGTGGATGTGTACCTGGGGGAAACGTTTTCTACCTTGATCATTACGGGTCCCAACACGGGCGGGAAAACTGTCGTGTTGAAAACGGCGGGCCTCTTTACGGTGATGGCCCAATCAGGTCTGTTTATTCCGGCAGAAGAAGGTAGTCGCGTGCCTTTTGTGCGGGAAGTCTTCGCCGATATTGGGGATGAGCAAAGCATTGAGCAAAGTCTATCCACGTTCTCCTCTCACATGGTCAACATCGTCTCGATTATGGAACGAGTTGAGCCGGGCGACCTGGTGCTCTTTGACGAACTCGGAGCGGGCACAGACCCCACAGAGGGGGCGGCTTTGGCCATGGCCATTTTGGAAACTTTGCGCCAAAAGGGCATCTTGACCATGGCTACCACCCACTATAGCCAACTGAAGGTGTATGCTTTGACGACACCGGGGGTGAAAAACGGGAGCATGGAGTTCTCGGTGGAGACACTAAGCCCCACTTATCGCCTATCGATCGGATTGCCGGGTAAGTCCAACGCCTTTGCCATTTCTCAGCGCTTGGGACTTTCCGCAGCGCTTATCGAACAGGCGAAAGGCTATATGGAACAGGAAAACATCGCCTTTGAAGATGTGCTGGAGGCTTTGGAGGCCGACAGGGAAGCGACGGAAAAACAACGGCGTATGGCCACCAGTCACCAAATGGAAGCAGAGGCGACCAAGATCGCCCTGACGATGGAACGGGAAAAACTGGCTAAGGAAAGGGACCAAATCCTACAAGAAGCGCGGGAAGAAGCGAGAAAGCTCCTCAAAGAGACGCGGGAAGAAAGTCAGTTGATCTTAGACGAGATTCGCTCCGTCACCCATGCCTTGGAACGTCAAGATGCCACGCGTCTGCAGCAGGCTCGAGAGGTGTTAAAGCAGGCGGAGGATCAGTTGGCCCGCCAGATGGCCGACGGCATCAAAGCGGTGCAAAACGAAAAACCGCCTGAGGCATTGGAGCCGGGAGACACGGTGGAGATTTTGTCACTGGGCTACGAAGGCGTGGTGCTGGATGTGAATCAAGACAAAAAAGAAGCCACCGTGCAAGTGGGCGCCATGAAAATGGATGTGAAGTTTAAGGGGCTGAAATATCAAGCCTCTGCCGCCAAAGCACAAACGGAACGCAGTGCGAAGCGGGTGATGAACCTGAAGACTGCCGGGGTCAGTCCGGAGATTGATGTGCGGGGCAAAAACATCGAAGAGGCCCGTCAAGACATCGACAAATATTTAGACGATGCCTACTTAAGTGGACTGCAGTCCGTGCAGATTATCCATGGCAAGGGCACGGGGGCGTTGCGGGAAGGCTTGCAGCCCTATTTAAAGAAACATCGCCTGGTCGTTTCCACGCGGATGGGAAACTTTAATGAGGGTGGCCACGGAGTCACCGTAGTGGAATTGAAGAAGAAGTAAAGCGCAGAAGGGGGGGACATCCTCCCCTTCTTTTCATTTATCGCTGCATATGATAAAATAAGGGCGATTCGACAAAGGAGAAGAGAGGTCGACAAACCAAAGTGGCCGGGAAGGTGCAAGCCGGTGACGAAAACCTCTTGGTCGCGTGTCCGGAAAAGCTTGCTTGGCATGGTTCCCGCAAAGAGGTCTTTGATCAAAAGTGGCACCACGGTCATGTATCATCTCTTCCTGAGGGAGGAGTTTTTTTGTGGCCAAAGGGTAGCTTAGAGGATGCCGCAGGAAGTTGTGAGACTAAAGGAGAAGTTATGGATTATAAAAAAGAAATTGCGCGTTTGTTAGCCGGAGAATTTCCCGAGGGAACTAGCATAGAGAACTTGGTGGAGACACCGCCGAACCCGGAGATGGGGGACTTTGCCGTGCCCATGTTTATGTTGGCAAAGACCAAACGCATGGCTCCGCCAAAGATTGCCGCTGAGTTGGCGCCCGCACTGGAAGGTGCGCCTTATTTTACGAAAATCGAAGCCAACGGTCCCTATGTGAACTTTTTTGTTGACCAGGCATTGCAGGCCAAGTCGCTAATTGACTCCATTGTGGCCAATCCGGAAAGCTTTGGTCAAAGTGAATTGGGTAAGGGGAAAACCGTGCTCATCGAATTCTCCTCCCCGAACATTGCCAAGCCGTTTCATATCGGTCACATTCGCTCCACCGTCATCGGTCATGCCCTTTACAACATCTTCCAATCCTTAGGGTATGAGACGGTATCCATTAACCACCTAGGTGACTACGGTACCCAGTTCGGCATGCTGATCACCGCATACAAATTGTGGGGAGACGAGGAAACCGTGAAAGCCAATCCCATTCCAGAGCTCTTAAAACTCTATGTCAAGATCAACGAAGAGGCGGAAAAAGATCCTTCCCTAAAGGAGGATAGTCGCCGTTGGTTTAAGGCTCTGGAAGACCAAGATCCGGAAGCCGTGGAGCTGTGGCAATGGTTCCGCGATGTGTCTTTAATGGAATTTGACAGGGTCTACAAAATGCTGGGGATTGAGTTTGACTCCTTTGCTGGGGAAAGTTTTTATTCCGATAAGATGCCGGCTGTCATCGAAGAGTTGCAGGAAAAAAACTTGCTCAAGGAAAGCGATGGCGCTTACGTGGTAGACATCGGGGACAAAAACGCTCCACCGGTGATGCTGGTGAAATCAGACGGATCTACGACATATACGACCAGAGACATTGCGGCGGCGATGTATCGTAAAAGCCATTACGATTTTTATAAAAATGTTTACGTGGTCGGATCACAACAGGCCCTTCACTTTCGCTCTTGGTTTAAGGTCATTGAGCTGATGGGGTATGACTGGGCTAAAGACTTGGTTCACGTACCCTTTGGCATGGTGTCCTTAGAAGGGGAAACTTTGTCCACGCGTCGCGGCCAAGTCCTGTTTTTGGAAGACGTACTCAACCAAGCAGTGGATAACGCTTTGACGATTATCCAAGAGCGGGGGAGTCACATTGAAGATCCGGAAGCCTTGGCCAAACAGGTGGGCATTGGAGCCGTGATTTTCCAAGAGCTGTTTAATCAACGGATCAAAGACTATGTATTCCACTGGGATCGCGCCCTATCGTTTGAAGGGGAAACTGGTCCATACGTCCAATACACTCACGCCCGTATTGGCAGCCTCTTGGAAAAAGGCGGGTTCCAACCGGGAGACTTTGATCCTCACTGCCTAGGTGGCGATGTGGAACGCCAATTGATTAATGCGATTGCCCGCTACCCGCAAGTGGTCATCGACGCCCATTTGCGCTATGAACCCTTCTATATTACGAGACATATCGTGGAAGTGGCCAAAGCCTTTAACTCGTTTTATCACGCCCTGCCCATTAATGTGGAAGATGAGGAGCTGCGCCGTGCCAGACAGCACTTGGCCTATGGGGCTATGATCACCATTCGCAACGGCTTACACCTTTTGGGCATCGAAGCACCGGAGCGTATGTAACTTGTCAGCTTTAGGGTGGCGTGGTATAATAAGAGTAAGAAATCTGCGATGTACGATGATCTCTAGTAAATCAACCGACAAGACAGACACGGGAGTCTGGAGTCTGCTTACCTAAGACAGGCCCTCTTGAGGGGAAGTCTAAAGTAAGTGGCAAGATACCCACCTTGCATGAGGGCGGGTCTGATTTCAATGAGTGACACGGCATGGTGGATTTTCTTTTAGGAGATCAGTTTAGCAAGTAAGATCGTAGGCACCGAGGACAACCTCGGTGCCTTTTTGGTATACTAAGGGTGATCGGTGAGATGCCCCGCAGAAAGATGGGCAAGACTACGGAATGCAGGAAAGAAGGAGGAAGTGATGAAACGCATTAGACAGCTATGGATTGTGATATTGGTGTTGGCGCTGTTACCGATGGAGGCGCTGGCGACGATGGATGGACGTTATATCAGCGATCGCGATATTTTACCTTACAGCCCGAGTTTGCCCTATGTCGGTGTCTTAGAAGAGATTATCTATGAGGACGAGTACAGTACCTTGCCTTACACGACAGATGAGATTGGAGACGAAGTCTTTGACTTACATGAGCTCAGTTGGATTGATCAATACACGGTATTTCAAAAAGATTGGGACGCGTCACCGGAAGACACTTATTTGGCGGTGGTGCGAAAAGACCCCTCCAATAAGACGGCGTACCTGTTTACCATCGTAGATGGGGAAGCCGTGGAGCTTTTGGAACTTTCTCACCCGGAGTATGTCAATTATTTTCGTTCCCATATCAACGTTGAACTCTACACAGACGGAGAGGTGGATTATGCGGACGTGACGTTTACCAATAGTTTCCCGGCTACGGATGAGGGCCCCAACTTCGATGAAGACCACTTGTATTTCCGGCTGCAAGACGGTACGGCTGAGCCGGTGGACGACTGGCAAGGGGCGCCGATGAACCGCACGGATGGTGAATTGTTGCGTAAGGAGAATATGCCTTTTACGGACATGATCGAGATGGATTATGAGAGTTGGAAAGAGTTATACCAGCTGGCTCATACGCCTTTTACCGGAGACACGGATTTTTTAGATGAGCTGAGTTCTGTCGAGCAAGAAGATTTTTTCATCTCGCTTTTGCCTTTGTTCGCAGACTGGAATCGTCCCTTGGGTGATGATTTCGGTTTAGGTGTGGGATTGAATTTGATGCGTTATGTGGCTACCGAGATGTGTGAGGAGCTAAGCGGTTGGCGAGAAGGCGGCAAGGCGTTTGCGCCTTCCGGCAAAGACGGTTATGGTGCCATGGAAGAGGCCATTTTGGCTGTGAACCCGGATGCTCTGGAAAGCTTCGGCTTGGCCTTTCCCGAAGGTGAGGGCTGGAGAGTCGATACAAAACCCTTTGCAGAGTACATGAGAACTCGCTATGACCAGGCATTTCCTCAAGGGGAGTATGCGCCGGAAGATTCTGGGGTATACTTAAGCACCCACGATGACGGCACGGCGACGGTCTACGTCCATGAGTTGATGGTGCCTGAGTTCATTTTCCCGCAAACGGTGGAGGCGAAAGGGGATTATGCTATCCTAAAAGCGCAAGTCTACGGCTTCTGGGGGCCTTATGCGTCGGAGGGAGTCGACTTGACGGAGGTGGGCTATTTTCTCCTGCACAAGGTGGCAGGTGAAAACGGATCCATGATACAGACGATTTACCGTTCTGACCAACCTTTTGGTTTTGACGACGTCAAGGAGCTTGTCGTGGAAAAGGAAGAAGGGGTCGCCCACGACCCACACGATGAAAATGCGAAACCAGTCGCGACCAGCCGCAACTGGCTGCCCATCGCCATCGGCTTTGTCGCCGGGGCTGCCGTCGTGGTGTTGATCACTGCGTTAATCAAACGAAAACAATAGCCCATCTAGTGTACGTCATAGGAGAAAAAATCAATGGATAAAAGTGTTATCATGACTTTGGGGATGATTCTCCCCGGCCTGGCAACAGCCATCGGAGCCTTGCCGATCTTCTTTGTGAAAGACGTTTCCCGTCGTATGCTGGACGTGCTCTTAGGCCTGGCAGCGGGAGTCATGCTGGCAGCGACCTGCTTTTCGCTGATTCTGCCCTCCATCGAATCGGGAGGAGGAGACTTGCAAGCAGTCCTTACCACATCAGCGGGCATCTTGGTCGGAGCCATAGGCTTAGGGCTTATCGACCGTTATGCACCTCATGAACACTTGCTAGATAAACGGATGGAGGGCAAGAGTCCGGAGTCGCTAAAGAAGATTTGGCTTTTTATCATTGCCATTACCATTCACAATTTTCCAGAGGGCTTGGCCACAGGGGTGGGGTTTGGTACAGAAAATATCAGCGACGGGATCGCCATTGCTTTGGGTATCGCCTTGCAAAACATGCCGGAGGGTCTGGCGGTGGCCTTGGCTTTGGTCAGAGAAGGCTATTCTAATAAACAGGCCTTTGGTGTGGCCGCTTTAACCGGCTTGGTGGAACCGGTCGGTGCATTTTTAGGCTATGGGTTGGTAAGTGCGTTTACCCCGCTGATGGGCTTTATCCTGGCCTTGGCAGGAGGAGCCATGCTCTTTGTCATCAGCGATGAGATCATCCCCGAAACCCACGCCAATGGCTTCGAACGGGAATCCACTTACGGGATTATCATGGGCTTTATCATCATGATGATTTTGGACGTGACTTTAGGTTAGCGTGAGAAAAGAGAATCGGGTCATTTGCCCAAAGTGGCTTTTGTTTTTATTGACAGCCAAAGGGAAACATGATAGTGTATACGGGTAGATTTGACGATGGGCATCTGTGCCCATTTATCACAAGTCTAGGGGAGGTGGAAAAATGGCCGATAAAATTACCCTAGCTTGCCAAGAGTGCAAGCAACGAAACTACGTGACGTTTAAAAACAAGAAGAATACGACTGAGCGTATTGAGCTGAGCAAATATTGCAAGTTCTGTAAAAAACATACGCCGCACAAAGAAACGAAGTAACTGCTAAATGACAAAGGAAGTGTGATGAAATGGCTCAACCGAGCAACACTACGAAAAAAGAGAAGGGAAAGCTGTCTCGGTATTTTCGCGGTGTAAAGGCCGAATTAAAAAAAGTCATTTGGCCGACCAAGAAGGATTTAGTCAACTATACAACGGTGGTTGTGGTCATGAGTGTACTCATGTCCTTCATCGTGTATGTATTTGACTCGGTCATTCGCTATGGGCTATCTTTTATTATCGGATAGGATAGCGCTATGACCATTCACCACGAAGATCGACGGGAAGAGCGTGAACAGGAAGCGAAATGGTATGTAGTCCATACCTACTCCGGTCACGAAAACAAAGTAAAGGCCAACATCGAAAAGATGGTGGAAAACAGAGGCATGATCGACGACATTTTCGAAGTCATGGTTCCCATGGAGGACTATGTAGAAGATAAAGAAGGCGTCGAACGTTTAAAAGAGCGCAAGATGTTTCCCGGGTATGTGCTGGTCAAGATGATCGTCAATGACGAATCTTGGTATCTGGTGCGCAATACGCGGGGAGTCACCGGCTTTGTCGGACCAGGCTCCAAGCCGATTCCCTTGACGCCGCAAGAGGTGGCCGCTTTGGGTGTGAAGTCCCAAAAGAAAGTGGAGTTGGATTTAGAAGTGGGAGAAACGGTGCGCGTCACCTACGGCGCATTTAAAGATCTGCCTGCTAAAGTGGTTGAATTAAGCGATGAAAAACAAGTGTTAAAGGCCCATATCAATATCTTTGGACGGGACACTTTAGCCGAGCTTAATTATGACCAAGTTCAGAAAATAGTTTAATAGCGTACAGCCCCAAAAAGTGGGAGGGTTAGCCCGCTATACCACAAAGGAGGATATTATGGCAAAGAAAGTTATGGCTCTTGTGAAGCTGCAAATACCTGCAGGAAAAGCGACTCCTGCACCCCCGGTAGGTACGGCTTTAGGTCCCCACGGCGTTAACATTATGGAATTTACCAAACAATTTAACGCACAAACGGCAGACCAAGCTGGAATGATCATTCCCGTAGTGCTTACGGTATACCAAGATCGTTCATTTACTTTTATTACGAAAACCCCGCCGGCAGCCGTATTGATTAAAAAGGCCATTGGCGACAAACCTGGCTCTGCTGAACCGAACAAGGTGAAAGTGGCCAAAATCTCAAAAGACAAAGTCAGAGAGATTGCAGAAATCAAAATGAAAGACTTAAATGCTGCCTCAATCGAAGCTGCCATGAGCATGGTGGCCGGAACGGCACGCAGCATGGGTGTAGAAGTCGAAGGTTAGTGGGAGGAAAACTTCCGTTTGTACCACAAAGGAGGTCATTATGGCTAAACGAGGAAAAAATTATCAAGATAGTATGAAATTGGTGGACCGTCACAAGTTATATGATCCGACGGAAGCCATTGAATTAGTGCAACAAACTGCCAAAGCTAAATTCGACGAAACCGTAGAATTAGCTGTACGCTTAGGTGTTGACTCCCGTCACGCCGACCAACAAGTACGTGGTGCCGTCGTGTTACCCCACGGAACGGGCCGCTCTGTGCGTGTGTTGGTGTTAGCTAAAGGAGAAAAACTGGCAGAAGCGGAACAAGCTGGCGCAGATTTCTTCGGCGGCGAAGAGTTGGTGGAAAAAATCCAAAAAGAAAACTGGTTTGATTTTGATGTGGTCATCGCGACCCCTGACATGATGGGTGTCGTCGGAAAGATCGGTCGTATCTTAGGACCTAAAGGCTTAATGCCCAACCCGAAATCCGGTACGGTGACTTTTGAAGTGGCTAAGGCTGTGGAAGAAGTGAAGGCTGGTAAAGTGGAATACCGCGTCGACAAAGCGAACCTGATCAGTGTGCCCATTGGCAAAGTCAGCTTCGGCACGGAAAAAATAAAAGACAACTTCCGCGTAGTGATGGATGCAATTGTAAAAGCAAAACCGGCTGCAGCGAAAGGGGTTTATTTACGAAGTGTGACCTTGGCCAGCACCATGGGCCCTGGCATCAAAGTCAACGGTCAAAAATGGATGGATTAGGTTGACAAAACCATTTCCTTTGATATAATATACGTTGTAAATTGCTTAAGACAGTAGGTGCGCAAGCTTAATTTCCTACCGAGGCGAATACCTAAACGACACTTAGGTCTTTTGCGTCTTGAGCAAAAGACCTTTTTTATATTGTCAATAAAAAACATTGTCAATAAAAAAACAGACAGTCAACAGTTCACCATTAGGAGGTGAGTCAGTGAAAGAGCAAAAACTCACACATAAGCAAGCCGTCATCGCCGAGATCAAAGAGAAGATCGAGAACTCACAAGCGCTTGTACTTGTGGACTATCGCGGATTAAACGTAGAGCAGATCAATGAACTGCGTACCAAATACCGTGAGGCAGGCGTAGAGTACAAGGTGTACAAAAACACCATGATGCGCTTCGCTTTTAACGAACTGGGCTATGAAGGTATGGATGAATTCCTAGCCGGTCCCTCTGCTGTGGCTTTCTCCATGGAAGACCCGGTAAGCGCTGCAAAAGTGACGAGAAACTTTGCCAAAGACCATGAACACTTGGTGATTAAATCCGGTGTGGTTGACGGCAACGTCATCGGTGTGGACGCTGTTGTGGAATTAGCCGATCTGCCGAGCAGAGAAGAATTGGTGGCACGTGCCCTAGCAGGATTCAACAGTCCGCTACAAGGCTTCGCCAATGTCTTAAACGGCACCATCAAAGGCTTAGTCGTGGCTTTAAACGCCATTGCTGAACAAAAAGCCCAAGAAGCGTAAAGTTAGTCGTTGCATCATTAAAATGAGATGAAAATAACCATGGAGGTATACAAATGGCATCTGAAAAAGTATTAAATTTAATTGAAGAAGTAAAAGGTTTAACCGTTTTAGAGCTTAGCGAATTAGTGAAGGCTCTTGAAGAAGAATTTGGCGTAAGCGCTGCAGCTCCTGTTGCTGTTGCTGCTGCTCCTGCAGTCGGCGGTGCCGCTCCTGCAGCTGAAGAAAAATCCGAATTCAACGTGGTCTTAAAATCTGCAGGCGACCAAAAAGTAAAAGTCATCAAAGTGGTTAAAGACTTAACTGGCCTAGGCTTGAAAGAAGCAAAAGCCATCGTAGACGAAGCTCCGAAGAACGTTAAAGAAGGCGTATCCAAAGAAGAAGCTGAAGATTTGAAAGCTAAATTAGAAGAAGTTGGCGCTGAAGTAGAATTAGCGTAACTGCACATTAAAGAAAACCCGTTGGAACATGATGTTCCAACGGGTTTTTTGATGGCACGGTGAAAGGGAGAGGGCGAACTTTACAGAATGTCTTTGAGTCGTCCGGTGTATCGTAGGGGGAGGTTTCGCAAGGCTTTTAGATTTTCAGCGCCGGAGAGAACCATCGATCGCCTTAGACCCTCGTGGAGGGATTTGAGCCAATCGGCGACAGCTTTTTCCCCAAAGTGGATGTAGTGGTATAAGAGGGGACCGCTGATGCCGACTAACTCGGCACCTAAGGCGAAGGCTTTCAGGGCGTCTAAGGCGCTGTAGATGCCACCAGAGCCGTAGACGTGCAAGTCGGGGAGGTTTAGCTCACGGGCTTTGGCTAGGCACCAGGCAGTGGGATTTCCCCAATCTTCCAGCGAGGAGAAATCGTAGCCGTCTTGAGCGCGAGAACGTTCAATTTGCATAAAGTTGGTACCGCCGTAGCCGCTGACATCCACGTGGCGCACTCCTACGTCGTATAAGGATTGAATGGAAGCGGGGTCCAGCCCTGAGCCCACTTCTTTGACAATGACAGGCACCGGTAAAGCGGCGGTGAGGGACGCAATGGATTGCAACCAGGTCGTAAAGTCTCGGTCCCCTTCTGCCATCATCAGCTCTTGACCGGCATTGATATGGATCTGCAAACCGTCAGCCTCCAACAGCTCGACGGCTTTTAACGCTTCTTTGGCGGTGGCATTGGCGCCGATGTTGGCCCAGATGACGCCATGACGGTGGTGTTGGCGGACGATGCGAAAGGTGGTTGCCGTCCTAGGGTCTTCTAACGCAATGCGCATGCTGCCTACAGCCATGGGTATATCGCATTTGGCGGCCACCCGTGCCAGGGCTTCGTTGATCTCTTGCCCATGGGGGGTACCGCCGGTGATGGCGTTGATGTAAAAGGGCATGGCCAAGGGTTTTCCTTCCCAGAGGACAGAGGTGTCCACCTGATCTAAGCTCATTTCCGGCAAGGCATGGTGAAACAAAACGACGTCCGAAAACAAGGGGTCGCCGTGAAATTGTTCTTGCAAATAGGTACGGATGTGTTCGTCTTTTCGTTGACTGCGCATGGAAACCTCCTAGGGTCTAAGGTAATCGCCGAAGAGTTCTTGGATCATGCCTCTCGTTGCCGGTTCGTCGATGATGTAATAGCTGGTGTCGCCGATGTAGGTCCCGGCTCCTGGCAGGGTGTAGGTCTCAATGGTGAGGTGATCGAAATTTTTGGTCAACTCCATGGCTTGGATGACGCGGGCCAAGGAGAGGTTGGTGTCGGTGTAGTTGAGGGCTGCCGAGGCAATGCCAGGAATGGAAGCCAGGCTCATTTTTTCCTTGCCCTGTTGCAAGAGTTCTGTCATAAACTCCTGTTGGTTGCGAACCCGCGCGACGTCCCCTTCAGGGTAACTGCGGTAGCGCAGGTAGAGGATGGCGTCGTCACCGGATAAAGTTTGTAGGCCCGGTTGAAAGTCGATGGTAAAGCCGCCGTTGGCAGAAGGGTCGTTGTAGTACATACGAGATTTGACATCGATCTCTACGCCACCGATGCTGTCCACCAGGGCTTTGACCGCTTGGTAGTCCAATCGCACGTAGTAGGGGATATCAACATTTAAGTAATCTTGCACGGTGGTCATCGCCAGCGGCACACCGCCGTAAGAGTGAGCATGATTAATTTTATCTAACCGACCCTTGACGGGTACACGGGAATCCCGGGGGATGGAGAGGATTTTGACCGTGGAGTTTTTAAAACTCACGCGGCAAAGCATAATCGTGTCTGTGCGTACACCGAGTTGATCTGTGGATGTCTTGGTGTCAATGCCCATGGCTAAGAAGAGTAAATCTTCCGGGATGGTCAAATCCTGAGGCTCCCCGTTTCCCTCGGCTGAAGCACGGTGTTGGGGACAATCGGTGGCAATGTCGGTGATGTCATCCGGTGCCGCACCCCAACTTAAAATGGCCGTTTTAATTTGTTCGCCAAAGGCAAGGCTCGCCACGACAAGGACGACAAACACGCCTAGGACGATATAAAGAGCTGGTTTTTTGGTGTTCATAAACTATACTCCTTAATGACTCTGTATTGGTAATGAAAAAACTATTTTTCTATTTTATCACAAGATGACAAGGGAGGACGGGGAAAAATGGTTTATGGTAAAATAAAAATGACAACAGAAAAGAGAGGAGGGGTCATGGTGATGAAGCGACTTCGTCAATGGCCGTGGTTTTCAAAGGAAAAACCGTATTATGGTCGTATCACAGATGTCAAATCCTATGTGCAAAAGAGTTACCAAGCAGAGCCGGAGCTGGTGGAAGAGCTGCGTCTACCCTTGACGCCGCGGCTGATGGTCAACGCCTTTGGACGGGCCAAGGCCTGTAGTCTTATGGCCATAGATCACATCATGGGTTATGATACCGGGGTGGAAGACGACGGGACAAGACGGGCTAAAATCAATGCCATGGCTCGACGTTGCCTTTACTTTCCCGGGCGGGGTACGCCTGTGGCCACGATGGGAATCTTGTGGCGACTGATGGGCTATCGGATACGCGCCTCTTTTGTGTTGCGCTTTTCCCGCATGGAGCGGGAGCTAAAAGCCGGTCGTCCCTTTATTTTGAATCTGGCTTGGGGCGATTATCCGGCCCACACAGTGACGGTCATCGGGTACCAGAAGTGGCAGGTAGGTGACAAAGAGCTCCCCTTTCTCATTGTCGCAGACGGCTGGAGCGCCTCGGACCGCTACATCGACTTTCGGGCCATGAAGGCATGGGGGACTGGCACGGTGGCCAATGTTTTTTACGGTCGGCCAACTTAGTGTTTTCTTAACCTTTCCTTTGCCCTCCTCCAGCAGTGGTATGGTATAGTTAAGACACATAAGAACGAATGATAGGATCAAGGGAAGGAAGATCGTGTATGGCTAAAATTATGATTTGCGATGACGAAAAGGACATTGTCAACGCCATCGCCATTTATTTGAAAGCGGAAGGACATGAGGTTGTGTTAACCTACAGTGCTGATGAGGCCATCCCCCTGGTTGATGACACCATCGACCTCTTGATTATGGACGTGATGATGCCTGGAACGGATGGCATTGCGGCGACCTTGAAAATTCGGGAACAACACCACATGCCCATTATCATCTTAAGTGCCAAAGCGCAATGTGAAGATCGGGTATTAGGCCTAAATGTGGGAGCAGATGACTATGTCGTCAAGCCCTTTAATGGCATGGAGCTGGTGGCGCGAGTGAACTCCTGCCTGCGCCGTTACCATATGGGACGCAAAAAAGAGGAGCAAGGTGTGTTGCGAGCCGGTCGAGTGGTCTTGGATGATCGCAAAAAAGAAGTGAAAGTGGATGGTGTGGTGACCAGTTTGACGCCGTCGGAGTATAAAATTTTACATTTATTTATGAAACATCCCAATCAGGTCTTCTCCTCCGATCAGATCTATGAAGCGGTGTGGGAAGAAGAGGCGATTGACGTGAAGAAAATTATTTCGGTCCATATGAGTCACTTACGGGAAAAAATCGAGCTGGACCCGCGTAATCCGGAGCATATTAAGTCCATCTATGGCATGGGCTATAAGCTGGAGGGGGACTAAAATGGAAGAGGAAAAACAAATCCAACGGCTGTGGCATCGCTTCTGGGAACGCCTGACGAAATACTATTACCTGGAAGAGATTTATTATGCGTTTTATTTTCTCTTATGGTTGTCTGCTAATATGAATGGCTATCAGCGTAATGTGGTGCAAATGATGTTAGCGTTTGTGGGATTTTTAGTCGGTGTTTTGGGCCTGGTTGTGCTGATTCGCCATGTGGTTAAAAAGGAATTGGGTCAACATCTTTTGTGTGTCCAGGTATGGAAAAATTATGCTCATAGCCCGTTTATGCGTATTGCTGTCGTGTTGGCCGCCGTGCTCTTTCTCTATGCCAGCCGATTAAGTGAGATGTATGTCGGTTCACCCAGTGCGTGGACCTTTGTGTTAGGTGGATTTTTTACCACGCTATTTTTCCATCGCAGCGTGGATATCGTCACTATGGAAATGGCCATCCGCCAAATCCTCTTAGGCCAAAAAGTGAACCTGCCCCTGCGCACTTCCGCTGATTTACGGGAGGATTTAGAGGCGATGGAAGCGCTTTATGCTCAGCGGGAAGCCGCGTTACGAGCGGGAATGCGGGCGGAAAAGCTAAAGACACAATTAATCACCAATGTAAGTCATGACCTGAAAACGCCTTTGACGTCCATCATCAACTATACCGATTTATTGCAAGATGACATGACGACGGAAGAGGAAAGAAAAGAGTATTTGGAAATTCTGTCACGGAACGCTCAGCGCATGACAACCCTCATTAACGACATTGTGTTGGCTTCTCGGGCGGATACGGGAAACGTGGAGACGAGGGTGGAAACGCTGGAACTGAATGAGTTGCTTTTGCAATGCTATTCTTTTGTGGATAACCGGTTTGGCAAAGAGGACTTGGAGTTTGTGTTTAAGCCGGAGCGAGAAGAGATTTTCGTCCTCGCTGATGGCAGCCATCTGTCCCGGGTGGTAGATAATTTGTTGGTGAATATCACAAAGTATGCCATGGCCGGCACCCGTGTCTATGCTTATACGGCGGTGGAAGACGGTGTTGCCAAGGTCGTTTTGAAAAACACGTCCAGGGATGCTTTGAACATCTCGGTGGAGGAGCTACGTGAGCGATTTATCCGTGGCGATCAATCCCGCCACAGTGAGGGGAGTGGTCTTGGGTTATCCATTGCGGATAGTCTGATGAAGCTCATGGGAGGAGAATTGCGATTGGCCATTGACGCGGATTTGTTTACGGCCACTTTGATCGTACCCTTGGCCCCGGCGGTGGAAAGAGAAGGCGGTTCGGCAACAGAAACGTCTGTGGACGACAAAGCGTCATCGAAAACGCGGAGTGCACCGACCGAGGTGCCTGAAGAAACGCCGGAAAAAGCGCCTGAAACGGTGCCACAAAAGGCAGCAAAAGAAGAAATGACAGATGAGCTAGCAGATGAAGATGACTTTTTGGAATTTTATTAACCCAAAACGGCCCGGTGAAGGGCCGTTTTTTCTGTTCCCAGGGGACAATGTGATGGAAAAATGGAGAAAATGCCTTCTCCACAAGATAAAAGGCTGAATTTCTTTGCGTCGAGGCTGGATTCGGAGTATAATCGATGGTAAATGAGCGCAGAAAGAAGGGTTAGTATGGTCTTAGGTTTGCCCACGATCACATTTGTGGCGTTTGGGATTTGGCCGGTGATTTGGTTGTTGTTGGCCTTATATTATTTCGTAACTTTAAAGCCCCACAAGGATGAGGAGGAACGTCGATGACCGTGGAACAGTTAGTGGTGGCGCTGTATCTCGCCGTGTTGGTTTTGGTGGGGTACTGGTCGGGCAAGCGCACCAAGAGTCTATCCGGCTATATGCTGGGCGGGCGCAACATCGGCCCGGCGGTGACGGCGTTGACGATGCAGGCTACGGCCATGAGCGGCTATATGTTTATGGGAGGGCCGGCGTTGGCCTATACCCATGGATACTTTGCCCTGTGGTATGCCGTAGGAGATGCGGGGGGCAGTATTTTAAATTTGGGAATCCTCGGCCGTCGGATGCGTATTTTATCGGCCAAGCTAGGGTCTTTGACGCCGATTGAATATTTAGAGGATCGGTTTGAATCCACGGCAGTGCGAGTTTACGGTGCCTTTGTGTCCCTGATTTTCTTGGCGTCCTATGTCTTTGCGCAGTTTATCGCTGGGGGCAAGGCGTTGGCGATGCTGGTGGATCTTCCGTATCCCGTGGCTCTAGTCATCGGCGTCGTGGTCATTCTCGTCTATACCGTGATGGGAGGCTATCTAGCCGTCGTGTGGAATGATTTTATCCAGGGTATGGTGATGGTGGTTTCTATGGTGGGGATCCTCGTGGCGGCGATGACGCGTGTGGGGGGCTTTACGGCTTTGAATTTACAAATGGCGATGAAGAACCCTCTACTTGTCGGTCTCTGGGGCACGGAACCGGCCTTTCAAGGTGCTTGGGGCGTCGTGATCGGCGCGGTCTTATTGTATGCTATCGGCTACATGGGACTGCCCCATTCTGTGGTGCGTCACATGTCCTTACGAGATACCCAGGCGGTGCGAGGGGCCATTATGATCTCGGCAGTATGGAACCAGTTTTTTATTTACACTCCCTATCTCTTAGGCATGATCGGCATGATTTTGTTACCAAACCTGCAGGATCCGGAGATGGTCATTCCTGCCTTAGCCTATGAGATCTTTCCACCGGTGGCAGCGGCCATTGTGATGGTGGCACTGATGGCTGCAGTACTTTCTACGGCGGATTCGCTGTTGATTCAAGGTGGGTCTATCTTGAGCCGTGATGTGTATCAACGCTTCATCAAACCCCAGGCCACGGAAAAGGAAATGCTTTTCGTGTCTCGCCTATTGGTGCTAGTGGTTGCCGTGATTGGCTATGTGGTGGCCGTGCGAGAACCGCCTTCCGTGTTTGGAGTGGTCATCTTTGCCTTCGGGACATTGGGCTCTACGTTTATGGTGCCGTATTTAGCGGCGGTGTATGACCGCAAAGGTCATGGCAAAGCGGTATTGGCTTCCATGATCGGCGGCTCGGTGACCTCGGTAGTATGGACGGCTTGCCAGTGGGACTTGGTCACGAAGGTGCATCCGTTTTTTGCCGGCGTAGTCATTTCTTTTGTGTGCTATATGATGTTTCGGCCCTTCGGAGGTAAAGGGCCTTCGGAAAAGGCCTTGAATGCCTATGATGAGATGTTGGATTTGATTGGAAAAGAGTCGAGTAAGCGCTACCGCAAGCCCTCGCCGTTGGCTAAGGAAGCGACGGCGGTCAGGGAGTTTTTGCAGACTCGCCAAGGGCGGGAAGCGTCATGAAGGTGACTTTGCCATTGGTGGGGGAGCCGCAGCCTTGGGAAAAGTGGCAAAAGCGACTGCGAATGCCGACAGACCAGGTGGAGACCCTCTATTACCCTTATTATGTAGCTGAAGCCCAGGTAAAAGCCAAGGGGATGGAAGAGGCTAGTTTTGCCGTGTGGATCGACTTATGCCGTGGAGGCGAGGCCGTCAGTGAAACGGCGATCGAGTGGAGTGAGGCGGAAGTGCCGGTGAAAGCTGTCGTGCCGCAGGTGCTGACGATACAGGAGGCTGCGGAGCAAGCTCGGGCCTTGGCGATTCACTTTGCGGTGGCCAAGGGGAAGTGGATACAAACACCGCAGATCATCGTAAAGCCGGGGAAGGTGGTGTATCGTCTTCTCTATGTGGCGAATCGGGCGCTTTTAGTCGATGGTATCAGCGGAGAAACAGCCCCTTTATAAAGATCCAATATGGGTATATATCGTCATGTAGACGCTTGCCATGAACATAAAAACGCTTTGAATAGAGGAAAGGAGTGCTTTATGACAGTTTATGATGTAATCGTGATCGGTGGTGGCCCGGCGGGGCTGACCGCCGGCTTATATGCAGCGCGAGCACAGTTAAAGACGCTGATTGTGGAAAAGGGCCTGGATGGAGGACAAATGTCCGGTACTCAGGAAGTGGCCAACTATCCCGGCTTTGAAGAGCCGGTGCCGGGGGCCATTTTGGGCATGAAGATGGCTCAACAGGCAAAAAGCTTCGGAGCGGAAAAGCTCTTGACGGAAGTGACGTCATTACAATTGGAAGGTGAAGAAAAAGTAGTAGAAACCTTAGATGGCACCTTCCGAGCCAAGGCGGTGATTTTAGCCATGGGCAATGTGCCGCGTCCCTTAGGTGTACCGGGAGAAGAAGGCTTTGTGGGCCGAGGTCTAAGTTATTGTGTCACCTGTGATGGCGCCTTTTACCAAGATCGCCATGTCTATGTGGTTGGCGGTGGAGACGCTGCTGTGGAAGAAGCCTTAGCCTTGGCGAAATTTGCGAAGCAAGTCACCATCATCCATCGACGGGATGAGCTGCGGGCTGCTAAGAGCATTCAACAAAAGGCCTTTGCCAGCGAGAAACTTTCCTTTATGTGGGATACCGTGGTCGAGTCTTTGGAAGGGGACAATGGCTTACGAGCTATGACGGTCAAAAACGTCAAAACCGGAGAATGTACGCGCATTGAAGATGAAGACGGTCTGCCTTTAGGCGTCTTTCTCTACATTGGCTTTACCCCGGCGACGACACTGGTGCAAGACCAAGTCGCATTGGATCGTGGCTACATCGTCACTGATGACACGATGAAGACGAATCTGCCCGGCGTCTTTGCGGCAGGAGACATCCGCGTCAAACCCCTGCGTCAAGTCGTGACTGCGGTGGCCGACGGTGCGGTGGCTGCCGTCAGTGCGGAAAAATTTATCGAAGGTTAGATAGCATGCGTGACGGTTTAGGTCATGCAGACGACATGCGAAAGCTTTGAGACCTTTCGGGTCATCAATGACCATGCAAAAAACCCCTGCCACTCTATTAGAGTGACAGGGGTTTTTATGGTTGCTTTATGGTTACTTAAATTTGTGAAATAGCTGCACCGTGAGGCATATCTTTGAGCCCTTCGATGCGTTCGTCTTCTCGATGAATGAGATAGAGGCTGATAGCACCGGCCAGCGCGTCGGCAATGGGATAAGAGTACCAAATGCCCATAGTGCCCAGATCGAAGACTTTCACTAACAAGAGGCTGGCAGGAATCATGATCAACAGCTGTCTGGTAATGGCGATGAGGAATGACGTTTTGGCATACCCCAAAGCTTGGAAGTAATAGATGCTGACGTAGTAGATGCTGATAAGGGGGAAGCCGGAGATCATAATGCGCAAAGCTGTGGCCGCTTCATCGATAATGGCAGGATCGGAAACGAAAAGGCGTAACGCCGGCTTCGTCCAGATCAAGAGAATAGCCCATACAATGACAGCGCCGATGCAGGCTAATTTCATGGCCTTTTGTCTGACCTCAACAACCTTTTCCAGGTTGCCATGGCCTTTGTGGTAGGAGGCCAGAGGTTGCATAGCGGCGGCCATAGCACAGGTGATAACGAAGAGGAAGAGATACAGCCGTGTGTTTAAACCGAGAATTACCAAACCCTTTTCACCGACTGTGTCAGTTAAAAGCTTATTGAAAAGTGCAACCAGAATGCCGTCTTCAGCTTCAATGACAAACGAGGAAAGGCCTAACGCTACAAGGGAGAGTGCACTGACGGAGCGCGTTGGCTTCACGTTTTGTAGTTGCCAATCTTTGTAGACACCTTGGTTGTGGCGGGAGACGAAAATGTAGGCAACCAGTTGGCTGATGGAAGTGGAAATCCCCGTCCCAGCTACGCCTAAATGCAAATGAAAGACGAAAATATAGTCTAAAACGGCGTTTAAACCAGCGCCGATTAAGGTGCTGTATAACGCGACGTTTCCTTTTCCGAGGGCGACTAAGAGTTGCGTCTTATAAATGGTCAGAGCCAAAAATAGAGAGCCCGGTAAAATCCACATCAAATACGTCTCAGCTAAGGGAGCCATTTGAGCTCCAGCGCCGGAAATGGCGACGAGCGGTCGGCGAAAGACAAGGCCCAAAAGGATCAAAGGGATAAACAGACCTAAGAGCAGGCGGTATCCCGTTCGGCTGGCTCCTTTCGCCTTAGCGCGATCTTCTTGTCCCAAAAAAATGGAAAAATGTGTTTGGGCACCAAGAGCGATCATGACGGCCAAAGCCACCCACAGTCGCTGCAAGGGCATAATGGCATTTAAAGCACCAATGGCAGAAGGGCCAATGGCACGACCGACAACGAAGCTATCTACCATAGAATAGATTTCTGAAACGAAATAGGATAAAAAAATGGGGAAAAACAATTGAAGCAATAATTGATCAATGGGTTTTTCACTAAATGCCCTTTCTTGGGCTGACATAATAAAACCTCCTTATGGAATGCTTCATTATCCTATCATGCTCAATAAAAGAATCCTATTGCGGTTTTTATGGACATTTTAAGAGAAATCAATAAAAAAGAGGCTAATCTTCTATGAAAAAATCGTAGATTTATCCAAAATATACGAAAACGAACAAGCTATACTGGATAAAAAGAGGACGAATCATGGAAACGAAGCACAGTGGGAAGGGAGGGAGTCGACGGCGGATCGCGAAATACGACAAGAAAAGTGGGAGGTCTTGTAGAAAATGGACCGGAGAGGTTGCTATCCGGAGCAAAAGAGGGTAAAATAAATGCAATTGCTATATAAAGATGAAAAAGAGGTGACAGGTAGTTGGAGACGAGATCACCGATGAGCAGAGGAAAAAGCGCCGTGGGTTGAAAAACCAGAGGCGCTTGTTGTGTTGCCTAAAGATAGGGAGCGTCGAAGGTGCATGGCGAAAAAGAGGAGGATGAACGGAGGCAAAAAGAAAATGCCATGCTGCCGGAATAAGGTTGGAATCTGGCTTGACGACGACCTTAAACTATGGTATTATAATAAATTGCACAATCAGGTTAAAATCGGGTTTTATACCCATTTTACAAGGCCGAAGGGGAAGGATTCCTTTTCGGTTATGGGGTTTTCTAAAAAGGGGTGATTGGTTGATATGGTGAAACCGGTAATGTTTGGAAAGAGGGAAAGGATGAGCTATTCCCGCATTCCTGAGGTATTGGATCTGCCGGACTTAATTAAGGTACAGCGATCTAGTTACGACTGGTTTGTCAGTGAGGGGTTGGAAGAAGTCTTTAATGACATTTCTCCCATTGAAGATTACACCGGATCTTTGGTGCTGGAGTTTGTGGGTCATTATTTAGAAGAGGAAAAGAAGTATACCGAGGAAGAATCTCGCGACCATGATGCGACGTACTCGGCACCGTTAAAAGTGAAGGTCCGTCTGATCAATCGTGATACAGGTGAAATCAAAGAGCAGGAAGTATTCATGGGGGATCTGCCTTTGATGACGAAAAACGGGACGTTTATCATCAACGGAGCAGAGCGCGTAGTGGTCAGCCAGCTGGTTCGCTCTCCGGGTGTAAGCTTTAAAGAAGAGTTGGATAAGTCCGGAAACAGCTTGATTTCTGCAACGGTGATTCCCAACCGAGGGGCTTGGTTAGAATTTGAAACTGATTCCCACGGCGTGGTCTCCGTGCGTATCGACCGTACGCGTAAAACGCCAATTACCACGCTTTTGCGCATGCTGGGCTTGGAAAGCGATAAAGAAATCATCGATGTGTTAGGAGAGTCCAAGCCGCTTTTGGAAACCTTGGAGAAAGATATCACCGTCGACAGAGAAAGTGCCCTCTTAGAAGTGTATAAAAAGCAACGTCCGGGCGAACCTCCTACAGTGGAGTCCGCCGAATCGTTGATTCATAATATGTTTTTTGATTACCGTCGCTACGACTTGGCGAAGGTGGGTCGATATAAATTTAATAAGAAACTAGCATTGAAAGAGAGAATCATTGGCCGCGAGTCAAAAGAGGATATTTTCGATCCCAAGACCGGAGAGCTCTTGGTGGAAGAGGGTCAAGTGATCTCCTCTGAAGACGCTAAAAACATTGAGTGGGCCGGTGTCAACCGCGTCGTCATCGTAGTGGATGGCGAAGATGTGGTGGTAGTAGGCAATCACTTTGTAGACCTGGAAGCCTTTGATACCCCGGTGGATTTGATGACTCTAGGATTAAAGGGCCGTATTTACTATCCGAAGATGATGGAAATTCTGGAAGAATGCGGCGAAGATGCCAAGGAGTTTGAAAGGGCTGTGAGACGAGATATTCGTGAGCTCTCTCCCAAACACATTACGGTGGATGACATCATTTCAGCCGTATCTTACCAGTTTAACTTGTTCTATGGCGTGGGCACCACCGATGACATCGACCACCTAGGCAATCGACGTGTGCGCTCGGTGGGCGAACTCTTGCAAAATCAGTTCCGCATCGGTCTGAGCCGTATGGAACGGGTGGTGCGGGAACGCATGACCATTCAAGATATGGAAGTGACGACGCCGCAAAACTTGATTAACATTCGCCCCGTCACGGCGAGCATTAAGGAATTCTTTGGCTCTTCACAGCTGTCACAGTTTATGGATCAGACGAACCCCTTGGGAGAGCTGACGAATAAACGTCGTATGTCTGCCCTAGGGCCAGGAGGTCTTTCCAGAGATCGTGCAGGTATGGAAGTGCGGGACGTGCACAACTCCCACTACGGCAGGATGTGCCCCATTGAAACCCCGGAAGGTCCCAACATCGGGCTGATTACCTCCCTCACCACCTATGCGCGCATTAATGAATATGGCTTTATCGAAGCCCCGTACCGCATAGTCAAAGACGGCCGTGTCACTGGTGAAATCGAATACATTACGGCCGATGTGGAAAGTGCCAATATCATCGCCCAATCCAATGAACCCCTAAACGAAGATGGTAGCTTTGTAAATAAACGTGTTGTCTCCCGGGGGATTAACGGGGTTGTCGACATTTATAATGCCGAAGATGTCACATACATGGATGTTAGTCCCAAGCAAATCGTCTCCGTGGGAACGGCTATGATTCCATTTTTGGAAAACGACGACGCCAACCGGGCCCTGATGGGAGCGAACATGCAGCGTCAAGCCGTGCCATTGTTGACTACGGAAGCGCCCATTGTGGGAACGGGGATGGAATATAAGGCCGCCTGTGATTCCGGAGTCGTGGTCTTAGCAGAAGAAGACGGTGTCGTAGAGAAAGTGTCCTCTTCACAAATCCAAATCAAAGAGGACAAGTCAGGGAATGTGAAGACATATCGGCTGGAAAAATTCCGCCGTTCCAACCAAGGTACTACGATTAACCAACGCCCCTTAGTGAAAGTGGGAGAAAAGGTAGAGAAAAACCAAGTCATTGCAGATGGGCCTTCCACAGATCAGGGCGAAATCGCGTTAGGTAAAAATATTTTGGTCGCCTTTATGAACTGGGAAGGATATAACTACGAAGATGCCATGCTCATCAATGAGTCCTTGGTTATCGAAGACAAGTTGACCTCCATTCATATTGAAGAATACGAATCCGAGGCTCGTGATACGAAACTAGGTCCTGAAGAAATCACTCGAGACATTCCCAACGTGGGAGAAGATATGCTGAAAGACCTGGATGAACGAGGTGTCATCCGCAAGGGTGCTGAAGTCAAGGCGGACGACATCCTAGTCGGCAAGGTGACGCCGAAAGGGGAAACGGAGCTGAGTCCGGCAGAACGCCTCTTACGCGCCATCTTTGGCGAAAAGGCCAGAGAGGTCAGGGATACCTCTTTGCGCGTACCCCATGGGGAAGCCGGTATTATCGTTGATGTAAGGGAATTTACTCGGGAAAACGGCGATGAGCTGCCTCCCGGTGTGAACCAAATGATTCGGGTGTACATTGCGACAAAACGTAAGATTTCCGTAGGGGATAAGATGTGTGGACGTCACGGTAACAAAGGGGTTGTTTCCCGTATTATGCCGCGAGAAGACATGCCTTATCTGCCAGATGGTACGCCTGTGGAAATTGTCCTTAACCCCTTGGGGGTACCTTCTCGAATGAACTTGGGACAAGTGCTGGAAGTGCACTTAGGCTTGGCGGCTAAAAAACTGGGTTGGCACGTGGCCACTCCCGTCTTTGATGGCGCCAACGAAGAGGACATCGTCAGTGCATTGAAACAGGCCGGATATCGCGAAGATGGTAAGATCTTCCTACGAGACGGACGAACAGGGGAAGAGTTCTATAACCCGGTCACCGTAGGCTATATGTATATGTTAAAACTTCACCACTTAGTTGACGAAAAGATTCACGCTCGCTCCACAGGACCATACTCTTTAGTCACCCAGCAACCCTTGGGCGGCAAGGCACAATTTGGTGGCCAACGTTTTGGAGAGATGGAAGTCTGGGCATTGGAGGCTTATGGAGCGTCCCATACCTTGCAAGAAATTTTGACGGTGAAATCAGACGATATCATCGGTCGCGTCAAGACGTATGAAGCCATCGTCAAAGGGGAAAATATTCCACAACCGGGTATTCCTGAAAGCTTTAAGGTCCTCATCAAGGAATTGCAGTCCTTGGCACTGGAAGTCAAGGTCTTAAACCATGAAGGCGAAGAAGTGGACTTGGAATCCATGGAAAGTGACGATGTCTATCGCATTGACCAAGTAGAACGTGAAATGGATCGCAATCACCAAGACGAGATCATGCGTCAGATGTCCGGAGAAGGAGATGACGAGGTCATTTCTGTGGCTCCCGGCATTGTACGCATTTCAGGTGAAGATGCACCGGAGGGATTTGTAGACGAAGAGAGTGATATGGACGACGATGACGATTTTTAAGTCCCCTCTTTTCGCTATTGCCTTGTTAGATAGAAAGGAGACTGCTCCTTGTACGAACTAGGACTATTCGATTCCATTAGGATTGGTTTGGCATCCCCTGAAAAGATTCGCCAATGGTCTTATGGAGAGGTAAAAAAACCGGAAACCATTAACTACCGTACGTTAAAACCGGAACGTGAAGGGCTTTTCTGTGAGAAGATCTTCGGACCGACAAAGGACTGGGAATGTAACTGCGGAAAATATAAACGAGTACGCTATAAAGGCGTGGTATGCGAAAAATGTGGTGTGGAAGTCACCAAATCCAAAGTGCGCCGTGAACGCATGGGTCACATTGAATTAGCTGTACCGGTCAGTCACATCTGGTATTTTAAAGGGATTCCCTCTCGCATGGGTCTCATGCTTGACATTAGTCCGCGAGAGCTGGAAAAGGTCCTTTACTTTGCGAAATACATCGTCGTCTCTGTGGGAGAAGACGAAAAAGAACTGAAGGTAAAAGATCGCCTGACTGATCAAGAGTATTGGGATAAAAAAGAAGCCGGCCATGACTTTGAAGCCATGATGGGGGCTGAGGCCATTAAGCTCCTCTTGGAAGCCATCGACTTGGAAGAAGAGTCCAAGAGATTGCGTGGAGAACTGGAGGGAGCTTCTGGTCAAAAGCGCATTCGCATCACACGCCGACTGGAAGTGATAGAGGCTTTCTTGCGCTCCGGCAATCGCCCGGAATGGATGGTATTGGAGGCCCTGCCCGTCATCCCGCCTGATCTGCGCCCTATGGTGCAATTGGATGGGGGTCGCTTTGCCACCTCTGACTTAAACGATTTATATCGTCGTGTCATCAACCGTAACAATCGCTTAAAGAGACTCTTAGACATCCGAGCGCCGGAAATCATCGTACGCAACGAAAAACGTATGTTGCAAGAAGCGGTGGACGCCTTGATTGACAACGGTCGTCGAGGTCGCCCTGTCACAGGTCAAGGAAATCGACCGTTAAAATCCCTATCGGAGATGCTAAAGGGGAAACAAGGTCGTTTCCGCCAAAACTTACTGGGTAAACGAGTGGACTACTCTGGTCGTTCCGTTATCGTCGTAGGACCGGAATTGAAATTTTACCAATGCGGCCTGCCAAAACGAATGGCACTGGAATTATTTAAGCCCTTTGTCATGCGCGTGTTGGTGGAAGAAGGACATGCTCACAACATCAAGTCGGCAAAACGCATTGTCGAACGGGCCAAGCCTGAAGTGTGGGACGTACTGGATCGGGTCATCAAAGACCATCCGGTCTTGTTAAACCGTGCACCGACGTTGCACCGTTTGGGCATCCAAGCTTTTGAGCCCGTGCTAGTCGAAGGCAAGGCCATCAAGCTGCACCCCCTAGTCTGTACGGCCTATAACGCAGACTTTGACGGGGATCAAATGGCCGTTCACTTGCCGTTGTCGGCTGAAACCCAAGCAGAAGCACGACTTTTGATGCTCTCAACAAACAATATCTTGGCGCCAAAGGATGGCAAGCCCATCACAACACCCACCCAGGACATGGTATTGGGATGCTACTACTTGACCGTGGATGTACCGGGTGAGAAAAAAGGCGATGGCATGCGCTTTAGAGACTACGATGAAATGGTGCACGCCCTGGCCAATGGCGACGTATTATTACACAGCAGGGTAAAAGTGCGGGTCAAACGTGGCGAACATGTGGAGATGGTGGAATCCACTGTGGGCCGCTTCATCATCAACCAACACATTCCTCAAGACCTAGGCTTTAAAGATCGAGAGCAAGACCCCTGCGGCTTGGAAATTGATCAAACCATTGACAAAAAACTGTTAGGAAAGATTATTTCCGCTGTATTTAATAAATATGGAAACCTGGCTACTGCTGAATTCTTAGACCATATCAAAACGGCTGGTTTCCACTACTCTACCATCGGTGCCATCTCCATTTCCATTGGAGATATCCACGTGCCGGAAAGCAAACACGAGATCCTGGAAGAAGCAGATCACGAGGTGGAAGAGTACGAGCGACTGTTCCGTCGCGGCTTGATTACCGAAGAGGAACGCTATGAAAAAGTTATTGAGATTTGGAACACGGCGACTGACCGCCTGACAGACGTGTTGATGGGTGAATTTGACCCCATGAACAACATCTATATCATGGCGGAATCCGGGGCTCGTGGTAGTAAAAACCAAATTCGTCAATTGGCTGGTATGCGCGGATTGATGGCCTCTCCGACAGGCCGTACCATTGAAGTTCCCATTAAGTCCAACTTCCGCGAAGGGCTGTCCGTATTGGAGTTCTTTATGTCCACGCACGGCTCCCGTAAAGGTTTGGCGGATACGGCTTTGCGAACTGCCGACTCCGGATATTTGACCCGTCGTCTGGTAGACGTGTCCCAAGATGTCATCGTCCGGGAAGAAGACTGTGGTACGGATGACTACATTGTGGCTCGCGTCTTTAATGATCGTCGTGAAGTCATTGAAGAGTTAGCTGATCGTATTGAAGGACGATTTACCCATGAAGCCATCTTCCATCCGGAAACTGGTGAGCAACTGGTGGGAGCCAATGAACTAATCACCTCCGATATGGCGTTAGCTATCCAAAAGGCGGGCATCGAAGAAGTGAAAGTGCGATCCGTTCTCACCTGTAAAGCGAAGTCAGGTGTTTGTGCTCACTGCTATGGTCGCAACTTGGCCACAGGTAACGTGGTGGGGATTGGAGAAGCCGTCGGTATCATCGCAGCTCAATCCATCGGGGAACCGGGTACTCAGTTGACTATGCGTAACTTCCATACCGGCGGGGTGGCCGCAGCGGTGGACATCACCCAAGGTCTTCCTCGGGTCGAAGAGCTCTTTGAAGCCAGAAAGCCCAAGGGTTTGGCGGTGATTTCAGAAATTGCCGGTACGGTGTCGATTGATGATTCTAAGAAAAAACGAGAAATCACAGTCACCAACGATGAAGAGACGAAGAAATATCCCATCGTCTACGGTGCTCGTATCAAAGTTCGCGAAGGCGACGTCATCGAAGCCGGTGATGAGTTGACCCAAGGTAGCGTGTACCCGCAAGATTTGTTACGCATCAAAGGTGTGGCGGGCGTGCAAAATTACTTGGTCAAAGAAGTGCAACGAGTATACCGTCTACAAGGGGTTGATATCAACGACAAGCACATTGAGATTATCGTGCGTCAAATGATGAACCGCATGAAGATTGAAGACCCTGGCGATACGAACCTCTTGCCCAACTCCATGGTCTCGATTAGCGAATTCCAAGAGGTTAATGAAAAAGCAGAAGCCGAGGGCAAAGAACCTGCGACCGGAACCAGAGCCTTATTGGGAATCACCAAGGCCTCCTTGGCTACGGATAGTTTCCTCTCCGCCGCCTCATTCCAAGAGACGACTCGAGTCCTGACTGAAGCCGCCATCCAAGGCAGCGAAGACAAATTGCAAGGGCTCAAAGAAAACGTAATCATCGGCCAACTGATCCCGGCAGGAACTGGCGTTCGCCGTTACACCCATGTCCAACCAGAATTGGTGAAAAAGGAAACGGAAGAAGAACCGGAGTACATCGGATAAAAAATAAGAGACGTGAGAGCGCATCTCACGTCTTTCTTATGTGGATTTTGGCTTGTTTTACGGGAAAACAGTTGACAAGTAAGGAGAAATCCTATATTATATCTTAGTGTTTCTATGCGAAGTAGAAGCGTTAGGAGGTTATGATGCTTCGTTCTAAGCAGATTGTAGGTTTTAAAGAAGTGAAACGAGAAATCATGGCTCGACGTGCACAGCGAGTCTTTCTTGCCAAAGATGCCGACTGGTCCATTCGCCTGGTCATTGAAGAGCTGTGTGATAACTTCTCTGTCGATATCCATTATGTGCTTACAAAAGAAGAGCTGGGAAAACAAATGGGTATTAATGTGCCTGCCGCAACGGCAGCATATTTAATATAAATTATATCATCTAAAAGGAGGTGCCATATGCCAACCATTAACCAATTGATCCGAAAGGGCAGAACAAAGGTAACACAAAAAAGTAAATCCCCCGCTTTGGGCGTGAACTTCAATACGTTGAAAAACACGGAAACAACTGTTCACTCTCCTCAAAAACGTGGCGTTTGTGTTGCAGTCCGTACGGTAACGCCGAAAAAACCTAACTCAGCGTTACGTAAAGTAGCAAGGGTACGTTTGTCCAATAACGAAGAAGTTATGGCCTACATTCCCGGAATCGGTCACAACCTGCAAGAACACAGTGTTGTATTGATCCGCGGCGGAAGGGTAAAAGACCTTCCCGGTGTTCGCTACCATATTGTACGCGGTACTTTGGATACTGCCGGCGTTGACAATCGTATGCAAAGCCGATCAAAGTATGGTGCGAAGAGACCGAAGAAATAATGTGTAGCAATAATACTTCGTTTATATAGAGTATTTGGCGCACACGGGTTTCTAAGAGAAAACCGAGTACCAATGAATCGACTCTCGCACACGAAAGTGTAAAACATAGTTAAGGAGGGAAGCGAAGGTGCCAAGAAAAGGACACGTACCTAAGCGTATAGCGATTCCCGATCCGATCTATCAAGATGCGGTGATCACCAAATTGATCAACAATGTCATGTTAGACGGTAAAAAGGGTATTGCGCAAAAAATTGTATATGGCGCATTAGATTATATTCATGAAGCAACCGGTGAAGATGCGCTAGAAGTCTTTTATAAAGCAATGAACAATGTCATGCCGGTGTTGGAAGTCAAAGCAAGACGTATTGGTGGGGCGACCTACCAAGTGCCCATGGAAGTCCGCGCTGAGAGACGCCAAACCTTAGGTTTGCGCTGGCTCGTACGCTACGCCCGTGCTCGTGGTGAAAGAACCATGGTGGAACGTCTGGCAAAAGAGATTTTGGATGCCTCCAATGGCGTTGGTGGAGCTGTAAAACGCCGTGAAGAAATGCACAAGATGGCAGAAGCTAACAAGGCTTTCGCGCACTACCGCTGGTAGTCGTCTTGGGAGGAGGAAAATATTTTGCCTAGAGCTGTACCTTTAGAGAAATTGAGAAATATCGGTATCATGGCGCACATTGACGCCGGTAAAACAACCACTACCGAGAGAATTCTCTACTATACCGGTAAAATCCATAAAGTTGGCGAAACCCACGAAGGTGGAGCGCAAATGGACTGGATGGAACAGGAACAAGAACGGGGCATTACCATCACATCCGCAGCAACGACTGCCATGTGGAAGGGTTACCGTTTAAACATCATCGATACTCCGGGACACGTTGACTTTACGGTAGAAGTAGAGCGTTCCCTACGCGTGTTGGATGGTGCTGTAGCACTGTTTGATGCTAAAAGCGGCGTAGAGCCTCAGTCTGAAACTGTATGGCGTCAAGCAGACAAATACAGTGTACCGCGGATTGCCCACATCAATAAAATGGACGTCACCGGTGCGGACTTCTTCCGTTCCGTAGAGACCATTCGTAAACGTTTGGGTGCCAACCCGATACCCATTCAAATCCCCATCGGCGCAGAAGCAGACTTCCGTGGTATGATCGACTTGGTCAAAATGGAAGCTGAAATCTACCTCGATGATATGGGTCAAGAAATCGACATCACCGCTGTACCGGCGGAGTTGGAAGACTTGGCTAACGAACATCGTGAAAAACTGATCGAAGCCGTAGCGGATTACGATGAAGACTTGATGATGAAATACCTGGAAGGGGAAGAGATCACAGAAGAAGAATTGGTGGCCGCCATTCGTAAAGCGACCATCAGCGTAGCGATCACCCCCGTTACCTGTGGTTCATCTTATAAAAATAAAGGGGTACAACCCCTACTCGATGCCATCGTCGCCTACTTGCCGTCTCCCTTAGACATTCCCCCCATCACTGGTGTGGATGGAGATACGGGAGAAGAAATCGTCAGAAAATCTTCTGACGAGGAACCGTTTGCGGCCTTAGCATTTAAAATCGTCACCGACCCCTATGTAGGTAAACTGACCTACTTTAGAGTCTACTCAGGTGTTTTAGAATCCGGCTCATATATCCAAAATGCGACGAAAGGCAAACGCGAACGCGTGGGCCGTATCCTCTTAATGCACGCTAACAAGCGTGAAGAAGTGGACCGCGTTTATGCCGGAGATATCGCCGCTGCCGTAGGACTAAAAGATACGGGAACCGGTGACACCCTGTGTGAAGAAAAAGGAAATATTATTCTGGAACAAATGGAATTCCCCGAACCGGTTATTTCCGTAGCCATCGAGCCGAAAACCAAAGCATCCCAGGATAAGATGTCTGTAGCGTTGGCCAAATTAGCCGAAGAAGACCCCACGTTTAAAACGTATACCAATGAAGAAACAGGCCAGACGATTATCGCCGGCATGGGCGAATTGCACCTGGAAGTCATTGTCGACCGCTTGCTGCGTGAGTTTAAGGTCGAAGCGAACGTGGGTAATCCCCAAGTCTCCTATCGCGAAAGCATTCAAGGCAGTGCAGAAGCGGAAGGCAGATACGTCCGTCAATCCGGTGGACGCGGTCAATACGGTCATGTTAAAATCAGAATTTCACCGAACGAAACTGGAAAAGGTTATGAGTTTGTTAACTCGATCGTCGGTGGAGCCATTCCCAAAGAATACATCAATGCCATTGACCAAGGATTCCAAGATGCACTACAAACAGGTATCCTAGGCGGATATCAAGTCTTGGATGTCGTCGTTGAACTCTATGATGGTTCTTATCACGACGTCGACTCCAGTGAAATGGCTTACAAAATTGCTGCCTCCATGGCCATCAAAGACGGTCTGGCTAAAGCAAGCCCTGTGTTGTTGGAGCCCATGATGAAAGTAGAAATCACTGCTCCCGACGAATACACAGGCGATGTCGTCGGCGATATCAACTCTCGTCGTGGACGTATGGAAGGTATGGAACTGGTAGCTGGTGCTCAAGTCATCACCGCATTTATCCCCTTAGCGGAAATGTTCGGTTATGCCACTAGCTTACGTTCTAACACGCAAGGACGTGCGACCCACTCCATGCAATTTGATCACTATGAAACAGTACCCAAGAGTATTGCCGATGAAGTGATCGGGAAAGCGTAAATCAATTATCCCAAACCAAATATCCTAAGAAATAAGGAGGATTAAACCAAATGGCAAAAGCAAAATTTGAAAGAACGAAACCACACGTAAACATTGGCACCATTGGCCACGTCGACC
>CAYFMR010000008.1:0-57053 GCA_964344295.1 uncultured Peptoniphilaceae bacterium | reverse complement strand
TTCGATGTCGAGTTTTTTGCCGGTCATGGTGGTCAAGGACAGCTCAACGTCTTCTAAAGTGTAGATTTCCAAGATGCCGTCATCCACGGCATAACCCATTTTGGCCAACATGGGCATGGCCTCAAAGGCAGCTTGCTGGGATGCAGGGCTGGTGATAAAGGACGCTTGGCCCGTTATGCGCAAGGTGTTCATCTTGGCATCGATGGCACAGATTTCCATCTTGGGATTCACCTTCATCTGTTTGCACATGTTCTTGCGGGTGTCGGTGTAAAAGGCGAGTTGGCCGTGATACTCCATGACGAAACCAATGGGGCGTACACGGGGTTGATCTCCATCCACCGTAGCAGCGTAAAAGACTTTCGCATTTTTCAAAAATTCAATCACTTTCATTGACAATCTCCCTTTCTTTTTTGCTCGAGGTAATAACTTATGCTATAATTATAAAACCAAAGTAAGCATACTGCAAGTACGCATATTATTTAAACTAAGTACGAATTTTCATACCACTGGAGGAAAATGATGAGCAATGATGGATGGGTCACGGGAATGGATTTGTTATGTCCCGTGCGGTATTTTATGGATGTGGTGGGAGGAAAGTGGAAGATTGCCATCTTATGCATCTTGGCAGATGGAAAATCACATCGCTATAGTCACATCCGCAGGAGGTTAGGAGATGTGACCAATACGATGTTGGCGAAATCGCTGCAAGAGCTGGAGCAGGGGGGCGTTGTCAATCGGATACAGTATCCGGAAATACCGCCCAGGGTGGAGTACACCTTGACGGAGAGGGGTCACAGTCTGATTCCCGTGATTGTCAGCATGGCAAAATGGGGTGTGGAACAGAGTGGTGAATCAAAAGATAAAATTTATTGTGCGACTTGTCAGGCAAAAAAATGAAAGAGACTGTTTTGCAAAACAGTCTCTTTATTGTTGAAAAGGCTATCCTAGCTATTTTTGGGCACGGAACAATTCGTCAATGACGCCAATGCTGGTGGTGGCGTCATGGCAGCGCCAGCTTTCGCACAGGTAGTAGAAGTGCTGGGCACCGCTAGTCATAATGGGGTAGGGCTGTGTAAACGGGGCAACCTTGGCCAAGAGAGCGCTGTTGGCCTCCGTCTTTACCAGCACCGTCATATTGGGGTGGGGGTGAGTCCACATAAACTCTCTGAGCTCATCCAACTCGGTGAAGTCCGTGGTGGTGACCACCAGCTCCTTGCCTGCCTTTTCGTAATTTAAGAGCGAACGTAGGCCAAAGGCATGGGCCAGGGGAACGGCTTTCGCCTGGGCGGTCATAAACTCGCTTTGGCGTCTTAGGATGTCGTCGTACTGGAAATCCCCGGTGAGAGACAAGAGCTTTTGCAAGAGCCAGAGCATGACACTGTTGCCGGAAGGTAGGGCTGCGTCCATCGTCTCCTTAGGGTGGAAAATGAGCTTTTCGCCGTCATCAGGCACCATATAGAACCCGCCATGTGCCCCATCGAAGAAGTGGCGAATGGCCTGATCCATGATTTCTCGAAATTCCACCAGATACTCCACTTGGAAAGTGACTTGATGCAAAGTATAAAGGCCCCAGGCATAGTAAGCATAATCGTCCAAAAGCCCTCCGTCCAGGCGGTGACCGCCACGGTAACGCACGGCCAAACGACCATCAGGGCCTTTTAAATAGCGCAGGATAAAGCGGTGGGCTCCCTTGGCGGCCTCTAAGTACGCTTCCTCGCCGGAGACTTGCCAGAGCTTACCGAAAGCGGCCATGGCCAACCCGTTCCAGCCTGTGAGCTGCTTGTCATCCACATACAGATAATGGCGCTTTTGGCGGTACTCATAAACCCGATCCAAGAGAGCGCGCATGGCCGCATCCGGACGAGCCGAGGCCTCCTCGGTGAGATACAACACGTTGCCGCCGTTGATATCGCCTTCTCGGGTGATGTGATAGCGGTGGAAAAAAGCCGGAGCGTCCTTTCCCAAAAGCGTTTTCAACTCATCTTGATAGAAGAGATAAAACTTGCCCTCTTCGCCGTCTACATCGGCATCTTGACCGCTATAAAATCCACCCTCCGGAGACTGCATCTCCCGCAACAGATAATCGCCGATCTCCTTAGCCACTTCTAAAAACAACGGCTCACGCATATAGTGATAGGCGGAAGCGTAAGTATACATTAACAGGGCATTATCGTACAGCGTCTTTTCAAAATGAGGGATGCGCCAAGCCTCATCCACGGCGTAGCGGCAAAACCCACCACCCACATGATCGTAAATGCCCCCGCGTACCATCTGGGTCAACTGGCGCTTGACCAAGTCATGAGCCGCCGGATCACCATAATGGCCATAGGCCAAGAGATACAAGAGGTTTTGCACGGCGGGAAACTTCGGCGCTCCGCCGAAACCACCATACTCGTGATCGTATTCTTTCAAAAAGAGCTCATAAGTCTCATCGAAGATGGCGGGATGAAACGCTTCCCCCGAAGCGTAGGCAAAGAGATTCTCATCCATAAAATTGTAGAGCTGATCGGCGGAACTCTCCAAACGCGCCCGATCCTCCTTCCACAGACGTGCCATCTCCGGCAAAATTTCCAAAAATCCCGGTCGACCATGATGACGGCGCTTCGGCACATACGTCATGGCGTAAAAGGGCTTACCCTCCGGTGTGAGAAAGAGATTAAGCGGCCAACCGCCCTCGCCGGTCATGACCTGGGCGATCTTCATATAGATCGCATCCACATCAGGACGCTCCTCCCGGTCCACCTTAATCGAGACGAAATTCTCGTTTAAATACTGAGCCACCATGTGATCCTCAAAACTCTCCTTGCTCATCACATGACACCAGTGGCAGGTGGAATAGCCAATGGAAAGAAAGATGGGCTTACCCTCCTTTTGAGCCTTCACAAAAGCCTCCTCACCCCAGGGATACCAATCGATACTCTGCATGGCATGATGCAAGAGATAAGGGGACTTCTCATGGATGAGCCGGTTGGTGTGAAACGATTGAAACTCCCCGGCCCCTCCGTCTTTATCATAAAAAATCGGTACTTGCATATAGACCTCCTTTAATGGCATAACATCTTATTATGATTATTATACCCTACACGAGAAGCAACTAGCATCATAGAATACATGAATCGATTTTTCTTTACGATGAATGACAATAATGATCGAATACCATTCGCAACAAATGTAACCCATGTATCAATCATGCAAACGATCTATCAAATTCTAGATAGCATAAAAGCTCATCTTATAAGATGAGCTTTTATGAACTGCTACTATGAAAAATAAGGGATGTGCATCTACTAAATGGGCGATCGACTAGATGTGTATATTTTATAGACGCATTGTGGACTGCTTGATTTTGGAGAGTAATAAGTAATCGTTTCAGAAGCGATAACCTTTGTGCCAAGCCAGTTTTTTATCTGATATAAACCTTTAGAATAATTATGTATTGGTGATGTTTCTACCCAACCATATTGCTTTGCTGGAATGGATATACTGATTGTGTCTGTATAACTTACATAACGATTATATGCAATGCTAGCGCCGGATCTAACTACATTGACATCATAATCTATATTGCCCTCAATGCTGAAAGACGACCCTGAACTATAAGTAACACTATAATTTTGCGTACTACTTGAGCCATTGTATGCAATGTTACTCGTGATTTTTTGAAGATCAGTTCTTACCGTTTCACCAGTATAATGTTCAGTATAGGAATGTATATTGTCAGTTATCCCCATAGTTTCATTTTCTGGATTTTTAGTGACATTTTCTAAAAATTCAGCTCTACTTGATCGCAGTTCCGATTCCTTTAATAATAAATGCAATTCCTCCATATAGTTTTCCGGATCTAATTCATATTCTATGCCATCAATTTTCACAAAAACGCCCACCAACTCTTTTTCATCTTCCATGGATTCGCTTGCAAAAACGAAACTCTGAGTTAGCAAAATAAAAGCAATGACAAAAACAGATACAAATGTACATTTTTTCATGATCCATTCTCCTTTCCAAGTGTTTACAAAAGACATATCTATTGACATCCTTCTATATTTAAATTATATATATACGAACAATGTCAAACTGTTTTTTAGAGGGGTGTATGATGAAAAAAACATTGATAGGATTAGTATTATTGTTTCTGTCTGCGATGCTATACGCTACGCATTATATTAGCTTGGCAATATTGTCGGGGGATCGGTACGCATTTTGTATGACTTTAAAATTGAATGATACGGGTATTTACACTTTGATTTATATGACACTCATCATAGGAATCATTTTTATCATTTCTGATCTGATCACTTCGCGCAAAAATTAAAACGTCAATTATGACAACAAGGATGGATGCTGTTTTGGCAGTATGGTGTGCTCAACCTTAATTCACAACTCGCAAAATTGTGAACAAAAAGGGCGAGGGGCGGCATGAAAAAGATGCAAAAAAAGAAAATAAAAAATAAAAATAGTGATTAAACCAGCAGTCACTGGGTAAATAGTCAATACCTAAAAGGAACGTATCTTGGCAACTACATACCCCAACAAAAAAGGCTCTCTAATTCAAATCGAGCCGTGAAACGTACCATAGTAAAGCAGGATCTTGTATCTCTGCTGGATGGAAAGACATGAGCCTTGATCTTGATAGAGTTAGCGAAGAAGCTCCTTTTGGAGCACAGAATTTTCAGCATAGCTTATGAATCCCTACTCAGATATGTAGTATCAGACGTGGGTGGATCTTCATCCAACGCCAAAGGAGAATGGATCATCAAAGTCAACCGACTTTGGCAAACAAAGGTTTGCGGTTGTGAGGAAAAGAAACATAGTGGCCCATTGATTCCACGCTCCGGAAGATTCCAACCGAAAGACCACAAGATGAAAGAATCGAAACGATCTTAAATCTGTGGAGCTGAAGAAAGAACACCGGAAAAGATACAAGCCAACGATCAATGGCCAAAGTCAAAGTGAGAGAAAAGAAGAAACGGATCATCCATGATTAGATGATCTAGAAGTCTTTCTTCGAAAATAGAGTAAGACCCAGGCATAGGGAATATGCCACAGGAAAGTGAGATGATAACCGAATGGTGATAGAGCCAAAAACATTGGGTTGGGGTAGTTGCCAAGTTCGATAAATCGGATTCATTGTCAGAAATTTTGATAATGAATCCGTTTTTTATATGCAGTTTGTGGTAAAAAGGAGAAGTGGGGGAAATAGTGGGTCCATGCTCGCTGTTTCGTTTGTGATCTTTATAATTTAGGTTGAGTTTTGGAACCCGATTCGTTACACTCATGGGGTGAGGAGGAAACGTATGAACTTAAAAGGAGTTTTTACCCGGCGCACGCCGGAGATTATGGATCAGCGCCGGGCTTTTAGCATTTTGGCCCCGGTCTTTCAATCCTCTCGAGGCTACGAGCTGGTCTTTGAAGAGCGCTCACCCCATATCACCCAACCGGGGGAGATCTCTTTTCCCGGAGGAGCGGTGGAAAATGGGGAGACCCTGGCAGAAGCGTCGGTCCGTGAGACGGCGGAAGAGCTGGGCCTACACACCAATCGCATCCACCTGTGGGGTCAGTTGGATATCTTGCCCTTTTATGACGGCATGGTACTTTACCCCTTTATTGGCGAGCTGGACATCAAATCCTTGGACGAACTGGCACCGAACGGCGACGAAGTGAGTCGCGTCTTCTCCGTGCCGCTCCATTTTTTCTTAGACCACGAACCGGAAGTCTATCGCCTGCCCCTAAAAGTGGAGTTGGTGGACGACTTTCCCTACGATAAAATCCCCGGAGGTCGAGACTATCCCTGGCGTCGGGGCAAAGATAAAATTCGCTTTTACGACACGGACGAGGCCGTGATATGGGGGCTGACTGCCCGCATCATCCACAACCTGGTGCGTATTTATCAGAAAACGGAGTGATAAGAAACTAATGACAGTGGAACTGATCGGCGTACCCTTAAACTACGGTTGCGCCAAAACCAATGATAACGTGGGCACCAAATACCTACGAGAGGCCGAAGCCTTCTCTGCCTTTGCACCCGGCACCTTTGAAGATCGAGGTGACCTGGCCATCCCCGCCCTGACACCGGGAGACGTGGTGGACAAAAAACGCAACTATGCCCATCCCGTCTTGCAAGTGAACCGGGCCTTGGCTGAAGAAGTGGCCCAAGTCGTCGAACGAGGCGACAAACCCTTGGTCATCGGCGGCGACCACTCCATCGCCTTGGGTTCTCTAGCAGGCCTTTTAGAAGACGGCGTCCCCACGGCAGTGATCTGGATCGATGCCCACGTAGATATGAACATTCCCGCATCCACCGAAACCGGCAACATTCACGGCATGCCCTTAGCCATTGCCATGGGCATGGACCGGGAAGAATTTCGCCAAGTCTATGCCCACGACAACGTCATCGACCCGGAAAACGTCTACCTGGTAGGTGCAAGGGTGCTAGACCCCTTTGAAGACGACCTCATCCAGCAGACCAGCGTGCACCTCTACCCGGCAGCGGCCCTATTAGACCGCGACATGAGCGCCGTCGCCGAAGAAATCATCGCTCACATCGAAGCCAAAGCACTGCCCCGGGTACACATCTCCCTGGACATCGACGTCATGGACCCGGCCTTTGTGCCCGCAGTGAGCACCCCTGTGAAAGGCGGTATGACGGAAGACCAGGTCCACACCCTGCTCCAGCTGCTCCTTTCTCGCCTGCCTGTTTGGTCCATGGACGTGGTGGAATACCACCCCGACGCCGACGAAGACGATATGACCCTGGGCGTCATGAAACGCCTGATGGACGTCATCGCCGAAGCGTGGAGCCATGGCCCTCAACTGGATAAAGAGGAAACATTCCATTCGCCGAAGCTACCCTAGGGGTAGCTTTTTTGATTATGAGGGAAGTCGTAATAAACAGTATAAATTTGATATGTCTCCCAGTACAGGCGTGCAACATGATGGTTTTACAGTGAGAATTAGCAATTTACAGTCAAGTGGGGATGTAGATTACATGGTCAATGTATATGAAAATGGCGAGTCATTTACAGAGAAAGTTTTGCTAAAGCGGTTAATTTCTCTGTTAGGGCAGACAGAGATAGCAGCTATATCGTGATGATTAATAATCTTTCCATTAGCTCCCTTACATTAAATGTGGAGATCAACAGTTATAGGCGCTAGCAGTTAATGCCGATCAGTATGCGCTCACGTAATACTGTGGTCCAAGGTGTCTGAATTTGTGATGACTCCTGTGAAAGTGAAAGAGAGGCACCTAAGATGAAATCAACCAAACATTTACCCTATAGCAAGCGTTTTCCCCTGATTCATGAGTTGCTGGTGTTGGATTTCGAAACGACAGAGACGGCGTATCGAGGACGGAAATTTACCGTATCGCTGGTGTCGTGGAAACGGACGGTACTGGTACTTTTGATGATCGTGGCTCTCTTTGGCCCCATTTTTGCCGGCATGGCTTCGTAGGAGTCGCGTGTGGAAAAAGTCGGCATCACACAAGAGGGGACGGAAGCGGCGATTCGCGAGGTGCAGACTCATTTTGCCATCGGCATCGGCGTGGCGGCTGTGCTCTATCTTTTGACGCCATGGTTGATGGACGTGCAAGAAACGGGGCCGAGTGAAGAGAGGTCATCTCGCATGCCCCTGATGGACTTTCAAGAATTATCGTATGCCACCAAACAGGCCTACGCATTTCGTGTGCTGGTGAATCCCCGCCAGGACATCGAGGTACACGGGCAGAAGTATCGATTGTGTATGAGTGCTGAAACACGCGCGGGTTATGGTATTGTGGTCATCTTCTTGCCCTTTGCCTTGCAGGCGATCACCCGGTTGTGGATGGACGTTGGGGCTTTGCATATCCCCGCCTTGGTCTGGTGGATTCCCAGTGTGATCCTGTTTCTGTTGTTACCGCCGCGCCTGACGTGGGCGGAGGCGGTGGAAGGTGTAAGGTTTTCGAGATAATATGCCGGGGCTAACCTTGTGTTTCTAAGGGAATTTTGTTAAACTATAGACATATGAGGCTGATGCCAATCAGAGAAAGAGAAAGAGAAAGAGAAAGAGAAAGGAAGGATTCATTATGTACCGAATCATGAAAAAGGAAATATTAGCACCTAATATTTTCTCCATGCATATTCATGCGCCGCGGGTGGCTAAGTCTGCTAAGCCCGGTCAGTTTGTCGTCATTATTATGGATGAGATGGGCGAGCGTATCCCTTTGACGATTTGTGATTACGATGCCGAAGCCGGTACCGTAGAGATTGTGGTTCAAACCATCGGAGCATCGACGAAGGCTTTGGCCAAGTTGGAAGAAGGCGATAGCCTTTATACGTTTGTAGGGCCGTTGGGACGTCCTTCCGATTTTGTCGATATGGATTTAGAAGAGTTGAAGAAGCAAAAATGGGTGTTTGTCGCAGGAGGGTTAGGCACGGCACCTGTGTATCCCCAGGTGAAGTGGCTACATGAACGCGGCGTGGACGTGGAGGTCATCCTCGGTGCCAAGACGAAGGATTTGGTGATTTTGGAGGATAAGCTGGGCGCTGTGGCCAGTGAGTTGCATGTATGTACGGATGACGGCAGCTACGGCTTTAAGGGCATGGTGACCGATTGCTTGAAGGATTTAGTGGACAACAAGGGCAAGCGGTATGACCAATGTGTGGCGATCGGCCCCATGATTATGATGAAGTTTGTGGCATTGACCACGAAAGCGCTGGGGATTCCCACGGTGGTTTCGATGAACCCCATTATGGTGGATGCTACCGGGATGTGCGGTGCTTGCCGCGTGACGGTAGGGGGCGAGACGAAGTTTGCCTGTGTGGATGGACCGGAGTTTGATGGTCATCTGGTCGATTTTGATGAGGCTTTGCGTCGTCAGACCCAGTTTAAGTTAGAGGAAGCCCAAAAAGAAAAGGCTTTTGAAGAGTGTGGATTTTGGGGAGGTCAAAAATAATGGATCGATTGACAAGAACTCCTATTCGAGAACAAGAACCGCAAGTACGCAATAAAAACTTTGACGAAGTATGTCTTGGTTATAATAAAGAGGAGGCCACATTAGAGGCATCTCGCTGTTTAACCTGTAAGAATCCCCAATGCCGTGAAGGCTGCCCGGTGAATATTGACATTCCCACGTTTATCAAGCACATTGCCGACGAGGATCCGGAAGCAGCTGCCAAGACGTTGGCCCAATATTCCGCTTTACCGGCTGTTTGCGGTCGCGTGTGCCCCCAAGAAAGTCAATGTGAGGAACGTTGCGTTTTAGGTCGCCGGGGAGATCCGGTGGCTATCGGAAAATTGGAGCGCTACGCAGCGGACTGGGCGAGAGAAAATAACGTGGACACCGGTGTGCGCGGGGAACCTAACGGTCACAAGGTGGCCATCATCGGTTCCGGCCCTGCAGGGATCACCTGTGCGGGAGAGCTGGCCAAGTGGGGCTATGATGTCACGATTTTTGAAGCTCTGCATGAAGCCGGTGGCGTGTTGATCTACGGGATTCCCGAGTTCCGTCTTCCCAAGGACACGGTCGTGAAGAGTGAAGTGGAAAACTTGAAGAAGTTGGGCGTGAAGGTGGAAACCAATGTGTTGATCGGTAAGACGGTGACCATTGATGAGCTCTTTGAAGAGGGCTTTGAGGCCATCTTTATCGGTTCCGGTGCAGGTCTTCCCATGTTTATGGATATCCCTGGAGAAAACTATAACGGCGTATTTTCCGCTAATGAGTTTTTAACTCGTAATAACCTGATGAAGGCTTTCCGTGAGGATCACATGACACCCATTAAGGTGGGTCGCTCCGTGTGCGTAGTCGGCGGCGGCAACGTGGCTATGGATGCTGCCAGAACGGCCAAGCGTCTTGGTGCTGACGTGCATATTGTGTATCGCCGTACAGAGGTGGAATTGCCTGCTCGTGTGGAAGAAGTTCATCACGCCAAAGACGAGGGCATTAATTTCCACATGCTCACGAATCCTGTAGAGATTCTAGGCAATGAAGACGGATGGGTCCGCGGCATGCGTTGCATTAAGATGGAGTTGGGCGAACCGGATGATTCCGGCCGTCGCCGTCCTGTTCCCATTCCCGGCTCTGAGTATGAGATCGAAACGGATATTGTCATCATGGCACTGGGTACGAGCCCGAACCCCTTAATCGGGGATACCACGGAAGGTTTGGATCGGGATACCCGCGGTCGCGTCATGGCTGATGGATTTGGCCAAACGAGCCGCGAAGGCGTGTTTGCCGGCGGCGATGCCGTGACCGGTGCCGCCACGGTTATCTTGGCCATGGGTGCAGGAAAAGAAACGGCTAAGGCCATTGATGCTTATATTAAGGAGAAAAAGGCTTAAGCCTGTGTTGATGAAGATGAATGAGAAGACCCCTTTTCGGTATGTGGAAAAGGGGTCTTTTTTGGTGGGCGAGTTGGCGGGGAAAAGGGGGCATGAAGCGGGTGATCTTGTTGCTCTAGGGGCTTTTAATGTGGTATGATGGATGACTAGGAAGGGTGATGATGGGACGTGGAGTCTATGATGATAGAAATGAAGCATGTGGTCTATGAGTACCCGGGGTATGAGGGCAAGCCGCCGCTAAGGGCGGTGGACGATTTGAGCCTTTCGATTCCCAAGGGACAATTTGTGGCCATTTTGGGTCATAACGGGTCTGGGAAGTCAACGGTGGCTCGGATGATGAACGGCCTGTTGAAGCCGACGTCGGGGCAGATTCTCGTCGGTGGTATGGATACCGCTGACGAATCGCTGATGTGGGAGATCCGCAAGACGGCGGGGATGGTCTTTCAGAATCCGGACAACCAGTTGGTGGCCACGATTGTGGAGGAGGATGTGGCTTTTGGTCCCGAGAATTTAGGAATCCCCATGCCGGAGTTACGGGAGCGGGTGGATCGTTCGCTGTCGTTGGTGGAGATGCAGGCATATGCCATGCGCGCCCCCCATTTGCTTTCCGGGGGTCAGAAACAGCGGGTGGCCATTGCCGGTATTTTGGCGATGAATCCGGAGTGTATCATTTTGGATGAGCCCACGGCCATGTTGGATCCCAACGGTCGCCGGGAGGTCATGGAGACGTTGCATCGCTTGCACAAGGAAGATGGCAAGACCATTGTGTTGATCACCCATTATATGGATGAGTCGGTACAGGCGGAGCGGGTGGTGGTGTTGGAGAACGCCAAGATGTTTATGGATGGTACGCCGAAGGAAGTGTTTCGTCATATGGAGGCCATGAAGGCGGCGAAGCTGGATGTGCCCCAGGTAACGGAGTTGGGCCACCGCTTGCGCGCAGACGGCGTGGATGTGCCGGATGATGTATTGACAGTGGAAGAGTTGGTCGATGCCTTATGTTAATGGAATTAAAAAACGTCAATTATATTTATAATCCAGGCACACCCTTTGAGTCTCATGCCTTGAAGGATGTGAATTTGCGTGTGCAACGGGGAGAGTTTATCGGATTGATCGGTCATACCGGTTCCGGTAAGTCCACGTTGGTGCAGCATTTAAACGGGCTGATGCATCCCACGTCGGGGACGATTATCGTAGATGGTGTCGATATCACGGTGAAGAAGATTTCTTTGGTCAATGTGCGCCAAAAGGTGGGACTGGTGTTTCAGTATCCGGAACATCAGCTCTTTGAGGAGACGGTGTATGAGGATATCGCCTTTGGCCCGAAGAATTTGGAGCTTAATGAGGCAGGCGTGGAGGAACGGGTGCGAGAGGCTATGCATCGTGTCGGGTTGGATTTTGAGACGTTTAAGGATCGCTCGCCCTTTGAGTTGTCCGGCGGACAAAAACGCCGGGTGGCCATTGCCGGGGTGTTGGCTATGCGCCCGTCTGTGTTGGTGTTGGATGAGCCCACGGCGGGGCTGGATCCCTATGGCCGTGATGAGGTCTTAGGGGAGATTAAAAATCTCTATGAGACTACGGATATGACGATCATTCTCGTCAGCCATTCCATGGAGGATGTGGCTCGATTGGTGGAGCGGATTTTGGTGATGGATCAGGGGCAGTTGGTGATGGATGATACGCCACGGGCCATTTTTAAGCGGGCGGATGAGTTAGAGACTATGGGTCTGGGTGTGCCGGAGATTACCCGATTTATGCGGGCATTAAAGGCCAAAGGGCTGGATGTGCCCACGGATGTGATTACGGTGGAAGAGGCCTATGACATATTAAAACCTCGCCTGGTCAAAGGGGGTGGGGATGATGCTTAAAGATGTGACCATCGGGCAATATTTTCCCGGTGATTCGGCGGTGCATCGCTTGGATCCGCGGGTGAAAATCGTCTTGTCCATTGTGTATTTGGTCAGCCTTTTCTTTATCAAAACGTTTTGGATGTTTTTGCCCATTGTGGCTTATTTAGCCTTGGTGGTAGCGGTCAGCAAGCTCCCTCCCCGTTTTATCTTTAAGGGCCTAAAGCCGCTGCGTTGGATCATCCTCATCACGTTTATCATTAACGTGATCTTTACCAAGGGACAGGTGTTGGTGAGCCTGGGGCCCATTGCCGTGACCAAAGAAGGGCTGGTAGAGGCCAGCTTTTTAGCGTTGCGTTTGATTCTTTTGGTGCTGGGAGCGTCGCTGTTGACGCTGACCACGTCACCGATTGCGTTGACTGACGGTTTGGAAAGTTTGTTTAAGCCGTGGGTGCGGTTTGGGTTTCCCGCTCATGAGTTGGCCATGATGATGACCATTGCCTTGCGTTTTATCCCCACGTTGTTGGAGGAGACAGATAAGATTATGAAGGCACAGATCGCTCGGGGGGCGGATTTTGAGTCGGGGAATATTGTCAAGCGGGCGATGAATATGGTGCCGTTGTTGGTGCCTTTGTTCATTAACGCCATTCGCCGCGCCGATGAGTTGGCGATTGCCATGGAGGCCCGGTGTTATCGCGGCGGGGAAGGGCGCACGAAGCTCAATCCCTTGGTGATGAGGGGGGCGGATTATGCCATCTTTGCCGGTGGGATGGTCTTTTTCGGTTTGGTCATCGCCTGTCGGTACGTGCTATGACCGGGCAAAAGGTGAAGCTGACCATCCAGTATGATGGCACAGCATTTCATGGCTGGCAACACCAGGAAAATCACCGCAATGTGGAGGATGTCTTGGCCCACGCGGTGACGGAGGCGGTGGGGCATCCCGTGACGCTGGTGGGGGCCGGCCGCACCGATGCCGGGGTGCATGCCTTTGGCATGGTGGCTCATTTCACCCTGAACCGGGAGATGAACCTGGGAACGCTTCCGCGGGTCATTAACTTTCACACGCCGGAGGATGTGAAGGTGGTACGAGCCGAGGCGGTGCCGGCGGATTTTCACGCCCGTTTCAGTGCTCGGGGAAAGTGGTACCGCTATGTGATACAAAATGCATCGGTGTTAAGCCCCTTGTATCGTCACCGCATGGCGTTAGTGTATCGCCCTTTGGATGAACAGCGGATGCTGGAAAGTCTGTTGCCCTTAGTGGGGGAGCACGACTTTGCCGCTTTTATGGGACCCCGGTCTCAGGTGCCCCACACGATTCGCCGTGTTGACGCAGTGGCTGTGTGGCGTCGAGGCGATCGGGTGGTGGTGGATGTCAAAGGCAAGAGCTTTTTAAAATACATGGTGCGCATTATGGTGGGCACAGCCATCGAGATTGGCTATGGCAAACGACCGGTAACGGCGCTGGAGCAGGCGCTGGAGCATAAAGACCGACGCCTTTTGGGTAAGACTGCTCCGGCATCGGGACTCTACTTGATGGAAGTGGATTATACCGGTGCTTACGAGAAGGAGGTCCCGTCATGTTAGACGTGCGGATTACCGTGATGAAAAAAATTGAACATCGGGATCTTATGGAACGCTTTGAGTCTCCCTTACCTTCTCCCTGCCCTATGGAGGAGGGCGCCGTCTTTGTGTCAAAAGAGGCTTTGTTGCCGCCGGGGATGTGTGAGAGTGCTTGGCAAAATCTCTACCCCTATGTATTGACGCTGGCCTGTGGCGGGAGTCGTATCTTTGACGATTGGATGGTCGATCCTCGTTCGGCGATGATTTCCTGCAATGATGGGTTTCGGCCGGTAAGTTTTTATTTGGAAACAATCGTAGATGAAAAAAAGCCCTTGGACCGGGATTAAACCGGTGCAAGGGCTTTTTGATGGATTTCAAGATGTGGGTGGTTGGGTTTTTTCATCTTGGTCGTGTGAGGCAGTGGAAGGCGGGGCTGGAGCTTGGGGAGTTTTGGCCTCTGGCCCCAAGTCGGTACGGCAGAAGGCGTTGTCCTCGTTGCCCGCTTCATGGCAAAAGGCTTCGTGGTTTAACAGTTCAAAGTCTTCGGTGCCTTCTCGGGTGATGTAGCGGACGCGGGAGAGGCCGATTTCATCGCGAATCTCTTTGAAGAATTGCAGCTGGTCCATGTATTCGGGAAAGACCAGTTCCATGACGTAGCGGCTGTCGTCGGTTTGTTGGTAGTGGGTCGTGAAGTAGAGTTTGCGCACGTTGATACCGTGGGAAGCGAAGAGGTCTTTGATGAGTTCGGGGTAGATGGCTTCGTTGGTGATTAAGAGCTCGACGGTTTCTGAGTGATTCTTAGTAAAGAAGTCACTGACCACCTTTAAGCTGGCCAAGGTAATCAGGCCAACGATGGTGGCCATGGCAGCAGGGGCGTAGTAGCCCACTCCCATACCCATGCCGATGCCCGCCGAGAGCCACAGGGTAGCAGCGGTGGTCAGGCCGGATACGCGGTTTTTGCGTTGCAAGATGGTACCGGCACCGAGAAAGCCAATGCCGCTGACGACTTGGGCGGCGATGCGGGCAGCGTCATAATTGCCACCGGTGGCTTGCATGGCGTCAAAAGAAATCAGTGTAAAAAGACACGAACCCAAACTGACGAGGGTATGGGTTCGAAAGCCGGCAGCCCGGCGATTGAGTTCCCGCTCGATGCCGATCATGGCGCCGCAAGTGGCAGCCAAAAGGAGGCGACCGATGACGGTTGAGGTTGATAACATGTGATTCCCCCTGTTCTAATAGTCTCTTCTTAATGTTATACACGATGTGGGGAAAAAAAGAAAGAGTTTTAGGCAATCTTGCAGGAGAAGCGCCTAGAGTTGAGCCAAATTTTCTTCAATGCGATCTTCGGTGGCTTGCATGGCTTTTAAGGTTTCTTCTAACAGGACATTGAGTTCCCAGCCCAGGTCTTCGGCACCCCGGGAGATGATGTCACGGGAGCAGCCGGCGGCAAATTTTTTGTCTTTGTATTTTTTCTTGACGGATTTAAGCTCCATGTCCTTGGTGCTTTTGGAAGGGCGCATCAAAGCCGCGGCATAAATGAGTCCGGTGAGCTCGTCGACGGCAAAGAGAATTTTTTCCATTTGGTGGGTGGGTTTTACGTCGGTGCAGATGCCATAGCCATGGGAGCAGACGGCGTGGATCAATTCATCGGAGGCGTTGATTTCGCCGAGGATGCGGGGCGCTTCTGCCAGGTGGGTGTCCGGATAGACTTCAAAGTCCACATCGTGTAAGAGTCCGACAATGCCCCAAAAGTCCTTTTCGTCGCCAAAGCCTTGCTCTTCGGCAAAGTATTGCATCACGGCTTCTAAGGTGATGGCATGGCGCAGGTGGAAGGGGTCTTGGTTATATTTTTGCAATAAAGCGAGGGCGTCTGTTCTGGAGGGGTAAGTTTTCATCGTTAACCTTCTTTCTATTTTACAGAGTGACATGTATTGATTAATGATAGATACCCTAAAAGGGATGCATAAAAGACCGGTTGGCTCACAAAGAACGCCTTGCCGGTCTTTTATGGTAGGTTTAGTTGTCAACGCGGTGGTAGCGATGGGCTTCCATGGCCATGCGCACGTAGAGCTCCGTGGAGATCATCAGGCTTTCTTCGTCGATGTCAAAGAGGACGTGATGGTGAGGGTAGGCGGTGGCGGGGCCACTGCGACTTCCCACGCGCAGGTAGCAGCCGGGAACCAGGGTAGAGAAGTCGGCAAAGTCGTCGGCGGCTAAAGTGAGGGGGAAGTTGGCCACGATGTTTTCGGCTCCCACCACTTCTTCGGTGAGGTGACCGCAAAAGGCGGTGTAGTCAACGTCGTTGATGAGAGGATTGGCGGCGTTATAGCGGTCCAACGTGGCTTCGCATCCGTAGGAACGAGCTGTGGTGTGGATGGTGTCCTCGATGATGGGTAAGAGGTGCTCGCGCATCTCCGGGGTCATCACTCGCAAGGTGCCTTCTAATATCGCTTTGTCCGCCACGACGTTGTAGCGGGTGCCGGCCTCCAGTTTACCGAAGGAGAGCACAGAGGGGTGCAGTGGATCTTTGCGTCGGCTCATCACCGATTGCAGGGCCATGAGGATGGCGGCAGCGGCTAAGGCGGCGTCGGCCCCTTCGTGAGGTCGGGCGGCGTGGGAGGCTTTGCCTTGTACTTCGATGGTCAGGATGTCACAGGAAGCAAAGGTGGGGCCAGGGACCACAGCGACTTTTCCCAGCTCCAAATAGGAGTTTAAGTGGATGCCGAAAGCGGTGTCCACGTCGTCTAAGAGTCCTGCGGCCACAAAGGTTCGGGCTCCGGCACCGATCTCTTCTCCCGGTTGGAAGCAGAGGTGGACGGTGCCGTGAAGCTCTTGTTGGCGGGCCTTTAGGATCTTGGCCGCTCCCAAAAGGGACGCGGTGTGGCCATCGTGGCCACAGGCGTGGTGTAGACCGGGGGTTTGGCTTTTGTAGTCACAGGTCTTTTGGTCGGCCATCTCCAAGGCGTCCATGTCGGCTCGCAGGAGGGTGACTGGACCGGGATGGGCACCGGTGATGGTGGCCCAAATGCCGGTGTCTCCCACCGATTGGTAAGGAACGGCGAAGGAGTCCAACGCTTGCTTGAGGTAACTGGCGGTTTGGTACTCTTTCATGCTGGGTTCAGGGTGCTGGTGTAGATGGCGTCTCCAGCGTACCAGCTCAGGATAGAGCTGGCGTACGTCAGCACTTAATTTCATTTGCCGAACTCCCAAGCGGGAATTTGACTACCGTGGTACACTTCGTCGATGACTTCCTTGGTGTCATCTTGTTGGTAAGCGTCGACAATTTTTAAGTAGACTTCGTTGTTGGCATCTTCGGCACGAGCGGCGATGACGTTAATGTAGGGTTGAGAGAATTCGTTGACAGGTTCGACGAAGATACCATCTTCTTTGGCGGTGAGGCCGGCATCTTCCGCAAAGTCATTGTTGATGACAGAAGCTTTCACATCGTCTAAAGCGCGAACGGTTTGGCTGGGGTCCATGGGAAGGATGTCCAGACCCAAGGGGTTTTCCACCACGTCTTCCAGTCCGGGGTTGGTCACGCTGTGATCTAGGGTGATCAGGCCGGCTGTCTCTAATAGCGCCAGGGAGCGGGAGTAGTTGGTGGGGTCTTCGGGAATGGCAATGCGGTCGCCTTCGCCAAATTCGTCAATGGATTGGATCTGGTTGGAGTAAAGAGCTAAGGGGGCGATGATGGTGTCGCCGATGGCGATAAGATCCGTGCCTTTGTCGGTATTGTATTGGTTTAAGAATTTATAATGTTGGAAGGAGTTTAAGTCTAAGTCGCCACTGGCTAGAGCATCGTTAGGTTGTTGGTAGTCGGTGAAGGTGACCAGTTTGATGATGATGCCTTCCTTGGCTAACTTGTCGGCTACGAACTCCCAGACTTCGTTTTTCTCGCCGACGACGCCGACTTTGACGGTGATGTTTCCATCGGCATCGGGGGTGGCAGGGGCTTTGTCTCCTCCTGTGCAGCCCACCAGGCTTAATACGAGTAACAGACTGACTGCAATGGTTAATACTTTTTTCATGATTTCCTCCTTAAAATTTAATGGGTTGTCTTTTTAACCAATCCATGGGCAATGCCCTGGATGAGGTAGACCAAAACTAAGATGATCAAAGTGGCCACTAAGGTCACGTCGTCTTGAAAACGGTTGTAGCCTTGGGCGATGGCCAGCTTTCCTAATCCACCGGCGCCGACGATGCCCGCCATGGCGCTGAGGCCGATGAGGCTAATCAGCGTTAAGGCCGAGCTGCGGATCAGGGAGGGCAAAGCCTCTTTCAGGTAGACGCCAAAGATGATTTCCGTAGGCGTTTCGCCCATGCTCCTCGCCGCTTCGATCATACCTGGCTCCACAGTGGCCAGGGAGTTTTCCACTTGGCGGGCGAAAAAGGGGAAGGTTCCGAACACCAAGGGAACGATGGCTGCCGTATCCCCAATCCTGGTTTTGACGATGAGAACGGTCAAAGGGGCCACCAAGGCCAAGAGGATGATAAAGGGGATGGAGCGTAATAAGTTGATGACTTTATCTAAAATGGTATGCAGCGCCGGAGCTTCCAGTACACCGTCTTTTTGGGTGGTTACCAGGAGGGTGCCGAAAAAGAGGCCTAAGATCCCAGCGAAGATCGCCGTGACGCTGACCATGTATAAAGTGGAAAGGGTGGCTTGGATAAACGGCGTAGCGCCTAGTTTGATGACGTTTTCGAACATGATAACACCTCCGCTAAAACATCTTGTTGACGTAGGTACGTCAAGGCTTCTTCCAAACGATTCTCAGGGTCGGTGAGGCCGACGATGAGGTTGCCTAAGGGTTTACCGTTTAAGTATTCTAACGAGCCGAAGAGGATATTGGTCTCAATGGCAAATTTTTTGTAGATATGGACCATCAAAGGTTCCATCGCACTGGAGCCGATAAAGACGAAGTGGACTAGGGTCTCCTCCGGTTTGATTTGGTCTTCCAGCTGCGCTTGCATATCTGGCGTGATGAGGTCTGTGCCCACAATTTCTCGGGTGAGTTCCTCTTGGGGCTGGCTGAAAATGTCTAAGACTCGGCCACATTCGATGATGTGCCCCGCCTCCATCACCGCGGCGCGGTGGCAGACGGCCTTGATGACTTCCATTTGGTGAGTGATCATGACGATGGTCAGGCCCAGTTCTTCGTTTAAGCGGCGCAAAAGCTCCAGGATGCTGCGAGTGGTCTTCGGGTCTAGGGCGGATGTGGCCTCGTCACAAAGTAGGATGTCCGGCTTGGTAGCCAGGGCGCGGGCGATGGCGACTCGTTGTTTTTGTCCGCCGGAAAGTTCTCGGGGGTAGGCGTTCATGCGTTCTTCCATGTCGACCAGGGAGAGCAGTTCACGGACCCGGGCATCTTTTTCCTCTTGGGGCAAATCCAGTTTGCGCAAGGGGTAGTAGACATTTTGGTAGACGGTGCGGGCATGAAAGAGATTAAAGTGTTGAAAGATCATCCCCATATTGCGACGATGGGGACGCAGTTCTTTTTCTGAAAGCTGGGTGAGTTCTTCGCCTTTGACCCAGACTTCACCGGCAGTGGGGCGCTCCAGCATATTGATGGTGCGCACCAAGGTGGACTTTCCTGCACCGGAGAAGCCGACGATGCCGAAGATTTCTCCCTCCTCGATGGTGAGGGACACATCTTTGACAGCGTGGACCGGCTCCGGTTTTTGCGGAAACGTCACCGAAACATGTTTTAATGTAATCATAGAGCCTCCTTTGTTTTGAATCAAATAAAAAACCCTTATATGCCATTGCATATAAGGGCGAAATATCGCGGTACCACCTTATTTTAACATAGCCTCACAGCTATGTCCTCAGCGTCACGTGTTCATGACTCTCTTATGATAACGGTAAGAACCCCGGAGCCGCCTAATGTCTCCACTCAGCGACTCAGACTCAAAGGCCATGTTCACCTTGTCTCCACGTGACCCTTTCACCAAAACGGGCCCTCTCTGTGACGTGCTTCCAAGATTACTCTCCTCGTCCATGTCATTGCCTATATTATACACGAGAAAAAAAGCCTGTCAACCAGTAAATGAAAAAATTTATGCCAAGCGTCCAGGGTCTTAGAAAAACAGAGTGGGCGAGGTTGCGATGGGCATACCTCATGGGTTACAATGGGGACGCGCCAAAAGACGGAAGAAAGGAGCGACAAGAGATGAAATTAGCGGAAGCATTACAATATAGAAGCGATCTTCAAAACCGGATTGAGGAGCTGCGCAAGCGGCTGACGTTAAACGCCTTGTACCAGGAAGGGGAGCGGCCGTTGGAAGACGTGGCGGACTTGCGTCGAGACTTAGACGAATCGGTGGCGCAGTTGGAGGAGCTGATCTTTCGCATCAACGACACCAACAGCCAGACCATGACCAAAAAAGGAAGTCTCACGCGTGTCTTGGCCATGAGGGAGGCGTTAAAGTTAAAACGCAGCGTACTCTCCTCCTTAGCAGAAGCGGCAGGAGATATCACACCGCGATACGGTCGCACGGAGATCAAAGTGTTCACGTCAGTGGATGTGAAAGCGTTGCAAAAGGAAATGGATCTGTTGGCTAAGGAGCTTAGAGAGATTGAGTTGATGGTACAAGAGACCAATTGGCTGACAGAACTTCGGTAAACTTTCGGTGTAATCGACAAAAGGCGAGTGCTACTCGGCGGAGTGAAAGCGCAACAGTTGGTGAGAGAAAGCCTCTCGGGGGTTCGATTCCCCGTAACAGATCAGCTTGTCATGTTTACATCTGCATCTTAAACAATTGAGTTTTATCACCTGGGCACTGATTTTGACGATGAGGGCGGGTAGAGGGACAGACGGCCATGGAGCCGTCTTTTTGTATGCCCTGATGCCGGGTAAGATTGCTGCGGCGAGGGGCAGAGGAAAGACGAGGGCAACGGTCAAAGGTGAGTGAAGGCCGTTGGACGGCAGGTGCAAGGTCATGTCACGGAGGCATCCGTCGATGAAGAAGGCAAAAGGGCGCAACCGACAAGGCGATGAACCGGTAGAAGCCATCATAAGTTGCAGGATCGTTGGCACCGGCGATGGGGTTTAAGCCCATCACTAGACCCGTATACCGAAGTTCCATGGTGATGGAACAGCCTGCGAGAGACACAGAATGCTGGGATGGTGTGGGCCGTCATGGTGTTTTGGGTCAAAGAAAACCCTCGCGGGGCGAGGGTTAGTGAACTCGGTTGTAAAGCCAGGTTTCTTTTTTGTAATAGTAGAAGGTAAAGCCGGCACTGACTAAGAGGGCGGTGGAGGTGGCCACCCAGAGAAAGCTCATGGGAAGCTTTAAGATTTTGGCAAAGAGAAAGAGTAACGGCAGTTCCACGCCCCAGTGGGCAATGACGGCAATGTTGACCAGAGGGCGGTTGTACCCCGAGCCGGAGAAGGCGGAGTGAAAGCCCAGGCAGGCCATGAACCCGAAGAGGCCGATGGAGAAGATGCGCATCATGGGCACCCCCAAGGCGACGACTTTGGTATCGTTGACCAATAGTCCCAGCAGGGTTTTGGGGATGACGATGTAGAGGGTGAAGGTGATCAGCCCCAGCAGGGAGCTGTAAAAGACAGTAGCTCGCACGGTTCTCTTGGCAGTGGCCACACTTTCCTTGCCCAGGTAGTAGCCCACCAGAGAGGAAGCGCCCATTTCCAAGCCGAAAGTGGCGTTCATAAAGAAGTTTCCCAATCGTTGGCTGATGCCTGCCAGGGTGATGGCGGTGGTGCCATAGGTGCCGATGAGGGCGAGGACGATCATGCTGGCGCCGGTGCGCAAAAAGCCTTCTACGCCGGAAGGGGCTCCAATGGAGAGCAGGGCTTTGTCCACGGAAGGCACCAGGGTAAAAAGGCCTTTCCAAGTGATGCGGATAGGGTAGCGGTCGGAAAAGAGTAGGATCAGCCCCCAGAAAAAGGCGAGGGTCGTGGTGATGACCGTGGCCCAGGCCGCCCCTTTGACACCCATGCCCAAGCCGGGCAGGTTCACAAAGGGGATGGTGTCGAACATGAGGATGGGGTCCAAGATCATATTGGTAATGGATGTGAAGATCATGAACTTCATAGGCATTTCCGGATGGCCGATGTTTCGAAGGGCCGTGTTGACCGAATACGACGCAAAGAAGAAGGGCATAAAGTAGAGCCGGACTTTAGCGTAGGCTTTGGCGGCGGCAAAGACGGCGGGGTCTTTGGTAAAAACGCCAAGCCAGGGGTCTAACAGGATGAGGATCACGGCACTGGAGATGACGGCCATGACGATTTTAAAGGAGATGGTCTGCTCCACGGCGATACGGGTGGCTTCCATATCTTTTCGACCGAAGTTTTGGGAGATCAGAGAGATAGAGGACACGCCAATGATTTGGTTAAGGACCAGTGCGAACATCATCATGGAGCTAAAGAGGGTGATTCCGGCAACGGAGGCGGAGTCGATGCGTCCGATCCAAAACATATCCACCAAGTCATAGAGAGATTGCAGCAGAAAACCGACCATGGTGGGTACACTCATGGTCAGCAACTGTTTGTGTAATGCAATTGTACTCAGATTTTCTTGGTTGGGTTCCATAGATTATCGAGACTCCAATACGACATCGTAAGTAATGGGCGTGTGGGCAGCCAACATGGCGGAGACACCACAATACTTGGTTTGGGAAAGCTCTACAGCCCGTTTTAATCGCTCCAAGGGCAGGGTGTCCGGGCCTACGAAGCGGTAGGTCAGGTGGATGTTTTCATAAACTTTCGGGTGCTCATCCGTATGCACGGTGTCCGCTTCAATGGTTAAGTCGTCGATTTGAAGGCGCATGGTCTTTAAGATGCTCATGACGTCGATGCCGGTACAACCGATAAGGGCGGAGAGTAACAGTTGTTTGGGGCGAGGACCCTGATCGTTGCCTCCAATGGCCTCAGAGGCATCGGTGATCAGTTCGTGGTGGCCGTCTAACATCATTTTAAACCCCATATTGCCAGTGAGGTGTCCAGTCACATGTACAGAATCCATAAGGTACTCCTTTCTCGGGGTATCTCCCCTTGATTGCTCATGATACAATAACGTTGAGGTGGTTCATGTTGAATAACTTGTATGAGTATTTTACCATACCTTTATTGGAATGGTACCATAAATCCAAAAGAAATTTGCCCTGGCGCCGCACCAAGGATCCCTATGCCGTGTGGGTATCGGAAATTATGCTCCAACAGACGCGGGTGGAAGCTGTGATTCCCTATTATCATCGATGGCTGGAACGTTTCCCCACCGTGGAGGTCTTGGCCGAGGCACCGGTAGAGGAGGTCCTCAAGTACTGGGAGGGCCTCGGGTATTACCGCCGAGCACGGTATTTGCACGAAGGGGCAAAGATGGTGGCAGCGGAGGGCTGGCCGGCTGATGCGGCTGCGTGGCGTAACATTAAAGGCGTAGGGGACTACACCGCCGGGGCCATCGCCTCCATTACCTTGGGAGAGCGGGTGCCCGCGGTGGACGGGAATGTGTTGCGTGTCATGGCCCGGTTTTTAGGCTACGAGGGTAACGTGTTGGAGAGCGAAGCCAAAAAGGTAGTCGCCGAAGCTCTCCGGCCTCTGCTTCCCCTGGCTGAGGAGATGGGGGATTTTACCCAGGCTCTCATTGAACTAGGGGCCATCCTCTGCACGCCGAAAGGGTTTATCGACTGCGAGCACTGCCCACTCGGTCAAGCCTGCTATGCTAAGACCCACCACTTGCAAGCCATGTTGCCGGTGCGCATCTCCAAGACCAAGATCCAGGAAGTGGAAAAGACGGTACTCATGGTGATGGCAGGGCACAAGTGGGCGGTGGAACAGCGGGGCGAAGACGGTCTCTTGGCAGGCCTTTGGCAGTTTCCCCTCATCCTCGGACACCGGGAACCGGAAGAGGTTAAGGCTTACTTGGAAGACTTGGGCTTTGTAGTAGAAGATGTGGTGCCGGGCCCAAGGCACAAAGCCGTCTTTAGTCATCGGGTGTGGCAGTTGGCCAGTGTGGTGGCCCGCGTAAAAGAAGAAGGGGAGCCCTACCGGTGGGTGGACTTACAGGCACTAGAGGAAGACTATCCCATGGCTAGCGCTGTCAGGGAATACCAAAAGGTCATGGAAGTAGGAGAGGCGTATTTTCCCCGAAAAAAAGTTCCTAATAATTAGGAACTTAAAATAGAATTAATTTATTTTGTTGTACATCTTCACAGAAGTTAAGAAAATTCAACTAAAGAGCTTGTAATTCCTCTATGGCTTGGACGATTTTAGTTAAACCTTCTTTGAGCACATCTCTCTGGCAGGCAATGCTAATCCTAAAGTAACCATCACCAGGCTCTCCAAAGACAATTCCATCTTCAATTAACAAGTCATATTTGGTAATTAAGATATCCATAAGGTCTTTATGATTGACATAGGCTCCAAAATTAACCCAGGCTAAGAAAGTTCCCTCAGGTTTTTTATAATTGACTTTTGGAAGCTTTTCTTCGAAGAACTTAACAATGAAATTAAAATTATCTTCAACATATTCCATGACTTCATCAACCCAATAAGCACAATGAGAATATGCTGTCTCACATAAAATCATATCAAGCGGTGGAGCAAATCTGATGAAGTGTTTGCCATAGGTCTCTTGGCTCCAACGATCTCTTAAGTCTTCGTCTTCAATAATAATTTGAGCAATCGGAAGCCCGCCAACATTAAAAGTCTTACTAGGTGCTACAGCTGCAGCAATTTTTGGATAATCACTGAGACTCATGAGGGGATAGTGTTTTACATTTTTTCTGGTTAAGTCACAATGTATTTCATCGGAAAAAATGGTTAGGTCATATTTTTCGCAAATCTCAATCATTCGTAAAAGTTCTTCTTTTTTCCACACACGACCAACGGGATTATGAGGGGAACAAAGTAGAAGCATTGTGTTATTGGGATCTTTAGCCTTTTGTTCAAGATCGTCAAAGTCAATGTAATAGTAACCATCTTCACTGATTAAGTTATTGTTAGTAACCTTTCTTCCATTTTCTTCAATTAATTGTGCAAAAGGATAAAATACTGGAGGTTGAATGATAATTCCCTCACCTTCCCTTGTAAAGGAATTGATAGCAAAGCCAATGGCTGGTAAGACACCGGGAGAATAAAATATCGAATCTCTCTCTATCTTCCAAGAAAACCTATTATAATACCAGTTTTGAATCGATTTAAAATAGGTATCGCCAGGCATTGATTGACCAAAAAATCCATGGTCCACTCTCCTTGATAGGGCCTCTACAATTTCGTCGGCGACTTTAAATTCCATATCAGACAACCAAAGTGGCAGGGCATCTTCACCTGCTCTTGGATCGATAAAGTCTTTATGATCCCATTTTACGCTGTTACTTCCACGCCTATCATGCTTAACTTCTAAATTTAATTTTTTCATTTTTTCACCCCTTTAGACAAGTATAGCAATAATATAAAATTAAATTACTGACATAAATCTACTATAAGGAAACTTTTTGAGCATAGGTTTCCTCATAATGGAAAAAATGCTGATATTATGATAAAATTTAAGAAACTTAAAGTATTTAAGCAAAAAACGCAATAAAATGATATTTATAGGAAATTAGGTGAATTTGTTTGGATGAATATTTAATAGAAGTGGGCAAAAGGATAAAAAAAGTAAGAAAAGAAAAAAATATGACCTTAGGCGATTTGTCGAAGAAGATCAATAAAAGCAAGTCAGCAGTATCAAAGTATGAAAATGGAGAAATCAATATTGATATTATGACTTTAAAAGAGATTAGTGATGCCTTTGAAATCGAAATTGCTCATTTAATTCCACAAAATTTAAGTGAGCTTAGTGAACAATCTACGGATCCAAGCAAGGTTCCCAAATTCTTTAAGAATGATTCCAAAATATACTCTTATTATTATGATGGGAGAAATTCAAAGATGATTAAATCTCTGATGGAAATCAGGAAAAGCAGGGACACTGAGGAGAATTGTGTCTACATGTATATGAATATTTCAGATTATGAATTTCCATATATTTGCGAGAATACATATTACGGAAGCATTGAACATTTTGACAGCATAACGAGAATAAACCTGGTAAACAAATATACAGACCTTGAGAAACCAAATATTTCTATTTTATCGCCCTTTGTGGATTCGGAAATAAGGTGGGGACTTTGGAGTGGTATCTCCATTAGACCAATCATGCCAGCTGCCCTAAAGATGCTTTTTTCAACTAAGATTCTTACGGAAGACAAAGAATTGGAGAAGAAATTACTTTTAAACCGTGAAGATATTGCATATATAAAAAAATTTAACATGTTTTCTGTTTTTTAAATGAGGAACTTATATGGATTTAAAATGGAAGTAAATAAAACAAGACCTGGGTTTTCAGACATCTGAGTGCAAAAAGCGGTCTCCGTTTAGGGAGACCGCTTTGTTTATGGCAGAATATAGAGAAATAGGGCCAATTGGATGACCGCTAGCAGCGTAAAGCCGATGGCGAAGTTTAAGTGTAGCGTCTTGTGGCGAAAGAGGACCATGCCTAAGTAGGCGCCTGGGCCGCCGCCTAAGAGGGCCACTGTCCAAAGAGTGGCTTCGGGGATACGCCTTTTGTGTCGTTTAGCTCGATGTTTGTCCAAGCCCATGAGTAGAAATGCCAATACGGAGGGGATCAGATAGATGTAGGGGCTCATTGATCGGCCAGTCCCAGGCGTTTTTCCGGTTGGACGTAGGGACGTTTTTCGCTGATGGTGACGTAACCGGGGCGGATGATCTTGGTATCTGCCAGCTGTTCCAAGCGGTGAGCACACCAGCCTGCCATACGGGAAGTGGCAAACAGGGGAGTGAAGAGCTCCCGGGGGAAATCCAGCATGCGATAGACAAATCCGGAATAGAAGTCCACGTTGGCGCCGAGGGTGTAAGAGGAGCCTTTGGCTTCACTGACCATGGTGCCGGCAATGGCGGCGAAACGATCGAGAAACGCCAGCTTTTCCAAGTATTCTTCTCCTTTGATGGTGGCCAATTCCTCGGCTTTCGCCCGTAATAAGGTGGCCCGAGGATCGGATAGCGTGTAGACGGCGTGGCCTATGCCATAGACGAGGCCGGAGCCGTCATAAGCTTGGCGATTTAATAGCTGTGCGATGTATTGGCGCATACCTTTTTCGTCGTCAGCGCCGCGGACGTTTTTAAAGGCATCTTCTAGCATGGCATCGACTTTAAGCGCAGCACCACCGTGTCGTGGGCCTTTTAAGGAGGCCAGGGCGGTGGCTACGGTAGAGTAGGTGTCGGTACCGCTGGAGGAGACAACGTGGGTGGCAAAAGCGGAGTTATTACCACCGCCGTGTTCGGCGTGGATGACCAGTAGCAAATCCAACAATTCCGCTTCTTCTTTGGTATAGAGCCCGTCTTCCCGCACGAGAGATAGCACGGTTTCCGAAGTGGAAAGGCCCCCGATGGGTTGGTGCAGGACGAGGGATTGCTTGTCGATGTAATGGCGTTTGGCCTGGTAGCAGTAAGCCATCATTAAGGGAAACTTGCTGATCAAGTTGAGACTTTGGAAGAGGACATTGCGCACCGAGGTGTTGTCCGGGTCGTCGTCATAGGAGTAAAGGCTTAAGACGGCACGCATCATCTTATTCATAATATCTGAGCTGGGGATCTTGATAATGACATCCTCTTTATAGAGGGCCGGTAAGTCGCGGAACGTGTCTAATAAGATGTGGAAGTCTTGCAGTTCGTTTGGCGTGGGCAGGTCGCCGAAAAGGAGAAGAAAAATGACTTCTTCATAGCCGAGGCGGCCTTGGCTTTGGTAGCCTTTGACCATGTCTACTAGAGGAATGCCCCGATAGTAGAGTTCACCGTCTACGGGGACTTTTTTGCCATCTTCCATTTTATAGCCGATAACGGATGCGATGTTGGTGATGCCCACTAACACACCGGAACCGTCAGCATTTCGAAGCCCTCTTTTGACGTCGTAGCGATCGTAGACTTCCTGAGGGATGGTGGTGTGCTCCACCGTATGGACTAATTTGTTAAAGTAACGGCGGTTGGCCGTGGTGGTTAAACCCGGGTTAGTCATAGTAGACCTCCTTTAATTGACGGATAAAGCGTTGGGTGTAATCGCGGGTAGATGTTGAGCCGCCTAAGTCGGCGGTGAAGTTGGCGGGGTCACTTAAGATGTGGTGGGCCGTTTGACGGATGGCATCGGCTTCTTTGCGGTAGCCCAGATGATCTAACATCATGGCGGCGGAGAGAAAGAGCGCCGTTGGGTTGGCTTTGTTTTGGCCGGCGATGTGAGGGGCGGTGCCGTGGACGGCTTCAAAGACTGCCACGTCCTTACCCATATTGGCTCCCGGTGCCAGTCCCAGTCCGCCGACGAGACCGGCGCAAAGGTCGGAGAGGATGTCACCGTAGAGGTTTTCGGTGACCAGGATGCCAAAGGGCGTGGGATCCAGGACCAGCTCCATGCAAATGGCGTCCACCAACTTTTCTTCTAAGGTGATGGAGGGGAAGTCTTGGGCCACTTTTCTGGTCTCATCGAGGAACAAACCATCGGTGGCTTTCATGATGTTGGCTTTGGTGACCACAGTGACCTTGTCTTTACCTTGGGCTTCGGCATAGCGAAAGGCCTCTTGGGCGATGGCTCTGGTAGCAGCGCGGGTGATGATTTTGATGCTGCGACCTTCGTCGGGGGAGATGGTTTCTTCGATGCCGGCATAGAGGTCTTCCGTGTTTTCCCGGAAGATGACCAGGTTCACGTCGCCGTAGCGGCGGGGCACAGAGCCGTAGCCTGTGATGGGACGGATGTTGGCAAAGAGGTCAAAGTGCTGGCGAAGGGCCACGTTGACCGAGCGAAATCCGGAGCCAATGGGGGTCGTCACCGGACCTTTTAGGGCGACACCGGATGCGCGAATGGCTTCCAAGGTGGATTTTGGCAGCAGCTCACCTGTTTTTTCTAAGGCCGTTTGGCCCATGGGGTGCCGTTCGTAGACAAAGGGTAAGGCCAGAGCTTGGAGCATGTTTTCTGTGGCATCGATGATTTCCGGGCCGATACCGTCGCCGGGGATCAGGATGATTTTTTGATCAGTCATGGTTTACTCCTGTGATTTGACATAGTTTAAGTAACCGCCTGCCAAGAGGATCTCCCGTTCGCGAGGAGAGAGGTTGATGGTGACGGGGTAGGTTTCTTTCGTATCGCGATCTTCCAATTGCAGGCGACCTGTGTCTAAGCCGCTTTTAACGTTTTCTAAGGTCAGGTGATGGCCCTTATCGACTTTTTCCCAGTCGTCGGGGTCTTCCCAGACTAGGGGCAGGATGCCGGCGTTGATGAGGTTACCACGGTGGATACGAGCAAAGCTTTTGGCGATGACCGCTTTGACGTTCAGGTACAGAGGCACTAAAGCAGCGTGCTCTCTCGAGGAGCCTTGACCATAGTTTTCGCCACCGACGATAAAGCCGCCGTCGTGGACTTGGGCCAGTTCGTAAAAGTCGTCGGTAAGGGTGGAGAAGGCGAAACGGGATAGATGGGGCACGTTGCTTCTAAAGGGCAGGAGCTTGGCGTGGGAGGGGACAATGTCGTCAGTGGTGACATGGTCTCCGGCTTTGAGAAGCACATGGCCTGCCAAGGTATCTTCTAAAGGTTGACCGATGGGGAAGGGTTTGATGTTAGGCCCCATGACTACGGGGTGGCTTAAGTCACCAGAGGGTTCTAAGAAATAATGTTCCGTGCGGCCATAGGAGGCGGGCTCAGCGATGGCGAAGTCCACGTCCAGGCTGCGAGGATCGGTTAAGGTACCGGTGACGGCAGAGGCAGCAGCGGTTTCCGGGCTGACTAGGTAGATGCCGGCAGACATGGTGCCACTGCGTCCTTTAAAGTTGCGGTTAAAACTGCGCAGGCTGATGGCATCAGTTTTGGGACTTTGGCCCATACCGATGCAGGGACCGCAGGCGGACTCTAAGATGCGGGCTCCGGCGGCGACAAAGGTGGCCAGGGCACCATTTTCCGCCAAGAGGCGCAGAATGTTAGCCGATCCGGGGGAAATGACTAGGTCCACCCCTTCCGCCACGTGACGATCCTTTAATATAGCCGAGACTTTCATCATGTCCGTATAAGAGGAGTTGGTGCAAGAACCGATGGCGACTTGATCCACTTTGAGACCGGCGAGCTCGGTGACGGGCACGACGCGATCCGGCATATGGGGTTGGGCCACTAAAGGCACTAAGGCAGACAAGTCCAGCTCCATCTCCTCGTGGCAGAGGCCGTGACCGGTTTCTAAGGGGATAAAGTCTGCTTCGCGGCCGTGGGCACGTAAAAAGTCTCGCGTGCGCTCGTCTGAGGGGAAGATGGAGGTGGTGGCCCCCAGTTCCGCTCCCATGTTGCAAATCGTGGCGCGATCGGTGACGCTTAGAGAGCTTACCCCTTCACCGGTGTATTCCATGACGTAGCCCACACCGCCTTTGACGGTGAGACGACGTAAAACTTCCAAAATGACGTCTTTGCCGTTACAGCCCAAGGGCAGGCTGCCTTTTAAGTGAATGCGATAGATTTTGGGCACGGGGAGGTGGTAATAACCCTTGGCCATGGCCACTGCTACGTCCAGGCCGCCTGCTCCGATGGCGACGGCACCAAGGCCTCCGGCAGTGGGGGTGTGGCTGTCCGAGCCGATTAAGGTCATGCCGGGCTTGGCAAAACGTTCCAAGTGTACTTGGTGGCAGATGCCGCCTCCGGGCTTGGAAAAGAGCACGCCCCGTCGGTCGGCTACGGACTTGATAAAAGCGTGATCATCGGCGTTTTCAAAGCCGGATTGGAGCATATTATGGTCGATATAAGCCACGGACAGTTGGGTTTTGAGCTCCGCCGGATCCAAGGCCTCTAATTGGAGATAAACCATGGTGCCGGTGGAATCCTGGGTCAGAGTTTGGTCAATGGCCAAGGTGATTTCCTCTCCTGGACGGAGCTCGCCTTTGAGTCGATGATTCTCCAACAGCTGGTAAAATAAGGGTAGATTCATACATGCTCCTTTCTATGTTTAAAAATGGTGAAAACCCCTCGGCAGAAAATTCCAGAGGGATTTGAGCGATACAACTTCAATAGGTCGCGGTGACCCGTTTATATCCATTGACTTCACAGGTTAACACTATAGTAAAGTCCAGTATAAAAGAAAGGAGACTTTTCGTCAATAGTTCGCATAAAAGACGATTTTACCCCTAGTTTACGATCTATTATTGTTATTTTTGCAAGGTTGCGATACACTGACGGAAGGAAAATATATAAATGATAAAAGATCATCAGGTGATGATAAGGAGGTGGCTAGGTGGCCATGAAACAATTTTTGAAAGAAAAGTCCCATGAAGAGATCAGCTGTGTGGCTTTGTGGAACCGTTTACGCCCAACGGCGTTATTAAGAGACTGGAACGGACCCTATGTGGAACTGTTAGAGGAATACGTGAAGAAGCTGGATGAAAGATTACTGTTTGCCAGTGAAATTCACGGTGGATCTCATATTTTGCGCACCATGATTTTGGCAACGAAAGTCGGTGAGGAGTTAGCACTGGATCAGGAAGGCATGAAGTTGGTGCTTTTGGCAGCATCTTATCACGACACGGGACGGATAGATGATTCCTACGATGTCGATCACGGCCGTAGAAGTGCTCAACGTTGGCCGGGAGATGCTTCCCTTTGCCGGGCAGATGATTGCCTGGTACGTGGCATGATGGCAGCCCATTCTCAGCCAGACAGCAAGATGGAAGAAATCTTGGAAAGTTACGGTAACATCGCCGGCGAAAGGGAGCTGGCTTTGTCCCAGCTCTTAAAGGATGCTGACGGATTGGATCGGGTGCGAGTCAATTACTTGGATCCCACGTTTTTGCGTCATGAACCCAGCTTAAATCACATTTTCTTTGCGGAGAAACTCTTCCAACTGACCAAGGAAGTTGCCTTTACACCTCAACCGATGAGGCATATGGAAAAAGAAGTGTTGGTGACCAGCGTTTATTGACACTTTATCGCGTTTGCAAAGCAGCTCTGTGCCTGTTAAAAAGGGCCGACGGAGCTGCTTTTTTACAAATTTTCCAGCAAGGGAAAAAGAAAAGTTTATTATTCGATAGTTATTTGACAATTAATGGGGTTCATGCTATACTCGTTGTGGAGAATAAGGTCAGTATGCCATAAAGGTATGACAGGCACTTATTTTAAGACAACTGTCGGTTAAGTCATCCACACAGGTGAGTCCCTGGATTCACCGTTTTTTATGACTTCTGACAGGAGCGTAAACTTATTGATACCAAGGAGGAGTAAGAGTGAAAGAAAACGGAATGTTGTTAGATGGCGTACGCGTCATTGAATACGCTAACTTCGTTGCAGCTCCCAGCTGTGGTAGAATCCTAGCTGACTGGGGTGCAGAAGTCATCAAAATCGAACCTGCATTTGGCGATACGATGCGTCACGTAGGTATCCAATGGGGATCTCCCATCGACGCCGATGAAAACCCCATGTTTGAATGTGAAAATGCTGGTAAAAAGGCCATTATCCTTGATACCCGTTCTAAAGAAGGCGTGGAAGTCATCTTTAAATTATTAGAAGATGCTGACGTATTTGTGACCAACACTCGTCAAAAAGCTTTAGACAAGAGCGGCTTGAACTATGAAGCCATCAAAGCTCGTTGCCCGCATATCATCTATGCTCACTTACTGGGCTATGGAGAAAAGGGACCGGCTAAAGACAATCCGGCATTTGACTACACGGCATACTTCGCACGTGGTGGCGTAGCTATGGGTCTAATGGAAAAAGACACTGCTCCTTGTAACACAGCAGCAGGCCTTGGTGACCACTATGCTGGTCTTGGTCTTGCAGGCGGTATTGCTGCTGCATTATATCGTCGTACCAAAACTGGTAAAGGCGAACGCGTAACCGTTTCCCTATTCCACACCGCAGTATTCGGTATGGGCTTAATGGTTGTCAACGCTCAATATGGCTATCAAATGCCCATCACTCGTCGTCAACCGCCCAACCCGCTAAACACCACTTACAAATGTGCTGACGGCAAATGGATCCAAATTGCATTCTTCCAATACGACAAATGGTTCCCGGGATTCTGCGACATCGTTATCGAACGTCCGGACCTAAAAGGCTCCAAATACAGCACGCTGAAATCTGTTGTTAACTACGTAGAAGAATTCGTTCTCATGATGGAAGATGAATTCATCAAACGTGACAGTGAAGAATGGTGCAAACGCTTACAAGAAGCTGGTATTCCGTATGAAATGTTAGCTACACCCACTAACGTATTACATGACGAACAATGCTGGGCTAATGACTATATCTACGAAATTACTTACCCGTCCGGCAACAAGGGTGCACAATACGCTACCCCTGTACGCTTTACCGAAGCTGGCCATGCTGGCCACAGACCGTCTCCCACTTTAGGGCAAGATACAGACGCAGTTATGAAAGAAGCCGGTTACTCTGACGAAGAAATCGCAGCATTGAAAGAAGCAAAGGTCATCGGCTAATATCAAATATATTAGGAACGAGGAGAGATAGATTGTATACAATGGGATTAGACATAGGATCCACAGCTTCTAAAGGCGTGATCCTAAAAGATGGCAAAGAAATCGTCGCGAAAAGTATCGTACCGTCTGGTACTGGAACCAGTGGCCCGAGCCGTGTTTTAGCCGAATTGGAAGAACAAAGCGGCTTGAAAAAAACAGACATGGATCGCGTTGTGGTCACGGGTTATGGCCGTATGCAATACAAAGATGCTGATAAACAAATTAGTGAGTTGAGCTGCCACGCCAAAGGTGTAGCTTTCACCGTACCCGGTGCTCGTACCATTATCGACATCGGTGGCCAGGATGCCAAGGCATTGAAACTGGACGAAAAAGGCAGACTGACTAACTTTATCATGAACGATAAATGTGCCGCAGGAACGGGACGTTTCTTAGACGTGATGGCTGGAGTATTAGAGACTCAAGTATCGGAGTTAGGCGATATTTCTGCCCAGTCTGAAAAAGAAGTGTCCATTTCCAGCACTTGTACCGTGTTTGCCGAATCGGAAGTCATCTCCCATTTATCTTCTTCTGAAACGATTCCCGACATTGTCGCAGGTATTCACGCATCTGTAGCCGGTCGTGTAGCTTCCTTGGCTATGCGCGTAGGCATTGAAGACGTGGTGGTTATGGTTGGCGGCGTAGCCCGCAATAGCGGCGTTGTACGTGCTATGGAAAAGGCCATCGGTCACGACATCGTGGTCCCGGACGATGCCCAGGTAAACGGAGCATTAGGGGCTGCCGTATTCGCATACGAAGACGCGATGAAGGCGAAATAGGGAAGACATCTCTTAGGTATCCTGCAAAGGGCCTTACTCTCACTAGGGCCCTTTGCTATTAATACAAAATAAATAAATGGAGGCAAGTATGATTTTCAAGAAAGAACACGAACTTGTAAGAAAAGCCATTAGAGATTTCGTTGAGAGAGAAATGGCTGATTATCCTGAAGAAGTGGATGAAACTGGTGCGGTTCCCCAAGAAGTACTTGACAAACTGGCTAAATACAAATTTTCTAGCCCTGTAATTCCCGCTGAATACGGTGGAGCAGGTGCAGACTACACTTCCTACGTTATCATCATGGAAGAAATCAGCCGTCGTTGTGCTTCTACGGGTACCCTTGTAACTGCTAACACTTCTTTAGTAGCTCTACCCCTTACCAACTTTGGTACGGAAGAACAAAAACAAAAATACCTTCGCGGCATTGCAGAAGGCACGATGATCGGATGCTTCGGCTTAACTGAACCCAACGCAGGTTCTGACGCCGGTGCTAGCCAAACCACAGCTGTATTAGACGGTGACGAATGGGTTCTTAACGGACGTAAATGCTTTATCACCAACGCTCCCATCTGTGACTTTGCCATCCTCTCCGCAATGACCGATAAATCCAAGGGAACTCACGGTGGTATGTCCACATTCATCGTTGACAGCAACCTTCCCGGATTCTCTGTAGGTGCTCACGAAAATAAAATGGGTATCCGCGGAACGCAAACTTCTGACATCGTATTAGAAGACGTTCGTGTTCCCAAAGATGCACTTTTAGGTAAAGTTGGCCAAGGTTTCAAAATCATGTTGAACACCCTTGACTACGGTCGTATTGGTGTAGCTGCACAAGCTCTAGGTATTGCTCAAGGCGCTTTAGACGAAGCAGTTACCTACGTAAAACAACGTGTTCAATTCAACAAACCTCTTGCTAAATTCCAAAACACTCAATTCACCATTGCTGATATGGCAACCAAAGTTCAAGCAGCTCGCTTATTAGTATATGATGCAGCAGCAGTAAAAGACGCTGGTCAAAACCCCGGTCTTCAATCTGCTATGGCTAAATACTACTGTGCAGAAGTTGCTAACGAAGTGGCTTACAAAGCTCTTCAATTACACGGCGGCTATGGATTCATCAAAGACTACAAAATTGAAAGAATCTACCGCGACGCCCGTATCATGTCCATCTACGAAGGTACTTCTCAAGTACAACAAATGGTCATCGCCGGCAACGTGCTGAAATAAGATCTAGTTTTAATTTCCATTCAAATTCTAACTAATTGGAGGTAAATGTTTTGAGAATTATCGTATGTGTTAAACAAGTTCCCGATACGACAGAAGTACGTATCGACCCCAAGACCGGTACCCTGATTCGTGATGGTGTTCCCTCCATCCTTAACCCGGACGATGCCAACGCTTTAGAAGAAGCTTTGCGCTATAAAGATGCTAACCCCGATACCATCGTTACCTGTGTATCCATGGGACCCCCGCAAGCAGTTGACATGCTGCGCGAATGCTTCGCCATGGGCGCTGATGAAGCTTTCTTGATTTCTGACCGCGCATTTGGTGGATCTGATACTTGGGCAACTTCTAATGCCATTGCATCTGCTATTCGTAAAATTGAAAAAGAATGTGGCGGATACGACTTCATCTTTGCTGGACGTCAAGCTATCGACGGTGACACGGCACAAGTTGGTCCCCAAATCTCTGAAAAACTTGACATTCCTCAAGTTACTTACGTTCAAGCATTCGAAAAAGAAGGCAACACCGTTACTGTTCAACGTCAATTAGAAGACGGCTACGAAGTCATCAAAGTTAAAACTCCTGTACTATTGACTGCCGTTAAAGAATTGAACGAACCCCGTTATATGGCCATCAACAAAATTTTCGACGCTTTCGATAAAGAAGTTACGGTATGGGGCATTGACGACTTAGACGTAGATGCAACGGAAGTAGGCTTGAAAGCTTCTCCCACCAACGTATTCCGTTCCTTCACTCCCGATCCGAAAGGTGCCGGCCGTATGCTAAAAGGTACGACTCAAGAAATGGTTGAAGAACTAGTCGTTGAGTTGAAACACAGACACATCATCTAATTGTGTTTTAGGCCAGAAATTAGTAATAAAAAACGGAGGAATAAATTAATATGGATTTAACTGCTTACAAAAATGTATGGGTTATTGCCGAGCAAAGACACGGCATGTTAACTCCTGTGGTCATTGAACTATTGGGCGAAGGCCGCAAACTTGCAGACGAAATTGGCTGCGAACTTTGCGCTATTCTTTTAGGCCAAGACGTAGATAGCTTAGCAGACGAACTAATTCGTTTCGGCGCTGACAAAGTTTACTACATGAACAGCCCCTTACTGAAAAACTACACAACTGACGGTTACAGCAAAGTGATTGTTGACGCGATCAACGAACACAAACCTGAAATCGTACTAGTTGGTGCAACTCACATCGGACGTGACTTAGCTCCCCGTGTAGCTTCCAATCTAGACACCGGCTTAACGGCTGACTGTACTAAATTGGAAATCGATCCGGAAGATAAGAAATTAAAACAAACTCGTCCCGCTTTCGGTGGTAACTTAATGGCTACTATCGTTTGCCCGAGAACTCGTCCTCAAATGTCCACTGTACGTCCTGGCGTTATGGACAAAGCTCACGAAGACAAGAACCACAAAGGCGAAATCATCAAATTAAACTACGACTTAAAACCGGAAGACATCCGTACTGAAGTTGTAGACATCGTTCGCACGAAGAAAGAACTTGTTTCCTTAACGGATGCAGAATTCATCGTATCTGGTGGTCTTGGAATTAAAGAAGCCAAAGGCTTTGAAATGCTTCAAAAACTTGCTGATCGCCTAGAAGGTGTTATCGGTGCTTCCCGTGCTGCCGTTGACGCAGGCTGGATCGATCACAGCCACCAAGTTGGACAAACTGGTACTACGGTTAAACCCAAAGTATACATCGCTTGCGGTATCTCCGGAGCTATCCAACACTTGGCTGGTATGCAAACCTCTGATATCATCATCGCCATCAACAGCAACGAGTCCGCTCCCATCTTCGATGTAGCTGACTTCGGTATCGTTGGTGACGTATATGACGTCGTACCCAAACTTACGGAACTATTAAACGATGATGAACGCTTAACGGCTCTATTTGAAGCTAACCGCGTATTCGTCGAAAAATAATAGTATAGAAAACGCCTGTTGTTAGTTATTCTCACTCTGAAAGGGGATAGTACATGAAATTATTAGCTTACAGTGTTCGTCCTTATGAACATGATGCGGTAAAAGCATGGTCCGAAAAGTATGGCGTGCAAGTTGATGTCTGTGATGCTGAATTAACAGCTGAATCTGTTAAAGAAGCTAAAGGATACGACGGCGTATCTGTACAACAAGTTGCCGACATCAAAGACGAAGCAATCTACAAAACACTGGAGGAATACGGAATCAAACAAGTTTCCTCTCGTACAGCTGGTGTGGACATGTTCGACTTGGAAGTTGCAACCAAACACAATATCAAAGTAACGAACGTTCCTCGCTATTCACCCAATGCTATTGCCGAATTCTCCATTACCTTAGGGTTAATGTTGCTTCGTCAAGTTCCCAAAGCATTGAAAAAAGCCAACGAGCAACGCGACTTCCGTTGGACTCCCGACATCATTGGACGTGAAATTCGCTCCTTAACTGTTGGTGTTGTTGGTACCGGATTTATCGGATTCACCGCAGCTCAACTTTGGAAAGGCTTCGGCGCTAACGTAATCGCATACGACATGTACCCGAAAAAAGACGTGGAAGATGTCTTGACTTACTGCGAAACTCCGGAAGAACTGTTCAAGGAAGCTGACTTGATCACTCTACACCTTCCCTTAACGGCTGAATCCAAACACTTAGTCAATGCTGAAACGTTGAAGCTGATGAAAAAAGACGCTATCATCGTTAACACTGGCCGCGGTGGTCTCATCGACACCAAAGCTCTTATCGCTGCTTTAGAAGCTGGCGAAATCAAAGCTGCTGGCCTTGACGTATTGGAAGATGAAGCTGTTTACATGAACAAAGTGGTAGACGACGCTGTCATCGAAACCGTTGACCTAGCTAAGCTAGAAAAAATGGATAACGTTGTAGCTACTTATCACTTGGCATTCTTCACCACCACCGCTGTTGGAAACATGGTCGAAATCTCCTTCGACAACATCCGCAACGAAATCCTTGGTGAAGGCACTGTAAACTACTGCAACTAATCTCTGCAACGTAAAAACCCGCACTTCGGTGCGGGTTTTTTGTGCTTAAGATGTAATTGCCAGCGAAGCAAAATGAGCGTGAAATGGAAAAGAGACAGGCTATGTAGGCAATTGCGGAGGAAAAGGCCCTCGTTTGCAGCAGGTAAGAGAAAGGGGGATCCAGGTTGTGGGGCAAGCTTGACATGGCGTGCAGGAGCGATGAGGAGTAGGGGGATGAAAAAAGCATTTGCGATTGATGAATGGGTGTGTAGTGTGGGTAAAGAAGATGATGGTGCAAGGGAAACCATGGAACTGTGCGAAACCATGGCGTTATAGAACATTTCTCAGCGCCAGGAGGCTGGCCTCAAAAACTGCGTGAGTCTACCTGACAACTTACGAAATCTCGGGGACTTTTACTATTTTATGGCGTAAAATTTACATAATCTTAACCTTTTTTGGGGGAGTCTGGCTCGTACGAAGCCCTGGCATATGATACGGTATTGACGTGGAGGAATTCGTACTCTACAATATATTTAGAACTTAATCTAAATAGGAGGCAGATATGATTAAACTAGAAAACTTGACGAAGACTTTCGGCCCCAAAATTGCCGTGAACCACATTAACCTGGAAGTGAAAGCCGGGGAGATATTTGGCTTTCTTGGTCCTAACGGTGCGGGTAAGACGACGACGATTAAAATGTTGGTAGGCCTGATTCGTCCAGACGAGGGCAAGGTGATACTCGATGGATTTCAGGTAGAACAAGAGCCGTTAGAAGCCAAAAAGAGACTCTCGTATGTGCCGGACAACCCGGATATTTACCAGAAGATGACGCAGCGGCAGTATTACGAATTTTTAGGTGCGATTTACCGAGTGCCAAAGGACGTGTTGGTCGAGCGGGCGGAGACGCTGGCAGAGGCATTTGGGATTCAGGGTGATATGGATGGCGTCATCGGAGACTTTTCTCACGGGATGCAGCAAAAGACGTGTCTGATCGGGGCCTTGCTCCACGACCCGGAAGTATTGATTTTAGACGAGCCCATGGTGGGATTGGATCCTAAGTCTGCTTTTACGCTAAAAAATCTTATGCGGGAGCGTTGTGACCGGGGTAAGACTGTGTTTTTCTCCACCCACGTGATGGAAGTGGCGGAAAAACTGTGTGATCGCTTGGCCATCATTCACCACGGTAGAATCATTGCCGTGGGCACGATGGAGGATTTGCGGCGTCAGATGGGAGAAGACGGCACTTTAGAAGAGCTATTTTTGGAATTGACGGAGGAAAAGCATGTTTAAGGCTTTGTTGAAAAAGGATTTTATCGAAAGCTTTGGTGCTGTATTTCGAGGTCGAGGGAAGCAGGCTCGTCGCCAGCGGGCAGCATTTATCGCCATTATTATCGTAGGTGTCGTCTACGGTGGACTGTTGGGCGTGGGGATGTGGAGTGTTGCCGATGTATTCTTTGAACAGAATTTGGCGGAGCCCTATTTGACCATGGCCGCCTTCGGCGTACTCATCTTTATGGTCCTCTTGGGTATCACGCCCCTTTTGACCAATCTCCTCTTCAGTGACGACATGGCCATGCTGAGGCGCCTGCCCATCACCTATCGCGACATTATTTTGAGTAAGCTCCTATTTAACGCTTTGCAGTTCTTCCCGTTGGCACTGGTGGTATTAGGGCCGGCTTCCGTGGCCTTCGGCATCTACGGGCATCGCAGCCCGCTCTATTACGTGCAAATTGCGGTGGGCATCCTGTCCTTTTTGGTCATCGTCGAATGCCTGCTCCTCTTGGTGAGCTTCCTCTTAATGAAGCCCCTCATGCGATTAAAGCGCCCTAAGGACGTGCTGGGTTATGTGAACTCCGCCATCGGCATCATATTCTTTATCGGTATCCAGGCCTTTTTCCAAACGGCGGAGGGACAAGGGGGAATGACGGGACAGTTAGTGAATCTGACGCAGCGAAGCTACGCCGCCGGGCGAGCTTTTCCCCTCATCCGGTTCTACACCCATTCCCTGTTGCGTCCCGGTTGGGAGGGACTAGGCTATACACTGCTCCTCTTGGGCGTGGCTGTCGTCCTCGTATACGCGGCGGTGCGCTTGAGCGCCCCTCTCTTTGATCGGGCCGACAAGATCGAACCGGTGAGCGAAAAACGCGTCAAACGAGAGGATTGGCAAGAGACCTTGCCGGCCCATCGAGCCATTGTGAAAAAAGACCTGCGAGAGATTTTGGATACGCCGGCTTTTTTAACGCAGATAGTGATGATGGGACTGGTGATGCCCCTAGTGATTGGCTTTTTCGCCATAAGGCGGGAATGGCCTTCCATTTATCCCGTGGTGGCCAGTGTATGGACAGGTAATCTCACCGCAGGTCAAGTGTTTTTGATGAGCGTGGTCTATGGAATACTGGTGGGGATCGCCTTGAATTTTTTCGCCCAATTCGACCACTTTGCCTATAGCCGCGAAGGGAGAAACATGTGGCAACTGCTGTCCTTGCCTTTGGAGGCCAAAGAGGTGGTGCGGGGGAAATACCTGGTCAACCTATGCACCAACATCGTGAGTCAAATCCTGGTGCTCATCGTGATCCTTCTGGCCCTCAAGGCACCGGTTACGGTGTGGTTGGGGGCGATCTTGGGCTACGTCGGCTTTAGCTTGGTCTATGCCCATGTGGGACTCATCGCCGACGGCACAGGCCCCAAACTGGACTGGCAGGATCCCCGGCAAATCGGACAGAATAACTTTCACCTGCTGCTGTATTTTTTCTTGGAAATGGCTGCTTTTGCCGGCATGGCAGCGGGGATTGGATTCGCCCTGTGGCAAGACGGACCGGCGGGAGTCCAAGTCCGTACCCATCGTATCCTGCCCGTCACGTTAGGCACGGTGGCTGCCTTGTTGGTATTGTGGGTGATCTTACGTCACCTGGCCGTTCGTGTTTACGAGAAGAACCAAAAGGATTACGTAGACTAAAAGAGTCAGGTTTTCTCAGTGAAATATCTAAAAAGCTCCGGATGAGGGTTCAGAGCTTTTGCATTTGATCGGAAGACTGGAGAGATTGGTAGGCTAGATGACCGGTCATGGCGATGCTAAAAGGGGTGATGTTATCGCTGTCCCTTGGTATAATAGGGGTAAGGGTACCAAAATGGGTATGAAAGAGAGTGCTTTGACAAGCTGGCGACCTTTCGTCAGTGAGAAAAAGCATCTGTACGGGGAAGAGGAGGAGACGATGAAACATTTTCGCAAAGAATTAGTAATCCATTGGCCGGAACGCCGTGGGTTTTTCAATATTACGCCACAAGTGCAAGCGGCCATTGATGAGAGCGGCATCCGGGAAGGACTGGTACTGGTTAATCCCATGCACATCACCGCTTCCGTGTTTATTAATGACGACGAATCGGGACTACATCATGATTTTGCGGCGTGGTTGGAAAAGCTGGCTCCGGAAAAACCTCATAGTCAGTACTGGCACAACGGCTATGAAGATAATGCTGACGCCCACTTAAAACGGCAGATCATGGGGCGTGAAGTGGTGGTGGCCGTGACGGATGGTCAACTCGATTTCGGCACCTGGGAGCAAATTTTTTATGGCGAATTTGACGGGATGCGAGATAAGCGCGTGTTGATCAAAATCATCGGGGCATAGAACGGGAGGAGAGAATGAAGGCATTTTATCAGCGATTGGGAAAATTATTATTGGGTCTTATGCTCTATTCACTGGGCATCATTGTCACCATTCATGCCGAAATCGGCTATGCTCCTTGGGATGTGTTCCAAGTGGGTCTGGCAAAGACGCTAGGGATATCGATTGGAATGGCATCCATTGCCGTGGGTTTGGTGGTGGTTCTCATCTGTGCCCTTTTAAAGGAGACCATGGGATTAGGGACCCTATTAAACATGGTGCTCATCGGGACTTTTATGGACTTGATCATCAAATGGAATCTGGTGCCCCAGGCGACAACGCTGACCGTGGGTATTCCCATGTTTATTCTCGGCATGGCCATTATTGCCCTAGCCACGTACTTTTATATTTCTTCGGGGTTTGGAGCCGGCCCCCGAGATAGTCTCATGGTAGCTTTTACCCGCTTTGGTTGGTCGATAGCAGCTAGTCGAACTGCCATGGAATTTACTGTCACCTTGGTCGGCTATTTTCTCGGCGGCAAGGTGGGACTGGGCACGGTGCTTTTTGTGCTTTTGATCGGTTGGTTTGTGCAAGTGGCATTCCAACTCTTTGGCTTTGACGCCAAGGCCATCCATCACGAAAGCCTCAAAGAGACGTTTCGTCGATTGAGTTCCGACGCGTCTGGTTAAATTAAGGCTGGGATGAAACCCTGTTTGAAGAGGCGACAAGCCTTGGAAAAATCGCCAAGAAAAACCCAGTAAACTGGTAGAAATGCGGAAAATCCCTTGACTTGTGAAGAAAATCATGTAACAATATAAGTTGGTAATATATGAAGGAGGGCAAATATGTCTGAGATAAAATTAAACGCCTCGACTCGTACAGGAGTGGGCAAAAACAAAGTGGATAAAATGCGTGTAGCGGGCAACATCCCTGCAGTTGTGTATGCAAAAGGATCGGAAAATCGTCACGTAGAAGTCAGTGCCCATGAATTTGAAATGGTACTGCGTGAAGCTGGGATGACCACCATTGTGAACTTGGATTTAGATGGCACAAAGATTCCCGTTCTGATTAAGGATATCCAAAACCATCCGTTTAAACGCTTGGTGCTTCACGTAGACTTCCAAGAAGTGCGCATGGATCAGCCCATCAAACTGTCTGTGCCGATTCACCTACTGGGCCGTGATGAAATCAAGTTGCAACCTTCTGTATTGATGCAACAATTAGACGAACTGGATATCGAATGTCTTCCCATGGATATTCCCGAACGTGTGGAATACGATGTCAAGGAAATCACCTTTGATGCGCCGGTCATGGTCAAAGACTTAGATGTATTTAACGATGACAAGATTACGATCTTCAACGATGCAGACGACGTGGTTTGCTCCTTGATGGAAGTTCAAGAAGTGGTTGAAGAGGAAGAAGAGGAAGGCGAAGCATCCGCTGATGTGCCCACCGTTTCCGAAACCGAAGAAGGGGAAGAATAAAAACGATGATGAGAGTTTGCTTAGGCAAACTCTTTCGCTTGTGCGGGCAAAACCCTTTGGCAAAGGCCAAAGGGTTTTTTGTGTGCCGGAACAAGGTTAGTCGCCGACGAGTTCGCGAAAGATGTCCAGATAGTCTTCTTCATAAAGGCTATTGCGATTCCAGATAAAGTGAAAGTCATGGGACAAGGTAAAGTCCTCTAGGGGAATGAGTTGGAGAAGACCCTCAGCTAGCTCTTTTTCCACGGCGGAACGGTAGAGAAAGGAGATGCCACAGTCGTGGCATAGGAGCTCCACAATGGTGTGCATATGGTCCACTTGGATGAGGTGGGGGAAATGGTTGAGGGAAAGGTTTTGCATCTCCAAAAGTTTTAAGAGCATGTGCAGGGTGCCGGAGCCCGCTTCGCGGACGATGAGACGTTCGGTGAGTAGGTCAGAAAGCGTGCGCACCGGACCGGCAAAGGTGTGGGAGGCGGCGCACACTCCGACAAATTCATCTGTCATCAGACGCAAGGTAGAGTACTGATCGGGCTCTAAAAAACCTTCGACGAGGGCAAAGTCGATGAGGCCGTCGTCTAAATAGTGGAGTAAGGTGTGGGTGTTTTGGTAGTGGATATGAAAGTTGATCTCCGGGTGCTTTTGGATGTAGTGGACGAGCTTGGTGAGGATGGCGTACTCGCCTACGGTACGAGTCACTCCAAAGGCCAGCTCTTTTGGCGCCTGGATGTCATGCTGGAGTTGGTGGGTAATGCGGCGTTCGTCATTGGCCATGGTCTTTAAGGCTCGAAAGAGCATCTGACCTTGGGGCGTGAGGGTGACGTGCTTTTGGCTGCGGTCGAAGAGTTGGCAGCCGTATTGATTTTCTAAAAATTTAATATGCTGTGAGACGGCAGGTTGGGAGAGGTTTAGGGTTTCAGCGGCGGTAGTGAAGTTTAAAGACTCACATACTGTTAAGAAAGTGAAGACGCGAAAATCTAACATGGAAACTCCTTTCACACAAGGGAAACGATTCGTTTATTTGATGGATCAATCATAATATATCATTATACCTTATGAACGAGCTGTGTTATAGTAAGTCTTAGAAAATTAATGATGTTGGAGAATGGAGTGAGTCAAGTGCAAGCTGTGAAGGAAAAATTGCCGGGAATTTTATGGTGTTTGCTGATTGCCATCCCTTGCCACATACTGGGTAGGTTGGTACCCATAGTCGGAGGAGCGGAGTGGGCCATTTTGGCCGGTATGGCCTTGGTCCGATGGAGTGCAGGTAAAAAGGCCTTGGAGTCCGGAGTGAAGTTTACGTCGAAGAAGATTTTGCAATATGCGGTGATTTTGCTGGGGTTTGGCATGAATTTGAGTGTGATGGTGGAAACGGGTAAGCAATCGCTGCCCATCATCCTGTGTACGATTTCCGTCTCGTTGCTCATGGCTTATGTGTTTCGACGCCATACGTCTATTTCCGCAAACATGGCTATATTAGTCGGTGTCGGTTCGTCCATTTGTGGTGGTTCGGCCATTGCCGCCACGGCACCAGTCGTAGAAGCCTCGGAAGAGGAGGTGGCCCAAAGCATTGCTGTGATCTTCTTTTTTAACATGCTAGCAGCGCTGTTGTTTCCCCCGCTGGGGACCTTGCTAGGATTCTCTACTGAGTCAGGCGAAGCTTTCGGAATGTTTGCCGGAACGGCGGTAAACGACACGTCGTCGGTGACGGCGGTGGCAGCAACTTGGGACAGTATGCATGGGTTGGGGACAGCGACGTTGGATAAGGCAGTGACAGTGAAATTAACCCGTACTTTAGCCATCATCCCCATCACCTTGTTTCTAGCAGGACGCCGTGCCAAAAAGGAGCATCGGGAAGGAGCGGGGGTTGCTGTAAAGAACGTCTTTCCGTCCTTTATCCTATATTTTGTGCTAGCCAGTGTCATCAAAACCATAGCGACACACTGGGGGGTCTCTCCGACACTGTTTACACCATTAAAAGAGCTGTCCAAGTTTTTCATCGTCATGGCCATGGCGGCGATTGGTTTGCAAACGGACGTAATCAAATTGTTAAAGACCGGGGGACGTCCGTTGGCGCTGGGCTTTTGTTGCTGGGTGGCTATCATCCTCACCTCGCTGGGCTGGCAACATTTGATGCAATTGTGGTAAAGAATCGGCATGACCTATGCGGTGATTACAAATTGATTACGGTTTCTAAAAGCGTCCCATGGAAAGCTTCATATCTGTTATGATGAGAGCAAAGACAAGGATAGAGGAGGTATGCTATGAAAAATCGAAGATGGGCGCTTCTCCTCGTAGCGGTGTTTGCTCTCGCCCTTTTAGGCGGTTGCCAATCCAAAGAGGATAATCCCGCCAGAATGGAGTTTAGCCCTCGCGTATTTAACGACAAGGAAGCAGAGCTGATTCAATCCATCAATTCCGCAGAACTGTTGACCTATAATTACGTGGTGGAAGAGCGGGTCAAAGAGGTGAAACTATCCCTTTTGGAACTAAACGAAGAAGGCCTTTGGACCGTGTTAAAAGATGCTCCCTTTGCGACGGCGGGCACTCACGGCCAGTTGACCATCGAATTTTATCCGGATTTGGTGGCGCTGTCTTCTGTGATTGACGGTACACCGGCTTTGAAGGCGGCGAATCTCAATATGTATCATCCGGACACGACGTGGGCCACTTTAAATGAGTCCCAGGAGATCATTCCGGGCAGAACGTTTCCGGTGCTTATGATCTTTGCAGCTCCGAAGCCGGAAGGCGGCTACCGGTCCATGACCCATGAAGGTTGGGGTGACTCTTCCATTCTTTTGGAAGAAGGCGCACGCTATGCGTTGACAGTAACCTTTTTTGAATAAGCGAAGAAACTGTGGCGAAAGTCACAGTTTTTTTATGCTTGGCTGGTTGGCTGGAAAGAGCGTTTTTCAAAACCATAGAATTTTGTGAGAGACATCAAAAAGGCGAGGAGTATACTCCTCGCCTTTGGTCATGTTTAGGGGATTTACTTGGCCAAGGTGACGGCTGTGCCACAAACGCTGATCATCAACATGCTGCCGGCTTGCCCTAAGACTTCATAGTCCATGTGGCAACCGACTACGGCATCGGCTCCCAGGGCCCTCGCGCGGTCTTCTAACTCTGCAAGAGCTTGGTGGCGGGCCTCGATCAATTCGTTTTCATAGCCTTGGGCGCGACCGCCGACGAGATCGCGAAAAGTGGCACCGATGTCTTTGATCACGTTGACACCGGTGATGACTTCACCATAGACAAGGCCCAAATAGGAGTCAATGGTGTGTCCTTCAATGGAAGGGGTAGTGGTTAGGATCATCTGATCACTCCTTTCGTTTAAGGTCATCATATCATAGCCATGTAAAAATGACCGGTGCTTTTGGTTAAGACTTGTCTAAGGTTTGCTTTATCCCTTATTTTTTTTCGTGTATAATAAAGCGGAGGTGATCTCATGAGTTTAATCATCATCGGGGGAGGGGCGGCAGGTATGATGGCCGCTCTTGCCTATAAAGATACAAGTCCGGAGAAAGACGTATTGCTGTTGGAAGCCAACGATCGTTTAGGCAAAAAGCTTTACGCCACAGGTAACGGCCGATGCAACTACACGAATGTGGATATGGATTTGGCCCACTTTCACTCGATGGAGCCTTACTTTTATCAAGGGGCCTTAAAACGTTTTACGAAAGACGAGACAGTGGCCTATTGGCAACGACTGGGGATTATGCCATGGGTCGAGGAGAGTACGGGCAAACTCTTTCCCTATGCCCGCCAAGCAGAGGCTGTGGTCAAAGCCCTGGAGTATGCACTAGAGGACCGCGGCGTAGAGGTCAAACTGAAAGAGCCTGCAACGGCAATCCGACGTCGTGAAAAAGCTTGGGAAGTGACGACGCCGAGAGGAAGCTACCGGAGCGAGGCCGTGATTTTGGCAACTGGCGGCAAGGCTTTACCGGCTTCAGGATCGGATGGTAATGGCTATGCTCTGGCCCAACAACTGGGTCACGAGCTGACCCCTATTTATCCCACTTTGGTGCATTTGCAGGTGGAAAACGCCTTTGTCCGATGGACATTGGGAGTGAAGCTGGCAGCATGGATGAGTTTGGTCATCGATCGCCAGGTGGTGGCTCGTTATGAAGGGGACGTGAACTGGACCAAGGATGGCTTGTCCGGTCCGCCCGTTTTAGATGTGAGCCGGGAGGCCATCGTAGCTTTGGAAACCGGCCATCAGGTGAGCTTGCGTATCGACTTTATGGGGCGACCAACCAATGAGGTGGTGGCCCTGCTGCGAGAGCGTCAAAGGCAATGGCCCCATCGTCCGGCGGAGCTTCTATTAAACGGCCTGTTGCCGCCAAAACTCATCCGCCCCGTCTTGGAAACGGCGAAGTTGGAAACGACGACACCGATCGACGCGATACCACGTAAGGCTTTACAACAACTGGCTCGTGTATTGAGCGGATGGGAATTTCCCGTCACTGGATATCGAGACTTTGCCTTTGCCCAAGGGACGATGGGAGGACTCAAGACCACGGACTTTGACCCCAAGACCTTGATGAGCCGTAAAGCGCCAGGCTTCTATGCCGTGGGAGAAGTGTTGGATGTGGACGGAGACTGTGGTGGATACAACCTGCAGTGGGCTTGGAGCTCCGGCTATGTAGCAGGACACCATGCAGCAGGATTAAAGGAGGAGCAATGAATCGTCTTTACCATAAATTAAAAGAGAGAGAAGACCAGGAGATGCCCATTCGCGTAGCCCTTATCGGTGCCGGATTTATGGGCAAGAGTCTCTTTGTGCAACTTTGCGGACTGGGCGGATTTTATCCGGGACTGCTCATTTCTCGCAGGGAGGAAAGTGTTCGAGATGCGTTAAAAGCCGCCGGTGTGGAGGAGAAAGCCGTGTCGGTGTCCACGCCGGAGCAGGCGGAAAAAGCCCTGCGAGAGGGAAAGTTTGGGTACAGCACAGACATTTCTCTGGCGGCAAAGGTCAAGAGCCTGGACTGTGTGGTGGATGCCACGGGAGATCCCGTAGCCGGTGCCACCATAGCTGAGGCTTCCCTATTAGCCGGACACCATGTGGTGAGCCTGAATGTGGAAATGGATATTTGCATCGGTCCCCATCTAAAACGTCTGTCAGACGAAAGAGGTGTGGTGTACACGGGGACGGCAGGTGACGAGCCGGGCTCGGCCATGGAACTCTATGACTTTGCCAAATTTCTGGGCTTTGAAGTGTTGGCGATGGGAAAGGGCAAAAACAACCCTATCGACTACGAAGCGACACCGGATGCCGTGGCAGATCAGGCCCACCAATCCGGCCTGGCTCCGCAGATGCTGTGTTCCTTTATCGACGGCACCAAGACAATGGGTGAGCTGTGCATGATGGCTAATGCCACGGGATTTGTTCCCGACGTATCCGGTGGACATGGACCGGAGGCAGGACCGGCAGAATTAAGCCAAGTCTTTCGCCTAGAAACAGAAGGCGGGATCCTTCATCGGTACGGCATTGTGGAATACGTGCGAGGTGTGGCTCCCGGTGTCTTCGTCATCGTCACTCATGAAGCGCCGGAAATCTGTGAGGAACTGACCTTTTTAAAGCTTGGTGACGGTCCCAACTACGCCCTTTACCGTCCCTACCACCTGACTAGTATTGAAACACCGGTATCCATTGCCAAGGCGGTTCTCGACGGCGAGGCAACCATCACCCCTCGAGGCTATCGGCCAGTGGCGGCAGTGCCGGCGATGGCAAAACGGGACCTGTCACCGGGTGAGGCATTTGACGGCCTAGGCGGCACCATGGTCCTGGGGGGGCTGGTGACTTGGGAAGATTTTATGAGTCGAGGCTATGTGCCCATCAGCCTCCTGGATGGCCACGTCAAAGTGAAACAACCGGTGGCTAAGGGCGCTTACTTGACCTGGCAAGACATCAAGCTGGAAAAAATCACGGATTTAACCAGACTTTATATGGAAATGATTCGACAAATGAGTATGACTTCACGGGGGTAAGGCGAAGAAAAAGAGGTGAGCTATGTGGACCAAAAACGATATAACCCTTTATCACTGAAAAGCATTGACAGAACAAAATTTTTTTGTTAAGCTTATATCGTCTTACTATTTGAAAGGAGAATGAACTCATGAAAAGATGGTTAGTGTTACTGATGGCACTGGTTATGGTGCTATCGATGGTAGGTTGTGGACAGCAGCCTCCTGCTGAGCCTGCAGAACCTGCAGAAGGTGGAGATTCCGCCAATGTGGAAAGTGGCGATAGCGGTGCATACAAAATCGGTATTGTCACCGGAACCGTTTCCCAAGGGGAAGAAGAGTTCCGTGCCGGAGAAAAACTAGTCAAAGAAAACCCGGAAAAATTCATCCATGTGACTTATCCGGACAAGTTTGCTCAAGAGCAGGAAACGACGATCTCCAACATGAAAGCCTTAGCAGACAACCCCGATGTCAAAGCGATCGTTATGTGTCAAGCTGTTCCCGGATTTGCTCCGGCTGTTGACCAAATTCGCGACGCTCGCCCGGACCTATTGATCATCGCTGGGGCTCCCCACGAAGACCCGGACGTAGTCGCTGCTCGTGCAGACATTGCTTTGGACTTAGACCAATACCTACGTGGTCGCGTGATCATGGAAACCGCGAAAGATATGGGTGCTGAAACCTTTATTCACTACAGTTTCCCCCGCCACATGAGCATGGCTCTACTATCTGCTCGTCGTGATGAATTGAAAAAAGCTGCTGAAGACTTAGGCATCGAATTTGTCGAAGTTGACGCTCCAGACCCGACCGGTGACGGTGGAACGCCTGCTACCCAACAATTCGTCAAAGAAGACATTCCTCGCGAATTGGAAAAATACGGTGAAAATACGGCATTCTTCGGTACCAACTGCGGTATGCAAGAAGCTATGATCGCTACGATCATAAAAGAAGGCGGCCTGTTCCCCGAACAATGCTGCCCATCTCCCTATCACGCTTACCCCAATGCTCTGGGCATCGAAATCCCCGCTGACAAAGCAGGCGATCTTGATTTCCTCAACGAATCCATCGAAGCAGCATTGGCTGAAAAAGGTGGCACGGGTCGATTTGCTACTTGGACGAAACCTGCTAACGTAGCCATGATCAACGCCGGCGTAGAATATGCTGAAGCCTTTATCGCTGGCGATGTAGAGCGTGATGACACAGACTTTATGATCGAGTGCATGAAGCACGCCACAGATGGCGACATCATCATTCACCCGATGGATGGTTACGATAACTTCTTGTTATTCACCATTGGATCTCAACGCTTCTAAGCACGTTTAAGCAGAGGGGGTCGCGACGCGATCCCCTTCTTTTATTATATTTAGGGTTAAAAATAGCCCGGGTGCGCTCGGGAGAGAGAAAGGATCTTGCTATGGATTTATTGACCATCGACCACGTGTCGAAATTCTATGGGGAGACGCAAGTCTTACACGAAATCCTCATGGACATTAAAAAAGGAGAAATCCATGGCCTAATCGGCGAAAACGGAGCCGGGAAGTCCACTTTAATGAATATTCTATTCGGTATGCCCGTCATCCATCAAACGGGAGGGTTTACAGGACAGATGACGTTAGATGGAGAACCCTATTTACCGAAAAAGCCCGAAGAGGCCATGGCGTGCGGCGTGGGAATGGTGCACCAGGAGTTTATGCTGATTCCCGGCTTCACCATTGCGGAAAATATCAAATTAAATCGGGAAAATACGAAGCCCACATTCTTTTCCAAGGTGCTGGGAAAAAAACTGGAGATGCTTGATCGAGAGCAGATGCAAAAAGATGCCAAAAGAGACTTGGAACGATTGCGCCTAGACTTGGATGAGGAGCAAAAAGTGCGCGGCCTTCCCGTAGGCTATATGCAGTTTGTCGAAATCGCCCGGGAAATTGACAAGGACAATCTCAAGCTTTTGATCTTGGATGAGCCCACTGCGGTATTGACAGAAACCGAGGCGGCTCGCTTCCTGGAAATCATCAAACGACTCTCTGAGATGGGCATTACCATTTTATTTATCACGCACCGGCTGGACGAAATCAAAGCCGTTTGTGACCGCATTACCGTGTTGCGCGACGGCGCTGTGGTCACCCGAGCCAACGTGGCAGATGTCACGGTGGAAGACATGGCCAAGGCTATGGTCGGCCGAGACGTGGAGCTGGTCACGAGTAACCACAATGTAGACCTTTCTGAGGAAATTGCGCTGGATATCAAAGACCTGAAAGTACATATGCCTGGGGAGATGGTGCGCGGCTTAGACCTAAAGGTGCGTAAGGGAGAAATCCTCGGCCTGGGCGGTCTGGCCGGCCAGGGTAAAATCGGCGTGGCTAACGGCATTATGGGCCTCTATCCCGCTACTGGCACGGTGCAAAGGGGCGATATGATGTTGGATATCACCAAACCCCGAGACGTGCTGGAGAAGGGACTGGTCTTTCTCTCGGAGGACCGCAAGGGCGTGGGCCTGCTCTTAGATGATTCCATCGAATACAACATTGCCATCTCTTCGATGGAACTGAAAAACGGTTTCACGAAAACGGTGGGTCCCATGCGATTTTTAGATCGTAAGGCCGTAGAGAAACACGGTGAGAAAATGATCGAAGAGTTGGACATTCGTTGCACGTCTGGGAAACAAAAAGTGGGTGCTTTGTCCGGGGGAAATCAACAGAAGGTGTGCATTGCTAGAGCGCTGACGTTGGAACCGGATATTCTGTTTGTGTCGGAGCCGACGCGAGGCATTGACATCGGAGCCAAAAACTTGGTGTTGGATACCCTAAAGACGCTAAACGAGGAGAAAGGGGTCACCATCATCGTCACTTCTTCCGAGTTGGCAGAGCTGCGCCAGATCTGTGATCGCATCGCCATCATCACCGATGGCAAGCTGCAAGCCATCCTGGATCCGGAAGCGCCCGATGAAGAATTCGGGTTGGCCATGGCAGGCAATTTCTACGAGGAGGAAACAGCATGACATCCATCAAAAAAATGTATAAAAAAATCGGTTTCCCCCGTCTGATCATCACGATTTTCTTTGTCGCACTGCTCATTGTGGCCAATTTCTTGCACATCGACAAGGGTAACCTGTGGACATCCATTCTCGAGCGGGTGTGTATGAACATGATCTTGGTCTTAGCGATGGTACCTTCCATTCAGTCTGGAGCCGGCATTAACTTCAACCTGGCATTAGGTGTGGTCATGGGTCTGATTGGGACCTTGGTGGCCATGGAAATGCAGCTGAGCGGATGGACGTGTTTTTGGGTGGCCATTCTCATCGCTTTGCCGCTGTCCATCATCTTCGGCTGGCTCTATGGCATGATGCTCAACAAGGTCAAAGGGCAGGAGATGACCGTCGGGAACTATGTCGGCTTTGCCGTGGTGTCCTTTATGTGTATCTTCTGGCTCGTGGCTCCCTTTAAGAACGAATCCCTCGTATGGGCCATGGGAGGTTCGGGTTTACGAACGACCTTGACTTTGGACGGCTACATGAGCCGGATCTTAAATGACGCTTGGGCCATTCACCTGGGTGGTCTGATCATCCCTACAGGACTGATCCTCTTTACAGCTATATGCTTGCTGTTGGTGCATCTGTTTTCTCGTACCAAAGCGGGGAACTCCATGCAGGTGGCAGGCTCCAATGAAGCCTTTGCCATTTCCAACGGGATCAACGTGGATCGCCAACGAATTCGAGGGACAATCTTGTCCACTGTGTTGGCGGCTATCGGTATCATTGTGTACTCGCAATCCTTTGGTTTTGTGCAGTTATACCAAGCGCCCCTTTACGTCTCCCTACCAGCGGCTGCGGCCATTTTAATCGGTGGGGCCAGCATGAAGCGGGCCAAGATCATCCACGTCATCATCGGGACATTCTTGTTCCAAGCTTTATTGGTGGTGGCGCTGCCGGTAATCAACATTGTTTCTGAGGGTTCCATGGCGGAGATCGTGCGTATCATTATCTCCAATGGAATCATCGTCTATGCCCTGACCAGGGAGGTGGAAGAATGATCGTTCCCATTATATTCTTAATTTTATGTGCCTTTGGATTTTACTTTTCAGGGCTATCAGCGGGGTTTGTGCTCAATGAACTCATGTTCCGCTTATCGCGAAACCTGCTTTTGGTCATGTCACTGATCATTCCCGTTCTTTCCGGAATGGGGCTAAATTTCGGGATTGTCCTGGGAGCAATGGCCGGACAAATCGGCTTGATCTTCATTTTAAACTATGGCATTGGGGGGATCGGTGGTATCTTGCTGGCCATTTTGGTCTCCACGCCTACAGCCATTCTCTTTGGCTACTTGACAGCAAAAGTCTTAAACAAGGCCAAGGGCCGCGAGATGATCACCTCCATGATCTTGGGTTTCTTTGCCAATGGGGTGTATCAACTGGTCTTTATCATCTTGGCTGGTCGTGTGATCCCGTTTAGCAACGAAAAACTCTTAATGAGCTCCGGAACGGGGATTAAAAACACCCTAGACTTAGGCATCATCCGCAAGAGTTTGGATAACCTCTTCTTTCAGAATATCACCAAGGTACCTGTGATGACCTTTGTGGTAATGGCGCTGATCTCCTTTGGGATGTATCGGTTCTTAAAGACCAAGATGGGGCAAGATATGAAGGCTATCGGTCAAAATATGCACGTAGCCGGTGTGGCCGGGATTCCCGTCGATCGCACGCGGACCTGGGCAGTCATCATCTCCACCGTGTTGGCAGCTTGGGGACAGATCATCTACCTGCAAAACATGGGGACCATTAACACCTACACGAATCATGAGCAGGTGGGACTTTTCTCGGTGGCGGCACTTTTAATCGGCGGTGCCACGGTGGATAAGGCCAGCTGGAAGGAAGCCATCATCGGAACGATCCTCTTTCACTTGATGTTTATCATCTCCCCCTTGGCAGGACAAAACCTGCTGGGCGACGCGCAAATTGGAGAGTTCTTCCGCGTCTTTGTCGCTTACGGCGTCATCGGTGTGTCCTTACTCCTACACGCTTGGGAACAACACAAAAAAGAAGTGAAAGAACGGTTGGAAGACCCGGCGTAAGCGGAGAAAATAAATTCTAACAATCGATGAGACGAGACAACGCATCGTCCCTGAGCCATGGCACAGGGACGTTTTGTTTGCCAGAAATAGCTCCTTTGCCGCAAAAGGTCCAGAGGGCTGATCCGGATGGCCTGTTTGGTCTGTAGGTGTGGACACGTATTCGGGCACCCTCTGCTGAAGATGTGATGGGGCGGGAATTTTCGTTGACAAAGAAACACCGGTAGGATAAACTAACAGAAAGACGGGGAAATGGTGGCCTGAAGACGGTTTCTAAGCGAGTTCGCAGTCGGTGAGAGGCGAACGAAATCGGTGGCTGCGGATCATTCCCTTAAGTTGGCAAGGTGAAGAGAGTAGCTTTGCCCGTGACGGAGCGTTAATCCGCCGAGAGGTCAAGAATGTATCTTGGCAACTGGGGTGGTACCGCGTTTTTTGACGTCCCTGAGCTTTAGCTTAGGGACGTTTTTATGATGGTAAATGGACAGGGAGGTATGTATGGGAAAATTTAAACCGTTATCGACAGCACCGGTCAAAGATCGGGAGCTGACTATTTCCGAATATTGGAAGGCGATTGATTTGCTCCGCGCTTCAGTGGAGACGAGAGAAGATGCGCCGTCTTTTGTATTTTATGAAGGTCCCCCAACAGCGAATGGCAAGCCGGGCATCCACCACGTGGTGGCCCGAACCATTAAGGACTTGGTGTGTCGCCACAAGACCATGCAAGGCTATCGAGTGGTACGCAAGGGTGGATGGGACACCCATGGTCTACCGGTAGAAATCGAGGTGGAAAAAAAGCTTGGCTTAAAAAATAAACAAGACATCGAAGTATACGGCATTGAAAAATTCAACGAACAATGTCGCGAGTCCGTGTTCACCTATGAGAAAAACTGGCGTGAAATGTCGGAACGCATGGCGTATATGTTGGATATGGACCATCCCTACATTACGTTAGAGAATGATTACATTGAATCATTGTGGTGGATTCTAGACCAGATGTTTCAAGACGGTCTGATTTACGAGGGCCACAAGATCTTACCTTATTGCACCCGTTGTGGTACGGGTCTGGCCAGCCATGAAGTGGCCCAAGGTTACGAAGAGATTAAGACAGAAACCGCCATTGTAGCGTTTAAAGCCACAGATGAAGATGCCTATTACCTGGCTTGGACCACGACACCGTGGACGCTGCCTTCTAACGTGGCACTGACAGTGCATCCCGATGTGGATTATATCAAGGCCAAAAGCGAGGGCACTGTCTATTACGTGGCCAAAGAACTGGCTAATAAGGTGCTGGGGGATGATTATGAAGTGCTGTCAGAGATCAAAGGACGTGAGCTGGAATATCGCGCTTACGAACAGCTGATTCCCTTTGTGCCGGTAGAAGGTAAGGCGCATTTTATCACCCTGGCTGACTATGTCACCACTTCTGACGGAACGGGGATCGTTCACTCAGCCCCGGCTTTTGGGGAAGACGACTACCAAACGGGTTTACGTTATGGCCTGCCGGTGGTCAATCCTGTGGACGTGGAAGGCAAGTTTACCATGACGCCCTGGAAAGGGATGTTTGTCATGGATGCCGATCCGGAGATTATCAAATGGCTGCGTCAAGAAGGCAAGCTCTTTAAGAAAGAGCGCATGGCACATAACTATCCCCACTGCTGGCGGTGCCACACACCTCTTTTATACTATGCTAAGCCCTCTTGGTACATTGAAGTGACCAAATTCAAGGACAAGCTCATTGAAAATAACAACGGTGTCAATTGGTTCCCCGCCTTTGTCGGCGAAAAACGGTTTGGCAATTGGCTGGAAAACTTAAATGACTGGGCTATTTCGCGCAGCCGTTATTGGGGTACACCGTTTCCCGTATGGCGTTGCGACAGCTGCGATCACACGACCAGCATCGGCTCTCGCAAAGAATTAGTTGAACGGGCCGTGGAGGACATCGACGAATCTGTGGAGTTACACCGCCCCTATGTGGACGATATCCACTTGACCTGCGATAAGTGTGGCGGTCAGATGACTCGGGTGACCGATGTCATCGACGTTTGGTTTGACTCCGGGGCGATGCCTTTTGCTCAATACCACTATCCCTTTGGCGATCGAGCACTCTTTGAAGACCAATTCCCTGCCGATTTTATCAGTGAGGGCATTGACCAAACCAGGGGATGGTTCTACAGCTTAATGGCCATCTCCACCTATGTGACGGGAAAAGCGCCGTATAAAAATGTGCTGGTTAACGACTTGGTCTTGGATAAAGAAGGCAAGAAGATGAGCAAGTCTCGTGGCAATACGGTGGAACCCATCGCCTTATTTGACCGCTACGGGGCAGACGTCTTGCGCTGGTATCTCATCTATGTCAGCCCGCCGTGGACTCCCACCAAGTTTGATGAATCCGGGTTACGGGAAGCGGAAAGCAAATTTTTCCGCTCTTTGCGCAACGTTTATCACTTCTTTAGCCTCTATGCCAATGCAGACGGTATGGATCCCCGTGACAAGACCATTGCCTTAGAGGATCGTGACGAAATGGACCGCTGGATCTTGAGCCGCTATCACAGCTTAGTGGCCTCGGTGGAAGCGGATTTTGAAATCTTCGAAGTGACGAGAATCGTGCACCGCATTCAAGATTTCGTCATCGAAGATCTATCCAACTGGTATATCAGACGAGGCCGTCGTCGCTTCTGGAAAGAAGAGCATGACTTGGATAAGGAAAGCGTCTACCTGACGACCTATGAGGTCTTGGAAGGC
>CAYFMR010000007.1:0-63635 GCA_964344295.1 uncultured Peptoniphilaceae bacterium | reverse complement strand
GCTGATTCGCCTGCGGTAGATCTTCAGCAGATTCAAATCCTGAAGACACCAGCGCCCAATCTATAATCTGCGCATGCTGCTGTTGCCATTTCTTGTAGACCTCATGATTCTTATCCTGGACTAAATAAAAATTTGTAGGATAGGTGGCAATATGAGTTTTTATGGCGCTATTGCTAATTTGTAGTAATCCATGGTGGGCTCCTATAACTGACGCCAGTCCGTCATTCACTCCGGCAGCCTTTAAAAGCAGATAACCACCGAGAGCATGGGGGCTCTTCTGTGGATTAAGTGGTGGCGTTTCGCTCCCTACGCCAAACCCTGCCTGCTGAAGTCTCTCCATGAGCTCATCATCTAATTCTTTCGAATAATGATAGCCCTTCATCAGTTGAAAAGCTGGGGTCGCCTTTGAAATATCATGGCTTGCCGCCACGAAAAGAGCTGCGCGTTTCGCCTCGGTCTCCGTACCGACGGCCATGGACTCCTGAATATATCTTCTCTGTCCTGGACTCAACCATTCCTCCCAAAGTTTCTTCATGACACCCTGCGTATCTTCTAAATGCACCGCCAACGGCAGCCATTCCATGCGACCATCAGTCTCTCTTTTCTTAGCCCATTGATATGGATGCATCCTCTCCTCCGATTCATGTTCTAACGTTTCAAAAGCCTGTCTATGTCAATACAGTTTATCATAGTTTGCGTTCATTAAATATCTCATGGCGAACAAAAAACGTCATTCACAATTTATGTTTCGCATACGATGCCAAGTGTCTGTAGCAAAAAAAGAGCATAGCAAAACGCTACGCTCTTTTGTTTCATCTTCGACCCAATAGTCTGCTGGCGTTAATACGGTTAATGGCTCGAGCCAGTTTAGCTTCTGCCAATTGATGTTCACGACGACTCAGTTGTTCTTTCAGTTTCCTTTTCGCGGCTTCTTCTGCTTTTCTCGCTCGAGCCACGTCAATTTCCTCAGGTCGTTCAATGGTGTTAACTAACACCATCACATTATTAGAGTCGATTTTTACAATGCCGCGGCTGACCACGGCATTTTCTTCTTTTCCATCTTCTGTGCGCAAGACCAAGATTCCCGGTGTCACGGCGAGCACGGCGTTCTCATGATGGGCGAGAACGCCTCGTGTGCCTTCCACGGTTGGTATATTAATGTATTCCGCCGGTCCATCATAGAAGACGCGATCGGCAGAGAACATTTTCAGATTAAAGGTAGCCATGTTGACTTTCCTCTTCCATCTTGCGACGTTTTTCGATAACGTCGTCTAGTGTGCCCACGTTATAAAACGCGGCTTCCGGATAGTCATCCATCTTGCCGTCAATAATCGCACGAAAACCACGAATGGTTTCTTCTAAGGGAACGTATACGCCCTTCATGCCGGTAAACTTTTCGGCCACGTGAAATGGTTGTGATAGAAAACGTTGAATCTTTCTCGCACGGTAAACAATGTTTTTATCTTCATCACTTAATTCATCCATCCCTAGGATGGCGATGATGTCTTTTAATTCATTGTATTTTTGCAGGTATTCCTGCACGGTACGAGCCACTTCGTAGTGTTCCTGTCCAACGATATCGGCCTCCAGGATACGTGAGGTCGATGCCAACGGGTCTACCGCCGGGTAAAGTCCTTGTTCCGCAATCTTACGGGACAGTACCGTCGTCGCATCCAAGTGACTAAACGTGGTTGCCGGCGCCGGGTCTGTCAAGTCATCTGCCGGCACATAAACAGCTTGCACAGACGTAATGGATCCCTTGGTCGTCGAGGTGATACGCTCTTGCAAGGCTCCCATCTCTTCTGCCAAAGTCGGCTGATATCCTACCGCCGATGGCATACGTCCCAGCAGTGTCGAAACTTCTGAACCGGCTTGTACAAAGCGGAAGATGTTGTCGATAAACAGCAATACGTCCTGATTACGCTCATCGCGGAAATATTCGGCCATCGTTAGTCCCGACAAGGCCACGCGCATACGTACTCCCGGTGACTCATTCATCTGGCCAAAGACTAAAGAGGTCTTATCAATAACACCACTTTCTTTCATCTCCAACCATAAATCATTTCCTTCACGGCTACGTTCACCTACTCCTGTAAAAATGGAATAGCCGCCGTGTTCCATTGCTACGTTATGAATCAGTTCCTGAATCAATACGGTTTTACCGACACCGGCACCACCGAACAGCCCTACCTTACCGCCTTTGGCATAGGGCTCCAGCAAGTCGATGACTTTAATACCTGTTTCCAAAATTTCCACAGAAGGGCTTTGGTCTTTGAATGGAGGGGCCTTACGGTGAATCGCCCAATAGGGTGCCTCGTTCGAGACCGGAGGAGCCCCGTCAATCGGTTCCCCCAGCACGTTAAACATGCGACCTAGGACTTCTTCTCCTACCGGAACAGCGATCATTTCACCTGTTCGCACCACTTCCATCCCTCGGCTCACACCTTCACTATCCGCCATCATAATGCAACGTGCGGCATAGTTTCCAACGTGCTGTGCCACTTCCATCACGCGGGATTGTTCATCGACTTCTATGGTTAAAGCTTCTCTGATTTTAGGAACTGCGTTTTTTTCAAACTGCACGTCGATAACGGGTCCCGCTACCGCCGTGACCATTCCTTTTTTAAGCATAGTTGCTCCTTTTTTTTCTCTTGCGGCGCTGTGCCTTGGCGCCTGCACTGACTTCAGTGATTTCTTGGGTAATGGCACTTTGCCGTACGCGGTTGTACTCCACAGAAAGTTCTGCTAAGAGTTCTTCCGCGTTGTTGTTCGCGTTGCTCATGGCGTTCATTCTGGCATTTTGCTCTGCACAGTAACTATCGACCAAGGCACCATAGACAAACCCTACAAAATACGGCTCCACAATATGATTTAGAATCGTCTCCACTGATGGCAAGAACAAAAACTCTTTTCTACTGTCTTCATCATACTCATCTGGCGTGGATTCGTATTTACGGCGCTCAAACGGCAAGATGCGATCTGCTCTGGTCTCACCCTCCAAGCCATTTTGAAAATCCGTAAAGACGACTAAAATCTCTTGAAAATCATTGCGATCGAATCGCTCAAGCAAGTCAACTGTAATTTCTCTTGCGAGGTCTAAGCTCGGTTCAGCCAGGCTGTAATCAAACTCTTCTTCAAAGGGCAGGTTATTACGAAGGAAATATTGTCTTCCATATTCCCCCATCACGAATACTTTCGTATTGGGCCTTTCATTTAAAATAGCCACACTTCGTTTCAGCACGTTTTGGTTGTAGGCACCTGCCAGCCCTTTATCAGCCGTTACGACTAAAAGAGCGGCCACGGCATCTTGTAAGTCTTCCGTTCCATCAAAAAAATAGGGGCTCTCATAATGAGTCACTGTGCGAAATGCCCGCCTGATTTCCGTTTCCAAGGCGTCGAAAAAAGGCCTTGTCGCATCTAATCCGGCTTTCGCCCGTCTCATCTTTGTGGAAGAAATGAGATACATGGCATTGGTAATCTTTTGGGTGTCATTAACCCCTTTGATTCTCATCTTAATCTCTTTGGTGCTACTCATGGCATCACTCTTTTTCTACAATGGGTTTGAGATAGTCACGGGCAATTTGTAGAATCGACTCTTTCAATTCGTCATCCAACATACCTTGTTGATCAATGGCATCCGTGATATCTCTATGCTCTTGTTCAAAGTGTGCAATTAGCTGTACCATAGTATCTTTGACTTCTTCTATCGGTACACGCATCATCAGTTTGTTTAATACCACCACTAACGTAATGACTTGTGCGTGCTGGCTTAAAGGTTGAAATTGCGGTTGACGTAGCAGACGCATTAATCCTTGCCCATACACAAGCAGTTCTTTTGTGGCATCGTCTAAGTCGCTGGAAAATTGCGTAAACACTTCCATCTCACGATATTGTGCTAAGTCCAAGCGCAAAGAACCGGCGGCTTTTTTCATCGCCTTCGTTTGGGCAGCTCCACCAACACGAGATACCGAAAGCCCTACGTTGACAGCCGGTCGTTGTCCTGAGAAAAACAAGTCGTTCTCCAAGAAAATCTGACCGTCAGTAATGGAAATGATGTTGGTGGGGATATACGCTGAAACGTCTCCAGCTTGTGTTTCTACAATCGGCAATGCCGTTAAGCTACCTCCCCCACGTGTTTCCGATAATTGTGCTGAACGCTCCAATAGTCTGGAGTGCAGATAAAATACGTCTCCAGGATAAGCTTCTCGCCCAGGCGAACGTCCCAATAGCAAACTCAACGAGCGATAGGCGATAGCATGTTTTGACAAGTCGTCATAGATAATCAATACATCGCGACCTTGATCCATAAAGTATTCCGCCACAGCGGTACCAGCATAAGGGGCAATATACTGCATGGCCGCCGTTTCACTGGCCGTTGCCGACATGATAATGGTATAATCCATCGCATCATGTTTTTTCAGATTTGTGACTAGCTGTGCAATCGAGCTGGCTTTTTGTCCGATGGCCACATACACGCAAATGACATCTTTACCTTTTTGGTTGACGATGGTGTCCAAAGCAATGGCAGTTTTCCCCGTTTGACGGTCACCAATAATCAACTCCCGTTGCCCACGACCGATAGGGAACATACTGTCAATGGACAAAATCCCCGTGTGAAGGGGTTGATAGACGGGCTGGCGATCAATAATGGCCGGCGCTTGTCGCTCAATGCCATAATAGTCTTCCGCCATGATCTCATCTAGGCCATCAATGGGACTTCCCAAGGAATTCACTACACGGCCCAACATGTGTCTTCCCACAGGCACACCGGCCGTTTTATGAGTACGATAAACAGCGGATCCCTCTACGATATCACCGTCGTCACCAAATAAAATGGCACCAAAATAATCCGGTTGAATATCTAAAACCATGCCACTGATATAGCCGGTAAAGACCACAATTTCTCCATAAGTTACATCATTGAGTCCGCTGACGAGGGCAATGCCGTCTCCAACTTCTTCTACAACGCCTCTTTCCGTCGCTTCTGAACTGGGTTTCCAAGCCTTGACTGCTTGTTGCAGTAGGGGCATAAACTCACTTTCTGTCGCGGACACGGAATAAATCTGGTCCTTTAACTGTGCCAGTTTTCCTTCGACCGTCCAGTCATAAACATCTGTCCCTACCTCAAGAAAAAAACCTTTTACAATCGTTTCGTCTTCTGCCCATTGGAGTACATAATCGTCACCATAGCGGGTTTGGATAAAATCTTGTAGCTTCGCAAACTGTGCATCACTAGGTCTTTGAGCAGAGCTAATGACGGCTATTTTATTCATTGGCTTTTTCATGTCCAACCGCCTCTATAAACTTATCAATCTCCTCATCGGTACCAGATGCTAAGTTCTCAATGGCAGCAAAGGTCATCTGCTTAATTTCACCCTCTGCTTGCAAAAGCATCGTCTCCTGTTTTTTAACAGCTTGTTCCTGTGCCTCGGCTAAAATGCGCTCCGCTTCTTTTTTCGCTTTTTCAATACTTAGTCTTCCTTCTTCTTGGGCTTCGCGAGCGGCTTTTTCTTTAATCTCATCGACTTGCTGTTTCAGTGCATCAGCAGCAGCTTTCTCTTCTTTGGCTTGGGCTTCTGCTTCCTCAAGTTTTTGGGTCGTTTGCGCTTCAAGATCGGCAAAATGCCTTTGTCTTGATTCCATAAACTTTTTAATCGGTTTATATAGAATTAAATACAGTCCCAACGCCAGAATAAAGAAATTGAAGAGGTGTAGTAAAATTTGCTGCCAATCAATATTTAATGGCATAAAACTCCTCCTATTTCAATTACAGTACGAAGATGACGAGAATGGATACGATCAATGCATAAATAACGACGGTCTCGATAAATACTAGACCAAGCATCATCGCTGTTCTAATCTTTCCGTCAGCTTCCGGCTGGCGTGCAATACCGTCAGCAGACTTGCTAATGACCAAACTCATGCCCACACTGGCAAATGCACCAACAACAGTAATAGCCAGTGCCGCTGCATATGCTTTAGACTTTACAATATTAGTGGCTGCTGCTACGGTTTCCCCTTCTTCAGCAAATGCCACATTGGGCACTAACACAGAAAAAGCACAAAGCACCAATGCCAGCGCCAACACGAACGAAATGTTTTTGATATGATTTTTCATAATTCCTCCTTATCCTTCGGCCAATGCCGTCTTGTTTCTTTTTGATTTTCTTTGTTTCTTCTCCTTCGGTGGTTTCTTTTCACTGGCCCCACCGTAGAATACAGACGTTAACATCGTTAATACATAGGCTTGCACCAAGGCGTGAACCAAGGTGAACAAGACTGCTACGAATACCGGCAACACAAAACTTAAACTAATCGAGTGATAGACCAAATCAGTTACTAAAAGCCCACTTAGCAGCGCTCCGAATAGACGGAAACTCATGGAAATTGGCAAGGAAAAGTCCTTGAGTGCGGCAAACACACCTTTGATCCCATTTCCTGCAACTCCACCGCTCATGATGACAAAAAAAGAAATCACCGCCATCGAGATGGCGCCATTGATATCCGCCAAAGGAGCCGGCAAAGTAATGGAGTGACCATTTGTAGCCACCACTTGCAGCCCAAAGAGCTCAAAAATGGTACTTAAAAAAATATAACTCCCAGCCGCAAATATATAGTAACTGAGAAATGAGTGCCTGTGTGGGCTGTTACTCTTTGCCATATCGTCAAATAACTCCACCCACTTTTCTAGTAGCACCTGGACTTTTGTCGGAGTTGTGGAAAATTTGGGAATCGCCACAATTCTAATGATCAATGCGACGATTAAAATCAACCCGGTGACAACGAATCCGCCAATGACAGCAGGATTCACCTCCATGATGCCTAATAGGCTAACTTTATTGGTCTCATGCAGCACGGCATCCTTCATCGCCTCTTTAATGTCGCCTTTTGGTGCAGATGCATCGTGCAACACAATGCTAAAGACCAAAGCCAACACAATTAAAACGATGAAGATTGTAGTTGTTTTCTTCTTTTTCATAGAACCTCCTTTTCAAAATTAAAGAAACCTAGAGCAATGGCAATGGTTTCTTCATGGTTTCGCCGAAGCAAAACACATTCGCCTTCTGCAAAGACATGTTTATTCATTATAATTATACCTTTTTTTATCTCCTAGTCAATGAAATCACAAGCATTTGTCGAAAAATTTAACAAACTTACGCGTCATAAAAAAAGAGAGCGGGTTTCCGCTCTCTTTTCACTCATACTCTCCTATGAAGCTAAATATGCATGGCTACCTCGTAAGCTCGCCAAATTACGGTACGCAAGTTTCCTACGCCCAGGCAATCACCGACCAAGTGCACATTGCCTCCTTCTTTGGCCACCAAAGGATCGGGAATATATCCTGCTGAAGAGATCACTGTATCACAAGGAATGCGTATGATCTTTCCTTCTTTATCTTCGCAGACCAATTCACCTTCCAAAACTTCTTTCACTTTCGTTTCCAGATAGACCGGAACCCCTTTCCAAGCGAACCATTCGCGCAAATAGGAGCTATTGGCTAGGGAGACACCGGTTTGGGCGATGAGGTCATCTTTCATCTCCACAATCGTCACATCTTTTCCTTGCAGCGCCAATTCATAAGCTACTTCACAGCCTGTCAAGCCGCCACCGACGATGACGATTTTGTCACCCACTTCTTTTCCTAGCAAGTAATCACAAGCTTCAATCATCTTTTCATGACCGGGAATGGGCAAAACCCGCGCCACTGCTCCTGTGGCAATGATCACCGGTTCTGACCCGAAAGCGGCGATATCTTTCACCTCATGATTCAGTTGCACATCGATGCCTAAGCGATCCATTTCTCTCACATACCATGCTAGCAGATCCCGCAACTTGCCTTTGTAGCTTTCAGCAGAAGCGGCGATGAAAGTTCCTCCCAGCCTATCGTTTCGTTCATAGATAATCGGGTTATGGCCACGCAACTTCGCGACCCGCGCCACTTCCATACCGCCAATTCCTCCGCCTACAATGTGCACTGTCTTGGGGTCTGATGTCGGTTGAATATAATGCTTATCCCACTGCATCATTTCCGCATTCACGGCACATCGTGCCAGGTGTAACGAGTCATTTAGGGTCTGGTCATTGGGTACTCCACGATAATGGGCCATGTTGAAACATCCGTTATGGCACAGGATACACGGCCTGATTTCGTCTTCGCGGTTTTCTAAGACCTTGGTAAACCATTCTGTGTCAGCTAGGAAATTGCGGGCAAAACCCACTCCATCCAACGTGCCCTCAGCCACAGCTCTGGCTCCTTCTTCCAACGTCATGCGACCGGCGCAGACTACAGGAATATCCACATGGGGTTTTAAAAACTCCACATCATCCAGGTTACAATTCTCCGGCATGTAAATGGGTGGATGCGCCCAATACCATGCATCATAGGTCCCATTGTCGCAATTGAGCATATCATAGCCTGCTTCTTGCAAATACTTCGCTGCCAAAATGGACTCTTCCCGATCACGGCCGACTTCCACATACTCTTCGCCAGGCAACGCCCCTTCGCGGAAGCCTTTTGTTTTAGACACAACCGAGTAGCGTAACGATACAGGGAAGTCATCCCCACATTCGCGCTTAATGGCTTGGACAATCTCAGCTGCAAAACGGTACCTGTTTTCCAAGCTGCCTCCATATTCGTCCGTACGCTTATTGACATATTTCAAAGCAAATTGGTCCAACAAATACCCTTCGTGTACAGCGTGTACTTCCACCCCGTCCACGCCAGCATCTTTCAATAGCTTCGCCGATTTTCCAAAAGAGTCGATAATCTTTTGGATCTCCTCTTTGGTCATTTCACGAGAAGGAACTTTGTCAGACCAACGGTTGGGAGAAGGACTAGCTGTGGCTGTAATCAAGTCTAAGTTCATAAATGGCTTGGAAATATACCTAAGAGCTCGGTTGGAATAAAGTCTTTCCATCAGCTCTGAGATGGTAAAACTGCGACCAAATCCGGCGGTGAGTTGGACAAAGAGTTTAGCCCCCGTTTCATGAAATTTCGGCATCCAACGAGCTAAGTCCTCATACATCTTTTTATTTTTATGTAACCATTGCCCATACATGGGGTTATAAACGGGCTGGCATCCCGGCAGCACTAATCCGGCATTATTTTTCGCCACCTCCAGGATAAACTTAGCACCCACCTCGTCAAAATGGTTTTTTTCCATCCACCCCAGCAAGTTGGTACCTCCCATAGAGGTCAATACAATACGGTTTTTGATCTCGACATTGCCAATTTTCCACGGCGTTAATAGCGGTTGATAAGTTTCTTTCATGGCTTTATCCTTTCTATATTCTCTCATTGACCACGACCACACCATCTGGTTTCACTTCGATTGTCATGCCGTCTTTAACGCAATGTAAAAACTCATCCCCTAGTTGGTCAACCACAGGCATGGATTGGTCCTCCAGCCACACATCGGCTAAAATCACACCGGCACCCGCCAAAGAATCAATGGATTCTGAAAACAACATACACGCCGGTTGACGCCCCATAGAACACGTGCAATAGATGACTAATCCACCGGTCGTGGAACCGATCGTTTTAGGCAAGCACAAAGCCATACCAGCCATCTTTTTTCCGAACAGGTCTCGGTTATTTTGATCACCACAAGTGGCTTGTTTATCCCCAAATTGCAAAGCTTTTTGGAAAGAAGCCAGTGTGTTAAAACCTTCTGTCGTCACCAGCGCTTCTGCCGTCACTTCGCCGGGTACCACAACTCGGCCTTGAAACGTACGCATCATTTGTCTCCTTTCACCATTTCACCAGTTGATCCAATAATTCTGCCTCCGGATAATAGCGTGCCGTCGTATACGTTCTCAGTTTATTACTCGACGTGATGACCCGTTTTTTCCCACTTAATGGGTTATTCATATACATTAAGGGGCAAATCGTCGACAGGATAACGCCGGCATCTTGCAAAAACTGAGCATCCTCTGTCGACTGAAACGCTTGCAGGACGGCCGGCGCTGTGGTGATCACCGTAGGCACTGCCACCTTCTTCTTCCCAGCATCCTCAAGCTTTTCATGAATTCGTTTTGCCCAGCTTTGGAGCTGATTCAAACTCATATGTGGACACCCTAAAAAACACAGTTCCGGCTTCCCTGCCTGATCCTTCCACATCACCGGATAACTGCGATACACCCGTTCGATCTCTGCATCGTCAATGATATAGTGTTGGGCCTCTGGAACAATCAACTCCGTTTGCGCTTGAACCGCTTCCGGCGTCAAACCCTCCACATGATATAGCCCCACGGCACCATTGGATGCCGTTGCTGCACCAAAGTCCTTAAAGTAAGTGCAAGCCTCCTCGGTAAGTCCCGCCGGGAAAAAGCGATCCAAACCCCGAATATAGGGCACATCTTCCACAACTTTCATGCCCACCGCAGAGCCCAGAAGCTGGGCCTCCGGTAACGATGTCGTTTCGACATCAATGATCCACGTCGCCTTACGACCCTCTTCTGTCAACAAACCAAAATAGGGCACATAGCCCACAATCGCTCCCATCAAATCAATGATTCCCGAGTTTCGATTACAATGCGCACCTAATATGGAGTTAGCATAGACCACTGCCGAAGACTCAGACCATGATAAAACATCTCCCGGCTTGGGAACATTCCCGACCTCCTTTAAATAACATGCACAGGTAAACGCCTGCTCATCTTTTAACCCCAGTTCTTTCAACTGCTTCTCATAAGAGTCCTGCCTTGTGTACATCATGTGCTTAAATACCATGTTTTGCAAAAATGAACTGGGCACCGCCGGATCCAACGGGCGAGGATCCACCGTAAACGGTCGCGATGACAAGGCATTTCCTTGAATGAATTCATCCATCAACTCATACACGGGCCCCATGGCTTTCAAACCAAAAGAGGTGACCAAGTGATTATACTCGCTCGTCACAGGTACCATCTTGGTCGCTCCAAACAACTCCCCATAACGCACCAGCGTCTCCATAATCTTCGCCATCGTTTCCCCACGAGAACCGTCTAAAATTCCCTGCTGCTCCTCTGTCAACAACATCCGATACACATGCATCTCCACCTTTCTGTTCATGGCAAGCACCGTTTGAGGGTTTATACCCGAAAACCATGCCTGCACCACACCCATCGCCTCCTCTTTGATACCGAAATCACAAATTTTCTTCGCCGTCTACTCAATGCCTCACTACATCCCCCTTCATCCCCTGATTACTGCTAGGCGAATGGCTCTGTCCGGTCAAATTCTCGCACCAAAAAAGGAACCGAGCTTTTGCTCGATTCCTTTTTTCTGTTTACTAGCGGCTTTCTAAAGCGTCCTTCCACGTTTGTATCATCTTATCCCAAGTTTCTCCTACCTGATCCTTTACGGTGCGGTAAAATTCGTGGGTGTTGGATGCTTCGATGACCTCGTAATATGCCCAATGACTCGGTGCCACATCCTTAAAGGGCACAACATCACTGTGAACATCGCTCAAGCCTCCATGATTCACGCTACGATCGTATAGCTTGTTCAGTACGGTCACAGCTTCGGCACGGGTAATTTGGTCGTTCGGGCGGAACGTGCCGTCCGGATAACCGGTAATGCGTCCGTTAGCATGCGCTTGTTCGATGGCAGCCTCTGCCCAGTGGCCTTTCACATCGGCGAAGGGCGCTGCACCGCTGTTCGCCTTGTCGATGGACTTGATCATTTGAGCAAATTCCGCACGGGTAATCTTGCCGTCGGGACGGAAGGTACCGTCGGGATAACCCTTCATATAGCCGGCGTTCACAGCCGCATTAATCACTGCGTTGTACCAGCCACTGCCTACATCGGTAAAGTCAGGCTTTGCCTTGTTGGAAAGATCCAAACCCTGTAAGCGAGCCAACACAGCTGCCGCTTCGGCACGGGTCATATTGCCTTCGGGGCGGAACGTGCCATCTTCGTAGCCGTAGATATACGCCTTGTGAATAGCGGTTTCTCGCTTCGGCTTAGCCACAGACGGCATGCCCCAGTTCGCAGGAATGAACCAGTAACCTCCTCCGGTATTGCCGCGATTGTCGCGATTATCGCTGGAGGTTTCGGGTTGTTCAGAACTTCCTTCTTTAACAAATACTGGTACCGGGTTGCCGCCATCCAGCTTAATGAGCACTGCCGTACCCGGATCTTGTTTCGGTTTCACTTCGATGGTAAAATTACCATTTCCATCAGATGTGCCATTGCCGATTTCGTCACCGTTTACATCGGTAACCGTTACTTTCGTATTCGGATCGGTTTTACCGGTGACGGTAGTGGAATCCTTGCCGGGTTCGTTCTTTGCTTTGCCGTTCGTGATCGTCGGTACAGTGGGTTGATCTTCTCCACCGGACGGAGTTTTGGCTTTTGCCGTTGCAGGGTCAGATTCGTTGCCTGCTTTGTCTTTTGCTTTCGCTGTGACGTCAGTTTCGTCTTTCACTTTGTCGGCAGGAATGGTGATCTTGCCGCTGTCAGGATCGACGGTGATGTCACTTCCGTCCGGTACGCTCCACTTGTCGTCATCGCCTTTGGTGGCGGTCACGGTTTTGTCGTTGCCGTCGTTATCTTTGTAGGTGACTTCGATGGATTTGGTGTCTTCATCCGTCGGAGGCGTAATTTCTACGCTGCCGTCGTCTTTGGCATCCATGCCCGGTTTGCCCGGTGCTGTGGTGTCAGGTGTATCGCTATTATTGTCATCCTTGCCTTTTTCATGATCTTTTACCGGTACTTCTTTCGTTAGTGTTCCTTCCGGATTTTCATCACTCATTAATGAATCGTCTTGTACTGTTACTGTGATTGGTCCGTCTACGTTTGTTCCTGGTTTTACAGAAACCTTTCCGTCTTCACCTACAGTTACTTCTAATTCTGTACCATCTTCGTCTTCTGCTGTTACTGTTGTATTTTCAGTTTTATTAACAACTTTTAATCCTGTTTCTTGTGATTCTTCTGTTGGATTTAAAGTATTTGGCGTACCTTCAAGTGATACTTTCTTAGGTTTAACAATAATTGGAACATAAACTGTATCTATTGTTCCGTCCGAGTAACGTACTTCTACAACTCCAGAATGTTCTCCTGGTGTGTTTATATCAACTATATCTTCATCAGGATCATCTTCACCGCTTTTTTCATATTTTGTTACGTCGACAATTTGCGTTCCTTGCGGTAAGTCATCTTTGTTTGTGATGTTGTCTGTTAAATCCGGTTTTTGACCTTGTTCGATCACTTCTTGTTCAGCTATCGGTTTATAGAAGTCTGCATCTGAAGGAACGTTAATTTCTGCAGTTGTCTTGTCTTTTGAGCCGTCTGTATAAGTTACTACTACAGGTACATCAATGACAGAGTTTTTGTCGGCGTCTTTAGCAGTGTCTTTTATTACACCGGTATTTTCATCAATTGTAATACCTTCTTTAGCGCCATCTCCTAAAGCATATTTCATGCCTGTAGGTTGTGGTTCTGCTTTCTTTCCGTCATTTCCAAGATAAGTCGGTGCCTTCACTTCTACTTCATAACCAACTTGAGCCACTACAGACTCGTATTTTGGTTGATAGGATTTATTGATTGTTTCTCCTACTTTAATAGGTGCCATAACTTCATCAGTTGTACCGTCTTTGTAAATTACCTTTACAGGTATTTCTATGGTCTTGCCTGAATCATCTACAGTCGGTGTGTAAGTTACGCTACCATCAGCATTAACTACTGCGCCTTCCAGAGGATTCTTACCTAATTCATATTTTACATTCTCAGGTGTAGCTACGTTTCCGTCGTTGTCTTTAAATGTTGGAGCCGCTACAGTTGCTTCTGTTCCGGCTGTTCCTTCTACTTGTTCATATTCCGGTTGGTATTTAGCAGCTTCGCCGGATTTAATTGATAGAGGAACCTTGTCTATATGTCCTTTTTTAACTTGGACTTCAACGCCATTATTTACCCTATAAATATCGTAGGTTACTTGAATATTTGGAGTTTCTTCTGTCGCTTCAACCGCTTTTGATGGGGTTCCTGAAATTTTATCTCCAGTAATTTTTAAACCTTGGATAGCTTTAAAGGCGATAAAATTAGCTTTTACATTTTTGAATACAAAACCTTCTTGTGGTGTCGGTACAATTGTTTGTTCGTATTTAGAACCAACAGAGCCGTCCGGTAGCGGTGAATCGGTAATCAGATACTTGTGGGTTCTGGTACCTTCAATCTTACCAACAACTTTTCCGCTATCAAGGTCATCCATGGACGCTGTTACTTTTACGTCAGATACTCCGGCTTTTGTCGGTTTCCCGGTAACGTCTCCGTTTCCTGCATCAATTTCCAAGCCTTCAGGTAGGTTTTCCGCCGTATAAGCAACGCCCTTGGTTCTGTCTTTGTTTTTGCAGGTAAAGTTGTCGTAACGAGAACCGATAATGCTGTCTATTTCAACAGTAAAGGAATCGATAGCGATAGGATCTTGTAATCTGCCTTTTGAGTCTACCCTGTGAAGTTTTGCCGTGTATTCTGTCGTCTTCGTTACACCGGTTGTATCAAATGGAGCTGAATCAATGGCTCCTTCGCCGTTTGGTTGTTGTACTTCTCCTTCTTTGCCAAGCACCTTTGTTCCGTTAGGATTGTACCAAACAATTTGGTATTTGCCTGATACGTAAGAGTAAGGAAGACCCTTAGTTGATGTTTGGGCCACATCTCCGGGGAAGGCTGTATTTGCATCATTGTCATAGTTGGTGATTTGGAAGTCTATTTCCCCCGGTCCGAAGACAAGGTCAGATCTTAAAATACATCTGGTTGATAAAGTTACTCCTACTCCAAAGCCTGTTCCTGACCAACCCGAGTGAATACCCCAGTTACTATTCATAGATGTGTAATAGTTGTTATTATATGGAGTCATAATACGAAGTTTGTCTGTACCATCTGTAGATACAAACATCCAGTCGTAGTTAATGTGTTTTATTTCATTTTTTGCTGTGGTGGAAAAGGATCCGTCTTCCGAATTTTCTGCAACTTTCCCAAGTCTGTCGATTTGCTCTTGACTCCACTTATTGCCACTGCCTCCGGCTCCGTCGCCTACTTTATATTTGTCATATTCATCACTCTTTAGTGCGACGTCGGCATTTTTGAGAACGCCATAAGTTCCGTTGAACTGGATAATATACTTGCCCTCAGCATTGGTATCTGCCGTTACAGTTTCTGCTATCCATTTTTCTGGGTCTTTTTTTACCTCTTCTTTGATCCACTTTTGTAAATCATCGTCAAGCTTTGAAGTCCATTTTGAACCACGAATATCTTCTTTTTTAGATTGTCCAAATTTTACTGCAGTAGCATCACTATAAATTTGCTTCATAGCATAGTCAGAAAGATAGGATGCTCTTACAGTTACTCCCGGTGCTCCTTCTGTTGGGATAGCGACTGTCTTCCACTGAACTCCTCCGGCAGTGAATTGTAGTCCCAAGATACAGTTCCTGTCATATAACCGCCGTTATCACTTTGGGCAGGTGTTTTTTTAGCGTCAGATCTATGCATTTCAGCCTTAGGCTTTTGCATAAATAAAATCTTCCAGTTTTCGTGAGTGTTTTTTGCCGTATTGGAACCTGAGCCACCTTGAGTAATTGTAGCTGGCCCTTTTGGGAATATCACGTTTTTTCCGGTAATGTATTGAAGTTGATAGCCTTCAGGGATGGTATCTTCTTCCACCCAGAATCTATATTTTTCGTGACCGGCTGAAACAGTCGGGTCAGCATCAAATTTAATTAATTTTCCGTCTGCTGCTATATAGGGTGGACATCCGATATTTAATCTGCCGTTGGCATCGGATACCGCTGTATAAATAGGAGATACATAGCCTCCGTCTTCAAACCATTGGAAGTAAGCTCTTACTCCTTCTAATGGTTTAAATTGTTGACCTGTTACATCTGCTAAAGGAAGGTTTAAGTCTCCTCCTGTTTGCACACCTACAAAGGCATGTACTGCGTTTTTTGAATCATTGCCTACGCCTGATTCAATTGGTGGTGCGGCGTCTCTTGTTGCAACGCCGCTACCCCCCCCTCGGCAAAAACGCCATAGGGGATCATGGTGATGACCATGATCAAGGCCAGTGCCCAAGCGATGGCTCGGGTGGCAAAATTTTGTTTAAAACTCTGCATGGTTTCTCCTTTCTTATGCACTTGCGGTTGGAAAAAGGAGTCGTTTTTTGACTTTCCTTACGCAACCGTTTCTACTTGCGAAGACGCTGGCGCACGGTCATGTCTTTCGCTGGCTCCCTTTCGTTTGAAATGTATCACTCCCTTTACTTCTAAGTAGTTTTCTGTCTCCTGCAGGCGTTCAGCTGCTTCTTTTTTCATTGTAGCATCGTTATCTTTTTTATCTACATAAACGGCCGATTTCTCATGTATTTTTCTTCTATTCTTTTGCATTTAGGGGCCATACATCAAAGGCCTTCGGTCGTCGATGCTTGCCCATCAAAAAACCGACCATCTGAGGCCGGTTTTTGATGACTTGATGTAACGATTTTCCAAGATTATTCAAACTCAATGGTGCCGTGGGGTTTGTCGGTTAGGTCGTACAGCACGCGGTTGACGCCGGGGACTTCTTCGGTGATGCGTTTTGCCACGCGACTTAAGAAGGCCATGTCAAAGGGGTAGATTTGCGCGGTCACGGCATCTTTAGTGGTGACGGCACGCAGGAAGATGGTGCCGGAGTAAGTGCGTACTCCATCGGTGACGCCAGTTACTGAGATGTCGGGCATCGCGGCAAAGTATTGCCAGATGTCTTGAGCGAGTCCCTCTTTGGCCACTTCTTCCCGATAGATGTAGTCTGCATCGCGAAGGATCTGTAGTCGTTCTTCTGTAATTTCGCCGAGGCAGCGCACGCCCAGGCCCGGTCCCGGGAACGGTTGACGGTATACTAGGCTATCAGGCAGCCCTAGGGCTTTTCCGACTTCACGCACTTGGTCTTTGTAGAGGTCGCGCAATGGTTCGACTAGGGCAAAGTTGACGTCTTCCGGCAGGCCGCCGACGTTGTGGTGGCTTTTGACCAGTTTTTTCCCGTCCTTGCCGCTTTCAATAATGTCCGATTTGATGGTGCCTTGTACCAGAAAATCGTATTCATTGGCGAGTTTTCTCTGTTCTTCTTCAAAGACACGGATGAATTCTTCGCCGATGATTTTACGTTTTTTCTCCGGGTCTGCCACGCCTTTGAGTTTCGTGAGGAAACGTTCTCTCGCATCGACGACGATTAAGTGCATATGGAATTGACCTTCAAAGAGGTTGATGACTTCTTCTTTTTCGCCTTTGCGCAGCAGCCCGTGATCGACAAATACGCAGGTGATTTGATCGCCAATGGCTTGGTGCATCAAGGCGGCACACACGGAGCTGTCCACGCCTCCTGAGAGGGCGAGGATGGCTTTTTTGTCGCCGACTTGGGCTTTGATGTTTTTGATTTGTTGTTCAATGAATGGTTGTGTTTGGAACATACGTTTACTCCCTAATGTAGTTTGGTGATTCTTTGGTAATGTAGATATCGTGAGGATGGTTTTCCACTAAGGTGGCCGGGGTAATTTTAATGAATTTCGCCCGTTCTTGCAATTCTTCGATGCAGGGCGCTCCCACATAGCCCATGCCGGATCTTAAGCCGCCCATTAGCTGGTAGATGACGTCAGCAATGGGACCTTTGTAGGACACACGGCCTTCTACCCCTTCGGGCACGAACTTTTTCTGGTCTGCTTGGAAGTAGCGGTCGGAGCTTCCGGCATCCATGGCTCCCAGAGAGCCCATGCCACGGTAAGTTTTGTAGCGACGTCCTTGGTAGATGATTTCTTCGCCCGGACTTTCATCCGTTCCCGCTAGCAGTGAGCCCATCATGACCACGTTGGCTCCGGCACCAATGGCTTTGGTGATGTCGCCGGAGAATTTGATCCCACCATCGGCAATCACGGGGATGCCGTAGCTTTTTGCCGCTTTGGCACATTCCATGATTGCGGTGATTTGCGGCACGCCAATGCCCGTGACTACGCGGGTAGTGCAAATGGATCCAGGTCCAATGCCCACTTTGACAGCGTCTGCTCCGGCATTGATCAGGTCTACGGTTCCTTCCGCCGTGGCCACGTTTCCCGCAATCAGTTGCAGTTTCGGGAATGCTTCTTTGATGAGTTTGATGGTTTTAAACACGCCCTGGCTTTGCCCGTGGGCGGTGTCCACTACGATGACGTCAACTTTGGATTTGACCAGTGCTTCCGTCCGTTCCAACACATCCGGTGTCACTCCCACAGCTGCACCACATAGGAGTCTGGATCCCTCGTCTTTTGCAGAGTTGGGGTATTTGATGGATTTTTCAATGTCCTTAATGGTAATCAAGCCTTTAAGGTAGCCCTCATCATCCACGATGGGCAATTTTTCAATTTTATGTTTCTTCATGCGCTCTAAGGCTTCATCCATGGGAATGCCTTCATAGCCGACAATCAAGTTTTCTTTGGTCATGACATCATCGATTTTTTTCGTCACTTCTTGTTCAAATCGGATGTCGCGGTTGGTGATGATTCCTATGAGTTTGCCCGCCTTGTCCACAATGGGAACACCTGATATACGATAGCGGCTCATCAATGCCATCGCGTCGCCAACTTCTCGCTCCGCGGTTAAGTAGAAGGGGTCAGTGATGACTCCATGTTCTGACCGTTTGACTCGATCCACTTCCAGCGCTTGATGTTCAATGCTCATGTTTTTGTGAATGATACCGATGCCGCCTTCGCGGGCAATGGCAATGGCCATGGATGATTCCGTTACCGTATCCATGCCGGCGCTCATCATCGGAATCTTTAGCGTAATCTCTTTCGTAAGTTTGGTTTTCAGGTCAACATCTTTGGGCAAGATATCAGATCGCCCCGGCAATAGTAGCACGTCATCAAATGTTAATCCTTCTCCAACAAATTCCATCAGGCTCCCTCCCCCATTTGTCTTAGCATAATTTTCTGAATTTGTTTTCTATTATACACCAAATTGTGCCGAATTGTACACCTGTTAAGGGGTGGCTGGCGTCATATTCTTTTGGGTTTTCAAATAGAGAAAGGGAAGTGACTAGCACTTCCCTTTTTCTGTGTTGATCGTTACATGTTTTCTTTTTCGGCGCGGAGTTTTCTCACCGCTTCGGTTAAGTGGGGAATAATTTGGTGTACATCGCCAACGACCCCGAAGTCAGCCACATCAAAGATGGGAGCTGTGTCGGATTTGTTGATGGCTACGATAAATTCTGAGCTTTCCATTCCAGCCAAGTGTTGGATGGCTCCGGAGATACCGCAGGCAATGTAAAGGTCCGGACGTACGGTTTTACCCGTTTGACCGACTTGACGTGCTTTATCAATCCAGCCTGCATCGACGTTAGCACGAGAGGAGGAGATTTCTCCGCCAAGTTCGTCCGCTAATTCTTGCAGCATCTTGAAGCCGTCTGCAGATCCGATACCACGTCCACCGGATACCAAGACTTCCGCTTCGGTGATGTCGATGAGTTTTTTGTCGGAGTGAACGATTTCTAAGATTTTAACGTTCATATCTTCCGGTTTAAAGTCTACTTTAAATTCTTTCACTTCTCCTGTGCGAGAGGTGTCTGTTGCCATGGCTTTCATGACGCCGGGGCGTACTGTAGCCATTTGGGGACGGAAGTTTTCGCAGACGATGGTCGCCATGATGTTACCGCCAAAGGCCGGACGAGTCATGTTCAGTAGCTTTGTTTCCGGGTCAATGGCAAGGCCGGTACAGTCTGCCGTTAAGCCGGTATGCACTCTCGCGGATACACGGGGAGCTAGGTCACGGCCAATGGCAGTGGCTCCGTAAAGTACGATTTCCGGCTCTTCTTTTTTGATGATTTCATAGATCGCTTTGGTATAGGGTTCGGTGACATAGTGTTCCAGCATGGGGTCTTCCACATATAACACTTTGTCAGCGCCATGGTGAATTAAGTTGTCAGCATGGCCTTTTACTTCTTTGCCTAGAATGACAGCACATACTTTTTGTCCTAAGTCATCAGCTAATTCTCTGGCAATCCCCAAGAGTTCAATGCCGACTTTTTGGACTTTGCCGTCCACTTGTTCGATTAATACATATACATCTTTCGTCATGATCGAGACTCCTTTCCTCTTGATGATTGCCTAGATAATGAATTTCTCTTGCAATTTTTCAAGGATCGCTTCTACCGCTTCATCCGGGGTAGCATCTTTGAGTACGATTCCTTGGCCCTTGGCTTGTTTCGTGAAAGATTGTTTGACTCGCGTCGGCGAACCCTTCAAACCAATGTTGCTCATGTCCACGGTATCTTTGATGCTTTCCAAGTTCCACATGGCCACTTCTTTTTCGCGGTAGGCATCAAAGACGCCTCCAACTGTCATGTAACGAGGTTTGGCCAATTCACTCAGAGCGGTAATCAGACAAGGCGGCGTCACTTCGATCAGGTGGTAACGGTCTTCATATTGACGTTTGACAATCAGCTTGCCGTCTTTGTATTGTAGGTCTTCCGCATAGCTCACTTGCGGAATGCCTAAGTGTTCTGCAATTTGGGGACCCACTTGTGCCGTGTCACCGTCAATGGCTTGACGGCCTGTGATGATGACATCGTAGTCTATTTTCTTTAATGCGGCTGCAATGGTGGAAGAGGTTGCCCAAGTATCGGCACCGCCAAACGCACGGTCTGACAGTAAAATGGCTTCATCGCATCCCATAGCTAACGCTTCACGCAAGGCCACATCGGCTTGCGGGGGGCCCATGGAAAGTACGGTGACTGTCGAGCCGGGAACAGCGTCTCTTAGTCGCAGTGCTGCTTCTACGCCTGATTTATCGTCAGGGTTAATGATAGAGGGAACGCCATCACGAATCAATGTATTAGTTTTCGGATCCAGTTTTACTTCCGTCGTATCCGGCACTTGCTTGATACATACAACTATTTTCATCTTTACCCTCCTATTTCAATAAGTGTCCTGCAATGACCATGCGTTGAACTTCTGAAGTACCTTCGTAGATTTCAGTGATTTTCGCATCGCGCATCATGCGTTCCACGTCATATTCACGCATGTAGCCGTAACCACCGTGGAGTTGTACGCAACGTCTGGTCACATCGCTGGCTGTGTCTGCAGCAAATAGTTTGGCCATTGCTGCTAAATGGGTGTAGTTTTCTTTGGCGTCTTTCGCACTGGCAGCGCGGTAGACTAAAAGTTGAGCAGCGTCGGCATGGGTTTTCATGTTAGCTAGTTCAAATTGCGTGTTTTGCATTTTGGATAGCGGTTTGCCAAATTGCACACGTTCTTTCACGTAGTCTACCGTCACGTCAATGGCACCTTCAGCAATACCTACGGCTTGGGAAGCGATACCGATACGTCCACCGTCTAAGGTCTTCATGGCGATGCTAAAGCCACGTCCTAATTGACCGAGTAGGTTTTCTTTGGGTACGATACAGTTTTCCATAATCAGTTCACAAGTGGAGCTGCCGCGAATACCCATTTTATTTTCCTCTTTGCCCACAGAGAAGCCGGGGAAATCTTTTTCTACGATAAAGGCAGAAATACCGTGGTTACCTTTTGCTTTGTCCGTCATGGCGAAGATAATAAATACTGAAGCAAAGCCCGCATTGGTGATAAAGATCTTGGTGCCGTTTAATAGCCAGTGATCACCCATATCTTCGGCAATGGTTTGTTGACCGGATGCGTCTGTACCTGCCCCTGGTTCCGTTAGACCAAAGGCACCGATTTTTTCACCTTTTGCTAGGGGTATCAGGTACTTTTGTTTTTGCTCCTCGGTACCGTGTTCGTAAATGGGTGCACAGCATAGGGAAGTGTGTGCAGAAACGACAACGCCGGTGGTTGCACAAACTTTAGATAGTTCTTCTACACACATGCTGTAGGACAAGTTATCTGCTCCTTGTCCGCCGTACTCTTTCGGGAAGGGGATGCCTAGCATACCGTATTTAGCCAGTTTTTTTAATGTTTCTTCCGGGAATTTTCCCAGTTCATCCACTTCTTGAGCAAAGGGTTTAACCTCGTTTTCAGCAAAAGAACGATATAGTTCTCTCGCCAAAAGATGCTCCTTAGACAATTTGAAATCCATGTTTACCTCCTTTGATAAGACTTCCGTTCGACAGCTTATGTGCTGCCTGTTATATTATCAACATACTTTTATTATAGCACTGCACAAAAACTTATCAAGCCAGCTTCAGAGATTCTTGTCTCTTCTTTTACCAAATTGTCTTTGTTTAAATTTTGCCCTTTGCGGTAAACATAAAGCAGATAGGAAAGGAGACTGTTATGAACGGAACTTTATTGATTTATGGTTATGAAGACGACACACGTCGCCAAGCCTTAGATGAGATGGCGCGCCACTTTTCTTTTCAGTTGCGCTTTGTCACCGATGACGAAGCCGGCCAACAAGTCGGCTATCTTTTGGCCATCCCCGGCTATACCCATCAGGCGACTCCTGCGACGCTTCCCCTCCCTGCCATTGATTTCGTGCTCTTACACCAGGTCCCAGATACACTACATGCCGATCTCTTTACATATATGCGCGATCACGACATCGCCACTGGCAATAAAGCCGTCGTGACGCCCACGAATCAGGAGTGGACGCTAGAGCATCTGTTGCGGGAAAATGATGCTGAGCATCGTATTGTCACCTTGTGGCAACATTTGCGTCAGGCCGTGACTTATGCAGAAGCCTGGGAGGAAAAGTATGGTGATGATCCCGCTTTGCATCAAGCTTTGGTCACGGCGAAACCTTATGAGGTGCTCACCGAAACCCTTTCTGTGCCTGCTATGACACAAGCGTATCGCAATCTTATCGATGAGGTCATGCGCGTTGATGCACTCAAACCGCTTCACCCTTCAGAGGAATAAATCAAACTACGAAAAAGAAGGTATGAGCCACCTGGTTCATGCCTTCTTTTTTCGTTGTTTTTATGCTTCGTCATTCGTTTGATAGGGATAGAGCCACAATCCGCTTTTCAACTTTGGTTCAAACCAGGTGGACTTAGGCGGCATAATCCCTCCACAGTCTGCCACTTGGCGAATCGTTTCCATGGCTGCAGGTGGCATATAGATCACCAGGTTTCCCTCCATTTGCGCCATATTCTCGGCTACAGTCACTTGGTCTAGGCCGCCGAAGAATGATAATCGCGGATCGGTACGAGGATCGGTGATGTGGAAATAGGGTTCCAGTAAGTCCTCTTGGATGACCTTCGCATCTAAAAAGATGGTCTCTGCTGCCGCACGACGATAGGTTAGTCGATAGCTGGCTTCTTTCATTAGTACGATGTAGGTTCCCGTCTCTGGTGTCGTTTGGTCCCAAGTGACCTCTTCCACATGAAAATCCTTTTCCCAGTGCGTTTTCATGGTTTTGATTTCTTCTGCCGTCACATGATGCACCACGCGGTGGTAAGGCAGTAAATGCAGGTCGGTTTCCGGAAACACCACAGCCATCACATGCGTGTGTGGCTCTTGCTCTGCCACTGTCACTGCAGAGGCTGTGCGATGATGGCCATCAGCGATGTAAAATGCCGGGCATTGGTTTCCCAGCCGTTGAATGGCTTTCATTTGCTCAGGGTCATTGACTTCCCAACATTGATGACGTACACCATCTTCGTCTGTGAAGTCCACTGACGGCGGTTGCGCTGTCCATGCTGCTTCCAACGTAAAATGGGGGGCAAATAGAAATACCGGCTCCGTTTGTGCTTGGCAAGCTAAGAAATGTTTGGTGCGGTCCATTTGTTTCTCGGGCAAAGTTAACTCATGGCGTTTAATACGACCTTCACGATAGTCTTTCGCTTTGACTAATGCTACGATCCCCGTTTGGCTCCGACCTTGAAAGGTTTCGCGATAAATCGTATAGGATGGTCTCGCATCCAACTGCAGGCGTCTCTCTGCCACATACTGTTCTAGGTTCCTTTTAGCCAATTCATAGTCATTATAGGTGCCGCATTCGTCCCTGTCCACTTCACTGCGAGTGATACGAATCATGGAGTAGGGATTCTGGGCTTTCAGCTTTTTGCTATCTTCTACTGAAAGCACATCATAGGGAGGTACAGAGAAGGCTGCGGCTTGATCCGCTGCCGGACGCAGCGCTCTAAAAGGTATTAGTGCAGGCATAGCGTCAACTCCTCCAGGTAATGGATCAGAATTTTCACCACTTCACACCCAATGCGGCCTTGGGCCTCTTTTGTGGAGCCGCCGATGTGCGGCGTGACGGAAACGGCAGGATGGCAGCACAATGCGGGATTCGGTCGCGGTTCGTTGGCAAAGACATCCAGAGCAGCCCCGGCTACTTTTCCACTTTCCAACGCTTCCAATAAGTCAGCCTCATTGACGAGATCTCCACGACTGGCATTGACTATGAAGACGCCGGGCTTCATCATATTCAGGCTCTCTTTGTCAATGACTGTGTGTTTCATCGAAGGGGTGTGAATGGTGATGAAATCTGCTCGCTTGTACAGTTCTTCCAAGGGTGCGTACGAAAACTCGTCATGCTCGGTGAGAAATGCGTCATAAAAGATGACTTCCATGCCCAGCGCTTGTGCTTTCTTGGCGACGGCCTTACCAATGCGACCAAATCCGATAATACCCAGCGTCTTGCCGCTGATTTCCACACCTGTGTATAGCTTTTTGTTCCACATGCCTTCGCGCATGGTCACATTGCTGATCCCGATAAATCGTGCCAGACCTAAAAGATTGCCGATGACCAACTCTGCGACGGCGTTGGTGCTGGAGTTGGGTGTATTGCAAATCATAAAGCCCAGCTCTTCTCCTGTTTGAAGATCAATGTTGTCTAAACCGACACCGGCGCGAATAATCAATTGCAGACGCTTGCTTTCCCATGCATGTAACACATCGGCGTCAATTGTCGTTGCCGAGCGGATGATGATGGCATCAAAATCATCTCCTAGCGTCATTAATTCTTCTTTTGTGCGGTGGATTTGATCGACAATCATACCCTCTTGCTGCAAATCGAACACGGCTTGTTGGTCCAAACCATCATTGGCTAAAACACGGATCATTTTGTACCTCCTATGGTCTCCACGACTGTGGTTAATGTTTCTAACATGGTTTCCAATTCTTCGAGTGTGCGATCACCCATGTGGCCGATACGGAATGTGGATGATTTTAGCTTGCCATACCCAGCAGCCAACTGGAACCCCTTCTCTTTCATTGCCTGTAAAATCAAAGGAATGCTTTCTGCATCTTCCATGGTGATGACGGTCACCGTCGGTGAACGATAGGCTTCTTGGGCAAAGAAATTGCCGTGTGACTCGACCCATTCCCCCACTTTGGCTTGTAACTCACGATGTCTTTGTTCCCTGTTTTCGATGCCCTCTTTCTCTACAATGTAGGCTAGCTGATAGACGGCAGCCGCCATCAGTGAAAGATTGGGCGTAAAAGCGTATTGCTCTTTGTGAGACGCTTGATAATCGGCTAAGTGGAGTAGGTCGAAGTAATAGCCTCGATGCGGCTTCTTCTCTGCTCTTTCTCGCGCTTTAGGAGAGAAGGTGCAAAAAGCCATCCCTGGAGGGAGACCTAATGATTTTTGTGTGGACGTAATGGCGATATCGATGCCCCACTCATCCACCTTTAACGGCGCGCCACCTGTAGCAGAAACGGAGTCTACAATCCACAAAATTTCCGGATGAGCTTTTAACACACCGGCCAAGGCTTCCAAGTTCAAGCAAACGCCTGTGGATGTCTCATTGTGAGTCAACGTCACGGCTTCTGGTTTTATTTTTGCGATAAATTCTTCTAACGCTTCGGCGGTGACACCATCGCCCCAAGGTATCGTTAGAGCTTCGTAATCAAGCCCCTGGCCTTTGGCAATGGAAACGAAACGATCACCAAAGGCGCCTTGGGAAACAATCCCTAATTTCCCCTGCACCGTGGAAGACAATGCCCCTTCCATCAACCCCGTTCCTGACGAAGTACTGACAATGATCTCTTTCTCTGTGCGCCAAATGGCTTGCATATACGATTCCATGGCAGCTTGCCATGATGATGCCATGGCACTGCGATGCCCAATGGGGGCATGTGCCATATCTTGTAGAACTTCGTTACGGACATCTACTGGTCCAGGAATATAAAGTGCCATGCTGACCTCCTTGTGAATAATAAAAAAAGTTTTCATCTCAAAGGACGAAAACTCGCGGTACCACCTTCATTGCCAAACATACATTTGACCTCTCTACTCCTTATCGCGGAAAACGAAGACCATTATGTCTTAGCTCGGTGACGCCTCGATGGTATGCGCGCAAACTCTCACCCACGTTTGCTCTCTGTTGCTGCTCCCTCTTCTTCACTTCATCGCTGTAAACTATTATCTCAGCGCTTTGTTATATGCTTAATATTTTAGCATGGTTTTTCTATATGTCAAGAGTTTTTTAAAATAAAAAAGCTTGCTGACCAATATTTTGGTCGCAAGCTACTTTTATCCGATATATGGAGTTTTATTTCTAAAATTAATAAAAATCGTCAATGTTTTTTGGCTCTTCGTCCGGTGATGCGGTACCTTCCACTCGCACCTCAGTCTGTGGAGGGTCAACGGTTTCTCGCGGACTGCCTCCATCTGCCATGGGCGGATGTTCGAAGGTCAATTCGCACAGATGAAAATATTTGTATTTCATCACCGTCATATAGATGATATAAGCTACAGCTGCAATAGCACCTATAATCACCATGGCAATCAGCGCGCTGGCACTGCCACGGGAAGTATCTCCTACGGCCACACCAATCATCACGAGGATGACGATTAGATAGATAATAGCGGCAAAAAAGGGCGCATAGGTTAATTTCCATAGACGCTTCGACTCTGAGGCAATTTTAGGATGTTGGTATCCTTGACTTTCATTATATGCCATAATTCCATAAAACAGATTTTTCTCCCGCATCAAGGTGACCACTAGCACCACTATAGACGCTATGCCTTCTATGACTGTACTTTTTCCACTTCCGATAGCTGCTGACATGTTGTTCCAATCAAATGTAGGACGGTAAGCCAAAGCTAGGTACAAATTAACCAGTACAATAATGGCGCTGAGCGTAAACGCTTTGTTAAATCGGAGGTGATCTCCGCGAATTAAATATAGCGCATATGCGGTGAAAGCCATCAACAGCACTTGAACGAACAAACCAGATTTATTGCGACTAAAAAAGACGCCCACGATAGCGGATATGACGATTAGGTAGCGCATATAACGCATGGCTTCTGCCATTTTATTTTCTTTCATCAGGCACCTCCTTGAATCAATTAAGGTAAAAAAAAGAGGCAAGGTTTACCTGCCTCTCTTCCCTCGCTTATTTCAAGCTAGCTTCTGCAGCTTCTTTACCTAAATTGATGGCTTTTTCGTTCATCGGCCAGAATTTAAGCTTGTTTTCACCAAAGATGTTGATGAATGCATCGTAAACTGCTTCGTCACTTAAGTTACCAGCTGCACCAAGATAAGCACCTAACATAACCATGTTAGAAGCTTTCGGGCTACCTGCGTCCATGGCAATAGCAGTTGCATCGATGTAGCATGTGTTGACATCTGCTTTTTCCACTTTGTCTTCAATTAAGGAGGAGTTCACGATTACTACGCCACCAGGAACAACGTGATCAATGAATTTGTGTAGAGAAGGAGCGTTGAACGCGAATAATACGTCAATGTCTTCTACTACAGGAGATCCAATGGGCTCGTCAGAGATAATCACTGCACAGTTTGCGGTACCACCACGCATTTCAGGACCATAGGAGGGTAGCCAAGAAACGTGTTTACCTTCTACCATGCCGGCATAGGTTAACATTTGGCCAACTGCCATGACGCCTTGACCGCCAAATCCTGCTAATACTAAGCGTTTTTCCATGATTATTCTCCTTCCTTATAGTTTCTGAGGTTTCCTAAGGGGTAGTAAGGAATCATGTTCTCTTCCAACCATTTCATTGCTTCAGGAGCAGTGTATCCCCAGTTAGTGGGGCAAGTGGAAAGAACTTCTACGATACCAAATCCGGCTTTGTCAAGTTGACATTGGAAAGCAGCTTTGATAGCTCTTTTAGCTTTACGAATGTTGGCAGGATTGTTTACGGCTACACGTTCTACGAATTTTGCTCCGTTGATGGTAGAAAGCATTTCTGCGATACGGATTGGTTGACCGCACCAAGCTTCATCACGGCCATAAGGAGCAGTTGTCGCTTTTTGACCAACTAGGGTCGTAGGAGCCATTTGTCCACCTGTCATACCATAGATGGCGTTGTTAACGAAGACGGTGGAGATTTTTTCACCACGGTGAGCAGCGTGAACGATTTCAGCAGCTCCGATGGATGCCAAGTCCCCATCACCTTGGTAGGTGAATACGAATTTATCCGGATGTACACGTTTGATACCAGTAGCTACAGCGGGCGCACGGCCGTGAGCTGCTTCGTGCATATCACAGTTGAAATAATTATATGCCAATACGGCGCAACCTACAGGCGCTACACCGATTGCTTCATCCAATACGCCTAGCTCTACTAGGGATTCTCCCACTAAGCGGTGAATGACACCATGAGTACAACCAGGGCAATAGTGAGTTTCTACATTGGTCATACCTTTGGTTCTTTCAAATACGATGGCCATTATTTAGCACCTCCTAAGACTTCTTTTACCTTTGCTACTAATTCGGACGGTGTTGGAATGACACCGCCGGTACGGCAAAAGTGGGTAACAGGAACACGGTTTTTGATGGCGATTTTAACGTCATCAATCATTTGACCGTGGTTCATTTCGAAGTTGATGATCATCTTTGTCGAGTCTTCTACTTTGTCAAACTCTTCATACGGGAACGGCCATAAGGTGATAGGACGAATTAAACCGACTTTGTAGCCTTCTTTTTCTAGGTTTTGGATAGCCGTTTTCGCAATACGTGCAGAAGTACCATAAGCAGCGATCACTACTTCAGCACCTTCAAGGTCATGAGATTCAACACGTACTTCGTTTTCACGGATACGAGCGAATTTTTCTTGTAGATGCAGGTTGTGTTCTTCCAAAATGGATGCTTCTAGGTATAGGGAGTTGATGATATGACGTTCACGTTTTCCACCAGTACCGTCAGTTTTCCAGCTATCTTTAGAAGGAAGATCGTATTTTTTACGTTCTTTATCGAAGTCCACAGGTTCCATCATTTGGCCAACCATACCGTCAGCTAGAACCATCACAGGAGTACGATACATGTCTGCAATGTCAAAGCCTTCAATGATCAGGTCAACTAGTTCTTGAATATTGGCGGGAGCAAAAATGGGCATGCGGTAATCCCCGTTTCCACCGCCTCTGGTAGCTTGGAAGTAGTCTGTTTGTGAAGGTTGAATGGAGCCAAGGCCCGGACCCCCACGCATCATGTTAACAATCAAGCAAGGAAGTTCAGATGCTGCGATGTAGCTGATACCTTCTTGTTTCAGGGAGATCCCCGGTGAAGAGGAGCTCGTCATGACACGGGCACCGGCACCGGAAGCACCGTAAACCATGTTGATGGCGGCGATTTCAGATTCTGCTTGTAGGAAGCAACCTCCTACTTTGGGCATTTCGCGTGCAAAGTATTCAGGTACTTCACTTTGGGGCGTAATGGGATAGCCGAAGAAGAAGCGACAGCCCGCTTTAATGGCAGCTGCACCGACTGCTTCATTCCCCTTCATGAGAACTTTAGTCATTTTACATTCCTCCTTAAAGTCTTTCTACGGTAATTACTTGGTCAGGGCAAATTGTTGCACAGTTTGCGCAACCGATGCATTTTTCTACATCCACACAGTGAGCAGGATTGTAGCCTTTGCGATTCAGTTGCATTCTGTCCATTTCCAAGATTCCAACTGGACAGACAGTTGTGCAAAGTTCGCATCCTTTGCAAATATCCGTGTTGAAAGTCACTTTACCTTTTGCCATTTTCATGACACCTCCTTAATTTATACCATCCAATCTTCCCGCAAGTACTGTTTCATGGGGAAGATATTAATGATGCCTCTCTCAGTAGCCTCTTCAACCAAAGCTTCTGCCACTACGTTATATTTTAGCGGCACATCAGCAGCAATGGCCAAATCGCGAGCTAATTGTTGACCTTTCTCTATGTCATCGACTGTTGTGTAAGATAGCAAATGGGTGTTGTTGACGATACCTGTCACGCGCTTTCGGCTAGCGCCTTCGATACGGCGTAAGTACTGTAACGCTGAGTCTACGCTCATCGTCTCAGGACGATTGGCATTAAGTACGAAAAACATATCGTAGTTTCCTTCTACTAAAATATCATTATATCGTCCTAAAGTACGAGCGCCGACATGGTCACCGCCCACATCCAGTACTGCATCATAGCTCTCATCCACCAATGGCGCGACCACCTCTGCTGAGATGGCAGGAATATCCACGGCATCTGTTTTGATGCTAGAGCTGATGACTCGAACTCCCATACTTTCTAGGTACTCTCTTTTTTCGCGGCTTCTAAAGTAAAGGTTAACGACATCTAAGTCCGCCAGGGCAACCTTCTTTCCGGCCTCACTGAGCTTCACTGCGTAATTGACCGAAAATTCAGATTTACCACTACCATAATGACCGACCACGATGCGAATTCTACGATCGTTGGTAATAGCCATATAACCTCCTTATGTTTTTATTAATACACTTTGGGTTTTTCTTCCCCGTTTAAGACGCGTAGTCCTGCCTCTGCCAGGGCCATTAATTCATCTTCACCGGGGTAGATACGAACATTATCGCACAAAAATCCGACATTTTCAACTATCCATGATGTGAAGCCTTTGTCGTAAGCAATACCACCGGTAATGATAATACCGTCAATATCGCCCTTTAAGACAGTGGCCATCGCACCAATTTCTTTGGATATTTGATAGGCCATGGCGCGGTATACTAATTCAGCTTCTTTGTCGCCTGCCTCTGCCCTTTCAGAGACTTCACGAGCATCAGCTGTGCCTACATAGGATACTAGGCCGCCGCCACCAACCATAAATTTTGCCATGTCTTCTTCAGTGTATTGACCACTAAAGCACATGTCCACTACTTTGCGGACTGTTAACCCACCGGATCGTTCCGGTGAGAAAGGTCCTTCTCCATCTAATGCATTGTTCGAATCAACGACTTGGCCTTTTAAGTGGGCCCCTACGGAAATACCACCACCTAAGTGAGCCACAATGATGTTGACATCTTCATATTTTTTGCCCATTTCGTGTGCAAAACGTCTTCCCACTGCCTTTTGGTTTAAAGCGTGGAAAATACTGGTTCTTTCAATCTCTTTTAGGCCGGAGATGCGTGCTACATCACTGTATTCGTCGACTACGACGGGATCGGTGATATAAGCTTTAATCCCCAGTTCTTCTGCCATGGCATGGGCGATAACACCGCCCAGGTTAGAAGCGTGTTGACCGGAAACGCCGATGCGCAAATCTTCTAACATGGCATCATTGACTTCGTAAACGCCACCGGGGATTGCTTTCAAAAGTCCACCACGTCCTACGATGGCATCTAAGCTCTTGGGATCAATGTTATTTTCTGTTAAGGACTCCGTGATTAGCTCTTCACGGAATTTGTATTGGTCATAAATTGTTTCGAAAGATGCAATCTCTTCCGTAGCATGACGAATGGTTTTTTCAAAAACCTGTTCTTCCCCATCGTATACGCCAATTTTCGTAGAAGTAGAACCGGGGTTAATGACTAATACGCGTTTTTCTTTCATAGATTACCTCCAAATTTAATGTCTAATTTTATTCATGTACGCTGATAGCGCCTAGAGCGATCGAGTATAACTTTGATTCTGCTGTGTCAGCGCGGCTTGTTAATACAATAGGAGCTGCCGTGCCAATGATCAGACCACCAATTTTCCCACCACCAAGCACTGTGATGGCTTTATAGCCTACGTTTCCTGCTTCGATAGAAGGTACTAAAATGATATCGACATCGCCAGCCACTTCAGATTTGATGCCTTTGATTCTAGCGGATTCTTTGCTCATGGCATTATCCAACGCAAAAGGTCCATCAATAACGCAGCCAGTAATTTCCCCAGCTTTGTTCTTTTCTACTAAAGCTTCTGCGTCCAGTGTGGCGATCATCGATTTGGACACTTTTTCCTTCGCAGCAATCACGCCGACTTTCGGTTCTTGAATACCGATAAAATGAGCAAATTCCACGGCGTTTTCCACAATTTTCACTTTGTCATCTAGGTCAGGTGCAATGTTCATGGCGCTATCTGTTAAAATGAATAATTTATGATACGTGGGAATCGATAGTACGGCCACGTGGCTGATGAGTTTACCGGCTCTTAAGCCAATTTCTTTGTCTAATACGGCTTTCATGATGATGGATGTGTCTACAAGACCTTTCATCAGAAACTTAGCTTTTCCGTCATGTACCAGCTTAGTCGCATAGCGAGCTGCTTCTGTGATATCGACGATATGGACAATTTCAATACCCGTTAAATCCATACCAACGGCTTGAGCCACGTCTTTAATTTTCGGTTCATCACCCACTAAGATAGGATCTACGATACCCAGTTTCATGGCTTCATTTACCGCTTGTAGTACGTGATCATCTTGGGCAACTGCCACAGCCATCTTGACTTTGTGGCATTTTTCCTGAGCGATGTCCAACAGCATGTCAAAATTCTTAATCATGTTTCACCTCTATAAATTTTTTACATCTCGCCCCATGCGAGTTTGTACCTAATTTTCATTGACCATCACGGTCAAACTGGAGGGCTCCAAGGTGTAATGAATGCCTTGTGGTAGTCCCTCTACACTGATGGGAAGTTCCTGGCGCCCTACATGTGGCTCAATATAAATCAACAGTTGCAGCTGATCCATATCCAGTTGGTCGAGGTCGTTCGGACTTCCAGTTATATCTAAGGACACAACATTTTGTGGTGTATCCCAAACTACTTCGTAAGCACTTGCACCAATGATTGCCACGTTATTGATGTCTATATCTCGATGCAAGCTACGCTGTTTGTCAATGGTGTATTCGACTGTCACACTCGTCTGATCACCATGAACTGGTTTAACACCTTCCGGAAACAGCAACGCCAGTGTTTGCGTACCATTTTTCGACAAATCATCCAAATTCAACGGTTCAGTCGTCAAATTTTGGGGCAAGGCCTGCGCGGATACATTGGTCACCTGCACTTGCTGAGGATTGATGGCAATATGACTCATGATCAACTCCGGCTTGAGCTGGCCAACGGTTTTTAATTCCACCGGAAGCTCTATAATGTCACGAATCACCACATGAATGGGGACCGTTTCCATTTCCAATGTGACATGTTGTACCACATTACCTTTTTCATCAACTGGTGTTAACGTCGCGTCTATCACGTCTCCCTTATCCCACTCTTCCAAGTTAATCTGAGCCGTAATGCTCGTAACCTGATTGACTGCAGAACGAGAGCCCTCTACTATCGCCATGTCCTGCTCGGCTTTAAGAGACACTAAAGATAAGCCATCCGGTAGTTGCCCTGTCGGTTCCACGACAATCGGTCTGGTGCGGCTAATATTTTGTTCAATGACCAAATGAAGGCTGGCGGGTTCATAGTTCACGACCCGAAGTCCTTTCGGATTATCGGGAATGCTAACATTTAAAGGAAGATTCACTTCACCTTCAGCACATTGCCCCACATCTATCGTCACTCTTAAGTCCTTCGCATCAAATCCATTGAGGTCTCGTAGCCTGCCCGATACACGCACCGTTGCTGTTTTCTGATTTTGTTCAGCAATGAAAAGATCCGATTCGGCCAAGTACTCTTCGTTTAAAATCGTAATCGGTACGGAATAATAGGGCATCGTCCGTTCTGGATTTTCTCGGTCTACCACATAGGAGCGAAGCATAATGGCCACAATGACGGCCAAGAGGTAAATCATCACTTGGTTATTTTTCTTCCCCATGTCGCTGCCTCCATTGCTCCATGATACCCGAAGACTCTTTTTTCATTGTGTAAGCTTGCTCCAGACGATGTCTCAGCGTTTTTTCATCTAAGTGGCGCTCCAAAGTTCCATTGGTGGCAATGGAGATGCCCCCTGTTTCCTCAGACACGACAATCGCCAAGCAATCCGAGCGTTCGGAAATCCCTAGTGCCGCTCGATGCCTTGTGCCCAAATCTCGAGATAGACCTTTGTTCTCCGTCAAGGGCAAAAAACAAGAAGCTGCTTTGATACGGTCATTTTTAATAATCACTGCACCATCGTGTAATGGGGTGTTGGGAAAAAAAATACTAATTAATAGATCTGAGGTCACCAGGCTATCGATCCTCGTACCAGTATCCACGATTTCATTTAACCCTGTTTCCCGTTCTAATACGATTAGGGCTCCAATCTTCTGTCGGCTTAAACTGGTCGCCGTCGCCGTCAATGCTTCGATGGCATTGTCTAACTGGTCATCCGACACACTTAACAAAGACCCTCGAAACAACCTGGAACGTCCAATGTACTCCAGAGCCCGGCGCAATTCCGGTTGAAACATGATGATAATCACTAAAAGCCCGTAACTCATCACATTGGTTAGAATCCATCGCATCGTATAAAGGTGTAACAGATCGCTTAACTTCGTCAAGATCAATAACGCCACAATGCCTTTGACCAGTTGTTCCGCTCGTGTTTCTTTAATTAAGCTGAAAATTTTTATGAGTAGCAGGGCTACAATTGCCACGTCTATGACGTCAAAAATGGTCAAATGCGCTAAAAATTGTGTCATGATCCTGTCTCACCTCACGATCTAAATCTAGTATATCATTAACTTATGGTTAGTTTAAACATTTTATCAATTTTTTTCAAAAGTTCTGGGAATTTCTTCCATTTTTTGTAAAGTCACGTCCATCGATTGTCTCATATGTTCTGCGGTAGCTTCGTCGACTGTAAAGTCACCGAGTTCTCCTTGAAAATATTGTGCCAAGGGAATCACTGTATAACCATCGCGTCGCAAGACCCAGGTCGGTTCAAACGCTGTCTGCACTAATGCCAAGTCATCGCCTTCACGCTTTAGCGTCAGTGTGACCATGAGACCGTCTTCCGCTCGCACATTGCCCATCGTATCTGCATATTGGTTGCTTAAATGGTTACCGATGGCATAAATGATGGGACCTTGTCCTTTGGAGGATGACCAATATTCTGCCTGCTGCACCACATGGGGATGGCTCCCTATGATGGCATCAGCACCCCAATCGATCATGTCTCGTCCCAAAGCTTGTTGTTCCGGTGATGGTTTTTCACTGTACTCATTGCCCCAATGCATGATGCCGATGATGAAATCGGCGCCTTCTTCTTGCAAAGTGGCAATATCCTCTTGGATTTTATCGCGATTGATCACATTAATCATGGAGTTCAACTTGTCAGCATCCATGCACCACTCATTGCCGTTAAGGGCATAGGTATAGCTAAAAAATCCCAGTTTCCAATCATCCAGGGGAACAATCCTCGTCCGTCTCTGCCCTTCACGTTGTGTGCCGATGTTGATCAATCCAAACTCGTCCACTGCATCTAAGACATTGACCATTCCTTGCTCACCTTGATCCAGCGTGTGATTATGGCAAGTGTTAATTATGTCAAACTCCGTCTGTTTTAATCCCCACAAGGCTTCCTTAGGTGTATTAAACAGTGGGAATCCCAAAGGTTCTTTACCTGGGTTAATGGCGGTTTCGAAATTGACTACGGCCAAGTCTGCTTGCTCTACCATCGGCTTGATTAAGCGCATAGGCGGGCTAAAATCGTAGGTTCCAATCTCTGGAATAAAACACGATCTCACCACAGGCACATGATAAATCACATCACCTGCAAAGAGAATGTTATAGGTATCCTTTGGCTTTTCTGTCGGTACAGCGACCTGCGGTTTTTCACTACTGGAATCAGTCGGCGAGGCAGCCGCCTCTTCCGCTGCCAAAGCAGATGTTTTCGCCGGTAAACGTTCAGTGATATCGGTTGAGGGTGCACAGGAAACCAGCATCAAGCTGAGCAGTAAAAACCAGACCATAATCCTCGCTTTAGTTTGTTTCACCTTCACACCCATATTTTAAACCCCTTACCATAAAAATACAAAGCCCAATCACTAAAATCACATCACCCACACTTAACACGCGTGGATAAAACCACCAAGACGGTGTGGGAATCACATCTCCCAAAAAGGAAAGTTTCGTGCCTTCACTCATCAGCACATGCGTCGTACACTGATCAAAGCTGAGGATCCTCCACAGTTCATGTTGCCCTGCCCACTTGAGAGCGTCTGCATGTACTGGCATCCGCCCGCCGTTTAAAGCCAGGACTAATCCATTAAGCGAAGCTCCTGCTATCATCCAAGGCGCCCCAGATAAGTGTCGGTTAAACCACAGGATGAGAATCAACAAAAAATATAGACACAACATCAGTAGACTGTGGTCTCTAAACCTCAAACCCTGGACCACCACCGGCAGGCGCACTACCACTTGCAAAGCTACGTAAATCACCAGTAGCCATTCCATTTTAACGGGGCATGCCAAGAGCCGGCGCACTTTTCCGCCGGTACATAAGGTATAAAGAAATACAAGAATGACGAGTTCCATAACACCTTGCCCCTTCTATTTCATTATACCCCCAAAAAAAGAAAAAAGCACCAAATGGTGCTTTTTATACTTTAGTAAGCTACGAACGCTTTGGATTTTGTTTTACAAATCGGGCACACTTCTTCCGTGGCATCGAATGTAATGTATCCACATACAGGGCACAGCAAAATATCTTTTGCTTCCAAGTCTTTTCCGCCATCTACTGCTTTTTTGGCTTCTTCGAAACGATCTGCGTGGACTTTTTCTGCTGCAACTGCATATCTCATGGCTTTGACTGCTTCTTCTTCCCCTTGCATTTCTGCTACGGCAATATAAGCAGGATACATTTGTCCCACTTCAAAAAGTTCGCCATCAATCGCTCCTTGAAGAGCTGCGGAGGTATTGCTTAAACCAAAGCCTGCACCGGAAATTACTGAGAAGTCGCCAGCGATATCTGCTAACGCTTTGAAATGTAGCGTTGCGTGTACTTCTTCTGCGTCACTAGTTGCCATAAATAGACGTTGTACGTTGGGAAATCCTTCTTTTTTTGCCAAGTCTGCCCAAATACGATAGCGCATGTGAGCTTGAGATTCGCCACCAAAGGCAGAGCGTAAGTTATCTTGAGTCATTGCATTCATTTTTCATTCCTCCTTAAAATACATCTTGTTATTTGCATGTATAGCCTACCATATCTAGCCCATAATTTCAAGATTCAGGCAAAAGATTAGTACCATGCTCGGTAACAATTAGCCATTTTTATTCCACTTCTGGCTTTCGTAAGTAGTCGCCTTGACTGAAATCACCTGCAATAGGAATATATAAGGTCATTTGCGCATGAGGCGCCTCTGTAATCGGTTCCATTGCCGCATCATACATTCGGTCAATGATATGCTCAACGTGCTTTCCTCGTGGCCCGAAGATTTCGATATGATCTCCTATGATGAGTTTATTGCGTTGTTCTACTTTCAATAATTGTTTACCAGTATCATAATCCAATACGGTGCCTACAAAAGCGTAGCCGCGGATATAGCCTCCATCAGAATAGTTTTGGGCTTCTTCTCCCGGTTTTCCGTCGTAAAAACCTACTGTATAGGGTCGATGGCTAATTTTATCTAGCTCTTCACGAAAATAGGGATCTGGTTCCGCTAGAGGATTTTGGTAGTACGCATCAAGAGCCAAGCGATAAGCCCTGACGATGCTGGCCACATAAAATTCACTTTTCACACGTCCTTCCAGCTTTAAGCTGTACACTCCAGCTTCATCTAAATCTCTTAGACGATTGATCATGCACAAATCTTTGGAGTTAAATATAAACGTGCCTTGCTCATGTTCTTCCACGGGAAAGTATTGGCCTGGACGTTTTTCTTCCACCACATGGTATTTGTACCGGCAGGCATGGGCACAGTCGCCTTGGTTCGCATCACGTCCCGTCATGTAATTACTCATCAGGCATCGTCCTGAGTAAGAAATACACATGGCACCGTGTACAAATGCTTCCAAGCTCATCTTTTCTGGAATCGCTTGACGTATAGCGCGAATCTCCTCCAAGCTCACTTCCCTCGCCAGAACGACTCGCTCCGCTCCTTGCTCATACCAAAACCGGATGCTACGACTATTGGTAATCGAGCCTTGGGTGCTCATATGAATCGGCAAATCTGGAGCTGCTGCTCGCACGGTGGCAAACATCCCTGGATCTGTGACAATGACAGCATCCACGCCAATTGATTCCAGCGATTGGACATACTCTTCCGCACCATCAAAGTCAAATTCATGGGGCACGATGTTTAAGGTCACATAGACTTTCCGTCCGTGCTGATGAGCATATTTAACACCTTCAGCAATGTCTGCTAACGAAAAATTTTTTGAAGCCTTTCGCAATCCAAAGCTCTCTCCACCTAAGTATACGGCATCCGCCCCGTAGTCGATGGCCACTTTTAATTTTTTTAAGTCTCCAGCTGGAGCCAGTAGTTCCATTTTACTCATTCTCGCTTCCTTTCTCGATGATAGCTATACCATCATGAATCGTCCATAACAACAAATGGCAATCTTCCCGTTGAGACCAATGATGCAAAAATTCATCCATGCGTCGCACCAAGGTGCGATCTCGGCGATGCACCTGTTCAGATCCTACCACCATGCCTCGAAACAATGCATTATCACATACAATGATGCCTCCTGGCTTTAATGCTTTGATTACCGCCTGCACAAACGTTTCATAATGACTTTTTGCTCCATCGATAAATACCATGTCAATCGGTGTTTCCCAAGCTTCCAGCACTTGCTGGGCATCGCCCACAATTTGCTCCACGCGGGAAGAAAGGCCTGCTTCGGCAAATAATGTCTGGGCCTCTTGGTACCGATCATAACGCCTTTCAATGGTGTAAAGCCTCTTAATGGACGTGGACGCCATCAACATGACAGAAGCAGAGTAGCCCATGGCTGTTCCAACCTCCAACACCGTAGTCGGCCTTGTTTGCCGAACGAGAAAAGCCAAGACTTCAGCTACTTCCGGCGCAATGATGGGTACATGCCGTTCCTCTGCCAATTTTTCCAACCGAGCCAGGTGCCCTTCTGCAGGGGGAATTAATTTTCTCACATAATGCGTAGCTTCGCTAAGGACGATGCCCTCTGTATCAGGGCCTTGTATCGCATGTCCCATAGTCGCTCCTCTCTAGAAAAGCACCCGGTTGCGGGTGCTTTTTTTACACTTCCATAATAATGGGTAAAATCATCGGATTACGTTTGATTTCACTGTAGATGTATCGTCTCAGGCTTTCGCGAATGGCCATTTTTAACTCGCCCCAATCGGTCTTGCCGCGTTTTAAGTTATCTTGTATCGCATCTTCCACCACATGACGTGCCTGTTCCATGAGATCTTCTGATTCTCTCACATAGACAAAACCGCGGCTGATGATGTCCGGACCGGCGATGATGGTTCCTTCTTGCTTAGAGATGGTTACCACCACGGCAATCAATCCATCTTCTGACAAGTGCTTACGATCTCGAAGGACGATATTGCCCACGTCGCCAACTCCTAAGCCGTCTACTAATACATCCCCTGCTTCCACGCGAGATCCTTGTGTCGCTCCTTTTTTGGTAAACTCAATGACATCGCCATTGTTCATGATAAACACATTTTCCTTCGGGATGCCAATATCATAGGCCAATTCGGCATGACGCATCATGTGAATCGTCTCACCGTGATGGGGAATAAAATATTTGGGCTTTACAAGGCTCAAAATGAGCTTTAGCTCTTCTTGATTGGCGTGTCCGGAAACGTGAATTTCCGATAGTGCTTTATAAATCACCTCAGCACCGCTTTCCATTAAACGGTTGATGATTTTAAACACCGTCTTTTCATTCCCCGGAATGGGGTTCGCCGACAAGATGACCGTATCTCTCGGATTTAAGTGGATTTGACGGTGTTCACCGTAGGCAATGCGCGTCAAGGCACTCATCGGCTCTCCTTGAGACCCTGTCGTAATGATTACAATCTTATCTTCCGGATAGCGATCCACATCGCGTAAGTCAATGAGAGTATCTTTTTGTACTTTGATATAGCCCATGTCGATGGCGATATTAGTCACCTTCACCATGGATCGGCCTGAGAGCGCTACTTTTCTTCCGTATTTCTCTGCGGCGAAAATGATTTGTTGGACCCGGTGTAAGTTTGATGCAAACGTGGCGATGATAATTCTCGATTTTTTCTGCGAAAAAATATGGTTGAAGGTTTCTCCCACCACGCTTTCACTAAGGGAAATACCCGGTCGTGTAGCATTTGTACTATCAGATAATAGCGCTAATACGCCTTTGGAGCCATAGTAGGCCAGGCGGTTTAAATCAATGGCATCCCCTAGAATGGGAGTAAAGTCCACCTTAAAGTCTCCGGTATGGATCACCGTGCCTACAGGTGTCGTAATCGCAATGGCCGCCGAATCCGGGATCGAGTGGCACGTTTTGATAAATTCGATTTCAAATTTACCTAGTTTGAGTTTTTCGCCATGACGCACCACATGCAAATTGGATGTGTCCAGACGATGTTCTTCTAGTTTCGGTTTTGTCAAACCAATCGTTAAGCCTGTGCCATAAATTGGCGGGTTGACCACCTGGAGCAAATAAGGGATGCCTCCGATATGATCCTCGTGTCCGTGCGTCAGCAAAAGTCCTTTGATGCGCTTGGCGTTTTGCTTTAAGTAGGTGAAGTCCGGAATGACGATATCCACCCCTAGTTGTTCGTCCTCGGGAAAGGTCAATCCACAATCTACGATTAGGATTTCATCATCATACTCTATGACGGTCAGGTTCTTACCGATTTCATGCATGCCCCCCAAAGGGATTATACGCAATTTCGGCAAATCATTTTTTGATTGCCCTTGGTTTTTCTTGCGCTCGCCGCGGCGAGCAAGGGGAAAAGACTGCTTCCCCTCATAATGATTCTTTTCTTTCATCAGTTTCTCCTATTTCTTTTCGTTTGGCAGTGATCACAAATGCCATAAAACTTTACATTGTGATCGAGGATGGAGAAGTGTTCTGCCTTTTCGATTCGATCTTCTAGACTTTCCAATAAATCAAGTTTAACTTCTTTCACCTCACCGCATTCCACGCAAATGAGGTGGTGATGTTGGTGAGCATGGTCGTCTTCGCTAATCTCATAACGATAAAACCCCTCACCGAAATCCATTTTTCTCACAATGCCCAAATCGACAAATAAAATCATCGTACGATATGCGGTTGCAATGCCAATGGTAGGGTCAATTTTCCGCACTAACTCATATACTTCTTCAATTGACAAGTGTTCATCGTGATGATCAATCAGGCATTTTAAAATCGTCATACGCGGTTTCGTATGCTTATACCCTGCATCTTTTATCTTGGTCATATAGGTATCGAATAGTTGTTCGTTCATAGTTCTTCTCCACCCTATTGCAGTTGTTCTTCCATTAAGGCCTCATATGCCTCTGTAACCTCAGTTAGTTCCTCATAGTCCAAATTTTCTAAAAATTCCTGGCCGCTCTCATCAAAACTTATGCGTAAGATGTATGTTGGGGCGTAAATATCCTCCACCGGTGACATGGCAATATAATCCATGTCTTCATGGGAGAACTCCGCTTTCACAAAAAACTCTACTTCATTGCCCAACTCATCATAGAAAATATGACGTTGCATCTAATCTTCCTTTCCATCCAAGTAGGCTTGTAAAATCACAGTCGCCGCCACTTGATCTACCACTTGGCGTCGTTTTTCCCTAGTCAGGCCACCTTGAATGAGTACGTTTTCTGCAGCTACTGTGGATAGGCGCTCATCTTGATAGTGCACCCTCACTCCCAGCTGGTCTGTCAATGTCTCACCAAATCGCTTCACTTTTTCTGCCATGGGACCGTAAGTGCCGTTCATATTACGCGGAAGTCCCATAACCACAGCTTCCACATCGTATTCATCAATAATCTGCCCAATTTTTTCCACAGATTTACGACGTCCTTCATGCTTGATGACTCCGTAACCGGAGGCTAAAAATTGCGTCTCGTCACTAAGAGCTATGCCAATGCGTACATCACCCAAATCCACGCCCATTAAACGGCCCATAATACACCTCAATTAAAGAATAGAGATGGACACAGTCCATCTCTCTTATTGCTGATACTAATCATTAAGATAATGGTTCAATAACTCTCCCAGTAACTCATCACGCTCAACTTCGGAAATCAGCGCACGAGCATTGCGATGACTGGTAATATACGTTGGGTCGCCGGAAAGTATATACCCAATCAACTGATCGATAGGTTCATATCCCTTTTCTTCCAAAGCCTTATAGACTTCCATCAATATCGCCTTAATCTGTGCTGACTCATCATTTTGGAACGAAAACTTCATCGTATTGAATCGTTGATTGTCCATACATACCCTCCTTCTACTATCTCACTCAATTATAGCACATTCACATCCGCCTTGCACAAGTCTATTTCGCTAAGATCGTCTTGACTTCTGCCAGTGCTTCTTCCGCTTTTGAAATGTCTTTACCACCTGCTGTAGCCATATCCGGTCTGCCGCCACCATTGCCACCCGTCACTTGTGCCACCGCTTTGACTAATTGGCCTGCATGGACTCCTTTTTTCACTAAGTCTTTCGTTACGCCGGCAGCAAAAGTGAGTTTATCTCCCACTACGCTTCCCAAAACCACCACGACAGAACCTAGTTTATCTTTCAGTTCATCGACTTCATTACGCAGTGTTTCTGTATCAACACCACTTAAAACAGCTGTCACATAAGGAATACCATTAATTTCTTGTACTTGGTCTACCAACTGGCTAGTCGATTCTTTCGCCATTTCTCTTTGCATACGGTCTAACTCGCGTTGCAATTCTTTTAACTCTTCTTGTAAGTCTACCACGCGGTTAGTTAGCCCCTGAGGCGTCGTTTTCAAGCTTTTAGCTAAGTCATCTAACTGATTTTCCAAAGCTTTGTCGTGATCTAGGACCGCTATCGACGTCATGTACTCAACCCGTCGCACACCACTGGCTACGGAGCTTTCCGATAGCAATTTAAATACGCCAATTTCAGCGGTATTGTGCACATGTACGCCACCACAAAGCTCTACAGAATAGCCGCCCATATCTACAACACGCACTTTGTCCCCATATTTATCTTCGAATAGGCCGATGGCGCCCTTTGCTTTCGCTTCTGCCATCGACATTTCTGCAATATGCACCGGCATGGATTGGAGAATTTTTTCGTTAACCTTGCGCTCCACATGTTCTTTTTGCTCTTCTGTCAAGCCTTCAAAGTGAGTGAAGTCAAAGCGTGCCTGTTGAGGCCCGACTTCAGAACCAGCTTGGTTGACATGATCCCCCAAGACGTCTTTTAGGGCTTGATGCAGCAAGTGTGTGGCAGAGTGATTGCGCATAATGGCGCCTCGCCTTGCATCGCGCACGGAGGCTGTCACTTCATCCCCTACCTTTAAGGTGCCAGATTGTATTGTGACGATGTGATAGATGGTGCCACGAGGTGTTTTTTGCGTATCTTCTACTATAGCTTTTCCATCTTCGCGATAGATCTCACCAGTATCTCCCACTTGCCCTCCGGATTCCCCATAAAATGGTGTCACGGAAAGAACCATACGGCCCCTTTCTTCCTGTTTCAGCATATTGACTTCTTCGCCGTCTTGATACAGTGCCAATACAGTCCCCTTGGCCGTCATGGTTTCATAACCTACGAAGGTATTGTCGTAGTTTTTCAATTGTTGTTTTTGTTGCGAAGACCAGCCAATATTATCACCGTCATCTCGTGATGCACGAGCTCGATTGCGCTGCTCTTCCATGAGTTCTTGAAATCCTTTTTCGTCTACGCTAAAGCTTTTTTCCACCATAATTTCACGAACCAGATCTAAAGGGAATCCATATGTATCATACAGTTTGAATGCGTTGGCTCCGGAAAGGATTGATTTTTTTCCGGCTTTCATCTCTTGCATATAAGAAGCAAGAATTTCCATCCCGCTATCCAGGGTTGCATGGAATTTGCGTTCTTCCGCTGAAATCACGTCGCGAATCATGCGCTCTTTTTCTTTGAGTTCCGGATAATTCACTTGCCAAGAATCGATGACAACCTGTGCTAATTCCGGCATAAAGCTATCGTTAATTCCCAAAAGGCGACCGTGTCTTATCGCGCGGCGAATAATCCGTCGCATGACATACCCTCTGCCTTCATTAGATGGTAACACCCCATCCGATGCTAAAAAGGTTGCTGCACGAATATGATCTGTGATGACGCGAACAGAAACATCTTTTTTCTCATCAGTTTTATAGGCATAATGAGACAGTTTTTCGATGGCCGTGATAATATCACGAATCGCTGCGACTTCGAAGATATTATCAGCACCTTCTAAAATAGTCGTCATACGCTCTAAGCCCATGCCCGTATCAATGTTAGGATGCGCCAGTGGATGATAGTTGCCTTCTTCGTCTTTATCATATTGCGTGAATACCAAGTTCCATACTTCTAAGAAACGGTCACATTCACATCCCGGTTTACAGTTTGGGTCGCCGCAACCATGTTCCGGTCCACGATCCACGTAAATTTCAGAGCAGGGACCAGAAGGACCAACTTCCAACTCCCAAAAGTTATCCTCTTTGCCTAAGCGCACAATACGTTCAGCCGGCACGCCGACCTCTTCGTTCCAGATTTGATAGGCTTCATCGTCATCCAAATAAATTGTTACCCATAGGTCTTCCGGATTGATTTCAAGACGCTCTGTCAAAAATTCCCATGCCCAAGCAATAGCTTCTTTTTTAAAGTAGTCTCCAAAGGAAAAGTTCCCCAGCATTTCAAAAAAAGTGCCGTGGCGATCGGTGATGCCCACATTGTCAATGTCCCCTGTGCGAATACATTTCTGACAGGTAACCATGCGATTTCTAGGAGGAACCATTTCTCCCGTAAAATATTTTTTTAAAGGCGCCATCCCAGCACCAATCAGTAACAATGATTTATCATTTTGAGGTACTAAAGAAAAGCTGTGGTGAGCCAAGTGGCCTTTTTCCTCAAAGAAATCCAAATAAAGTTGTCTCAACTCATGTAAACCTAATTTTTTCATAAATCCTCCCTCGCCATCTATCTAAACACTTCTACATTTCATCATACCTATAATATGCTAATTATCACCTAATAGAGCCTTGTTGTCAACCGCACTAATACGCTGACTACAAGGCTCTCATGTTTTTTTACATCCGCACGACATACGCTCCTAATCTTGCTCCAATGATTGTTGATGAGCCCTTCTTTCCTTCATGCGGTAGTAAAGAAATTTAACCACAATTAAACCGATGGCCACTAACGGCACGGCCAAAATCATTCCCAGAACACCCCAAATTCGTCCTGCCAGGATAATGGTCACAAACACCACAGCAGGATGCAGTCCCACCGTCGTAGACAATACCTTCGGTGCCACAATATTATTTTCCACCCATTGGATCAAAACAAACAACAAAAGTACCCATAGGGCTTTCAATGGACTGGACATAAAAGCAAAGACGACCGCGGGTAATAGCCCCAAAAATGGTCCAATATAAGGGATGATATCTGCAATCATCGTCACGAAACCGATGACCACCGCAAACTCTACGCGGAACAACAGAAGCATAATCATCGTGGCTACGCCAACAAAGAGTGCCATGATCATACGACCTCGGACGAAATCATTCATCACACGGTTAATTTCTCTACCGAGCAACACCACATCTTCGCGATATTTTTCAGGTACGACACGAAGCATATTTTTTTTGACTTCTCGGTTATCCACGACGAAGAAGAAAGTCAAAATCGGCACCATGACGACGTTAATCATCTTGGCGAAGATTTGTGACATATTGGAAAATAAAGTGCCTGCCGAGCTCAGGTTTTTCTCTTGGAAGTTTTCAATGATCTGGCTAATTTGCTTTTCTAAGTCTATGATCTTAAGCGTAGGTTCCTCCGGTGTCCGCCCAATGGCTTTACCAATCTCATTACTGTAGTGCTCTAGTGAGGAACGCAGACGATTGAAAATTTCCGGCAAATTACTGATCAGCCTGGAGAATTCCTCTGTCGTCCGCGGTACCACATTCACCGCCAATAACACGAGAACCAGGATCACTAAAAAATAGACGACGAGCACCCCACCCCAACGCGGGATCCTCCATTTCCGCTGAAAAAAATCCACTGCCGGGTTAATGATATACGCTAAAAATAAAGCGATAATCATCGAAACAACGAATTCACTTAGCACGCGTGAATGCACAATGACTGAATAGAATACCCCTGCTCCGATGATGGCCAAAATAACCTTACCGATTAGATGGTAGTTGGGGTTTAGGCGTCGATGAGGTTCGACATAGCTGTTGCCAATATGAATCACATAGTAGATCAATACCACTAGTAACGCCAACAAGCCGACTTGTAAAAGTCGGCTTAAGGGCAGGTTGTCTTGTATAAACGGCGTGACGGGCATGGCACTCCTCCTTAATGGAGTTATTCTCCGTGTACCTCATCATGCAAAGCATCTACATCGATGAGTCCTTCTTCCAATCCTGGGATCTCAATATTGTTTTTCTTTGCATAGTCCAGCAGTGCTGCACGCACTGCCTGTTCTGCCAACACGGAGCAGTGCATCTTAACTGGCGGCAGACCATCTAACGCTTCCGCCACGGCCTTATTAGTCAAGGATAGAGCTTCCTGTATCGTTTTTCCTTTAATCATTTCAGTGGCCATGGAAGATGAAGCAATGGCAGACCCACAGCCAAAGGTCTTAAACTTGGCATCTTTGATGATCTCATCTTCAATGTCCAAATATATTTTCATAATATCTCCACACTTGGCGTTTCCAACTTCACCAACACCTGCGGCATTTTCAATTTCTCCAACGTTACGTGGGTGCATAAAGTGATCCATTACTTTTTCAGAATACATTATCGCTTTTCCTCCTTCACAAACTCTTCATAAAGCGGACTCATACTTCTAAAGCGTTCCACAATGGTCTTTAGATTGTCAACCACATAATCTATTTCTTCTTTGGTATTGCTTTCATCTAGGGTTAATCGCAAACTTCCGTGGGCGATTTCATGGGGCAAACCAATGGCCAGCAATACATGAGACGGGTCTAGAGAACCACTGGTACAAGCTGATCCTGACGATCCACAAATGCCCAACATATCTAGCGACAACAACATACTTTCACCCTCAATAAAGCGGAAGCAAGCGTTAACGTTACCTGGAAGCCGTTTCTCTTTGGACCCATTAATAATGGAATAAGGAATTTCTTTTTCAATACGTTCCATTAAATAATCTCTTTTTTCGGCAAGCTTCTTGGATTTTTCTTCTATGTTAGTCGTTGCCACTTCCATGGCTTTTCCTAAGCCGACAATACCGGCAATATTTTCCGTGCCTGCACGCATGCGGCGTTCTTGTGCACCACCGTGAATCAAGTTTACCGGTCGTAGGCCTTGGCGAATGTACAGGGCTCCTACCCCTTTGGGGGCGTGTAATTTATGACCGGACATGCTCAACATATCAATATGCATGGCCTTCACATCAATGGGCACATGACCTACAGCTTGTACGGCATCCGTGTGGAATACAATATTGTGTTTATGAGCAATTTCGGCAATTTTTTCAATGGGTTCAATGGTACCGATTTCATTGTTGGCGAACATGATAGAAATCAGAATGGTTTCAGGACGAATGGCTTTTTCCAACTCTTCCAGCGAAATAAATCCCTCTTTATCCACATCCAGATACGTCACTTCATAACCATTTTTTTCCAAGTGCTCACAAGTGTGAAGCACGGCATGGTGTTCGATTTTCGAGGTGATAATGTGGTTTCCCTTATCTCGCAATGCTTCAGCCATGCCGGAAATTGCCCAGTTATCACTTTCTGATCCTCCAGCCGTAAAGTAGATTTCTTCTTTCTTAGCGCCCAGCGCTTTCGCAACTTTTTCTCTAGCTTCTTCAATGGCCTTTTTACTTTCTTGTCCTAATGCATATACGCTAGATGGATTGCCATAATGCTCTTGAAAGTAAGGTAAGATGGCTTCCATGACTTCGTCTGATACTCTGGTGGTTGCTGCATTGTCCATGTAGATCGTTTTTCTCATGAGTTTTCTCCTTTATAATCTGCCATTGACCATGTCCGCTAAGGTCACAGAATCAATAACGGCGTCGATACGCGATTGTAATAACGTGAGAACATCCTTGGTCGCACATTCATCACTGCGGTCACACTCAACCTCATTTCCCGGTCCACAGCATTGATGCAGTGACATATCTCCTTCCAGTGCTCGCAAGATTTCCCCTATTGTCATCTCCTCAGGTTTCTTAGCTAAGACGTAGCCGCCTTGAGCGCCTCGAACACTTTTGATCAATCCACTTTTGCGCAATTGAGCAAAGAGTTGTTCCAAGTACGCTTCCGATAACTGTTCTCTCTGGGCGATGACTTTTAAAGGCAAGGGACCCGCTCCGTCCTCCATGGCCAACTGGTGCATAGCCATCAGACCATAACGTCCCTTGGTCGATAATTTCATACGATCACTCCTCAATCCCAAGTAATTCACTTGGTATTTATAGTGTACAGAAATTGAGAGAAGTTGTCAACCCGTCTGGATCGCTCCTCGCCCGAAATTAGCTCCTGCTAACTCGCACTTTGGTTCGACGTCTCTTGCCTTGTCCTTGTCCTTCTCATCCTACCCATGTTGATTCTCCTTCTAACATCTTTTATAAGAAGTTCTCGCCCTCACTTTAATTCGACCACCAGGTGACAGGCCCAATGTCTTAGCGTCTCATCCCATCGTCTTTTCGACGGATATCTGTTCGGATATATTCTCCAGTAACATGGCGCTTATACAATCATCATCTTCCCACAAAAATACCTCTAAGGCGACAGTGCCTAGTTTATCATAGGCTAACCGACTCTAGAGGTATCTTGTTTTTTATAACACTTTACTTAAAAAATCCTGGGTGCGCGCTTCTCTTGGATGCGCAAAGACCTCCGCAGGGTCCCCTTGCTCAACGACAACACCATCATCCATAAAAATTAAACGATCGCCTACTTCACGAGCAAACCCCATTTCGTGGGTGACAACGACCATGGTCATCCCCTCTTGTGCTAAATCTTTCATCATGTCTAGCACCTCACCTACCATCTCCGGATCCAACGCCGAAGTCGGTTCGTCAAAGAGCATCACATCTGGTCCCATGGCCAACGCTCTGGCAATGGCCACTCGCTGTTTTTGCCCACCGGAAAGCTTGGCCGGATATTGATCTGCCTTGTTGGCCAAGCCAATACGGGTTAACAGCTGCATGGCGATTTTTTCCGCCTCTTTGGGGGGCATTTTTTTGACTTTCTTTGGTGCTAAGGTGATGTTCTCAAGAATTGTCAAGTGGGGAAAAAGGTTAAAGTGTTGAAAGACCATGCCAATGTTCTCTCTAATGGTGTTTAAATCACTTTTCGGATCTAAAAGACTCTGCCCTTTAAAGAGGATATCCCCCGATGTAGGGTCTTCTAAACAGTTTAAGCATCGCAAAAACGTACTTTTCCCCGATCCTGACGGCCCGATAATGACCACGACCTCTCCTTTTCCAATGGTTTCCGTGATGCCTTTTAATACTTCCAAGGATCCGAATGACTTATGTAGATTTTTAACCTCGATCACTGGCACTCAGCCTCCTTTCATAAAGCATCAAGAGTCTAGATAAGACAAAGGTAATGGTTAAATAGATTAACGCTGCAATAAACATGGGAGTAAATGGTTGATAAGTTGCGCTCTTAACTTTAGTCGCACTGAACATCAGGTCTTGCATTCCGATAAAGGATACGACCGCGGTTTCTTTCACCAGTACAATAAACTCGTTACCTAATGCCGGCAAAATATTTTTAATGGCTTGCGGCACGATAACATAGCGCATGGCCATCGACTGGGTCATCCCCAGCGATCTCGATGCTTCCATCTGTCCCTTGTCCACCGACTTAATTCCCGCGCGAATAATTTCCGCTACATAAGCTGCTGAGTTTAGACAAATAGCGCAAGTCCCTAAAAACATACGGCTTTTAAAGAACCCAGCACTATCCGGTAAGGCATATTGCAATCCAAAATAGAACATAGAAATTTGTACAATCATGGGTGTTCCCCGTACAAACTCAATGTAAATAGATGACAAGATGTTTAAAATTTTATGTTTGCTTAAGCGCCACAAGGCCAATACCAGGCCCATTAACGTCCCGAATAGAACACCGAAGAGCGAGATTTTTAAAGTCATCCACATCCCATCGAGGTATACGGGATAATATTCCATCCAAATTTCGATCAGCTTCTCCATAGAAACTCCTTTAATATAAAATTGGCAAAAGTGCTAACTTTTGCCAATTTGAAATCACTGCTTATCTTATTCTTCTTCAATGCCTGCGAGAGCACTGTTTTCTTGCACCATTTGTTCCAAGGTTCCATCGTCTATCAAACGAGTCAATACATCATTGACTAGGTTTAGGAAATCATCATGGCCTTTCGCAATGGCTACAGCCGTACCATCTTCACGACCGGCTTGTAGTTCAATCGATGACATCATAATGTCATCATGAGCACTGGCGTACCCTGAGGCTGTGGGATAAACTACCACAATGCCATCAATGTTACCGGCTTGCAGTTCCATCACCAGGTCAGATATCTTTGCCAAAGACAGTAGCTCAGAGTTAGGGAATGCCTCTTCCGCTAAGTTTTCTTGAATCGTACCTAGCTGAGCACCAATCGCTTTACCATCAAAGTCCTCTACGGTTGTCAACACATCTTCATCTTCCGCGCGAATCAACAGAGCTTGTTTATCTGCCCAATAAATTTTGGAAAAATCTACCGCTTTTTCGCGTTCCGGTGACGGGTTCATCCCGGCTAAGACCATGTCCACATCGCCAACTACCACAGCTTCTATCAAGGAGTCAAAGTTCATGTCGACAATTTCCAGTTCAACGCCCAATTCATCAGCGATGACCTGTGCGATATCCACATCCATGCCGCGTACTGTGGATTTTCCATCTTCCATGACGATGAATTCAAATGGCGGATAGCCTGCTTCGGTTCCCATGCGGAGTACGCCACGTTCTTTTATGACGTCAATGTAGGATGGCGTATCCCCTGTTTCCCCATGATCTTCTGAATCAGCTGGCTCTGCTGGTGCAGCAGGTTGTGATCCACAAGCAAATAACGAGAAGCTAAGAGCTAATGTAAGTAATAAAATGAGTGTCTTTTTCATTGGTTAATCCTTTCTTAATTTTATGCAGTTGTATTGATATGGCGACCACGTCTGATTGCTCTTTTCCATTTGAGGTGTCCTGCATCGACTTCATGCACATCATCTCGCGTCTTTTTTATTGTCATTTTAGCGTTCAAGACCTGCCCCCCTTTATGACTTATTTTTGGTTAATGGTTATATTATAAGGTACTTTGATAAAGTATGCAAGTGCCAATTCATTTTTATCACAAGTTCGTAGTGAGGCCAATCTCGTCTCAGGTCGCTTCCCAGACAGTCTCAGGTCGCTTCCCAGACAAAGGATTCCTCAGCAGAATGACCCCTTTCTGTTTTCAGGCCTTCTATTCTCTCATAAAAATAAGAGACGGCATCTATCAATTTACCGTCTCTTATAGAAAAGCAATGCGATATTTCATGTCATCTGGTAATCATCATACCTGTTACGCTATGCATTAATCGACATCTGGTACCGTGCAACCCATGACTTCATCGTTAATCGTCATCTCTGTGACCGGTTGTGTCACTTCTGCCTCAGGCGCTTTTGGTAATGTTTCTTGACCAAACGGCTTTTCCGAACGGTCAGCCGGGATTTCCCAGGCCACTTCTTCAGGGGGTAGTGCATAATCTACCTCTTGTGCTACACCCCAGCGGCGCAGATCCTCATCGTTGCCGATCCACACCGGATCACCTACAGACATCACAGGAAATACGTTATTTTCCACATCATAGTTAAACATCCGCACACACCCCATGGAAGCATAGGTGCCAATACTATGGACGTTCGCATTGCCATGGATGCCATAACCGTAAGAACCGTTGACGACTAATCCCATCCAACGATAGCCCAGTGGATTGTTGCTGGCACCCGGAGCTGCTTTTCCCACCCTACTGTTCCATGCCGGATTCACTTGTTTACTGACGATACGTGTCTTGATGGTCGGTGTGGGACTATTGCTTTTTCCCATAGCAACAGGGTATTTTTGATAGACCTCTTTGCCTTGATATACAGAAAGGATACGCGTGGTCTTATTGATGGCAATCCAATACTTGTCTGTTGGCGCTTGATCGACTTTGTCATAGCTAATGCGATTCGGATTATAGAGCATCTCTATCGTCTTATCATTTAAGGTTCCATCAATGGGGAGATTATGGCTGGCTTGAAACTTCTTGATCTGCGCCGTACGTTCCACGCCTTGTTGATTCCAAAACTGGTTTTCGCGCACAAACGGTTGTGCCCAAACATGGTGTGGTAACGCTACCAAGCTTACCAGCAACACACTGAATAGAAAATAGAGTCGTCTTTTCATTTTCGTTTTCCTTTCTTTAAAATCGGGCCTAAAAACTGGCCTGTATACGATGACGAGCAAGCGGCCACCTCTTCCGGAGTACCCGTGGTGATGATCTCTCCACCATCGTCCCCTCCTTCGGGGCCTAAATCAATGATATAATCCACACTCTTAATGACATCCAAGTTATGCTCAATGACCAACACAGTATTACCCGTCTCCAGCAGACGGCCCAAAACTTCTAGCAGTTTGTGAATGTCCGCTGCATGAAGCCCGGTGGTGGGCTCATCGAGGATGTACATCGTCTTTCCCGTGGAGCGTTTCGACAATTCTGTTGCCAACTTCACCCGCTGTGCTTCTCCGCCTGAAAGTTGAGTGGAAGGTTGACCAATTTTAATATACCCTAAGCCCACATCATAAAGCGTCTGAAACTTGCGTTGGATCCGTGGAATATTAGCAAAGAATTCCAAGCCCTCTTCCACCGACATGTCCAGGACATCGCTGATGGTTTTATCTTTATACTTGATTTGCAGGGTTTCACGATTATACCGCTTCCCTTTGCACACCTCACAAGGCACATACACGTCCGGCAAAAAGTGCATTTCCACCTTGATAATTCCGTCGCCTTTACACGCTTCGCAACGTCCGCCCTTTACGTTAAAGCTAAACCGTCCCTTTTGGTAGCCTCGCATCTTTGATTCTGGCAACATCGCAAAAATATCACGGATATCGTCAAATACGCCCGTGTAAGTCGCCGGATTGGATCGCGGCGTTCTACCGATGGGATCCTGGTCGATTACCACCACTTTGTCCAAGTTCTCCAGGCCTGTAATCCCTTTATGTGCTCCGGGGCGCAGTCGCGATCGGTTGATGGCATTAGCTAGGGCCGGATAAAGGATTTGGTTGACCAAAGTACTCTTCCCAGAACCTGATACTCCCGTTACGGCAATAAAGCAGCCTAATGGAAAACCCACATCAATGTTTTTCAAATTGTTTTCCGATGCCCCTTTAATCTGTATCCACTTATCACCCGGCTCCCGTCGTTTTTCTGGCACGGGAATGGCAATGCGCCCGGATAAGTAGGCACCCGTCAACGAATTTTGATTATTTTCCACTTCTTTGACGTCACCGACAGCCACTACTTCTCCTCCATGAATCCCGGCTCCAGGGCCGATATCCACGATCAGGTCAGCAGCACGCATGGTGTCTTCATCATGCTCCACCACAATCAGCGTGTTTCCAATATCTGTTAAATTTCTTAACGTGTCCAGTAGCATGGCGTTATCTCTTTGATGTAACCCTATGGAAGGCTCATCCAACACATACGTCACACCCACTAAAGAAGATCCAATCTGCGTTGCCAATCGAATCCTTTGATTTTCCCCACCGGATAGCGTCCCGGCCATACGACTCAACGTCAGATACGACAAGCCAACGTTCTTTAAAAAAGACAGGCGTTCTCTAATTTCCTTCACGATTTGATGAGCAATGGTTTCTTGCATCGGTGTCAGTGTCAGTTTTTCTAAAAAGTCCAGAGCCTGATTCACCGACAAATCGGTAAACTCAGCGATATTAACGCCTCCAACGGTTACCGCCAACATCTCCGGCTTTAACCGCTTTCCCCCGCAAGCAGGACAAGGTACTTCCGCCATATAGGCATCAATTCGATCTCTCATGGCATCAGAGCTTGTTTCATGATAACGGCGTTCTAAGTTGGCCACCACGCCTTCAAATTTGCCTCGATACGTTTTCGGTCCGCTATAGTGGCTGTTAAAATGTACACTTAGTGTTTTATCCGTGCCGTACAAAAGCTCCTTGATAAAGTTCTCCGGTGCTTCCGTCATAGGCAGATCAATAGAGTAGTGATGTTGCTTCGCCAACGCTTTAAAAATTTCATAGTAATAGGTGCCGGGATTCGCCCCATAGGCCGTAATGGCTCCCTCGGCAATGCTCAGACTCTTATTGGGAATGACGAGTTCGGGATCAATATGCTTGGAAAAGCCAATCCCGTTACAGACCTCACAAGCTCCAAAGGGACTGTTAAATGAAAATAAACGCGGGCTCAGTTCTTCCATTGACATATGGCCGTGTGGGCAGGCTAGCTTAGCGCTTAAGAGCATCCGGTTTCCGTCCACATCCTCTATGACCACCAGACCATCCGATAAGGCTACAGCCGTTTCAATGGAATCACTTAACCGGCTGTCAACCCCTTCTTTGAGCACCAAACGATCCACGACTACTTCAATGGTGTGTTTCACCGTCTTTTTCAGCCTAATCTCCTCGGCCAGGTCATGCATCGTTCCATCAATCACAGCTCGAACGAATCCGTCTTTTTTTAGGCGTTCCAGAAGTTTGGCATGCTCTCCTTTCTGCCCCCGCACCAGCGGCGCCATGACCATAAACTTAGTTCTCTCTGGCCACTCGTGCACACGGTCAATCATTTGGTCCACACTTTGACTTTGGATTTCTTCACCACACACCGGGCAGTGGGGCAGCCCAATACGCGCATACAGTAGACGCAAGTAGTCATAAATTTCCGTTACAGTGCCCACTGTAGAGCGTGGGTTTTTACTCGTCGTCTTCTGATCAATCGAAATGGAGGGACTCAGTCCCTCAATGTAATCCACATCCGGCTTATCCATTTGGCCTAAAAAATGGCGTGCGTAACTGGACAAACTCTCCACATACCGTCTTTGGCCCTCCGCATAAATAGTGTCAAAAGCCAAGGAACTCTTTCCCGATCCGGATAATCCGGTAAACACAATTAATTGATTTCTCGGTAAACGCAAGTCTACATTTTTTAAATTATGTACCCTTGCACCTTTAATGACAATCTCACGATCTTTCATTGATTTTCTACTCCAACTGGTAATCTCGTTTCAAGGCAAAGATACGATCTCGTATCTCTGCCGCTCGTTCAAAGTCTAATGTTTCTGATGCCATCATCATTTCTTCTTCTAATTGACGCACCATCTCAGCCACTTCTCCCCGATCAAACAGGTTTTGGTCTTTCTTGCGTGATTGATCCTCTTTCACCACTGTTGCCAGGACCTCGCGAATCTCTTTCCGGATGGTTGTGGGTGTGATGCCGTGCTCTTCATTATAAGCCTGCTGCATTTTTCGGCGTCTGGATGTCTCATCGATGGCCGCCTGCATGGAGCGAGTCACCTTGTCACCGTACATGATCACCCGTCCATCTTCATTACGCGCCCCTCGTCCGGCCGTTTGAATCAATGACGTTTCCGAGCGCAAAAACCCTTCCTTATCGGCATCTAAAATGGCCACTAAAGATACTTCTGGCAGGTCCAAACCCTCCCGAAGCAAGTTGATTCCCACGAGCACATCGTACACACCCAATCTCAGGTCCCTGATAATCTCCATGCGTTCGATGGTATCCACATCCGAGTGCATATAGGTGACTTTGATTCCCAACTCTTTTAAGTAGTTTGTCAAATCCTCTGCCATTTTCTTGGTCAACGTCGTCACCAGCACCCGCTGACCGGCTTTCACTGTGCGATGGATTTCTCCAATGACGTCGTCCACCTGATGGGTCACCGGACGCACTTCGATCACAGGGTCCAAAAGTCCTGTCGGGCGAATGATTTGCTCCACAATCTGGGTACTCTGTTCTTTTTCATACGCGGCTGGCGTTGCCGATACATAAATCACTTGATCCATCAGAGACTCAAACTCCGCAAATTTTAAAGGGCGATTATCCAAAGCTGAAGGCAAGCGAAAACCGTAATCCACTAAGTTTTGTTTACGAGAGCGGTCCCCTTCATACATCCCGCCAATTTGCGGCACTGTCACATGAGACTCATCGATGATGGTTAAAAAGTCTTCCGGAAAATAGTCAATCAAAGTATAGGGACGACTGCCCGGTGCTCTGCCGCTTAAGTGCCTACTGTAATTTTCTATACCGGAGCAAAATCCCATTTCACGAAGCATTTCCAGATCATAGCGGGTACGTTGCTCTAAACGTTGAGCTTCCAAAAGCTTACCACTTGCCTTTAACACCGCCAGTCGTTCTTCCAGCTCCTCTTCAATGGTCATTAAAGCTTTTTTCACCTTAGGTTCTGAAGTAGCGTAGTGAGATGCCGGTGTAATGTATGCGTGGTAACGTTCGCCCACAATTTCTCCAGTCAGCGCTTCAAACTCTACAATGCGATCAATCTCATCTCCGAAAAACTCCACACGCAACGCATTTTCACCAAAAGCGCTGGGGAATATGTTCAAGATATCGCCACGAACGCGAAAAGTCCCTCGTTCAAAATTAATATCATTGCGATGATACTGGATGTCCACTAACTGGCGAATTACCTCATCTCGCCCTACCTCCATGCCTGGGCGCAACGATACCGTCAACTCCCGGTAATCCTCCGGGTCCCCCAAGCCGTAAATGCAAGATACGGATGCCACGATGATCACGTCGCGTCTTTCAAACAGTGCCATTGTCGCCGAGTGGCGCATTTTGTCAATTTCATTGTTGATAGATGAGTCTTTTTCAATAAATGTATCCGTCTGCGGCACATAGGCTTCCGGCTGGTAATAATCGTAGTAGGACACAAAATACTCGACAGCATTTTCTGGAAAAAAACTCTTAAATTCCGTCACCAACTGGTACGCCAAGGTCTTGTTATGGGCGATCACCAAAGTCGGTTTTTGGACCTTCTCAATGACTCCGGCCATCGTAAACGTCTTTCCGGAGCCCGTGACTCCTAAAAGCACCTGACCTCTGTCCCCACGTTTCACTCCCTGCGCCAATGTTTCAATCGCTTGGGGCTGATCGCCGGTAGGCTGAAACGGCGCATGTAGCACAAAACGACTCATATCTCCCTCTTTTCTCCGATTTGTATGAAAATAAAACGCTCCTAAGAGCGTTTTACTTTTATTGTAATAATGACATCGCTTTTTTCAATTGAGTGTCGGTGGAGAGGAACTCGGGCCCTATGCCTTCCACATCCTCCGGCAGTTGTACTTTGACGTCTGGCTCAATACCCTTGCCATGAATCACGGTACCTGACGGCGTGAAGTAAGAAGTGATTGTCAGCTTAATGCCATCACCATCTCTAAGCTGTTTCACCGTTTGCACCACACCCTTACCAAAGGTCTGTTCTCCCACCAATTTTGCTCGTTTATGGTCTTTTAACGCTCCTGCGAAAATTTCCGAAGCACTGGCACTGCCTTTATTGACTAACACCACTATCGGCACTTGGTCAGCACCTGGTTTGGCTTTATACGTTTCAACCCGATTGCCCGCTTTATCTTCTGTATAGACAATAATCCCCTCGTCTAACAACTCATCCACCATTTGTACACAAATGTGCAAAAGTCCACCGGGATTATTACGTAAATCAATCACAATACCCTTCACATGTTTAGCTTCCAGGGCTTCTAGGGCATCTTTAAAATCTTGGTATGTTGTCTCGTCAAACTGTGTCACACGCAAATAACCCACGTTGCCTTCCATGACATCATATTTCACCGTCTCTGCTTTAATCTCTTCGCGGACGAGTTCCACATCGAAGATCTTCATGTCACCGTCTTCTTCTCGGGCGATGGTCAACGTCACCGGTTTTCCCTTTTCGCCACGGATGTTGCGCACGGCTTCATCCATAGTATCACTGGAATACTCCACTCCATCTACCTTCAAAATGCGGTCATCTGTCAAAATACCGGCACGAGCCGCTGGGGAGTCATCAATGGGGGTAATGACTGTAATAAATCCGTCTTTTCCACCAGTGACAAAGACGCCTACGCCGTAGAAGATACCCTCCATGTCTTCTTCCATGCTTTTAAATTCTTCTTTGGTGAGATACTGGCTATAGGGGTCGTTTAATGCCGCCACAAAACCGTGGAGTGCCCCTGTATACAATTCTTCATCAGTGACTTCATACAGATAATTTTTATGAATGAATTGCTTTAGCGTCTCCAGTTTAAGGCCCAGTTCCTCATACGTTTTTAACTGTTCATACTCTTCTTTAGAGATGGTCACGGTTTGCATCGGTGAATGACCACTGGCCAAAACATACGTACACACATTCGTGACTGCTAATAGCACGATTAGAAAAATAATAGTGGTTTTTTTCATGGGAACCTCCTATTGCAGCCACCCCATGGGATCTGTGGTCGAACCATTTTGCCGTACCTCAAAGTGTAAGTGAGGGCCGGTAGAGTAACCGGTGCTACCTACAAAGGACACAGTGTCCCCTACGGACACCTCTTGCCCTACTCCGACATTCAATGCACTGTTATGAGCATAAAGGGTCACAATTCCACCCCCGTGGTCAATCATAACCACGTTACCATAGCCGCCCATCCAGCCACTGGAAATGACCTTACCGCTTCCCGCTGCTCGTACTGGAACCCCGGACGGTGCCGGCACATCAATCCCAGAGTGAAACTTGCGCGTATTAAAAATGGGGTGGACGCGATAGCCATAGGGCGAGCTAATATAGCTGTGGCCTGGCAACGGCCATGCCAAGGCTCCGCCGGTGTAAGTGGTATTGACGCTTTGCAGTTCCAAGATCTGCTGCGAAATATCGCGTGACAGGGCTTCTAATTGATCGTATTGTTCTTCTGCTAAAACGATGTTTGACTCAAGCTCAGCCATATAGGCCATTTTCTTCTGGTTGGCCGCTTCCAATTCGGCTCGCTTGACTTCCATATCCGACTTCATCTGTTCAACAGCTGCTTTTTTGGTCTGTAAGTCCACTTTGCCTTCTTCCACGGTGGCCATCTGCTCTTGCATAAAGGCAATTAGTTCTCGGTCTTCCTCGACCATTCGTTGGACAATATCTCGTCTTGTCAGCATGTCGTCAAACGAGGCTGAGCTTAATAAAATATCTAGATAAGTGACTTCACCATTCATATACATGCAGCGCAAGCGTTTACCTAATAATTCATTTTTCTCACTGATTTCAATTTCCGCTTGGCGCACTTCTCGTTCCAAGACTGTGATTTCAGCCATCATGGAGTCCAATTGCTCTTGTACGGCGGCAATTTGTGATGTGGCCTCGTTAATGTCCGCATCCAACGCGGCAATTTCACCTTTAACCACTTCAGTCTCTGCACCATAATCGGCAATTTTGGCTTTCAAAGCCTGCATTCTGCCATGAATGTTCTGCTTCTCTGTCTGCAGGGACTCCACAGTATTAGCCCAGGCTCCCAAGGGGAGTATAGTAATGATCAGCACGATCACAATCCATTGGATTCTTAATTTCTTCATCCTTCACCTCTATACATTCAGAAAACGTTTGACGGAAATAAAACTTCCCAATGCACCGATTCCCAAACCTATCGTTACATAGATGATCAACAGGTCTTTAAAGATCCCCGTCGGCGTCACCAAGTTGACTGCAATTAAGTTAAACAGGCTATGATTAATTTTATCAAACAGAAACTCATAACCAAAGTAAATGACAGCCAGCGCAATTAATGAGCCAAATAGACCGATTAGCAGCCCTTCGACAATAAAAGACCCTCTGATATAGCTGTTGGTCGCCCCCACATACTTCATGATGTTAATCTCTTTACTACGGGAAGCCACCGTGATTTTAATCATATTGGAAATGATCAAGATGGAAATCAAACTCAAAACAGCCATTAAAAACAAGCCGCCATACCGTACATAAAAGCCCACTTTCGTAATGGTGTCAATGGTATCCTGTCGATACAGCACCTTCTCCACTCCCTTTGCGCCTTCTACACTGGCAATAATCTCTTCAGCTTGGCTCAAATCTTGGATGCGCACCTTGTAGGATGCCGGATAGGGGTTAAAGGACAGCCCCTCCAGCAGGTCTGCATTTTCGCCCCACTCCTCTTTCGTTTTTTCCATAGCCTCTTCTTTGGATTCGTAAACCACTGAGGCTGTTCCCGTATGCTCTCTTAATGTCTCTCCAATGGCCTCCACTTCTTCAGCAGTGGCATCATCCAATAGGAAGATAGCAATTTCGTCTAGTTTCTTTTTCGAATCTTCCACAAAGTTATTAACGCTCAGTACAAAGACTAAGAGAATACCTAGAATCAATAGCACGGCGACAATAGACATCATCGATCCAAACGCCGTGCCGCGGTTACGCCATAATCCCTTGAAACCATCGCGCACAATGTTTTTTAACTTTCTAAACATCATAGGCCTTCGTAACCGCCCTTCTCATCACGTATGACGCTGCCATCTGCCAACGAAATTACGCGTTTTTGCATACGATCTACAATGTCTTTAGCATGGGTGGCCATGATCACCGTCGTCCCTTTGTTATTGATGTTTTGCAAGACATGCATAATCTCTGCGGCCGTCTCCACGTCCAAGTTGCCTGTGGGCTCATCCGCAATCAAAACAGACGGGTTGTTCACAATCGCCCGAGCAATGGCCACCCTTTGGTGTTCTCCTCCAGAAAGTTGATCCGGATAGTTGTCCGCACGAGCACTCAGACTGACAAGGCCTAATACTAATGGCACTTGGCGACGAATTTCTCTGGTGCTCTTGCCGAGAATTTCCATGGCCATAGCCACATTTTCGTAAACAGTCTTTTTCGGCAATAGTCGAAAGTCTTGAAAGACCACACCAATTTGTCGACGGAGCTTAGGTACACGTCGACTGCTCAAATGCGTAATATCTTGGTTGTTAAAGAAGATTCGTCCTTCTGTGGGTCGCTCTTCTTTTAATAATAATTTAATCAGCGTCGATTTACCAGCGCCGCTGGCTCCGACGATAAACACAAATTCACCTTGCTCAATTGTCAAGTTGACATCTTTTAATGCAGTGACACCGTTGCTATACTGTTTGGTCACACCTTCGAGTTGAATCAATCAACATCACCTACCTCATGGTTTTTAGTGTCAAAACCCATTAATATAGGTATTATACACTAAGTTCACAAATTACGCCACTTTTGACTGTTAAATCCCGATACACAGCCCTTGTTGCCCTTGATATGATATACTTGATGGAGAATAGGAGGAGAAGTCATGAAAGACTCCCAAAACACAGTTTCTCATGCCCAAAAAGCAAAAGCTTTGCAACGCCAGGAGCTGAAGGCTATACGGCAATCCATTGCACCGGATGATCGTTTTAGCAAAAGCCGTCAGATTGCCGATCACTGTATGCAGGAAATCCGCCGCATGCATGTGCACACTATTTTTATTTTTGTCAGTTTCCGGGATGAGGTAGAAACCCACGAACTCATTCGCCAACTTCTCCAAGACGATTTTCGGGTAGCTGTGCCTTACATTAATCCCCAAACCCAAACCATGATCGCCGTTGTGCTAAACGACTTCGCGGATTTAGCTCCTGGTCATTTTGGTGTCTTAGAGCCCAAGGCTCCTCACACTGTGCTCAACCCCTCTGAGATTGAACTCACCTTGCTACCAGGCCTTGGCTTTGACCAAAATGGCTATCGCATGGGATATGGCGGAGGATATTATGACGCATTTTTAGCCCAAAAAGAGTATGCTGGACGCAATATTGCTCTGGCATTTGAAGAACAAGTGGTCCCCTGCATCGTTCATGATGTCAAGGACCACCCTGTGGATGCCATTATGACAGAGTGTCGCACGATCCTTTGTCCCCATCAAGCCCGTTTGCGTTAAACATCGCTCGTTGCATCCTGAAAACATACGGTGTATAATATTTCTCGCAGCATGGCAACACGCTATTATGAGGAGGGTTTTATGGAACGTACAGTAGGAACTATCGCACGCGGTATACGTACCCCCATTGTCAAAGAGGGGGACGATGTGATTGCAGTCGTTGTAGATAGTGTATTAAAAGCCATTGAAAGTGAGCAAATTGTCATACGAGATCGCGACGTGGTCGGTATCACCGAATCACTTGTCGCCCGTGCCCAAGGCAACTTTGCTTCCGTAGACGATATACAAAAAGCCATTGAGCAAAAATTTTCCGGTGACAGCATCGTGGTCGTCTTCCCCATTTTGAGTCGCAACCGTTTTTCTGTCATACTGAAAGGGATTGCAGCTACCGGAAAAAAAGTTAAGCTGCTCCTAAGTTATCCGGCAGACGAAGTGGGCAACCATATCATCACCTTAGACCAATTGGACCAAACTAACTTAAACCCTCTCACCGATTTGCTCACAGAAGAAGCGTTCAGACAACACTTTGGCCGAGACACCGTCCATCGCTTTACGGGTATAGACTATATCGAAATGTATAAAGAAATCAGCCCCAACATTGAGGTCTACTTTGGAAATCAACCCCGCATGGCATTGGAGTTGGGCCCAGATATTTTAGTCGCCGAAATTCATAACCGAGCACGCACCAAACGCATCCTTCGTGCAGAAGGCGGCCGCACGGTTTTCGCTTTAGACGATATCCTCACTGAGCCCATTGATGGTTCAGGTTACAACGAAAACTACGGCCTGTTAGGCTCAAACCTAGCCTCCACAACAGAGCTGAAACTGTTTCCCCGCAACGGTGCCTATTACGTCAACGGTATCCAACAAGGACTCCAAGACGCCACCGGTAAAATCATCGAGGTCTTAATCTATGGTGACGGTGCCTTCAAAGATCCCGTCGGACAAATTTGGGAACTGGCAGACCCCGTTGTCTCCCCCGCTTTTACCGAAGGGTTGTGTGGTACGCCAAATGAGCTCAAGTTAAAATACATTGCCGATACAGAGCTAAAAGGCCTATCCAGTGCCGAAGCCACCATCGCCATGCGTAAAAAAATCTATGCCAAGGCGACTGACCAACTCAACGATCAAGAGTCCTTAGGTACCACCCCAAGACAGATCACTGACCTTTTGGGAAGCTTGTGCGACTTAGTTTCAGGTAGCGGAGATAAGGGCACACCCGTGGTTCTCATCCAAGGCTACTTTGATAACTACGCCAGCGAATAAAGCCCTGTCACATAAGAAAACCGACATCTTTGGATGTCGGTTTTTTCGCATACACTTTAAAATCAGGTACTAAAAAACCGTTGGCATGCCAACGGCTTTCTTCTTTTTACGTGTGTGGGCTTGGATGGTGCGGGCGAAGGGATTTGAACCCCCACTCCGAAGAACTAGTGCCTGGGACTAGCGCGTCTGCCAATTCCGCCACACCCGCAGATATGGTGACCCATCCGCGACTCGAACGCGGGACGCCCTGATTAAAAGTCAGGTGCTCTACCAACTGAGCTAATGGGTC
>CAYFMR010000006.1:8721-65552 GCA_964344295.1 uncultured Peptoniphilaceae bacterium | reverse complement strand
GGTGACGGAGGCGGTGGAAAGTGAAGCGTTGGTGGATACGCTGATCCACAACTATTTGCAGAGCCTGCGTATGGAGCTCGATTTTGCCGACGGAGCCACCATCGAGGAGAGGGCGGAGGACGCCTTGGCTCGCATGGCCGGGGAACCGGGGACGGAGATTCCGGTCTCCATATCCTCCACCTCCTATGATGTGAATATGCACATCTATGGGAATTATTACCTCCTCTACATGTGCTACGCGCTCTTGATGATGCTTTTACAAATCTTCGGTTCCGTGAATATCACCATGGAGCGAGAGGCGCTGGTGAAGCGAAACACCCTGGGTAACGTGGGAGGGATGAGACACTTTCTGTCCACCTGGGCGGCTTCCCTAGTCTTAACCCTGGGGCTGTGGGTCGGCTTTATCCTCGTGGCGACCCTGCTCTTGGGACCGGGCACTGTGTGGCGTTCGGTGGGCCTCTCTATGACGTGGGCCAGTTTGTTGACGACGCTGGGCCTCCACGCCTTGGCTTTCTTTATCGCCTCCTTGCTGAAGAAGAAGGGCGCGGTGAATTTCGCGTCCAACCTGGTTAGCCTCCTCGTGGCCTTTGCCAGCGGCCTCTTCGTGCCCTATGAGTTCGTCCATCCATCGCTAAAACAGCTGGCGGCCTTGGCGCCGCCCATTTGGCTGGTGAGGTCTAATCGGCTCATGCTGGATGCGGTGGAGATGACGGCGGCGAAACAGGCCACCCTGTGGCATTACGGGAGGATTCTCGTGCTCTTAATCGTCGTCTATTACCTGCTCACCTGGGTGGTCAAGAGACGGCGCTATACCGCCGCAAAATAGACAGAAAAAGCCGGGAGCAAAAGCTCCCGGCTTTGACGTACGTATGTGATTTTCAGGGGATACTGAAGAATGGACAGAATCCGCTATTAATAAGCCGTCCAGCCGCCGTCGACGACGAGGATATGACCGTTGGTGAACTTGGATTCGTCGCTGGCCAGATAGAGGTAGGAGTTGGCAATGTCTTCCGGATAGCCTAAGATGGGGAAGGCGTCGTAACCCTTCATCAACTTCTCCAAAGAGATCATGTCCGGGTTTTTCACTGTGGTGCCGATTTCCGTGGCAATGCTGCCGGGGGCGACGGCGTTGGCCCGAATATTTTTGTCGTGGTAGGTGAAGGCGATGTTCTTGGTCATGCCGACGATGGCGTGTTTGGACGACACATAGGCCAGACCGCCTCTCATGCCGTGCAGGCCTCCCACGGAAGTGGTGTTGATGATGTTGCCGTATCCTTGCTCCAGGAAGTACTTGATGACGATGCGGGACAGTTTCATCACTGCGTGGACGTTCACTTCAAATACGCGGTACCACATGTCATCATCCACGTTTTGCAGGGACTGGTAATCGTCCATAATGCCGGCATTGTTCACCAGCACGTCGATCTTCCCATATGTTTCGACGGCCACATCCACGAAGTTTTGCAAGGCATCCTCATCAGAGATATCTATGGTGACGGGGAGGATTTCGCCGGCAAATTCCTGCTCTTTAGCAGTTTGTCTCAGCTCTTCCAGGTTTGTCGTCCTTCTCGCGCCGGCCACCACCTTAGCTCCTTCTTTGGCGAATAAGAGTGCTACGTACTTTCCGATACCAGAGCTGGCTCCGGTGATCAATACAACTTTGTCTTTTAATCTCATAATTTCCCTCCTCATACTATAGATCAAGATGGGCTTACTGAGAAATTTTGAACTCGATTTATAAAGATCAATTTAACTTTTGTTAGGCTCAGTCAAAATTTCTTATGCCTCTTATACCCATAGGGAAAGAATATTAATGCATTGTTTAAGATTATTTTATGTAATAGGGAAAATTCGGGTAAAAATCCATGGAAACGGGAGGGGAGAAGGTCAAACGGGAAAAATTTCTTTGCGGGCACATAAAATGGGTAACATGGAGGTAGTGACGAGCGACAGGATCAGAAAGGAAGAGCGAATGGAGTTGAATCAACAACAGATGCGAGCGTTTTTTCATAGTGGCAAGACCTTGTCATATGCTTATCGCATAGAGGCTTTGGAAAAGTTAAAACGTGCGTTGTCCACCTATGAAGCAGCGCTGTTGGATGCGGTGTATCAGGATTTTGGCAAAGCGCCCTTTGAAACGTATATGACAGAGCTGCTCATGGTATCTGAGGAGCTGGACTATATGCTGAAGCATTTGCGTCAACTGATGAAGCCACAAAAGGTGGCCACGCCACTACTGCATATGAAGTCGTCTTCGCGCATTTATCACGAGCCGTATGGGATTGTGCTTTTGATTTCGCCTTGGAATTATCCGATTACGTTAAGCTTGGTGCCGTTAATGGGAGCCATAGCAGCCGGCAACTGTGTGGTCATGAAGCCGTCTTCGAAAAGTTGGCACACGACGGAAGTGTTGGCAGAGCTCATTGCGAGCATTTATCCCGAAGATTATGTGACTTTGCTGCGTGGACCTTCATCGATTGTGTATGAGGTGATTGAAAACGGTGTGGACTACATTCTGTTTACGGGATCACCTGAGGTAGGGCAAAAGATTTTAAAGGCGGCCTCCTCGTCATTGACGCCGGTCTTGTTGGAGCTGGGAGGGAAGAGTCCTGCCGTGGTCTTTGCCGATGCAAATCTCGAAAAGGCAGGGGCGCGATTGATTTGGGGGAAGGTCGTCAACGCCGGTCAGACCTGTATCGCACCGGATTACGTTTTGGTGGAAGAAACCATGGCTGAGAAGCTGATGGAGCATATGATGTGGGCCATCGAGCGGTATTATGGAAAAGAGCCTCTGGAGAGTCCGGATTTGCCTTCGATTATTAACACAGAAAACTACGAACGGGTGAAATCCTATCTGACCCAGGGCAAACTGATCTATGGCGGTAGGTATGATGACAAACGACGAAAAATCGCACCGACGCTGCTCTTGAATCCGGACTTGTCCTCGGAAGTCATGACGAGAGAGATTTTTGGTCCCGTATTGCCGGTAATCACCTTTCGCGAACCTGAGGAGCCTGTGAACATCATTCGCAGCCGCCCTAAGCCACTGGCACTCTACCTATTTACCGAGAATTCGCAAACCATCGACTGGTACATGGAACACATGGCCTTTGGCAACGGCTGCATCAACGACACGCTGATTCAGTTTGCCAATGCCCACCTACCCTTTGGCGGTGTGGGTCATTCCGGTATGGGAAAATACCATGGCAAATACTCCCTGGAAAGCTTCTCCCATCGAAAAGCGGTGTCGCGCAAAACCACTGCCTTCGATATCACATTTCGCTATCCGCCATATACGGCAGATAAACTGAAGCAACTCAAACGCTTTATGAAGTGGTTACCTTAGGGCAGTGAGTTGGGCAAAGAATCATGAAAGCACGGCCGTTTCATGTACGCTAAAAGACGGTCGTGCGATCGCGTCGCAATACAAAAAAGCCAAGAGCAAACGCTCTTGGCTTTTTAGATTATTCTGATTCTAACAGGATCCATGAGGAATAGGCATCTGGAGTGGGTAGGACCACCGTTTCTGCCAGTTTTTGCCGTTCCTTAAAGAGTCCGGCAAAGCTCCACTCCTCCTGCAGGTGCATGGGGACCAGATAGCGGGGGCACAGGGCTTGGATGACGTAATCGCCGGCCCAGAATCCGGCATCTCCCAGTCGGGGATCTACGGGAACAAAGGCGATGTCGATGGGGCCGTCTTCGGCAATGCGACGGATTTCGGACTTAAAGTCGTGCTCCTCGGCTCGTTGTTGCTCTAAGGTGTCTTCTTCCCAGTGCCACCAGTTTAAATCACCCAGGTGCAGGAGCTCCCAGCCATCAACGGAGAGACGGTAGCTGACGCCCAGGTCTGTAGAGCTGTAGACGTGAACGGCAAAGGGGCCTACAGTCAGTACGTCGCCGGGACGAACTTGGGTGACCGGGATGCCGGCAGGGGGTACGATATCATCACTTAAGACGTAGGTGATTGAGGGGGCTTTCAGGTCAAAGATGGCTTCGCTGTAGTGGTCGGGGTGACCATGGGTGGCGAAGACATATAGGGGCGCCTCGGTCAGGGTCAGGGGGCCGCCATAGTAGTCGATTAACAGTTGCCAGCGGTCTGTGACCAGATGAAAACCGCTGGTTTTTTGGCTAAATATATCTAAACGTTTTTGCATTTGATCACATCTCTTTCTGCCCTTATCTTACTAGAAAATGCCACGAAAGGAAAGAGGAGAAAATTTGGCAGACTTCGTTTAAGCGTCGACGCGTGTGGTACAATAGGAATGTACATAAAAAGGAGGAAACTGAGATGAAACGAAATCACACATGGATGTGGATCTTGAGTATAGTATTGATGTTAAGCTTGGTGACCGGTTGCCGACCCGTCAACTTCCAATGGGGTAGTGGTCCGCAACCGGAGCCGGAGCAAGTGGAGCCGGCCCAACCGGAAACGCCAGCGACGAATGGAACGCTGCCCTCCACGGAAGAGATGTTGCCGGAGATGCCCCACTATGATCTTTCCAACATTCCCCCAGAAGTGGCCTCGGGCGAACGCGGCGTGGTGGCTCGCGTGGCTGCCATCACTATTGACGGTGTCGTAGGGATTACGACGGAGCAAGTGGTGCGCGGTGTGGATTGGTTTAGCCAAGCGTATTCTTATAATGTGCCCGTCTCGGGCTCCGGAGTCGTGGTGAGCCCTGACGGCTACATCGTCACCAATGCGCACGTGGTAGGTACGGATGGCCAGCCCATCCAAGTGTTATTCTCCGATGGGGAACAGCTAGAAGGCGAAGTAAGATGGGTGGATCCGGTACAGGATTTGGCCGTGCTTAAGGTGGAAGCCAACAAGGAGCTACCCTACATCTATATGGGAGACAGCGACAAGATTGTGATTGGAGAACGGGCCATTGCCATCGGCAATCCCTTGGGACTGGACTTTCAACGCTCGGTGACGGCAGGTTACATTTCCGGACTGGATCGTAGCGTGACGGTGGAAAAATATGAGATTTCAGGGCTGATCCAAACGGATGCATCCATTAACAAAGGAAACTCTGGCGGACCCCTATTAAATGATCGCGGAGAAGTCATTGGCATTAATTCGATCAAGGTGGGAAGTGCTGAGGGCCTATCTTTCTCCATCCCCATTAATAATGTCAAGCCGGTGGTGGAGGAATTGATTCGCACGGGTAAATATGAACCGGCCCAAATCGGCATCAGTGTCTTGGATGTAAAGATTGCCAGGGAACGCTACCATCAAGACTTGCCAACAGAAGAAGGTGTCTTAATTATGGAACTGGCCAAACACTCACCGGCACAAAATGCTGGATTGGAACCGGGAGACATCATCACCCAAATCGACGAGCGTCCGGTGCGCCATGTGGGTGAACTAAAATCAGCTCTCAATCATTACCAAATCGGCGATGAGGCCACAGTGACCTACATGCAAGGCGATCAGGAGAAGACGGTATCCGTCAAATTTACCGCCATGGATCGCTAACGTAACCTAAGTGACATGATACGGTAGTAAGCATACAGAAAAAAGCTCTCTCGCATACACGAGAGAGCTTTTCTTATGTGCTTTGATGACAAAACCGTCGAAGGCGATTAGGCAGCATCGTTGGCTTCTTCCAGTTGGGAAGTACAGTGCGGGCAGCGGGTCGCTTCGATGGGAATGTCGGTTTTACAGTACGGGCAGGTCTTGGTAGTGGCCGGTGCTGGTGCCTCTTCTTTTTTGAACCGGTTAAAGCTGCGGACGATGAAGAATAAAATAAGGGCGATGATGATAAAATCCAGCAGGCTTTGGATAAAGGCCCCGTAGTTAAAGGTGGCTGCACCGGCTTCTTTAGCGGCTGCTAAAGTCGTATAGTTGGAACCATCCAGGGAAATAAATAAATTGGAAAAATCCGTACCACCTTGTAAAAGACTGATGATGGGCATGATCAAATCTTCTACGACGGAAGTGATGATTTTACCAAAGGCACCCCCAATGATTACGGCAATGGCCAAGTCCAAGACGTTACCTCGGGAGATAAACTCCTTAAATTCTTTAAACAATTGATTTCACCTCTTTCTTTCCTTTAATTACCCTAAAATAGGAAAAAGAAACGTAGGACCGTGATCGGGGTAAAAATTTGATAAAGGGGATGCTGTTTTTTGGTTTATGGTATAATATAATGAAAGATGGGTAAACATACGAAGAGGAATGATCACTATCGTTCTGTGACTATAGATCGTATGCTCACATGCAAAAGGAGGATTTGTTCATGAAGGTGGAAAACTTTTTAAAAGAAAGAAAATCGGTACGTGAATTTAAAGATGGCGAATTAAATGCAAAAGATCTAAAAGCAGTACAAGCTTTTATCGATGCAGCCAACGCTGAAACGCCGGAAGGCGTGGCCTATCGCCTATTTGAAAACGGCAAACTATTAGCTGATAAATTACAAGGCTTAGGCGGTTATGCAGGAGTGATGATCAAGGCTCCCCATTACATCGTCATGGGCTTTAAAGACAACGATCCCCTAACCTTACTCTACGGTGCCTACGGCATGGAGAAAATGATCACTGACTTATCAGATGAAGATGTGGCTAGCTGCTGGGTTTCCGTTGGCCAACTGCCGCAAGAAATCAAAGACGAGCTCTTTGGCAAAGACTTAGACGATGTGAAATTTATCCTGGCCATCGGTCGTGCCAAAGGCAAGAGCCTGTTTGAACTGGAAGTCACTTCCGACCGTCGAGCAATTACGGAAGTGGTCTTTGATGGAGAATTCGGTAAAAACGTGGAATTTTTAACCTTACAAAGTCACGGCCTAGATGGCCTGTTTAATTACGTGCGCTTTGCTCCGTCCTATAAGAACAGCCAACCCTGGCGCTATGTCTTAAAGGATAACGAAGTGGTCATGTACGTGGAAGACTTGGACAAAGACCCCGGTAAATACATCGATGCCGGCATTGCTATGTATTACTTTGAAGGCTTGGCTAAACGCGTGGCTCGCAACAGCCAATGGAAAGTCATCCCCGAAGCAGATCGTGCCAAAGCAGGAAACTTCGTGGAATTGGCTACCTACGCCCTATAATCGAATCGCATTAATTTGAACCATTAATAAAAGACTCTGAGCAAAGTGCAGAGAGTCTTTTATTTTTTTTGGATTGTTTACAAAGACAACTTCACATGATACCATAATAAAGTGATAACTCGTGAAAACAAATGATGAAAAATGTCCAAGGAGGATCCGGGATGCGTAGAGAAGAAGCGCTCCTCGTGGAGTTGCAAAATTTATACAGTTCCTTTGGTTACCGTCATTATCGTATGGCGTCGTATGAGGCTTATGATTTTTACATGGAGCATAGGCAGTTTTTAGCTGATGAAGAGATTTTGACGTTTACCGATACGGACGGGCGGTTGATGGCGCTCAAGCCGGACATCACCTTGTCTATGATTAAGCAGCGAAAGCCCGATGGCAATCCAGTGGAGAAGCTGTATTACCTGGAGACAGTGTATCGCCCGTCCAAGGCGTTTGGGGGATTTCGGGAGATTTTGCAAATGGGATTGGAGTGGCTGGGTCCCCTAGGGGATTACGGCGTAGGTGAGGTGACGGCGCTGGCTGTGGCATCTCTGGAGTGTATGAGCTCGGATTTTATTTTGGATCTGTCCATGACCGGGTTCCTAGAGGGACTCGTAGAAGAGCTGGAGCTGACAGAGGAAGAGGTATGGAAGCTAGGTCAGTTGTTAGCAGAACGCAATTTCCCCGCTGTGGAAGAGCATCTAAAAGAGAAGGATCCGGTACTGCGTCGTCGTTTCTTAGACGTGGCCCGGTTATACGGCCCGGTCGATGAGGTGATGGCTAAGCTTAAACCCTTGTTGGTAGGGGAGCAGATGGAGTGCACCTACGAACAGGTGGCACGTCTGGTGCATTTCTTAAAGGCGGAGAACTTGGATCGGTCAGTGCGTTTGGATCTATCTCTTTACAGTGTATCCGGTTACTACCACGGCCTGATGATGAAAGGCTACATTCAAGGCGTGGCAGACGTGGTGTTAGCCGGAGGAAGATATGATACCTTATTGCACCGTATGGGCAAGCGAGGAGGGGCTATGGGATTTGCACTCTATCTCAATGCCTTAGAGGATTTAGAAAAGGAGCGGATACCTGATGCAGATGTGTTGGTACTTTATCATGAGCGAACTCCCGTCGAATTGGTGTGGCAAAAAGTTATGGAATTACGTCGAGAGCAAAAGACGGTTTGTGCTCGCTCGACACCACCGCTAACGGAGATGTTTGGTACAATTGTCGATTTGAGGGGGGAACGAGATGGAGCCGATTAATATCGCTTTGCCGAAAGGACGGTTGGGTAAAGAGTCCTATCGCATCTTCGCCCAGTTGGGCTTGGTGGCACCAGAGCTATTGGAAGAAAATCGCAAGCTCTTATTTGAAAACGGCGACGTGCGCTATTTTTGGGTGAAGCCCTCAGATGTAGGCATTTATGTGGAGCGGGGTATCGCAGACATGGGGGTGGTGGGTAAGGACGTCCTGTTGGAATCCGAGCCGAATGTCTATGAGCTCATGCCCCTGGACATGGGGCACTGCGTCATGGCAGTGGCGGGCTACCCCGATTTTCGGGAAGACCCCTACTGCACTTTAAAAGTGGCGACGAAATACCCGCACATTGCTCAGCGCCATTTTGCAAAACGATCAAGGCCCATTGATATCATCCGCTTATCCGGATCGGTGGAAATCGCCCCCGTCATCGGCCTTAGCGACGTCATTGTGGACATCGTGGAAACGGGGGCCACCTTGGCGGAAAATGGACTGGAGATTTTAGAAACCATTACCCCGATCAGTGCAAGGCTCATTGCCCACAAACCATCTTATAAATTTCAGTATGAGCGCATGGAGGCCATGGTGCGTCAGTTGATGGCCATGGAAGGAGGTACGAGATGATTCCTATAGTTGAGCATCGAGAATACCGAGAACCTCTTTTGCCCACGGCGGAAGAAACGGGCGCTTTGCAAGAGTCTGTTCAAGAGATCTTGGCGACGGTGAAACGAGACGGCGACGCCGCGTTACGAGATTATGCTAGGCGTTTTGACGGCGTTTGCCCCTCCCAGCTGGAGGTGAAAGTGCCTTCCGTGAATGAGGCCACAGCTGGGTTATGCCACCAGTTACGGGATGCCTTGGTCTTGGCGGCTGAGCATATTCGCGAGTTTCACAGCTGTCAGCTTCGAGACGATTTTGAAGTGGTGGCCGTGAACGGACGCCGTTTGACGCAAAAGGTGGTACCCCTGCAACGAGTGGGGATTTACGTCCCGGGCGGGCGGGCCGCCTATCCCTCCACGGTGTTGATGAATGCTATTCCGGCGCAAGTGGCCGGGTGCGAAGAAATTGTGATGGTCACCCCTCCACGAAAGGACGGTACCATCGATCCCGTGGTCTTGGCGGCAGCAGCCCTCGCAGGGGTGAATCGCCTCTTCGCTGTCGGTGGGGCTCAGGCCATCGCCGCCCTAACATTTGGCACGGAGACCATCCCCGCCGTGGATAAGATTGTGGGCCCGGGCAATGCCTATGTAGCCGAGGCCAAACGCCAAGTGTATGGCAGGGTTTCCATTGACATGTTGGCGGGACCTAGCGAGATTTTGATTGTGGCCGATGAAACGGCGGATCCTCGCTATGTGGCGGCAGATTTGATTGCTCAGGCGGAGCACGATCCGGAGGCCTCAGCCGTCCTATTGACCACCCATCGTCGCGTGGGCGAGGGGGTGCAAGAGGAACTGCGACGTCAGTTGCAGGGGCATCCTCGGGAAGCCATCGCCACAGCATCACTGCAAAACCATGGAAAGATTGTGCTGGTGGATACGGTGGCAGAGGCCATCGACTTGGCCAATGAGGCGGCACCGGAGCACTTGGAGCTGATGGTGGCAAAGGCAGAGGATTGGGCTGAGCACATTCGCTGTGCCGGATCTGTTTTTCTCGGCGCCTATACCCCGGAGACCATAGGTGATTACGTGGCAGGTACCAACCATACGTTGCCTACTATGGGAACGGCGCGCTTCCAAAGTCCTCTTTCCGTGGACGATTTCGTGAAGAAGATACAATTTTTGCAATACACGCCGACAGCGCTTTTGGCTGACGGGCCGGCAGCGGAGACTTTGGCGGCAGCTGAAGGACTTTGGGGTCACAAGCAGGCGGTGACCCTACGATTGGAGGACTTGAGAAAATGAGTCGATTTCGCCATCCCCGTTTACAAAATTTAACACCCTATACGCCAGGCGAACAAGTCAAAGGGTCGGTGATCAAACTCAACACCAACGAAAGTCCGTATCCGCCGGTCTTGACGCCGGAGGATTTCCAAGAGACGATGGCAGAGTTGCATCGGTATCCGGACCCAGAGGCCCTGGGCCTCAAGAAGGCATTGGCGCACCATTTTGCCGTGAGTCCATCTATGGTGGCTGTGGGAAACGGATCCGATGAGCTGTTGCATTTTGCCTTTATGGCTTACGGAGATGCCAAAGAACCGATCTCGTTTCCCGACATTACCTACGGTTTTTATCCCGTGTTTGCCAAGTTGCATGGCATAGCCTATGAAGAAGTGCCGCTGCGACAGGACTTTCGGCTGGCATTAGAAGATTACAAAGGCGCAGGACCGGTGCTCATTGCCAATCCTAATGCACCGACTGGACTGGCTTTGACAGCGGACCGAATCAGACAGTTTCTCGATGCCAATCCTCGCCGCCTCCTCATCGTGGATGAGGCTTATGGTGATTTCGGAGCGGAGAGTGTCATTCCTTTGACCCATGAGTATGCCAATCTCTTGGTGATCCGCACCTTTTCCAAGGGCTATGGATTTGCCGGGGGAAGACTCGGGGTTGCCGTGGCTTCCCTGACGCTCATCGATGATTTACGGGCGATCCAGTATAGTGTGAATCCCTATAACGTCAATGCCCTGACCCAAAAAGCAGGGGAGTTGATGCTGGCTAGGCAAGACGAATACGAAGCTCGCTGGCAGGAGCTCATCAAGCTGAGAAGGCGCTGTCAGCAAGAACTGGAAAAGAAAGGGATGACTGTGCTGGATTCGAAGGCCAATTTTCTTTTTGCCAAAAAAGAAGACGTGCCGGGACGAGAGCTCTACGAGGCACTAAAAGCCCAGGGCATTTATGTCCGTCACTTTGATCAGCCGCGCATCAAAGATTATATTCGTATCACAATCGGCACGGCAAACGATATGGAGGCGCTGTTAAACGCCCTCCCTTTTTAAAGGAGTGCTTATGAAATCTGTAAAAATGACTCGCCAAACGTCAGAAACGGCTATTTCCCTCATCTTAGAGCCGGAGGGTACAGGCTTTTACGATATCCATACCGGCGTAGGCTTTTTTGACCATATGCTCATCGCCATGACGCGCCACGGTCGTTTTGACTTGACCGTCCACTGTGAAGGCGACACCGAGGTAGATGATCACCACACCGTAGAAGACGTGGGTCTGACCTTAGGCGCTGCCTTTCGCCAAGCCATGGGCGATAAGCGAGGGATAACCCGCTTTGGACAGAGTCTCTTACCCATGGACGAGGCGCTGATTCTGGTCGCTTTGGACATCTCCGGGCGGGGACGCCTTTACTTTGACGTGCCCATGCCTCAGGAGAAGGTGGGCAGCTTCGATACGGCTTTGGCAGAGGAGTTTATGATTGCCTTTGCCCAGGAGGCGGGCGTGACCCTTCACATTCGCTCCCTGGCGGGGAAAAATGCTCACCACGTGATTGAGGCCATGTTTAAGGCCGTAGGTAGAGCTTTGCGTCAGGCACTGGCCCAGGATGGCTTTGAGGATGTGCCGTCGACGAAAGGAACCTTATCATGAGCCGCCTGTACCCGGCCATTGACCTTTTGAACCAAGAGGTGGTCATGTTGCGTAAAGGGGCCTTTGGTGACAAGACGGTGTATCCCCTGTCGCCAGTGGACTATGCTGAGGCACTTTGTCGAGGGGGAATTTCTGCCTTGCACATGGTGGACTTAAACGGAGCCGAGACCGGGGATTTGAAAAATCGTGATCTCATTGCCGAGGTGGCCCGGATACCGGGACTTTTTTTGCAAGTAGGCGGTGGAATTCGCGATGAAAACCGCATTGAAGCCTACTTAAAGGCCGGTGTGGATCGAGTGATCTTAGGTACGGTGGCGGTGACGGATCCAGCATTTTTGGAGGCTATGGTACGCCACTATGGGGCACATATTGCCGTGGGTGCCGACTGTCGTCAAGGTCGGCTGGTGATCCGCGGCTGGGTCGATGAGACGACTTGGACCGTGGAAGAGTTTTTGGATCACTTGGAAGCGGTAGGCGTGGAGACGGCCATTGTGACAGATGTGGCGAAAGACGGGATGCTACGCGGACCCAATGTATCGTTATACCAGCATTTACGCCGGCGATTTCACGGGGAGCTCATCGCTTCAGGCGGGGTGAGCACAGTGGAAGACCTTCGCCATTTACGACAGACGAAGGTAGATGGGGTCATCGTGGGCTCTGCCCTCTTGGAAGGGCGGATGACGCTTAAAGAGGCGCAAAGCGCCATGGAGGAATCATGAGAAAAATCATACCGTGCATGGATATAAAAGACGGCAAAGTGGTCAAGGGAGTGCAATTTGAGGGCATCAAAACAGTCAACGACCCTTTGGCCTTAGCGCGACAATACGAACGTGACGGGGCGGACGTGTTGGTGTTTTATGATATTACAGCTTCGTTAGAAGGACGCACCTTGTTTCAAGAGCTCTTTAGTCAGGTACGCCAGGCCGTGCAATTGCCTCTGGTAGCCGGAGGCGGGATTCAGACACTGGAAGATGCCCGGGCCATCTTGGACTTGGGCGCCGACGTGCTCTCCATTAACTCAGGAGCCTTGAAACGGCCGGAGTTCATTGCCGAATTGGCCCAAGCGTTCGGTTGTGACAAGGTGATGCTAGGCGTAGACGTGAAACCAGTGGGGGACGTGTATCACGTGTTCTCCCACGGGGGTCGACAAGACACGGGAAAAGAAGCCGTGGCATGGATTACATCTTGTGTCGAAGCCGGTGCCGGATCGGTGGTGGTCAATGCCATTCACACCGACGGGATGCAAGAGGGCTATGATTTGGAGCTGATGAAGCAGGTGACGAAAGCGGTGGACGTGCCGGTGATTGCCTCGGGAGGTGCGGGAAGCGAAGACGACTTCCTGCGCCTGTTTGACGAAGTGCCCAAGGTGGATGGGGCCTTGGCCGCTTCGGTATTTCATTTCGGCAAAGTGCACATTCCCTCATTGAAGGTACGACTGGCACAAGAGTTGGATGAGGAGGTATGAGAATGGACATGGCAGACTTACGATTTGATAACCAAGGCCTCATCCCGGCTGTGGTCATCGATGGGCTGACGGGTGAGGTGCTGACCCTGGCCTATATGAATGAGGAGAGTTTGGCGATCTCCATACGAGAAGGGCGTACATGCTTTTATTCCCGCTCTCGTCAAACGCTGTGGCGCAAAGGGGAGACGTCCGGCCATGTACAATATATTCAGAAAATCGTGGCAGACTGCGACGGCGATGCCCTGGCCGTCTACGTCACGAAAGACGGCCCCGCCTGCCATACGGGCCGCGAAAGCTGCTTCTACCAAGAACTTTATACAGTCTCGCAACCTCAAATCTTTGCAGCCGAAAACCTCTATCGTCTCCTAAAAGATAGGCAGGAAACCATGCCGGAAGGCTCCTATACGACTTACCTGTTTGCCAAGGGGTTGGATAAAATCTTGAAGAAAGTCGGCGAAGAGTCCACAGAGGTTATCATCGCCGGCAAGGCTGAGGACCGCCGGGAGACGGTGTATGAAATCGCTGACCTCTACTACCACGTGATGGTCCTGATGGCCCGCTTGGGCATCGAGCCGTCGGAGGTGGCTCGAGAACTGGCTTCGCGTCATATCATTGACCATAAGGTAAAGCAGGAGAAAATGACATGAGGCCCTATACAAACCTACACTTACACACGACCTACTGCGATGGCAAGGATGATCCGGAGACCATGGTGCGGGCAGCATTCGATGCCGGGTGCCGAGGGATCGGGTTTTCCGCTCATGCCTATTTTCCTCAAGACGACTCGTGGACGCTCAAAGGCGACGAGGCGGAAGCGGCATACCGCGAGGACGTGTTGAGTTTACGCCGGCGTTACGGCGAGACGATGGAAATTTATTTAGGCCTGGAGCAAGATGTGGATGCGCCGCTTTCCCGTTACGACTACGATTATGTCATTGGGGCTGTCCATGGATTGGTCAAAGACGGCGAGTACATCGGCGTAGACAATACACCGGAGATCGTGGAGGCTGCAGTGAATGATCACTATGGCGGGAACCTTTATGCCCTGTGTGCTGACTACTATCACCATGTGCAAGAGGTGGCACAGCTTCCACAATTGGACATCGTGGCTCACATAGACCTGGTGACAAAGTTTGCTTGGGTGCGACAACGGCTAGACCAAACGGATTGCCGGTACCGCATGGCGTGGCAGGAGGCGGTAGAAGCCCTGTTACCCACAGGCGCTCTCTTTGAAATCAACACCGGCGCTATGACCAGGGGCTACCACAATCGACCATATCCTTCCCAAGAGATCCTGCGCTATTTGCGAAGACGAGGTGGAAAAATTATCATAACCGGAGACACCCATAGCAGGGACCACGTGGTGACCTTCCAAAAGGAGGCCCGAGAGTGGGCCAAAGAAGCTGGCTACACCTCCCACGTGCAGTTGATGGGAGGCCAATGGCAAGAGTGCCCCTTATAGAGAGAAGATACCAAGCAGATGCTGCGGCATCTGCTTTTTTATGGGCAGAAAGGCCATAGGGGCTGGCTTTAAGCATCAACCGTTAGGGTTGGCGGATAATCGGGTATAAACCAAGGGATTAGAAAAAAGAGGTGGATTTGATGAACGTATTGACATATCCCTATCCCTCTCGTCGCAACACCGTAATGGCAAAACGAGGGATGGTAGCCACAGGAAATCCCCAAGCGGCGGCGGCCGGACTTTATATGCTGCAACAAGGGGGCAATGCTGTGGATGCAGTGGTGGCCATGGCCGCTGCCTTGACGGTGGTGGAGCCTTGCTGTAACGGGCTGGGCGGTGACGCGTTTGGACTCGTGCATGACGGCCAAAAGATGTATGGATTAAACGCGAGCGGTCCGGCTCCCCAAGCGTTGGACGGGGAGGCCTTACGACGACAAGGCTACACCGAGATGCCCTTGCACGGTTGGACCTCGGTGAACGTACCGGGGATGGTGGGCGGATGGATGGCCTTGCACGAACGCTTCGGCTCCTTATCTTTGGCAGAAGTATTGGCCCCTGCCATCGACTATGCTCGCCATGGCATGGTGGTGGAACCCCAAGCGGCGATCAATTGGAAAGAAGACTGGAAATTAAAAGAAGAGTGGATGGAGGAACCGCTGTTTGCACCATTTCGCGCTCTCTTCACCAAGGACGGTAAACCCTATGAGGCGGGGGACGTCTTTGTGTCCGAAGACATGGCCAGAACCTTGGAATCCATTGTTGCCACGAAAGGCGAGTCCTTCTACCGTGGTGAATTGGCTCAAAAAATCGCCGCCCATGCTCGAGAAACTGGCGGCCTGCTGACAGAGGAGGATCTAGCTGCCTACAAGCCGGAATGGGTGGAGCCGTTGGCCGTGGACTATCGTGGTTATCAGGTGTGGGAAATGCCCCCTAATGGCCATGGATTAACGGTGCTTTTGGCCTTGGCCCTATTGGCGAAAGATGAACCGAAGCCAAAGCGGGATGCCATAGCGGTCCATCGCCAAATCGAGGCCATCAAATTGGCCTTTGCTGATGCCATGGGCCATATCACCGACCCCGAACATATGCGCATTAAGGCGGAAGACTTACTTAGCCCGGATTACATCGAAGCCAGACGTGAACTCATAACCGATCAAGCCCAGGTGCCGGTGGCCGGTGATCCCCGTACGCCAGGTACGGTATACTTGACGGCGGCAGATGCATCGGGACTGATGGTCTCCTGGATCCAAAGTAACTATACCAACTTCGGCTCCTGCATTGTGGTGCCCGGTACGGGCATTGCCCTGCACAATCGAGGCTGTAATTTCTCCTTGGACCCTGAGCATGTGAATTTTGCCAGAGGCGGTGTACGCCCCTACCACACCATTATTCCCGGGATGATCACCAAAGAAGGCAAACCTAAAGCCACCATCGGTGTCATGGGGGCCTTTATGCAGCCACAAGGGCAACTGCAGGTGATCCAACACCTGCTGGACTATGACGAAAACCCTCAAGCGGCGTTGGACGCTTGGCGCTGGCAATGGACGGGTAACAATGAAGTAGAATTGGAACCGGAGGCCCCGCTGGCGATTTACGAGCTATTAAAACGCCGTGGCCACGATGTGACGTATGTGGATGAAGTGCATCACATGGGCCGAGGCCAAATCATTTGGCGACAGGACGATGGCGTCTTCGTAGGTGGTACGGAAAAGCGCACTGACGGCGCTGTCTTGGGTTACTAGGAGGGAAACCGATGGACATAGCAATCATTGACAAAAGCCTCATGCGGGAAGTGTGTCCCATGAAGGAGGCTATCGAACAGGATAAACTGGCGCTCAAATTGTATACGGCAGGCAAGACCGAGATCCCTTTGCGAGCTAACTTGCCGGTGGAAAACGGCGGACAAAGCTTATACATGATGGGATATGTACCGGATGTTCATGCGCTGGGTGTGAAGCTGGTTTCGGTGTTTCCCACAAATCAAGAAAAGGGCTTGCCGGTGACGCCGGCGCTCATGGTTTTAAAAGACGATGAAACGGGGCAAATCAAAGGCCTAATCGACGGTACCTACCTGACGCAGTTACGTACGGGAGCCGTATCCGGAGCAGCGACCGACCTCTTGGCGAACCCTGAGGCCAGGACATTCCTGCTCATCGGCACCGGTGGTCAAGCGGCCACGCAACTGGAAGCCGTCTTGGCGGTACGTGACATCGAAACCGTCTATGTGGCGGACCGAGACATCGAAAGGGCCCAAACGTTTGCGAGAGAAATGAAAACCGCGCTGGCCTTTACGGGCACCATTGAGGCCGTGAAAGACGCCAATGAGGTCGTGGGAAAGGCCGATGTGATCACCACCGTCACCACGTCGAAAAAACCGGTATACGATGGAGCACTCGTGGCTCCCGGCACTCATATTAACGCCGTGGGCTCCTATATGCCCGAGATGCAAGAGACACCAGCAGAGCTTATCAGCCGGGCCGATCGAATCTTTGTGGACACCATCGATGGCGTCTTACAAGAATCCGGGGACTTACTCATCCCGCTGAAAGAAGGCCTGATCTCGCGTGATAAGGCAGCCCATGAATTGGGCGCTCTCATTGCCGGAGAGGAAACTGGTCGCAGTTCGTCGGACGAGATCTCGTACTTTAATACCACTGGTTCGGCGGTATTGGATTTGGTGGTGGCACAATGGGTCTACCAGAAGGCGCTGGCCCGAGGCAATGTCCCCACCGTGACCTTGTAGCATAAATAGAATGGATCAAGAAAACTGACAACGACTTGTCGTGCGTTGCCAGGAGAAGGAGGCGATAGGATGAATTATCGTGAAGCATTATTACATCGAAGAAGTATTTATGACATGAATGATCAAATCAACGTCGGTCGCGATGTGGTGGAAAATATCGTGATCGATGGACTAAAACACATTCCCTCGGCGTTTAATAGCCAAAGCAACCGCGCCGTGATTCTGTGGGAAGGGGCTCATCAAAACTTTTGGAACTACCTGATGGGAGTCATGAAAGCTCGCTTAAAGCCGGAACAATGGGTCGTGACAGAAGAAAAACTCAAAGGATTTCACGCTGGCGCTGGTACGATTTTATACTTTATTGACGAAAGGGATGTGGACGCGCTAAAGGACAACTTCCCTCGCTATGCACACAACTTTGATCCCTGGGCTCAACAATCTGCAGGCATGTTGCAATATTATGTGTGGAGTGCTTTGGAAGCAGAAGGTCTAGGCGTTAACCTGCAACACTACACCGAATTGGTGGAAGAATGGCTCCAAAAAACGCACCACTTGCCAAAAGAATGGAAACTATTGGCGCAAATGCCCTTTGGTGGCATCGTCACACCGGCGGCCGAGGACAAGGAATTTAAGAATTTGATGGATACTTTAAAAATTTTAGGCTAGATAAGAAAAGCGACCCCGTCCTCTATGGACGGGGTCGCTTTATGATATCCATGGAATGCAAGCGCCGCAACGAGAGATGTTATCGGTGTTTGCGAGGGAATGGCGGATGGTCATGTTGGTAGGAGCCTGCTTGGCGCTCTCGCTCGAGTCTTTTTTGGCGGAGCCGCTGTTGGCGGCGAATCTTTTTGCGCATATTGCGACGACGGATCAGCAGCATGATGAAGAACAAGACGAACAGTGCGATGATCAGAGGCAGGATGATTTTTTTCAATACAGGTAGAAGGCGGAGACCAGTTTGCTCATGGACATCAATGGTGGCAAACAGTGGGACGGTCCCTACCAGCTCCCCATTGAGGCGAATGTCCATATCGGCGATGGGATCCCCCGCTTTCAAGGGCAGTTCCACCACGCGCTCCCGTGTTGTCTTTTCAATCTGAAAGCCTTGGCCGTCTAAGACGGGAAGGGAAAAGTCTTCGCCGACAATGGCGGGAACCACGTCTTCCTTGGCACCGGTGATGGTGAAGTTGCCGGCAAACTCGTCCTTCGAGAGAACGTGAGCAATTTTAAAACGTTCAAAGCCATAGTCGAAAAGTTGGTGGATGTCTTTGTAAGCGTTGATGCCATCGCCACCAAAGACCGTTGCCACCAAGGTCACGTCATTTTTCTTGGCAGCGGCGACAAGGCAGGTACCGGCAAATTCCTGCTGGGCCACTTTGGCAGTGAGAATGCCGGGATAGGCAATGGGCCGTTCTTCGCCCCAGACGTAGAGATGATCCGTGCCGGTGACGAGTTGGCAACGCTGTACGAGCTTTTGGGAGTTACCATGAGCATTGGTGGGGGCGATGGTGTATTCCGAAGCGGTGAGGATGGTGCTCAAAATCTTGCTGCGCAAGACCTCCGACGTCAGCAGGGCCATATCATAGGCGGTCGTGACATGCTCCGGATCGTGGAGTCCCGAGGGGTTGATAAACTTAGAATGAGTCATGCCCAGTTCCTTGGCCTTATCGTTCATGAGCTGGCTAAAGCCTCCCAAGGTCTCGCCGATGTGATAGGCTAAGGCAAAGGCGGCATCAGCCGAAGATTCCAAGAGCATGGCGGCGATGAGGTCTTCCACAGAGAGACGCTCCCCTTCGGCAAAGGCATAGCCGGCCCCCATACCCAGCTCTTTGGCCTCCGCCGTCACGGTGACCATCTCGTCTAGGCTCACGTGATCCACGGCGACCAAAGCGGTTAAGAGCATGGTGGTGGAGCCGGGATAAATGGGCTCATTGGCGTAGGCGGAGTCTAAGATACGCTTGGACATAGGGGCCATGAGGACCACAGATTTTGAGGTAATTTCTAGGTCTTGAGCATAGGAAGTCAAGGGCAAGTTTGTTATAATAATACAGAGTGCGAGAAGCACCAGCTTCAATCGTTTCACAAAAGGCACCTCCTTTTTTAAATTATAGCAAAAGCGAGGTAGTTTGTCACTGAAAGGAGGACCTATGAGAAAGGCTTTGACCGTTATCCTGCTGATCTGTTTGGTGCTGATTGGCAAAATGGCCCTGACGCCGGAGAAGCATGAACCGGTGACAGTGGTGCATTCAGAGGACCGTGACACCGTGGAAATGGCGACAGTGACTGTGCACGTCGATGGCGCAGTGGGTGCTCCGGGACTGGTCGTGCTTGAAGCCGGTGCCAGGACGGAGGAGGCCATAGCCAAAGCCGGCGGGCTGCTACCGGAGGCGGACACCTCGGGGCTAAACTTGGCGAGGATTTTAGAAGATCAGGAAAAAGTTTATGTGCCGATTAAAGGAGAGGCAGGGGCGGAATCCGCCACCTCACTCATTGCCATTAACTTGGCGAGTGAACAAGAACTGTGTGAGCTGCCTGGAGTGGGCCCCACGAGAGCGAAGGCCATTATCAAATACAGAGAACAGACGCCCATCCGCGGTCCGGAAGACCTGTTGTCCATACCGGGCATCGGAGAAAAAACTGTGGAAGCTTGGGATGGCTTGATTCAGTATTAGCGAAAGGAGTAGCTATGCGAACGTTTAGTAAAGAGAAATTTGTGCAGTACCTGGACATGTCGTTACGGCTGGACTTTGGCACCAACTGGGACAACGCTTCCGACTTGGAAAAGTACCTGGCCGTGTCTCGAGCGGTGATGAGCTTTGCGGCAGCACCGTGGGCGATGACGAGAGAAAAGTATCAAAAAGGGCGCCAGGCATATTATTTAAGTGCAGAATTCTTGGTAGGCCGCTCCTTGGGCAACAATCTGATCAACCTAGCCATCTACGATGAGGTAGAAGAACTGTTAGACGAGATGGGCGCCAATCTAAACCTCTTGGAGGAATGGGAAGAAGACGCAGGGCTGGGTAACGGTGGTCTCGGACGATTGGCAGCTTGCTTTATGGAAAGTGCCGCCACGCTGAATCTACCTGTTACTGGCTATGGCGTTCGCTATAAAGAGGGGCTTTTCAAGCAACAGTTTGTCGACGGCTTTCAGTTTGAAACGGGAGATAATTGGACCCGCTTTGGAGACCCTTGGTCCATTCGCCGGGAAAGTGAATCCCAAGTGGTAGAGTTTCGTGATTTCGCCGTCAAGGCGGTACCCTATGATATGCCCATTGTGGGATACGGCACCGACAATGTGAATACCTTACGTCTGTGGCAGGCAGAGGCCATTGACGACTTCGACTTCCAAAAATTTAACAACTACCAATTTGACGAAGCAGTGGCGGCGAAAAACCGAGCGGAGGACATCACTCGAGTACTCTATCCCAACGACCATGATGACAAGGGGAAGCTCCTGCGATTTATGCAGCAATATTTCTTTACCTCCGCCTCCATTAAGGACATCCTCAAACGCCATAAAGAAGTCCACGGTTCCTACGAGGGCTTAGCGGAAACCATCCGCATTCAATTAAACGACACGCATCCGGTCATTGCCATTCCGGAACTGATCCGCCTTCTGTACGATGAGGCACGCTACCGCTGGGATTACTGCATGGAAATTGCCCAACAGGTGTTTTCCTATACGAACCACACTATTTTGCAAGAGGCAATGGAGACCTGGAGTGTGGATATCGTGCAAGAAGTTTGCCCACGCAACTTCGAAATCATTCGCATGATCGACCATTACCTGATCAGTGAACTGCGCCGCAGGGGCTATGATGAGGGGTATATCGACCGCATGAAAATTGTCAAAGATGATACCATTCACATGGCCCACTTGGGCATTGCCATGAGTCATGCGGTCAACGGCGTGGCTTGGTTGCACACGGAAATTTTAAAACACGATGTCTTAAAAGACTGGTATGAGCTGTTTCCTGAAAAGTTCCAAAACAAGACCAACGGCATCACGCCGAGACGGTGGCTCGTGTATGCCAATCGTCCTTTGGCCGCGATGATTACGGAGTTACTGGGAGATGACAAGTGGATCACCGACCTAGATCGCTTAGAAGGTTTGCGCGCATTCGCCGACGACGAAGCCGTCCTTCGTCGCCTCATCGCCATAAAACAGGATAACAAGCAAAAACTGGCGACCTACATAAAAGAAAAAGAAGGGGTGGAAGTGGACCCTAACTCCATCTTTGATGTTCAGATCAAGCGTATCCACGAATACAAGAGACAACTGTTAAATGCCTTACACATCATCTACCTCTACCAACGACTAAAATCGGATCCCCAGTTTGATATGTATCCTCGCACCTTCATTTTCGGAGGCAAGGCGGCACCGGGTTATTTTCGCGCCAAGGCCATCATCAAACTGATTAATGAACTGGCTCACCTCATCAACAACGATCCGGCGGTGGCAGGCAAACTGAAAGTGGTCTTTGTGGAAAATTATTGTGTCAGCTATGCGGAAAAACTCTTTAGCGCCGCCGACGTAAGTGAGCAAATTTCCACAGCGGGCAAAGAAGCGTCCGGGACGGGTAATATGAAATTCATGCTCAATGCGACCCCCACCTTGGGTACTTATGACGGCGCCAACGTGGAAATCGTCGAAGCGGCGGGCCGGGAAAACAACTTTATCTTCGGAGCCACGGTGGAAGAATTAGACACCTTACGAGATCACTACGATCCCATGGCCATTTACCGGGAAGACCCCATCATTCACGACGCTCTGGATCTATTGATGAGCTCGGAGTTAAACGATAACCACTCCTTTATGCTGTTAGATATCTACAACTCCCTGATTAATGGTAATGGGGAACATCCAGACACCTACTTTGTCTTACACGATTTCCGTGCCTATTTGGAAGCCCAAAAGGATGTGGAAAGGGCGTATCGCGATGAATTGGGCTGGGCGAGAAAATGTCTGTTGAACCTGGCTTCGGTGGGGCGATTCTCCAGCGACCGCACCATCCAAGACTACGCCAATGACATTTGGTGCATTCATCCCGCCAAAGTGAACCAGTGGGATGAGTCGAAGTAAAAAAGTTAGGGAGGCACAGCCATGATCATTGTCTACTCGGGAACTGGTAATAGCCTCTATGTGGCAAAAATGCTGGCGGAGATGACAGGAGACGAGTTCTATGATGTCTATGACGACTTGAAAGCCGAGAGGCCGGGGCAGTTTACCAGCGATCGCCCCTACGTCTTTGTCAGCCCCACCTATGCCTGGCAGGTTCCACGGATATTGCAGGATTATATTAGAGCGTCCACCTTTCAAGGTGCCAAGGAGGCCTATTTCGTCCTCACTTGTGGCAGCGGCGTGGGCAATGCAGGTCATTTTGCCAGAGCATTAGCTGAGGAAAAGGACTTTCGCTACCAGGGCCTGGGAGCCGTAGTGATGCCAGAAAACTACATTGCCGTGTTTTGGGCACCCTCGGAAGAGAAATCCCGGGCCATCATCTCAAAAGCAGAGCCGACGATTCGCCGTTACGGGGAGTTCATCCGTCGAGAAGAGCCGTTTTCACAAAAGGGAGGAGGGCTCTTTGGGGGCATGAAAAGTGATGTGATCAATCGCTGTTTTTACCGTTTTATCGTGAAGGCGGATAAGTTTTATGCGAAAGACAACTGCGTTTCCTGCGGCCTTTGTGAGAGACTCTGCCCTTTAAATAACATCAACCTGGTGCAAGGGCGCCCCCAATGGGGCAAGGACTGCACCCATTGCATGGCGTGCATTGGCGCCTGCCCGGTGGAAGCCATCGAATATGGAAAAAGAACCCAGGGCATGCGACGCTATTACATCAAGTGACGAGGATGAACACGACCCATCATAGCTGCCGAAAGGCTTTTGAAACCATAAATGAGATGCACAGGGTAAGTAGCGACCAACCAGGAATTCTGATGGATGCTGAGATAAAAATAGAGGAGAATGAACAATGCAGAAGAAAGTGTTAGCATGGGTATTAGTGGCCATGCTGTGTGTAGGAGTATGTATGCCCATACTAGGCGAAGCGGCCGGTCCTATCCGCCTATGGATGGATGGCGATTATGTGAACACAGACGTGGCACCTCTGATCAAAAATGATCGCACCTTGGTCCCCATTCGCTTTGTTGCCGAAAACTTAGGCTTTGACGTGGCTTGGGATCAAGAGGCGAAGACGGTGACCATCAAAAGTGAAAACGCTGCCACCCCGGAAACCATTACCTTGACCATCGGCGATACGAAACTGGTCTCCGCATCCGGCACGAAAGACATGGTCATGGACGTGGCACCGGAAATCATCCAAGATCGCACCATGGTGCCGGTGCGTTTTGTTGCCGAAGTCTTTGGCATCAAAGTGGACTGGGATAATGACAACCGTGTGGTCATCTTTGGAACAGGCTACGATAAGAAGGCTCCAGAAACCGCCAAAGTGCAACTTCCCTTTGAAGGCACCAAGACGCTGACCTTCTCTAGTGGAGCAGGTGGCTGGGCCACAGAGTTGACCCTTTCTCCTGATGGCAAATTTACCGGTAAGTACTACGATTCCAATGGCGTAGATGGGACCGTAGAAAAACAAGCTGATCGAGAAATGTACATTTGTCATTTTAGTGGTCAGTTCACCAATATTCGCCAAACAGACGAGAACACCTATATGATGGACTTAAATGGCTATGATCAAGAAGAGACACCGGATAAGGTATGGTATGAAAACCGCGTTCGCTACATCGGTGCCACCGCTTATGGATTAGAGGGCGGCAAGAGCTTTGCCTTCTATACGCCGGGTAAACCTTTGGCGACAATGTCAGAAGAGTTTATCGGCTGGGGATACGTCCATACGCAAGACAAAGCGGTTCTTAACACTTATGCCTTACACAACCTGGAAAAGGAAGAAGCTTTTTTTGAACTGACGGAAATGGATTAAATGCAGAAGCGACAAAGCGCGCTGATGAACCGCGAAACAAAAACGCTGCCTGAGGCAGCGTTTTTTTGTGGTCAAAAGGAAGTTGATGCTGGATCGGTTCCAAATTTTCATGAGTTCTTAACTTTTCTTTAGAGGTTTCATGATAGGATGACGGTAAGGAGAGTGACCATGAAAAAATTTTGGAATAAATATCGACTCTATGTCTACTTATGGGGCTTTGTCCTCTTGGTCATGGCCACAGGGATATTCGTCGTTAGCCAACGGCGGGGAACCAACACAGAAGCCCACGAAGAATCCACGAAGCCGGTGACGTATGAGGAAAAAATGGCTTACATGGAGGCCCATCCTGACGATTATCCACCGGTGATTTATGACTTTGCTCGGAAATATCCGGAAGCCATCGACTATAGCTTTGACTATCCGGAGAAAAAAGACAGCTGGGACAAAAAACGGCCGCGAAAAAAAGCATACCGCCACGGCTTTCCCCTCTACATTCAATGGGAAGACGCCTATGGGTACTACCCTTACAATGAAAATCGCATCGGTCCAGGCGGTTGCGGCGTCACTGCTTTTGCCATCTTAATGTCCGGGCTGACAGGTGACTACAGTCTCGATCCGCCAGTGATGGCGGAGTACTCGATGGAACACGGCTACTGTACACCGGGACAAGGGACTCACACCGCGATCATGACAGAAGGACCGAAGCCTTTTGGATTTGTGGGCGTGCCCTTGGAGAAGACGGCAGAGGCGATGAAAGAGGCATTGGATGCTGGAAAACCGGTGGTCATCAATGTGGGTCCCGGCGACTTCACCTTTGGTGGACACTATATGGTCGTGGATGGCTACACCGACGAAGGCTTTATGATCCTGGATCCGAACAGCTATGAAAAGACGGACATCCCCTGGCCCTTTGAGGTCTTGGGACCCCAGATCAAAGAACTCTGGACCTATGACAAATGGGACCCCTCGACAGAAGGGGCCGAGTCAGAAAGTGAATCAAACCAATGAAACATGCGAGGGTGACCTCGCCTGTTTTTTTGTAGAAAAAGGGGTATACACGTGATATACCGTAATGGTTAGTGAAAGGAGATGACACATGAAACAATATGTGATTGATGCATTCACGGATCAAGTGTTTGCCGGAAATCCGGCGGCGGTGCTGGTGCGAGACAGTTGGCTTTCTGATGACCTCATGCAGAAGATTGCCATTGAAAACAATCTTTCCGAAACCGCCTTTGCCGTGAAAGAAGGAGGTCAGTATGGCTTGCGCTGGTTTACTCCGGGCGGAGAAATCAATCTGTGTGGCCATGCCACCCTGGCCACAGCTTACGTCCTCTTTAATGAATATGGCTATGAGGGCAATGAGATTACGTTTAATACCTTAAGTGGCGAGCTTTCGGTCAATCGCCGTGGGGAATTGTACGAACTGGATTTCCCGGCTTATGCTCTAAAAGAGGTGCCTGTCACCGAAGCCATGGCTGTAGCAGTGGGTGTGCAACCGGAAAAAGCTTACTTAGGCGAGGATTTACTCCTGATCTTGCCAGACGAAGAGGCGGTGAAAAGAGTAAAGCCGGATGAAAAAACGTTGTTAGCTTTGGATGGCCTGATGGTTCACATCACGGCCAAGGGCAGCGAAACGGACGTGGTGAGCCGCTCTTTTGGACCGAAACTAGGCATTTTGGAAGATCCTGTTTGTGGTCGCGGCCACTGCCATATCATTCCGTATTGGCATGAAGCCTTGGATCAAGCAGAAATTGTCGCTTACCAAGCCAGCCAGCGGGGAGGTACTCTCTATTGCCAATTCGTTGGCGATCGCGTGAAAATGGCAGGCCACGCCGTCAAATTCAACGAGGCCATGCTGTTTGTGAAAGAGTGAATTATTCCATACAGGGAAGCACCCTAGGGACCCTCATGTGAGGGTCCTTTTTGTGTGGACAAAGTGGGGAAGGTCAAAGACCGTTTGGCAGGGATAGAGCACATCAGGCGCTGGTGACAGAAAAAACGTGTGAGCAGCTGTGTGGACATCATGAGTGAGCTGGGCAACAAAAGACCACCCTCCATGGAGGGTGGTCTACAAGCTTGATTCGCCTAGGCGTTGGTGGGATGGGTGCGGTAGAGGTGGTTGAGGGGGCCTCTGCCATGGCCCAGATCCATGCCGTCTGCAATGGCGCCGTGGACATAGTCTTTCGCTTGACGCACGGCCGTTTCGGCAGAAAGCCCTTGGGCCAAACCGACGGCAATGGCGGCGGATAAGGTACAACCGGTGCCGTGGGTGTTGGGATTTTTTAGCCTTGAGGAGCTAAATGGATGCAGTGCTTTGCCGTCAAAGAGGACATCGATGGCCTCGTCTCGATCGTCCAGGTGACCTCCCTTGATGAGGACGGAGGTGCCCAGATGTTGGTAAATGATTTTGGCCGCTTCCTCGACATGCGAAAGGGTGTGAAGCTTTCGTCCCACAAGGACACCAGCTTCTTCCAAGTTGGGGGTGATTATGGTGGCCAGGGGCAACAATTCCTCTTGTAAGGCATGCTCCGCTTGGGGAGCCAGCAGGCGGGACCCCGAGGTAGCCACCATCACCGGGTCAATGACCAGGTAGGGGATGGGGCGACGGCGCAGGTGATCGGCCAGGGCATGAATGACTTCGACATCGCCGACCATGCCAATTTTGGCAGCGTCAGGGGGGATGTCATCTTGCACGGCATTTAGCTGGGCGGTCACAAAGGCGGGGGTGACGGGGAAAATATCCGTAACACCCTGGGTGTTTTGGGCGGTCAGTGCGGTGATGACGCTCATGCCATAGGTGCCAAGGGCGGCAAACGTTTTTAAGTCGGCTTGGATTCCGGCTCCACCGGAGCAATCGGATCCGGCGATGGTCAAGAGCTTAAGCATGGGCCTCACCTCCAAACAACTCGTCGGAGGTTTGACGTAAGTGCTGGGCGGCGCCTTGGATGTCGGCGGCACCAAAGAGAGCCGAGACGACGGCGACGCCTTTGATGCCGGTGTCGGTCAACTCGCGGATATTGTCTATGCCAATGCCACCGATGGCTACCACAGGGATGGACACGGCGGAGGTGATGGCCTTGAGCTCCTCGTTGGATAGGGTAGAGGCATCTTGTTTGGTGTCTGTCGTAAACATGGCGCCGGAACCGATATAGGCCACGCCACAATCTTCCGCCTCTTGGGCTTGGGGTACCGTTTGGCAGCTCATGCCCAAAATTTGGGTGGCTTTAATTTCCATGCGGGTGGCGCGTAGGTCGTGGTCTCCTTGGCCGATGTGGACACCGTCTGCGTCATACTGCACGGCTAATTCCACAAAATCGTTGACGATCAGGGGAATGCCGGCTTCTCGACAGAGGGCTTGTAGGCGACCGTCTTCTAAGATGGCCTTGCAGGCGGCGTAATCCTTCTGCCTTAACTGTAGACAGGTGATGCCACCTGCAATGGCCTTTTGCACAGCTTCACAGAGGATAGCGGGATCCTTTTGATCGTCGGTGACGGCGTAGAGTCGAAGGGCTTGGTTCATGTCAAACTTAGGATGACTTAATCGTTTCAATGCGAGCGCTCCTTTCAATATGATTGGGATCGGCGGTGGCGATGGCGTCGATGATGGCACCTCTGAGGCTCAGATTCCCCACCGGTTCGCCGAGGGTTTTCACGGCCTCTTCGCCGACGACACCCATGGTGGCCACAGCGGCCACGACCGCTTCCAACGCATCGTCCCAGGAAGCGGCGTAAGCAGCGCAGAGGGCGGAGAGTTGGCAGCCGGAGCCGGTGATCGTGGCCATGGCGGGATGGCCGTTGTGAACGAGATAGGTCTTGGTACCGTCAGTGATCACGTCTGTAGGCCCCGTAACAGCTAAGACGGTGTGAGCGGCTTTCGCCTGTTGTTCCAGCCAGGGGATCCAATGCGTGCGGTCGGCTAATTTTTGGTGATCATCAGGATGCACGTCCACACCTTTCGAGGCTTCTCCGGCGGAAAACAAGGCGAGGATTTCAGAAATGTTGCCGCGAATCACCGTGGGGGCCACATCGTGGAGGAGCCTTTGGGAGGCTTCGGTGCGAAAATGGGTGGCACCGGCACCCACCGGGTCTAAGATGACAGGGTGACCTTTTTGGCGAGCAGCGAGCCCTGCCAATTGCATAGATGACAGGACTCGTTCGTTTAAGGTGCCGATATTTAAGACGGTGGCGTCAGCCAACCGGGTGATATCTTCCATCTCTTTGGCCTCATCTGCCATAATCGGACTGGCACCGGCGGCTAGAAGGACGTTGGCGACGTCGTTGACGGTGACCACATTGGTTAGGCAATGGACCAAAGGTGAAGTCTTTCGCACCTCGTTTAAAATGGGGGCGAGGGCAATCATTCTTCAAAAATGGAGACGATTTCTCCGTTGAGGATGCGGTTCATATTATTGACCGCGCAGAAGTTGCCGCACATGGAACAAGTGTTTTCGTCTTCCGGCGGTGTGTTTTCACGATAAGCACGGGCTTTGACGCCGCCGTCAATGGCCAAGGAGAACATTTTGTCCCAATCGAGGTTCTTTCTGGCTTCACTCATCGCGTGGTCACGGTCGATGGCGCCAGGCACTTTCTTGGCAATATCTGCAGCGTGGGCGGCGATTTTGGAGGCGACAATGCCCTCGATCATGTCTTGCTCATTGGGAAGGCATAAGTGCTCAGCCGGGGTGACATAGCAAAGGAAAGCGGCCCCGGAAGCGGCGGCAATGGCACCACCAATAGCGGAGGTGATGTGGTCATAGCCGGGGGCAATGTCGGTGACCAGGGGTCCTAAGACATAGAAAGGTGCACCGTGGCACAGGGTTTCTTGTATTTTCATGTTGGCGGCGATTTGGTCCAGGGGTACGTGACCGGGCCCTTCGATCATGACTTGAACGCCTTTTTCTCTGGCACGCAGGGTCAGGTCGCCTAAGTTAATCAATTCTTCAATTTGCACGGCATCGGTGGCGTCTTGTAAGCTGCCGGGACGGCACGCATCGCCGAGACTTAAGGTGACATCGTATTCGCGGCAGATTTCCAGCACTTCGTCAAAGTACTCGTAGAAGGGGTTTTCCTGACCGGTCATTTCCATCCAGGCGAAAATGATGGAACCGCCGCGGGAAACGATGTTGGTCAGACGGTGACGTTCTTTGACACGAGCGGCGGTGGCACGGTTTAAACCGCAGTGGATGGTCATGAAATCCACCCCTTGTTCGGCGTGCAGGCGCACGATGTCTAGCCATTCTTCGGCTGTGATGGAGCCTAAGGCTTTTTTGTAATAGATGACGGCATCGTAAATGGGGACGGTCCCGATCATGGCAGAACTGCGCTCGATGAGGGCTTCGCGGAAAGCGCGGGTGTCACCGACGGAGCTTAAGTCCATAATGGCATCGGCCCCCATTTCAATGGCTTTTTCCACCTTTTTCATCTCTAGATCCGTATCGTTTAAGTCTTTGGAAGTTCCCAGGTTGACGTTGATCTTGGTGAATAGATTCTTGCCAATGCCTTCCGGAGACAGACTCTTGTGGTTTTTGTTGGCGGGGATGACGACACGACCGGCAGCGACTTCATCGCGGATGTATTCCGGGGTGACGTTTTCCTTTTCGGCGACAATGCGCATCGCTTTCGTGATTTCACCGGCTTGAGCGGCGGCGAGTTGAGTTTTAAATTGCATAAGACACCTTCCTTTTTATTCTAGGTTCTATGGAGGTGGAACGAATTCCATGGCGAGCAAAAAAATAAACCATCAAAACAAGAGGTGAACTTGTTCTGATGGTTTAAGTGCTTGTGATACCGTCGTGCCTACGGTGGCATTATCCACATCAGGTCTAAGGGTCGAAGTCTTCGCTTCCTCTCAGCACATAAGCTCCCCTGCGATTATGCGTTCAGACTATCATATATAGTGGATCATGTCAATTCTAAGACCCGGTCATTTCACATGGATGACGAGCTCCACAGCAGGTGCTGGACCACCGGTGACCGAGGCGGGCACCGTATAGCTACCGGGAAGGACATACCGACCTGGCGTACGCGGATCCAAAGAGGTGCGATCCCAGGTGATGGGGATGGTCATGGGACGATGGTCAGAAAGATAAAGGGTGATGTAGGTAGGCAGCCCCACTTCGTCGGCAGTGATGGTATCAGAGCGTCCTAGCGTGATGGGGTCTAGTCGTTCGACGTACTGAATGGCTATGCCGTGGGTTTGCCAGATACCATAGATGGTTTGAGAAGCGTTAAAGGTGGTGTCTCGATTGACCCAGCTGCCGCTGCCGTCAGCAGCGGTGTTCCAGCCCACAAACTCCTCTTCCGTTTGAGAGACCGTGGGATTTAGCGGGAACCGCGAACCCAAAGCGGAACCAAGATTGAGTTCATAGGTTTGCTGCTGTGGCGACAGGGGATTTTGATCGTCAAAAGTGAGGTAAATGACATATTCTTGGGCGTGAATGGCGTTATAGAGCATGGCAAAAGCGTCTTCCCGCAAGACGGGGCTGTTGGCATTCGAAAAGCTAATGTCATTTAAAATGCCGTATTGGGCAGCTCGCTCCAAATAGGTATCGGGCCAGATGATGTTAGGGGGAACGGCGGCCTTCCAGCGACGATCCAACCGCACCAACATGCTGGAAAATTCGGCATAAGTGACAGAGTTCCCCGGCTGGAAGGAGCCGTCGGGATAGCCGGTCAAAAGCCCCAAGTGCTTGGCCACGTCGGCATAACCTGCAGCCCAGTTGGTCACGGCAATATCAGTAAAAGGAGGAGAGTCTAACTGACGAGCGCGAGCGCGACCGCCTTCGCCTGTGTAATTGACCAAGAGCTTCGTGGCCTCATCCCGTCGTAAAGGACTGTTCAAGGCGTAATCAATGCCTTGGCCCGTACGGCGTCCGGAGATGATGCCTTGGGAGGCGAGCCATTGCGTCTTGGCAGGTAGGGCCCAGGCTGTGGCAGTGATCACCAAGACGAGGGCAAAAGCGGTCAGTTGTAATAGGGGTTGTCGTTTCATGACAGGCTCCTTTCTATGTCTATGGCAAAGTGCAATAAGTGGTATAATGGATATAAGGGCTGGCATGGTGCATAGAGTCATGCCTGGTTAAATTTTTATACCCGCGCCCAGGCATTTTATCCAAAGAACTGCCGAATAACCAAACAAAGCACCGCTATGGGGATTGAAACGTCACAGAATAAGAAAAAATCGTAGAAAATAAGAAAAATTTTATCGGGCAAGCCATGGGTGAGAATCACAGATTACTAGGGTTTTTGAAAGGGGCCTACGGCGTTAGCCATACACAATTATTGATTTTTTTGGTTTATTTTTAACTATATTGTTAAAAATGTGATATAATGAAATCAAGCTAAATAGAAAAGTCGGCTATAACCTACGAAGGAGGTATTTATTTTGAGTACAAATAAGAAATTATTAGCCGGTGTCAAGGTGATCGAGTTAGCGAACTTTATCGCCGCTCCTGCATGCGGAAGATTCTTTGCAGACGCCGGTGCAGAAGTGATCAAAATTGAGACCCCGGCTGGTGACCCGCTACGTTATACAGCACCCACCGAAGGACGTCCGCTATCCCAAGAGGCTAACTTGACATTTGACTTGGAAAACGCCAATAAAAAATGTGTCGTGTTAAACTTGCGTTCCGATAAGGGCCGTGAAGCTTTCTTTAAATTATTAGATGACGCGGACATTTTATTGACGAACTGGCGTCCTGGTGCATTAGAGCGAGCAGGATTTGACTATGAAACGTTGAAGCAAAAATATCCCGCATTGGTCTATGCCATGATCGCAGGCTATGGTGAAAAAGGCCCCGATGCCAACCTACCCGGCTTTGACTATACGGCATTTTTCGCCCGTGGCGGTATCTTAGGTACCCTATATGAAAAAGGTACTAGCCCCATGAACCCGATTCCGGGTCTAGGCGACCACCAAGCAGGTATGTTCTTAGCAGCAGGTACGATGGCAGCCCTTTACAAAGCCAAGATGACTGGCGAAGGGGAAAAAGTGACAGTGGGATTATTCCAATCCGCTATGTACACCATCGGTATCATGTTACAAGCAGCACAATACCCGGATCACGGCAACCCCTACCCCATGAATGCTCGCAACAACATGAACCCGTTGATCTCTGCTCATAGAACCAGTGACGACTACTTTATCCAAATTTGTATGCCTCCCTACGACCCCTTCTATGACAAGTTTATGACCTGCATCGGAAGAGAAGACTTGGTGGGAGATGAGCGCTATAACACCATGAAGAACTTGGGCAATAAAGGCGCTGAAGTTTACGATATCATCGCTGAAGCTATGGTGAATAAAACCAAGAACGAATGGGAAGTAATTTTCCGCGAAAACGACATTCCATTCGCCACGGCACAGCTTTGGGAAGACCTTCTAAAAGACGAGCAAGCTTGGGCTAATGACTACTTCTACGAAATGAATTATCCCAACGGGGAAAAGAAAGCCCTGGTTCGCTTACCGTTTACTTACGAAGAAATGGGTCTGCCCGATTACAAACAAAGCTCTCAACTTGGCGGCGACACCAAAGAGGTATTAAAAGAACTGGGCTACAGCGAAGATGAAATTCATAAGATGGCAGAGGAGAAAGAAATCCTCCTAGGCAAACAAAACTAAGACCATACGGCTTAGTATAAGAAAGGAGATTTAACAAACATGAGTGAAGAAAAAGTAGTAAAAACTCAAGAACAAAAACCCAAAAAGGCGAAACACCTTTTAGCGGACATCGCTGCTAAAGCTTATGCGGACGCCTTTGCGGCCAAAGAAGCCGGCGAAATGGTAGGCTGGAGTTCCTCTATTTTCCCGCAAGAAATCCCCACCACTTTAGGATTAAAAGTTGTTTATCCTGAAAACCACGCAGCAGCTGTAGCAGCTAAAGGTGGCGGCCAAGATTTCTGTGAACACGCAGAAGGTATGGGATTTTCTAACGACGTTTGTGCTTATGCACGCGTTAACTTGGCATTCATGGACAGAGAATACTGTGAACAAATCAACATGCCAATGCCGGACTTCCTGCTTTGCTGTAACAACATCTGTAACGAAATGATCAAATGGTACGAGCACATTGCCGTAACCCTTGACATTCCTCTAATCATGATGGATATCCCCTTCAACACTGACTTTGAAGTTTCCCAAGACCGTGTTGACTACATGAAGGGCCAATTCTACCATGCTGTCGAACAATTAGAAGAAATCACCGGTAAAAAATGGGACGAAAAGAAATTTGAAGAAGTCATGAAAATTTCTCAAGAAAGTTCCAAAAACTGGTTGCGTGCTGCTTCCTACTCCAAGTACATTCCTTCTCCGCTAAGTGGTTTTGACCTGTTCAACCACATGGCAGTAGCTGTATGTGCTCGTGGTACTCAAGAAGCTGTCGACGCTTTCAAAATGCTTGGCGACGAATACGAAGAAAACGTACGTTTAGGTAAATCCACTTACCGTGGCGAAGAAAAACACCGCGTTATGTTCGAAGGTATCGCTTGCTGGCCGTACCTACGTCATAAACTGGAAACGTTAAGCCAATACGGCATGAACGTTACCGCTACTGTTTACGCTGAAGCTTTCGGTGTATTCTACGAAGACCTAGATGACATGATGCGCGCTTACAGCTCTACTGTAAACGTTGTCAGCTTCGAACGTGCTCTTGACATGCGTGTACGCGCTATCCGCGACACCAACACTGACGGTGCTGTTTTCCACGTTAACCGTAGCTGTAAATTATGGTCCGGTACTACCTATGAAATGTCTCGTCGTCTGGCAGAAGAAACTGGTATCCCCATCGTTTCCTTCGACGGTGACCAAGCTGACCCGAGAAACTTCTCTAAAGCACAATATGATACCCGTATCCAAGGTCTAAATGAAGTAATGACAGCTAACAAGGAGGCCAAAAATGAGTAATGTAGAAGCACTATTCCAAGAATTCGGTAAAGTTGCCGAACATCCCGGCAAAGCTGTTAAAGAGCTTATCGAAAAAACCGGTAAAAAAGCAGTAGGCTGTGTGCCCCTGTACACTCCGAAAGAATTAGTTTATGCTGCAGGCATGCTACCCATCGGCGTATGGGGCGCAGAAAAGGAAGTTTCTGAAGCTAAACGCTACTTCCCCGCTTTTATCTGCTCCATTATGCAAACCATTTTGGACGAAGGTCTTGTAGGAAACTATGACATCCTTGACGCGATGATCATCCCCAACTACTGTGACTCCTTAAAAGTTATGGGTCAAAACTTCAAATTGGCTGTTAAAGACGTTAAATTCCTACCCCTTACCGTTCCCCAAACTCGTCGCATCCCCGCAGGTAAGACCTTCATCATTAGCCAATACAACATCTTAAAAGAACAATTAGAAGAAATCGCTGCTCACAAAATCACTGATGAAGAGCTGGAAGCAGCTATCGAAATCTTTGATGCTCACAATAAAGCCATGATGGAATTTGGCAAACTATGTGCTGAATACCCGGCAGAAATCAATGCCATGAACCGTATGTACGTTTACAAATCCGCTTACTTCATGGACGTCAAAGAACACACTGCTAAAGTGAACGAACTGATGGCAGAAATTCGCAAAGCTGATCCGAAACCGTTTGACGGCAAACGCGTTGTCACGACCGGTATCATCGCAGACTCCAAAAACCTGAACCAAATCTTGGTAGACCTAAACGTTGCTGTTGTAGGTGACGACATTGCTTTCGAAAGCCGTCAATACCGTCATCCCGTACCGGCAACCGGTGGCACTCCCATGGAAAGACTTGGCCAACAATTCTGCGATCGCGAATGCTCCACCTTATTGGACGAAAAACGTATTCGTGGCCAAATCTGCTTAGACTTAGTCAAAGAACGCAAAGCTGATGGTATCATCTACTTCTTGACCAAGTTCTGTGACCCCGAAGAGTTTGATTATCCTCGCATGAAACAAGACTTTGAAGCTGCTGGCGTACCCCACATTATCGTGGAAATCGACCAACAAATTCGCAACTTGGAACAAGCGAGAACCTATATCCAAACATTCACTGACGTACTCTAATACATCAGCACAATATGCAAGGGGGAATTCATGATTTTTACGAAAGAGCATGAAATGGTGCGTCGATTGGCGCGCAAATTTGCTGAACAAGAATTAGCTCCCATTGCTGACGAAGTGGACAAGACTGGGGAATTTCCCCAGTCTGTTCTTGATAAAATGGCAAAAAGTGGATTCTACGGCATTAAGACGCCGGTAGAATACGGCGGCGCAGGCGGTGATCACCGAAGCTACGTCATCTGCATGGAAGAGATGGCCCGTAAATGTGCCGTGGCTACCATCTACATCTCCTCTCCCAACTCATTGGTAGGAGCGCCATTTTTACTAGTCGGTACAGAGGAACAAAAAGAGAAGTATCTTCGTCCACTTGTGGAAGGAAAGAGTTTTTTAGCTTTTGCTCTGACAGAACCTGGTGCGGGATCTGACGTGAGCTCCTTACAGACCACAGCAGTGGAAGATGGTGATGACTACATCTTAAACGGTCGCAAGACCTTTATTACCGGCGCCCCGATTGCCGATGCCTATATCGTGTTTGCCAAAACCGACGCATCCAAGGGACCCAAAGGCATTACCAGTTTTGTTGTGGACCGCGATACACCGGGACTTTCCCTAGGAAAGCCGGAAGATAAGATGGGTATGATCGGATGCCCGACTTCTGACGTGATCTTAGAAAATGTACGCGTTCCGAAATCAGCCATGCTCGGTCGCCTCAACCAAGGATTCGTCACCGCTATGAAAACCTTAAGCGTTGGGCGCTTGGGTATTGCTGCACAAGCCGTGGGCCTAGCGCAAGGTGCGATGGATGAAGCCATCACCTATGCCAAACAACGACAACAGTTTGGTCGCCCCATTGCCAAATTTCAAGGACTTCAATGGATGCTGGCAGACATGGAAACGCGTCTAAATGCAGCAAGGCTATTAACCTATAACGCTGCGCTGCTGATGGACCAAGGCAAACAAGCCGATAAGGAAGCGTCCATGGCGAAGCTCTATGCAGCGGAATGTGCGGAAAGAATTGCTAGTGACGCCTTGCAAATCCATGGTGGCTATGGCTACATCAAAGACTATCCCATTGAACGCATTTATCGTGACGTGCGTGTCACCTCGCTTTACGAAGGGACCTCACAAGTACAAAAAATCGTCATTGCAGGCAGTCTTCTGAAATAAAAGAAAACCATCCTTCATTAAAGAAGGATGGTTTTTTTATGTCATGTACAGCGTGCCTATTGTGCTTCGAATTTGGCTTTTTTCTTGGCCACATTCTCTAAAAAGGGCTTCATGTCGATGACGAAGCGGTGGTGCACGGCTTCGCCGACTTTTTCAGCATCATCGCGGCAAGTGAGCTTAAAGGAAAGTTTCTTGCCCTCCACGGCGATGAGCTCTGCATCACAGGTGACAGTCATGCCGATAGGGGTGGCGCCTAGGTGTTTTAAGTCCACACTCATGCCCACGGAACCTTCGCCTTCATCCAGGTAGGGATCCATTAGCTCTTTACAAGTCAGCTCCATCAGCTCCAACATATGGGGAGTGGAATATACCTCAACGCCTTCGTTACCCATGGCTGCTGCCGTATGTTTAAACTCCACTTTTTGCGTGGTTTGATGAGTCATACCAACGTTTATCGTATCTTTCATGTCATCTCTCCTTTCATTCTACATAATATGTTATATCTACCCCTTATGGAAAAAATCAATCTTTGGTAAAATAAGAGTATCTCAAAAGAGAAGGAAGGAACAAGATGAAAGATTTAACCCAGGGCAACACGACGACGGCATTATGGCATTTTACCACGCCACTAGTGCTTAGCATGGTGTTTCAACAACTGTATAATATGGCAGACTCTGTCATTGTAGGTCGCTTTGTGGGCAACAACGCCTTAGCGGCAGTGGCCACTTCGTATCCCGTACTCATGATTTTTCTCTCCATCGCCACGGGGTTTCAAATCGGCTCCTCGGTGGTCATCTCCCAGTATTTTGGGGCCGGTCATATTCGCCGTGTAAAAACCGCCGCATCCACAGCGGTGATCAGTATGGTTGTCGTAAGCCTTGTCCTATCAGTGGTGGGTTATCTCCTGTCGCACCAAACCATGGTATGGCTACAAACGCCGGCGGAGATTATGGAGGAAGGCCTACTTTATTTGCAGGTGACCATTTATGGCCTGCTCTTTTTGTTTCTCTACCAAATTGCCAACGGCATCTTCACCGCCCTGGGCGATTCTAAGACGCCCCTTTACTTTCTCATCGGCTCTTCAGTGTCTAATATTTTCCTAGATATTTACTTCGTGAAAGGCCTGGCCATGGGCGTGGCCGGTGCAGCTTGGGCCACATTCATCTGCCAGGGGGTGGCAGCGATGTTAGCTGTGTGGACCTTGGCAAGAAGGCTTCGTCGCTTGGGAGCCGGAAAGGGTGAGTGGTTTAGCTCAGCCACGCTGTGGCGTATCGGCACTGTGGCTGTGCCTTCGATTTTGCAACAGTCCTTCATTTCCGTGGGCAACCTCCTCATCCAGGGGCTGGTCAACTCCTTTGGGGCCGTGGTCATGGCAGCTTACGGGGCGGCAGTGAAGTTAAACACGTTTTCCATCATGACCTTGACGACAGTGGCCAATGGCATGAGTGCCTTTGCAGCTCAAAACAAAGGAGCGGGCAATATCGAACGCATCAAAGAGGGGACACGTTCGGCACTGATGATGGCGAGCATCGTGTCGCTGGTTTTTTTTCTGCTCCTAGGTGTGGGTGCGCCCTATGCCGTAGGTAGTTTTTTGCCCAAAGGGGATAAGGATCCGGCAGTGGTGGCAGAAGGGGTGCGATTCTTGCGGGTGATCACACCGTTTTACTTTGTGGTCATGTTCAAACTCATCCCGGACGGGGTCATGCGCGGAGCTGGGGCCATGCGCCTCTTTATGATCTCCACCCTATCCGATTTGATCCTGCGGGTGATCCTGTCCTTTATCCTGGCTCGCAGCTTTCATCTGGGCCCCTTGGGCATTTGGCTCTCTTGGCCTATCGGTTGGACGGTGGGGATGGTGGTTTCCGTGTATTTTTATAAAAGTGACCGCTGGACCGACACGGATCTTTTGCAGGAAAAAGGGGACGTGTAGGGAAACGACAGCCGTCTGGATTTCATTTGCAATGGGTGAAAGAGAGTGCTATAATAAAACGCATAAGTGAATACCTCATTAAGAGTGGCGGAGGGAATAGGCCCGATGAAGCCCGGCAACCTTACTCGATTTGGTGCTAAATCCTACAGAGCGATCTGAAAGATGAGACATGGACATGGCCTTCTTTTAGAGGCCATTTTTTATGCATTGTCGTAAAACTCTTAATGAAACGAAAGGAGATATAGATGAAGAAGTATCTGTTTACCTCAGAATCCGTCACAGAAGGCCATCCGGATAAAATTTGTGACCAAATTTCTGATGGCATTTTAGACGCCATTTTGGCCCAGGATGAAAACGCCCGTGTGGCTTGTGAAACCATGGCTTCTACAGGCATGGTCGTCATCACGGGAGAAATTTCCACTAATTGCTACGTGGACATCCCCAAACTAGCGCGTCAAATCATCAAAGACATCGGCTATGATCATCCGGAATACGGCTTTGACGGCAACGCTGTTGCTGTACTATCCGCCATTGAAGAACAATCCGGCGACATCTCCATGGGCGTGGAATTAACCCAAGAGGAAGACGTCTATGAAACCATCGGTGCCGGAGATCAAGGGATCATGTTCGGCTTTGCCTGCAATGAAACGGAAGAATTCATGCCCCTGCCCATTGCCTTGGCTCATAAACTGGCTCGTCGTCTCACCCAAGTGCGCAAAGATGGCACCTTGCCGTACTTGCGTCCCGATGGCAAGACCCAAGTCACTGTGGAATACCAAGACGAAAAGCCGGTACGCCTGGAAAATATTGTCGTCTCCGCCCAACACGATCCTGACGTAAGCTTGGAAACCATTCGTCGCGATATCATTGAACACGTCATCAAACCCGTTGTGGCCTCAGACATGATTGACGAAGACACAAAATACTTCATCAACCCCACAGGTCGCTTCGTCATTGGTGGCCCTGTCGCTGACTCAGGCCTTACGGGTCGTAAGATCATCGTAGACACTTACGGTGGCTATGCTCGTCACGGCGGCGGTGCTTTCTCCGGAAAGGATCCCACAAAAGTTGACCGCTCTGCAGCCTATGGCGCTCGTTACGTGGCTAAAAACTTAGTGGCAGCCGGCATTTGCGACAAATGTGAAGTGGGCTTAAGCTATGCCATCGGGATTGCTCATCCGCTATCAATCTATGTGGACACCTTCGGTACAAGCAAACTTTCTGATGAAGCCATCGAAGCCTTAGTCAAAGAAAACTTTGACCTGCGCCCTGCTGCTTTGATTGACCAATTGCACTTGAATAAACCGCAATACCGCCAAGTCGCCGCCTATGGCCACTTCGGCAGAAATGATCTGGACCTTCCCTGGGAACGCCTAGATAAGGTAGACGCGTTAAAGAAAGCTCTTTCCTAATCGTCAAAATTCCCTCAGCATGTGCTGAGGGAATTTTTTATGCTCAAAAGATAGGTGTTGACAGATAATACTATACGACATATAATACAGCTAAGGAAATTATATCATAACAGAAAGGAGCATGAGCCGATGCGTTTACCCGTAGCGGGCCCTTGGCTGGATTTTTGTGTTTTGGCGGTGATTCACCGCGGCGATACTTATGGCTATGAGCTCAATCAAAAATTGGCAGAAGTCTTAGACTTGTCTGAGTCCACCTTGTATCCGGTGCTTCGACGGTTGCAAAAAGACGGCAAGCTGACCACCTATGACCGTCCCACAGATGGGCGTAACCGACGGTACTATTCCATGACCGTCGAAGGTGAGGCAGCCTTGGATGCGTACAAGGACGCTTGGAAAGATTTTGAAAAGCGCATAGATGAGCTGTTAGGAGGTGAGGCCCATGACTAGAGAACAATACATGCAGACATTATACCGTTATCTATCCCATATTCCCGCCGATGAGCTGGAAGAAGTGCGGGTCTATTACCACGAACTCTTTGAAGAGGCGGGCATCGGACGCCACGATATGGTGCCGGAAAGCTTTGGCAATCCCAAGCGGGTGGCACTGGAGATCTTAGCCGATGTGGATGTTAACAAGACATATCCCGGTGATGAGAAAAAGCCTCAGGCATCCAAGGGATTTTGGCAGCGGGTGAAAGAAAACTGGGGAATCATCCTCTTGGCGGTGCTGGCCATTCCGGTGGGCATCCATCTGATCCTCGCAGTGTTGGGCTTGGCTGTGGGCGTCATCGCCCTAGTGGGTGGCCTGATCATTGGCATGGGTGCCATGGTGGTGGCGCCGTTAGTCATCCTAGTGAAAGGAGTCCTGCTGACTGCGCCGACAATCTTCTTTCTCCTGGGCATCATCGTCCTGGGCATTGGTCTCTTGATCCTATGGGTGGCCTTTATCGCGTGGTTAATCAAAGTGATCGCCAACGCCATTCGTAAACGCACGAGGGAAAAGAAGGAGGCACGCCATGAATAAATGGGTTAAAGCAGGAATCTTTTTAGTCATCATCGGCATTGTGACCATTGTGGTCTCCATTGTCACCGGGGCGGATACATCCTTTTACTGGGACCGAGATGGTCATTTTCGCTCGTCTCGCGAAGTTTCCTGGGAGATCGAGGACCTGGAGGACTGGGATTGGCACCAAGGACTGCCGATACGAGGCCAACGCAGCGAAGTCGCCTTCCAATGGGAGGGGGACTTTGACGAACAGGAATGGACGCAACTGGAAAAACGGTTCTCGGATTGGCAAAGATGGTTTGCCGAAGGAGTGCGATCGGACCGCGAGGTAAGCATTACCAGCCAAAAACTAGGTGCTATCAAAACAGTGCATATAGACGTGACCAACAGTGATGTGCGCTTGGTGAAGCTGGAAAACGGTGAACCCAGTTTTGTGGCTTACGAGGCCTATCCACCACTGTGGGAAGTGACAGAGGAGGATGGGACCTTGCAGGTACGCAGTGGCCCAGCTGCTCGTCGCCTCGGTGACGACGAAACCTGGCACGTGCTTATAGGCTTAGATGCGGCAGCGCTACCAACCTTGCAATTGCGATCTGATGACGGGGCCTTTGTCCTAGAGGACCTGGTGGTGGAAAAGACCACGATCTATTTGACAGACGGCGATGCTGTGCTAAGCGGAGGCGCATTGAAAGACGGCGAACTGACCCTTTGGGATGGCGACATGATCTCTCATGATACAGCGCTGCAGAATTTGGTGATAGAACTACACGATGGCGACATGATCGCCAGTGATCAAACCATCACCGGTACCAGCATGACCGTGCAAGATGGAGATGTCAGCTGGGGCGATGTGGAATTGGCCGATGTGAATCTGCAGGTAGTGGATGGAGAATTTGGGGGAACACTGGCAGCCATGGAAGACGTCAGCATCGATGTGGATGGCGGGATGGTCTTGAACCTTGGGAAAATCAAAGGCAAGAATGACTTGAGGGTGACAGACGACGATGTCTTTCTCACCGTGCCCGAGAAAGTATGGAATGGGCTCAACTGCAAAATCGTGGGTCGCGAAATCTCCATTGATGGCAAGCAACGGCCATCTCCCTACGAGCTGACAGGGCGGGCCGGATCGCTGGAGGTGCATGGCCCAGATGCATGGGTACAAGTGAATGTGGAATACTAGGCGGAGATAACATTTAAGCGTGACATGGATCGAGGAGTTTTTGAGCTCCTCGATTTTTTGTCGTAAAACCGCCATTTATGATATGATGACTTGCAGGAGGAGATGGGATGATCATACAAGGAATCGTGCAGCGCATTACCTATCACAATACCTATAACGGGTTTTCTGTCCTGGTTGTGGAGGCGGAAGAAGACGATTTTACCGCCGTGGGCTACACCATGCAAATCCAAGTGGGCGAAGAGGTGCGCTTGGAAGGGGAGTGGGGGTTTCACCACGCCTACGGAGAGCAGTTTCAGTTCTCTCACATGGAGCAGATTTTGCCCACCAGCAAAGAAGGGGTGGAGGCTTACCTGGCTTCCGGCCTGATTCCCGGCATCGGTGCCACCATGGCCAAACGCATTGTCCAGGCTTTTGGGGAAGACACCTTAGAGGTGCTGGAAACTGCGCCCCATCGCTTAAAAGAGGTGCGTGGCATCGGAGAAAAAACCTATGTGAAAATCGAAGAGGCCTTGGCAGAACACCATCGCCTGCGCCGGGTGTTGATGACCTTAAACGGGTGGGGCATCGCCACGTCCATGGCGACTCGGCTCTATCGCTACTATGGAGACGAAACCGTGGCCATTTTACAGGAAAATCCCTACCGCATGGCAGAGGACGTGCCCCGCATCGGATTTAAGACGGCAGACGAGATTGCAAAGGGCATGGGCGTGGATCCGAAAAGTCCCAAGCGATATCGCGCCGGGCTACACTATGCCCTGTACCAGGCGGTCGAACGGGATGGACACTGTTACTTGCCCAAAGAAGAGTGGATGCACGCCGGGGCGGAGCTCTTGGATGTACCCGTGGAAGAATTGGAAGCCGTTTTTGACGAGTTTCGTTTTGACGAGCGGATCTCCATCAAAAAACACGGAGACACCCTCTGCTGCTTCCCATCCGTCTACCACCAGGCAGAAAACCGGGTAGCCAAAAAGTTGGTGGAACTCAGTCGCATGGCGTTAAAAGAACCGTGGATTGCCTTGGAAGATGCCCTGGCGGAAATCGAAGAAACCCAGGACATCAGCTTTGCACCGGAACAACGGGAATGCATCTTGGAATGCTATAGCCATGGCATTTACGTCATCACCGGAGGGCCGGGAACGGGAAAAACCACCACCCTCAAGGCGGTGTTGGACCTGGCTCATCGACTGGACCTGGCCGTGGTCTTGGCAGCGCCTACGGGCCGGGCGGCTAAGCGGATGACAGAAGCCACGGGCCATCCGGCATCGACGGTCCACCGCCTGCTGGAATATGCCCCTTCAGGTGCCCAAATGAACTTTGCCAGGGATGAGGGCAATCCCCTGGAAGCGGACCTCATCATCGTGGATGAGGCCTCCATGCTGGACATCCTGCTGATGGACTCCCTCTTAAAGGCGTTGCGTCCCGGCACTCGGCTGGTGCTGGTAGGGGACGTAGACCAGCTGCCCTCGGTGGGAGCGGGACTGGTCTTGCAAGATATTTTAGCCAGTGAAGCCATTCCCCATAAGCGGCTCAAACACATCTTTCGCCAGGCAGAAGAGAGTTTGATCGTCTCCAACGCGCACCGCATTAACGCAGGAGAAATGCCCTTGGAAGGTTCCTTTGATGGCGACTACTTTTTCCTGGAGGCCAAAGACCAAGAAGCCCTGGTTCACACGGTGGTGGATCTGGTGCAGCGGCGGTTACCGGCTTACTACGGGGTGGACCCCATCCAAGACATCCAGGTCTTAAGCCCCATGCGCAAGACCGAAGCTGGGGTGAATCGGCTCAATCAACTTTTACAGCAGGCCCTCAACCCGCCACGGGAAGGCGTTGCCTACACCAGCTTAGGGGATCGCACTTTCCGGGTGGGAGACAAGGTCATGGCTCTTAAAAATAATTACCAGAAAGAATGGACGACACCGGATGCGATTTTGCATGGAGAGACGGAGGGTGCCGGCGTCTTTAACGGCGACCTGGGCACCATTGTGGCCATGGATGTGGAGGGGGAAACGATGAAGATCCTCATGGATGATGGCAGATATGTGGACTACGACTTTCAAGAAAAGGACGAAATCACCCTAGCCTATGCTACCACCATTCATAAGAGCCAGGGCAGTGAATTTCCCGTGGTGGTCATGCCCATTGCCTACGGACCGCCGTTATTGATGACGAGAAACCTGCTCTACACCGGCCTTACCCGGGCGAAAAAACTGGTGGTCCTGGTGGGATATCGCGGTGCTTTACAAAAAATGGTGGAAAACGCTCATGTAAGCCCTCGCTACACCTTATTGCAAGAAAAAATCCATGAATACGAAAATGTGGTGATACCATGAGAGGAAGATGCGCCGGTTGTCGAGAAGAGCAACCCTTGATGTGGAATCTTTGCCCCACATGCCGAAGCCTGGTGGACTATGACCCCGCCCCCGTCATCCACCGCACGAGAGCAAAAAACGTCTACGTCGCCGCCACCTACCGGGATCCCCTGCGCCAATGGGTCCAGCGATGGAAGTTTGGCCGCGAACGCCATTTCGGGCGAAGCTTCGGAGCCATGTTAGCCGATGCGGCCATGACGCTAGGACTTTATCGGCAGGACTTTGTGGTCATGCCCGTGCCCCTGCATCCCAAGCGGCTGCGCCAGCGGGGATTTAATCAAAGTGAAGTCTTGGCCAAAGCCGTGGCCGAAGCCACACGGCTCCCACTGGACGATGCGCTGGTCAAACGCATCGACACCAAAGACCAGGTGGGACTCACCGCCGAGGAGCGGGCCATCAACCTGGAAGCGGCCTTTGCCCTGAAACGTCCCCTGCCACCGGTCTCCGTGCTCTTAATTGACGACATCTTGACCACGGGATCCACTGTGGACGCTTGCGCCCAAGTGCTCTTAGAAGGAGGCGCCAAAAATGTGGAAGCCCTTGTCCTGTGTCGCTAGACGGAGCTGCAACCTAGAAGATGATTTTTTGAACTGCTGGATAGGCACGCTGCCAACACGGAAAAAATGACCCCTCTGCTTTCTTTTGGACTCAAGTCATATCAAACGTCAGATAAAAGTAAATAACATAGAATCAAATCTGTTGTATACTTAAGATGATAGACGGCAAGCAAATCGAAAATAACCAATAAGGAGGTCAAACAAGCGTTACAAAATTGATGGCGGACAACTGCCGGTCGTGCGAATCCAGTTGGAACCGGGCGAAACGATGATTTCCGAAGCAGGAGGCAGAACCTGGGCAAAAGGCGAGGTGCTGACGGAACAGAGCTCCGGTGGCGGAGCCAAGAAGATGTTTGGACGCTTGCTATCCGGTGAATCCATGTTCTTGACAAGGTACACGGCGCAAACTGCTGCTGAAGTGAGCTTTACTTCGTCATTTCCCGGCAGCATCATGGCGTTTGAACTGGCGCCGGGCCAAAGCATTGTCGCCCAAAAGACGGCCTTTCTCTGTGCCACAGAAGACGTTGAACTGTCCATTTTCTTCCAACAAAAACTGGGCTCCGGCTTCTTTGGTGGCGAAGGCTTTATCATGCAAAAGATTACGGGACCCGGTACGGCCTTCATTGAAGTAGACGGTTACTGCCACGAAGTGGAACTGGCCCCTGGTGAAAAAATCGTCTGCGATACCGGCGTGGTCGCCGCTATGGACGAAACGTGTACCATGGAAATTGAACGCATCAAAGGCGTGAAAAACGTACTCTTCGGCGGCGAAGGTCTGTTTGATACCGTCGTACGCGGTCCGGGCAAAGTCTATTTGCAAACCATGCCCATCCCCGGCTTTGCCAGTTTAATCAGCGCCTATATACCGCAATCGAAATAAGACCCACGGAAAACCTAATCCCCGCTTAGTCGGGATCGATGAGCCGTGCAAAGAACAAGAAAAAGCACCTTGCAAGGTGCTTTTTCTTGTTCTTTTATGACGGCAAATGGTAAAACAAAGCCCCGCATAGGCGGGGCTTTACTCGTTTCTCATCCATGGAGTGGTTGGCGATGTGGTAGCCACACCCTTAGCTCACGTGAGGCTCAGTGGGGAAGAGAATTTGATTGTAGGGATAAAAGAACATACGCGGTTGTCCCATTTGCGGTTCCAGAAAAAAGATCACTGAGGGACGGGGGATGGCATTATCCGGATGGCGAGTTTGGTTTGTGTATTGGCCGAACTCATCGTTGGGGAACAAAAATAGTACACCTTCCTCCATCATCATAGGACCGCCGTCAAACCAACTGTCGGACCAGTTGTAGCCGAAGCCTTCGTAGTGGAACTCATAGCGGTCACCATTTTTACGAAAGGCGAAAAACCGTTGGTTGTCTTCCGTTGCCCACCACTTGCCATCTAAATACGAGGCCCAGTCGTCGGGAAGGCCGGGGTAGATGCCCATGTCTTTGACTGCGACGACGGCCTTTCGAGCAGCGTCTAAGTCAGCGGCACTGACACCTGCCGGTACCTGGTTAATGGGATTCGTCGTCGGACTGATGGGCTTGGGAGCGGGAGCCTCTCCTTGGGATTGATAGCCCTTACCGACAATGGCGACGCGGTTGGCTTGATCCCAGTTTACAGGGCTGCCCATGGCCTCGGCGATAAAGCGTAGGGGTACCATGGAGCGGTCGTTGACAATGCGCATTGGTACGTCCAAGACGGGACCGTCTGCTATGACTGGAATGTTATCATCGCTTACGAGTAGGGCATAAACTTGAGTCTGGCCGGGGTATAGATCGTAGGCCATCGTCTTCGGATAGCCATCGCCGGTGGCTTTAGGCAGGGTGATGCGCACCCGGCGACTGTCATCGTGGTAGTAATCCACTTGGCAGCCTAAGGATTCAGTAATGACCCGCAAGGGTACCAACGTGCGGCCCTTTTCGATGATGGGATCCACATCCGTGGTGACGAAAGACCCGTTCACCCAAAGACGTGGGGCAGGGGCGGCCTGGCTGACAAGCGGTGTCAGAGACAAACATACCAATAGTAACACCAATAGCCACATGGTTGTGCGTTTCATAAGATCAACTCCTTGATGGACTGATCAACTAAATCGGACAAAACGGATCGAGCCGCGGATCGGACACGGCACGCCCGGTCGGACATACTCTTACGAAACCATCTCAAACGCCTCCCAAAGGATCCCTTTCATAGATAATGATAGTTTATCATAAATGGTTTGGTGCGTATAGATACGCTGCAAAAAATCCAGTCATAGAAAAGCTTCATCAGGGGTTTGGTGCAAGGTGATATGTCGACCTTTGGCAGTGAGAAGCCCGTCAGCTTGCATCTTGCTCAGCTCGTGGCTCAGAGCCGAACGGTTGACGTTTAAGTAATCCGCTAGCTCCTGCCGCGTATAGGGCAGCTGAAAACATAGAGAGCCGTAGGTGTGATAAAGGGTGGAAAAATAAGCTAAAAGCCGTTCCCGTATGCTCTTTGGAGCTGTGTGTAGATGGCGGCGGGAAAGCGCCAGGTTCTTGCGGGATAAAAGAGCTAAAAGGTTTAAAACTAAGCGGTGATGAAAATCGCAGGAAGTCATGCAAGTCGTGGAAATCTTAGGCATGGACAAAAATAAGACCCGGCAGTCCTCCCGTGCGGTGATGTTGATCATCAACGGTTGCTGGGGCAAGGCGGCATAGACCTCGCCAAAGATGTCGCCTTGGGTGACCAGGGAGAGCATGGAGTGGTTGCCCAGGTAGTCATCGGTGGTGATGTCGGCTGCACCGGTTAACAAAATCCCTAAAGAATCAATGGTCTCTCCCATGGCATAGATGATTTCCTCTTTGCGATAAGATCTTTCCCGGGCACCCAGGCAGGTTAAGAGTTGCTCAATATCCGGTTCAGGGATGCCGGCAAAGAGCTCGGTGGTGGCTAAAAAAGAAATTGTGGTAAAATGGTTCATCTTTTCTCCTTTTGTTGGCATGCCAACAGCTTTGCTAATTTGAGTATAGTACAATGACGACAGAAAGTAAATCATACGCTCAATATGACGCAAAGGAGGAACCAACAATGCTGAGACATATTGAAAAAAATCAAGTACTGATGCTGGCTGATCAAGTGGATGTCATCCCCGGTCAGGTGGTTTCCAAGACCTTGGTGCAAAACAAGGCTGTCGGACTCACGCTGTTTGCATTCTCGAAAGGAGAAGGGATCAGCTCCCATGATTCCTCTGGAGATGCCCTCGTCACCGTGTTAGAAGGTGTGGGATGTTTTACCGTAGGCGATACCGTCCACCGTGTGAACGCCGGAGAATCTTTGGTGATGCCGGCGAAAATTCCCCACGCTGTGGACGCGGAGGAAGATTTTAAAATGCTATTGACAGTGGTTTTTCAACCCCCGTGTGAAAATGCCTAGGAACACCTCACAGCGAGTAGAAGAGATCAGAAAGATGGGAAAGGAGTCGATGATGACTGTGGATATGTTTTGTTTTCAATGCCAAGAAACCGCCGGAAACCATGGATGTACAAAAGTTGGTGTCTGTGGCAAAAAACCGGAAGTCGCCCGCATGCAAGACTTGCTCATTTATGTGTCCAAAGGCCTCAGTGCCATCACTACGGCCTTGCGACAAGAAGGAAAGTCGGTGGATCAATCCATCAACCACCTCATTACCTTAAATTTATTTACGACCATTACCAACGCCAACTTTGATGTAGAAGCGATTAAAAAGCGTGTTGATAAGACCTTAGAAGCGCGAGAAAACCTTGTGAAAGAGTTGCATGACACCTCCAGCCTTCCCGAAGCAGCCCTTTGGGACGGGTCCGGAGACTATGATGAAAAAGCGAAAACTGTCGGCGTCAGAGCTACGGCAGATGAAGACGTACGCTCCTTGCGAGAACTCATCACCTATGGCTTAAAGGGATTATCCGCCTACTCCAAACACGCCAATGTGCTTTTGCAAGATGATGAAGACGTGGACATCTTTTTACAAGAAACCCTGGCCAAACTCACCGACGACAGCCTGACGGTAGAGGATTTGGTGGCACTGACCTTGGCCACAGGGGAGGCCGGCGTGAAAGGGATGGCCCTCTTAGACAAGGCTAATACCTCCAGCTACGGCAACCCGGAAATCACCCAAGTCAAACTGGGTGTCGGATCTCGCCCCGGCATCCTCGTCTCCGGCCACGACCTGCGAGATCTGGAAATGCTCTTGGAGCAAAGTAAGGGCGCAGGCATCGACATTTATACCCATGGAGAAATGCTGCCCGCCCACTACTACCCGGCGCTGAAAAAATACGACCACCTCTATGGCAACTACGGCAACGCTTGGTGGCAACAAAAAGAGGAGTTTGAAAGCTTTCAAGGCCCGATCCTCATGACCACCAACTGCATCGTGCCGCCGAAAGACAGTTATATCGACCGCATCTACACCACTGGAGCGGCAGGCTATCCCGGCTGTAAACACATCCCCGGTGACATTGGTCAACCCAAAGACTTCTCCGCCATCATCGCACACGCGAAACGCTGTGAACCGCCAAAACCGCTGGAAGACGGCGAACTCACCGGAGGCTTTGCCCACGCCCAAGTCTTTGCCTTGGCGGACAAAATCGTGGAAGCCGTGAACGCCGGCTCTATCCAAAAATTCGTGGTCATGGCAGGTTGCGACGGACGTCATCGCACACGCAACTACTACACCGACTTTGCCAAAGCCCTGCCGGAAGACACCGTCATTCTCACCGCCGGCTGTGCAAAATACAAGTACAATAAGCTGCCCTTAGGCGACATTGGCGGTATCCCTCGTGTCTTGGACGCCGGTCAATGTAACGACAGCTACTCCTTGGCCCTCATTGCTCTAAAACTTCAAGAAGTCTTTGGCCTGGAAGATATCAACGATCTGCCCATCATCTACAACATCGCTTGGTACGAACAAAAGGCCGTCATCGTGCTGTTGGCTCTTTTAGCCCTTGGTGTAAAACACATTCACCTCGGCCCCACTCTTCCTGCCTTCCTCAGTCCCAACGTGGCGGATGTCTTGGTGAAAAACTTTGGTCTCGCTCCCATCCAAACAGTGGAAGAAGATATGGAACTCTTCTTTGGGGCCTAAGCGGATCAAATCTTCTGCCGACAAAAATACAGCAAAAAGGCCGTGACGACAGTCACGGCCTTTTGCATGCGTCGATTCGTTTTGATGATGAACGGCGATGAAGGACCTTGAGGCATCAAAAAAATCGACGTGGTCTTCCGGAATGAAGACAACCATCCAAGGGTCAGCGGAGACATTGAGGGGTGGTTCGTGTGCAGATAGGAAAAGGGTCCATGAGAACGGAGAACATGGATCACCAGAGCATGGCTGTGTGGCTGTGGATCTGGGGTTTGGTTGACCTGTGTAGGCAGAGGTGCCGGCATGGTCGCCGCCCTAGACAACACTGCCATGGGTGAGGACCTTGGGAAGCATAGAAAAACTCCAGCGCTTTCACACTGGAGTAAAAACATTTGGGTCACGCTAGACCGGTTGCGGTCTTGGCGGTTCGATTAAGTGGGTGGTATTAGGCCTTATGGCGAATGGAAATGGCGGTGAAAAAGGAGTCGCGCACCGTTTTGAAGATTTGCATTTTCGAAGATCCCTGTTTGTTGTCATAGCGCAGGGTAAAGGGCACTTCGGCAAAGCGACAGCCCACGCGGTGAAGTTTATACAGTAGCTCCATCATGCAGGCAAAAGAACGGTTTTCCAAAGGCTTGGTGCCGTAGCGTTCGGCCACGGCTTGCAAGGCGGTGACGTGGTAGATGCGATATCCGCAGGTGTAATCCTCGACACCGGGGACGCCTAGGACCAGTTTATAGTAAAACCGGGCACCATTGGAGAGAAAAAGTCGTAACGGCGGGACCCCCTTAACTTGAGAACTGTGGCAATACCGGGACGCGATAACCACATCGGCGTGTTGGGCAGCTTCCACCATGGATGGGGCAAAACAGGGGTCTTGGGTATCGTCGCCATCCATAATGCACAGGAGGTCCTGCGGACCTAAGTGCTCTAGTGCATAGGCAATGGCCGTGTTCACCCCGCCGCCGAGGTTTTGATTCACCTCGTGAACCAAAGGCTCGCCGACGACTTGGGGAAAGCGTTGATGGTAGTCCAAGGCGATGGCCAAAGTCCCATCTGTACTTTTGTCGTCAATGACTTTGACGATTAAGGTATAGCCGAGAGCTTGGAGAGGCTCCCTTTGGGCGATCCACTTCTCCAACAGGGAAGCTAGGTCTTTTTCTTCATTATAGCAAGGTAACATCACTAAAAGGGTGTTCATGAGCGCTCCTTTAACTGAAACAAGCGTTTGCGAATGGCGTACATGATAAAAAATGGCAATACGATGGAAAGACCTTTGGCGACGAGAAAAGCTTTTCTACGTCCCAATGAGGGGAGAAAAAGCTGGTTTGAGTAGAGGATGATGCCATTGGCCAAAATCATCCCGAGAAAAAAGGTGCCCAAATAAATAGCAAAGCCTTTCCAGTCCAAGGGGGCATTAAAGACAAAGTGGCTGAGCAAAAATGTAAACAAGAAGCCGGACACTAATCCGGCGGTATTGGCCCACAAAAGCTCCTTACCGCTTAGGAGGTATAAAACATAGACAATGGCGGTATCTAGGACGAGAGAACCCGCGGATACGCTTAGGTATTTGATAAAGGTATGGTCTTTTAATTTGGCGAACAAGTCCCGCATAAGCTTACGGCTCCAATCCATATAAGGTGTAATAGATGTTATCTTCCACAATGGGATAGGTTTGATCCATGTAATATTGATAGGCTTCATCGTAGCGGCTGTCGTGGGCTTTCACTGCCACGAAATAACGTACCCCATGGTCTATCATATAGTCCACTTCCCCCTTGGGATCATCGGGGATCTCCGGGTGGTAGTAAATGGCAGCGCGATAGCCTTGGGCATGGACGGCATTCATCAGGACAGGGTTCGTCGCCGTAATGGCGATGGGTTCTCCCAGAGGAAGAGCTTGCTGCAAGGCGTGAACAGAGGCGTCGGTGACGGGGTTCACCGCCACTGCCTGGCGGTAGTAGGGGATACTTAGTACGCCTTGGGCCAGAACCAGCAGGCCCAGCAGCCAGGATAGCCGCTGTCCGCCTTGGGACAGGACCTCGAACAAGGCACCGGCTAACAAGACGCATACCGTCGTTTGAAAGATTAAATAATAATCGAACTGAATGGCATAGACGATGATCCAAAGCTCCAGCACATAGGCGATTGTCAAGGCCACCATGAAATGATCGCGACGAGCAAGGCACACCACCAACCCTGCCAAACCCAACACCCCAGTGATCAAGCCGAAACTCGTCGCCCACTCGCCGACCAAAAAGGCGTTGCCGTCGGTGAAGTGAGCCAGAGAGCCTAGGCGAGGCAAGATGAGGCGTAAGGCAATATTATTCACAAAGGCTTGTTGGGCATGCTGACCCACATCATAAAAGTAAAGAGCGGGAAGTCCCAAGGCCAACAAGGCGGAAACATAGACGATGGGCTTGGTCAAGAGCTTCCAGCGATAAAGGCGCCAAAGCACTGACAAGATCAATAGCCCGGTAAACACGGCGGGCGTCTTTTCTAAAATGGCCAAGGCCGTAAATAGACCGCAAAGCAGTAAGTCTCGTCCTCGTTCTTGGTCCTCAAAGCGCTTGAGGTAATACAGACTGCCGGTAAAAAAACAAAGCACCACTGCTTCGGGCATAATGGCTCGCCCCAGCTTTAAGTGTAAGGGTGTGAGGCCGTAGAGAAGCATGGTATAAAAAGCCGTCCGAGGCGAATAGAGTTCACGGGCCAGGTAATAGACGTAAACCATGGAGCAGAGGAAAAAGCAGATGGCCAATAGACGAGGAATGATGACGCTAGAAGAGCCGGTCCACTGTCGAATCAAATAGGTGAGATAGGGAAGGATTTGCAATTCCAGCTGCACGTAATTGCCTTGGGGCCCGTCATAGTTTAACTGGGGAAACAGAATACGGGGGTCTTTCGAAAAATTTTCTGCCATGGCAAGGGTATCTGATTGTCGCCAGTTTTGATAAGACTCCCAGGGAGGTGAGGTGATGGATAGACATAACAAAATCCCCACCAAGAGGAGGGGGAGAATCGGGCTTTGGTAAATTGATTTGCCTTTGGACATCGATGACACCGCCTTATGGTCTTATTATAACATAAAGAAAATGGGACGAAAGTAGAAAGCCAACGGGATATGAACGGAATCGAAGAAGGGTTGACGCCTCTCTGATGGGGGTATAGTCCACAATTTCATCCTAAGTGATGCCTCGTCGTATGGCATGGAAAACGGCAAGCTGACCAATCAGCCGAGTGACAAAGATCGAAACCCCTGCAACTAGACGAAACGCCTAAGTTGCGGGGGTTTTTGCGGGTTTTTCAAGCTTTGGATCATCCGTCCAACAACTCATCAAAAAAGACGCTTTGCTTTCCCAAGTCGTGAGGATAGCAGATGACGAGCTCTTCTTTGGCCCGGGTCATGGCGACGTAAAAGAGTCGCCGTTCCTCTTCTAAGCCGTCGGGGTGGTGGGCCTGGATACCGGGAAACCAACCTTCTGCCACATCGGCCAGAAATACGCGCTCAAACTCCAGCCCTTTGGCACCGTGAGCGGACATGAGGACCACAGGCGCCTTGGTGTCGCCTTTGGACTCCGCCAAGAGCAGGTCGACAAAGGCGAGCCGGCCGAAAAGGGCTTCCATGCGGTTGACACGGTCGGCCATTGTGACCAACAGACGCCAAACCTGTTGGGATGAGCCTGCGGACACCGACTCCTGCACACCGCGACGGGCACGATAGATGCCATAGCCCAAGCTCTCGTCCAAAATCGCCAAAAATCGTGCCGGGGAGGATTGGCGTAACAAGCGAAAGGCGCGCTCCAACCGCCACAGGTGGCGCTGATAGTAATCGGGCAAGCCGGGAAAGGCTAAGAGGGTCTGAAACACGCTATCCGCCACCGGCTTCTGGGCGAGCCAGCGCATTTGCTCTCGGGATAAATACCCGTTCATCTTATAAAACACGGCTTGTAGTGCCTGGACATCCCGCATGTCTTGGGACAGGCGGTAAAACGCCTGCAAGTCTTCGACGAGCCAGTGAGACTGCAAAAAAAGATGCAGGGGCTCAATGCCAAAGGGGATGTCCGCCGCTTCTAAGGCCTCAACTAAAAGCGCCGCACTACTGTGGTGGCGATAGAGTACCGCCAGCTGCCCCGGCTTGTCCTCTTGAGCCAAAGAAACCAAAAGCTCCCCTTGGGCCTTGGCGTCTTCCACCTCCACCAGCCGCACCGGCTTGCCGGAACGCTGGAAGGTGCGCATGGGCTTGGCCATGCGTAGGGAATTACGCTCAATCAGTCCGCCGGCAGCCGAAAAGATGGGTGCGCCGGAGCGGAAATTCGTCGTCAGGTAATACATCTGCAACTGATCGTGTGCGTCGCGCCACTCGGCTAAGACCTGGGAGTCGGCACCGCGAAAACCGTAAATGCTCTGATCGTCATCAGCGACCACAAAGAGATTGCCCTCGGGTACCAAATACCGGGCCAAATCCATTTGCATCCGAGACGTGTCTTGCCCCTCGTCCATTTGCAAAAAGTCGATACTATGGCGAAACTGGCGGCGCAAATAGGCATCTTCTTGCAAAATGCGTAGAGCCATGGGGACCATATCGTCATAATCCACGAACCGCAAAGCCCGCTTGGCCTCCTCATAACCCTCTGCCAACACGAGAAAATCCACAAAGGGACGCTCTGCCACCTGTTGATAGGACTCTAGGGGAAGACCTTGATTTTTCAACACGCCCAGAATGGCAAAAAATCCGTCTAAATCCCGATCGCTGGGGCGCACCCCTAGACGGTCCATGGCCACCTCTCGAGCCAGGCGAAACGTCCCGCCCGGCTCGCCTTCCAACACCCGAACCTGCCGCTGTCTAAGCTCCCCATACCGGCGAATCACCTGATAACTCAAGCCGTGAATGGTAGCAAACGAGGGGCGTGGCATATCCGGTGCCAACCGGTAAAACCGCTCGCGCATCATCTTCACAGCCGAACGGTTGAAGCTGAGGGTCCACACTCCACGGGGCCTGACGCCTGCCTCTATGAGCCGCTTGGCTCGATGCAATAAAACCGTCGTCTTCCCCGACCCGGGTACAGCCAACACCAAAGCCGGCCCTTCCTCGTGGGCGATGGCTCGCTCCTGCTCTGCACTTAATCGCATACCAACCCTCCTCTCCAGCACTTGTGATCTCCTTCACTATTATAATGGAAGATGACACCCAAGACCAGAGTAGAGGATGCCATGGAACCGTCCATGGGCTTTCGTTTCCCTTGGGCAGAATGAAAGAAATAGGGTATAATAAATAGACACAGGTACACGAGACCTGATGCATGAAAACAAAAGGAGTGATGAGATGAAAAAAAGTGGAAAAGCAGGAAAGGCTGTGTTAATCATTATCGCAGTGATTGTCGTCTTGGCATTAGCTGCGCTGCGTTCGTATAATGGACTGGTGGCCCTAGACGAAAATGTCAACCAATCCTATGCCGACTTGCAAACTGCGGTGCAAAGACGGGCGGATTTGATCCCGAACCTGGTCAGCACCGTCAAAGGCTACGCCGCTCACGAAGAAGACACGCTGACCAAGATTACCGAAGCCAGAGCGCGCGTCAACGAAGCCCAGACGCCCCAAGAACTCTCCGAAGCCAACGCCCAACTGTCCCAAGCCATTGGAGACATTAACGTGGTGGTGGAGGCCTATCCTGAGCTAAAGGCCAACCAAAACTTCATCCAACTGCAAGATGAGCTGGCCGGGACGGAAAATCGTATCGCCGTGGCCCGCAAGGACTACAACGATGTCGTCAAGACGTTTAACAGCAAGGTGCGCCGATTCCCCACGTCAATCTTTGCCAACATGTTAGGATTTAGCACCAGAGACTACTTCGAAGCGGATCCGGGATCAGAAAAAGCACCCGCGGTGGATTTTAGCTGGATCGTCTCTGATGTCATGATGGGCTGAGATGATGAAAGACGGGAAACGCAATTTCCGAGGATATCGACTGCTCTTGATCGTCTTCACCGTCTTGCTCTTGGCCCGCCCGGTAGCGGCCGCCTTGACATTGCCGGCACCGACGACGCAATTTTATGTCTATGACGAGATGGGGGTGCTGTCTTCGTCGACAGCAGACGAAATCCTCAAGACAAACATTGAGCTAGAAGGCAAGACCAAAGCCCAAGTCGTGGTAGCCACGGTCAATGACCTACAAGGCTACCCCGTAGAAGACTATGCCCTGGAATTGTTTCGCCAATGGGGCATCGGTGACAAAAAGCTCAATAACGGCGTGTTGATCCTCCTGGGCTACGAGCCCACCACCGATCAATACGGCGTATTCATCGCGACCGGCTACGGACTGGAGGGACAGCTAAACGACGGCAAAGTAGGGCGAATCCTAGACGAATACTTTATGCCCTTGGTGGATAGAGACAACCCCCAAAGCTTCGATCGGGCACTGCAAGAAGTGTTTCGTGCCGTCATCTCTCAGGTCATCGCCGAATACGACGTGGAACTGACCGGCGACTACCAAAAATACACAGACACCCTGAACGAGTCCACGGACATCAACTGGTTCCCCATCGTCATCTTCGTGATCTTTGTGGTTTTAGCCATCTTGCAAGGCCCCCGTGGCCCAAGAGGTAGGCGAAGACGCTATAGCAGATACCCCTATGGTGGGGGATTCGGCGGATTCGGTGGCGGATCCTCTGGTGG
>CAYFMR010000006.1:0-8621 GCA_964344295.1 uncultured Peptoniphilaceae bacterium | reverse complement strand
GGTGGCTTTGGCGGATTTTCCGGCGGTGGAGGCTCCAGCGGCGGCGGTGGCGCCGGCCGAAGCTTTTAAAAGTAGATACACAAAGGACCGGAAACATTCCGGTCCTTTTTACGTGAGCTAAAATAGTTGATCAAAGAAGAGCCTTGGCGGCCTGGTTATGATTCTCTGGTGTGTAGGGCGTGTTCGTTGGCTTTGACTCCCCGCAGAATGTGCAGTTGGGCGACGATGATGGAGGCGAAGATGAGGCCGGCTCCGATCATGGCCCGTGGAGATAGTCTTTCTCCTAAGAAGATGAAGCTGAAAACAGCGGCAAAGACGCTTTCCAAGCTCATGATTAAGGAGGCGCTAATGGGGGAGGTGTACTTTTGGCAGACGAATTGGAGTAAGAAGGTGAGCAGTGTGTTGACGATGCCGAGGTAGATCATGCCTTGGATGGCGCCGATGGTGAGGGCGGCCGGGTTAAACGGCGGGTCAAAGATCGAGGTGGCGATGATGCTGAGTACGGCGCACACGAGAAGCTGCAGGGCAGCCAGGGCGATGGGGTCTTCATCTCGTGTGAAGATGGATACTTGCAGCAGGTGCCAACCGAAGATGATGGAGCTGATGACCGTGATGATGTCTCCCTTGTTCATGTGAAACGAATCGCTGAGGCTCATGAGTCCCACGCCCACGAAGGTGACGAGACTACAGATGATGATGGTGTTGCCGGGGTGTTGTTTGGAGGTGAAAAACACCAGCCAGGGGATGACGATGACGTAAAGGGTGGTCAAAAAGGCGTTGTTGCTGGCAGAGGTGTATTTGATGCCCACTGTTTGCAGTCCGTAGGAGAGAAACACTAGAACGCCTAGATAGAGGCCCTGTTTCCATATTCTCGCAAAGGCTCGTTTGATGCGAGAAAAAAAGATGATGGTCAGCCCCACTCCACCGGTAATGAACCGGGCGCACATGACTTGCCAGGGGGTGACGATGTCGATGTGGTCTTTGGTCACGATAAATCCAAAGCCCCAGATGATGGCCATGAGTAAGAGGCCTAGGTTGGCCAGGGTCCCTTGTTTGGCGGTGACGTGTTGTCGCTCCATAATGCATTCCTCCTTGTATCGCTGTCTTGGCATGAAAGTTAATCTGTATGGAAAAAACGAGATAAAGCCTGTTTGGTCACAGGTCGTAGATGATTTTTTTGCACCTGGCCGTCGAGGGACAGCAAGGTGATGGCATCAGGGGAAGACACGCTTTGGGGGAAGGTTTCTTCCCATGGCAGTTCCACGAAGACACAGGGGGTGTCCCGGTCGTAAAGCCCGGTCTGACCTTGGATCAGTAGGGAAAACTGCGAGCCGAAGCATTGCAGCTGATGATCGTCGTCGATGAAGTAGCCTTCCAGTGACGGAACCATTTCGCCACTGATGTAGAGACGGTCGCCGATCAACTTGGCTTGGGTGGGGAAAAAGGTAAATCCCGCCAGGGACAGACCTTCCTCGCCTTTCACGCGGTCCAAGGCGGCGGCCAAGGCTTGCATCCCCAGCAGGTCGTCGACCATGCGCTGCCACAGCACATCGGCGATCATGGTGTCGCCGGATTGGCAAAACTCCTTCCATAACTCCGGCACATCGGCGGGGAGAATGGTGGAGTCGGGTTGGAAGTGAGCCCATCCCAAGGCGGTGGACAAGGATTCGTCTGCCAGCGTGTCGTCGAGACTGCGCCGTGCGGCCACTTGTTCCCGCAGTCCTTTCCAAGGGCCGGCCGGCAAAGGGAGTCCCCAAGCTTGGGCGCGTTCCTGGAGGAAGGGATGAGTATATTGCTTAACATTATAACCAATAATTGACAAATTGTCTGCTATATTTTGTGAAAAAGAAGAAAGAACTTGCTTTTCATCTTCCGGCTCTTCACTCAGATAAAGTACTAATTTACTAGCGCTGGAGCAAGGGGTAAGCATACCGAGTCCAACGATACGATGTTTCGTTGGAGAAAATCCGGTGGTGAGAATAGTGACAAATTGTTGAAACCATTGTTGAGGTAAGGTGATGGTTTTGGTTAGCATAAAAAGGCCTCCTTTAGGCTTAAGTGTATCAAAGGAACCCTAGGCGAGACAAGGGATTCTCTGGTAGAGGCGTAAAGGCTTTTGTGGTATAATTTGAGCTAGAAAGGGGGAGGTCACATGGGTCAAGGTCAAGAAAGGGGACGGGAGGATCAGGCCCCGTCACTGTATCTCGATGATTGCTCCACCGCCCCCATGACGGTGGCTGTGAAGGAGGCCCTGATTGCGGCCATTGAACGGGATTACAAGAACCCTTCGTCGTTGCACCGAGAAGGGTTGGAAGCGGAAAAGGCCTTAGCCAAAGCCCGGGAGGCCGTGGCGCAGCTGTTGCATACGGAGTCGAGTCGGATCTTCTTTACCGGTGGTGGCACGGAGGCCAACTTTGCGGCGATTCGCCAAGGGTTGCGGCGCCAGAAGACGGCGGTGATCACCACCACAGACCACCCGTCGGTGGTCAAGGGTGTCCAAGCCGTGGCTCACCGTGTGGAGGCGTGGCCCGTGGACCGATACGCTGCCCTAGCCCCTGATTTTTGGCCGGAAGAGACGCCGGATCTTTTGGTGATCACCCAGGTGCACAATGAGCTGGGGACCGTACGCCCCGTGGAAGCCATAGCCAGGGCTTGGAGAAGTCGCTATCCCCGGGTACACATCCATGTGGATGCCGTGCAGGCCTTTGGCAAGTTGCCGGTGTGTCCGGAAGCCTGGGGTGTGGATTCGGTGGCTGTGAGCGGTCACAAGATAGGCGGCCCCAAAGGCGTGGGTGCCTTGTATATTCGCGAGCCGCACAAGTGGCAGCCCTGGCAACCGGGAGGGGGCCAGGAAAAGGGTCTGCGAGCCGGGACGGAAAATGTCTTGGGGATCATCGGTATGGGGGTGGCGGCAAGAGAACGTCTCACCTGGATGGATCAGGCGCGGGAGCATGTGAGGGCTTGCCGAGAGACCTTTTTAGCCACGGTGGAAGCGGGAACTGATGGCTTTTACGTGCAGTCGCCGCCGGATAGCTCCCCTTATATCTTGAGTCTATCCTTTCCCGCCATTCGCGGGGAAGTGATCTTACATATGTTGGAAGAAGAAGGGATTTACATTTCCACGGGGAGTGCCTGCTCGGCCCACTCACCTAAGAAAGACAGCGTGCTTCATCAGGCGGGACTCAGCCCCGAAGCCGTTGAGGGCACTTTGCGTTTTTGCTTTAACCCGTCTCATACGACGGAGGATATGGTGCGGGCAGCGGAAGCTTTGGCCTGTGCAGTCAAACGTTATCGAAAGTTGGTGAATCCATCGTAATGGAAACTTTTATCTCTGTTAGCCTGGGAGAGGCTATGCTCAAAGGGCATAATCGCCATCAGTTTGAATCCCAGCAAATACGCCAGATGAAAAGGGCTTTGCAGGAGTTGGAGCCTGGCCCGATGTATAAAGAAATGGGGAAAATCTATATCCCCATCGAAGTGTCGAAAGAGGCCCTGGCCATTAAACGCTTACAAAAAGTCTTTGGGCTGGTCTATATCTGCCCTGTGGTGCGTACAGAGCCTCAGCTGGAAGATCTGTCCCGGGAAGGGTTGCAGTTGGCGAAGTCCTACATCGAAAAGACGGGGGCCAAGACCTTTAAGGTGGAAACCACTAGGGCGGATAAGAACTTCCCACTGAAATCGCCGGAAGTGTCCAGGCGTATCGGAGGGTATGTGTTATCCCAGATCCCGGGGCTAGCCGTGGATGTGCACCAGCCGGATTTCATCCTCTATGTGGATATCAAACAACACGGCTATGTCTATATCGAACGCTTCCACGGTGAAGGGGGCATGCCCCAAGGCACCGGAGGCAAGGGCCTGCAGCTGCTCTCCGGTGGCATCGACTCTCCGGTGGCGGCCTATATGATGGCCAAACGAGGCATGACGGTAGACGGGGTTCACTACCACAGCTATCCGTTTACGCCAGAACGTTCCATCGAAAAAATCAGGTCTATCGGTGAAATCCTAAGCCGCTATATGGGTCCGTTTTCCATCTATTTAATCAATCTATTGCCCATACAGGAAGCCATCAAGGCCCATTGTAAGCCGGATTATATGACCATTCTTTCCCGTCGCTTCATGATGCGCATTGCCGAGCGCATTGCCTATGAAAAGGGCCATCAAGCCCTCATTACCGGGGAAGCTCTGGGGCAGGTGGCCAGCCAGACCATTGAATCGATGGCGGTGATCAACCAAGTCAACACCTTACCGGTCCTGCGTCCTTTGGTAGCCATGGACAAGGTGGACATTGTGGATCGCTCTAGGGAAATCGAAACCTATGAGGTGTCGATTTTGCCTTACGAAGATTCCTGCTCTGTATTTTTGCCAAAACGCCCCATCACCAAGCCGGTCTTGGAGAAAGTGTTGCGACAGGAAGCCAACCTGGACGTAGAGGCATTGGTGGACTTGGTCCTTTCCCGCATGGAAATTATGGAAATCAAATAAGGAGGTCGACATGAACGAGACGCGTATGATGAAACTAGGGGGCGCCATCTTGCTGGCGATTTTGCTGGTCATTGGGTTTTATACATCCTTTATCTATGAAAAAGCCTATGTGCCCTTTGCTCAATTTGACGATACGAAATTGCAGTCCCAAGCGGTGGCCCTGTGGGATCGAGAAGCCCAAGACTGGGTCTACACCATCAACGGCGATGAACGCTTGGCACCGGCCAGCTTAACCAAAATCTTAACGGTCTATACTGCGTTGGAATTGGGAGCAGACTTAAATGAAGAAGTGAAAGTCAATACGGCGCTTTACCAGTCTATGGTGGAAAAAAACGCCTCGATGGCCGGTTTCTATGGTGATGAGGACGTCACCATGGGCGATCTCCTCTACGGTACCATGCTCTCCTCCGGAGGAGAAGCAGCAGGTTCTGCGGCCATTTCGATGTCCGGGAGCATGGAAGACTTCGTCTTTGAGATGAACCAAGTGGCTAAGGAAATTCCGATGGAAAACTCCTTATTTACCAATCCCATCGGCATGGATGACGAACAGCAGTACGCCTCGGCGAAAGACTTGGCTCTACTGTTGGATAAGGCGTTGACCAACCCCACGTTCCGCGAAATCTTTACAAAACCAATGTACTGGACCAGCAAAAACGCCAATCATCCTGATGGCCTGTTGCTGGAAAGCACGGTGCTGTCAGTGATTCCTCCCACGGGTCACCCGGCCTTCCAAATCCTCGGGGGCAAATCCGGCACAACGGAAAAAGCCGGCCTTTGCTGGGCGACGCTAGCCAAGGTGCAAGGCAAAGAATATATCCTGGTCACCATGGGAGCGGTGGATCGCCATGACGATTCCGTGCCCCAATGGCACGATGCCCAACTGCTGCTCAGTGAATTAGTGGATCCCAAAGACATTGCCAATATGCCGGAAAATCCGCTGCCGGCACTGACCAAACCGGAAGGCGGCGAAACGGAAGGTCGTCCGGATGGCGAAGGCCAAGGCGTGGATGACCAAGAGGGGACCACGGAACAGGACGGTCAAGGAACCGATGATCATGAAACGGACACCGGGCAATAGGCTCCGCGCCTTGGATCGTGAGATCAAGTGGCGATGAAGCGCTACACCGACCTTTACTCCTGGGCCAGGCAAACCTACGGCAGGCGGGTGATTCGCATTCCCGTGGATCTGGGCCAAACTTGTCCCAACCGAGATGGCAGCCTGGGGTACAAGGGTTGCCTGTATTGCAATGAACGGGGCGCCGGGGAGAGGACATTGGCTGAGCAGCCCTTGGAGGAACAAGTGGCCTCCATGCGGGAGATCATGGAGCGCAAATGGGGCAAGGGCCACCTCACCGTGGCTTACGCCCAAAACTTCACCAATACGTATGGCTCAAAGGAGACCTTGCAAGCCCACTGCGAAGCCCTTCTCGGCACCGGTGTGGATGGCATTAGCCTGGCTACCCGTGTGGATGCACTGGATCGGGAAAAGGTAGCTTACCTGCGGTCGCTAACCTCCACCCACCTGGTGTGGTTGGAGCTGGGGCTACAGACGGTGAACGAACGGACATTGCAGTGGATCGGTCGCGGTTACACCCACGAGGCCTTTGCCCGGGGCTATGAGGAATTGGGACTGACGGCATTAAACCCCATCGCCCACTTAATCTTTGATCTGCCAGGGGAAACGGAGGCTGATCGGATTAGATCCCTGCGGTATGTGGGACAAAACGGGTTTTTCGGCGTCAAGATCCACCAACTTTACATCGAACAGGGCACGGCACTGGCAAGGGCCTATGCCCAACATCCCTGGTCGATGAATACCTTGGAAGACTATGCCCATGACGTGGCGAAAGGGCTGACTTATCTTTCCCAAGACGTGGTGATCCACCGCCTCACCGGAGACGGCAGAAAAGATAGGCTCATCGCTCCCCGGTGGACCTTGGATAAGACGAAGGTGTTGACGACCATTGACCGTCAACTCAAAGAAAACCATTGGGAACAAGGGCTCCACGCGTAGTTCTTGACATAGAAAGGAGCAATTTATGCTCGAATTAGGAAAACGACAGCATTTAACGATCAAAATCGTCAATCAAAGAGGGGCCATTCTCACCACCCCCGGCAGCGGAGGAACCCAAGTGTTCTTGCCTCGGGAAGAATTGGGCAACCACAAGCCAGGAGACTCTGTCGAAGTCTTTGTCTATCGCGGCAATGATAACGAATACCTGGCTACGACGAAAAAGACCTATGCCGAAGTGGGCGATATCGCTCACCTGAAAGTCAACGCCGTCACTTCCATCGGAGCCTTTTTAGACATAGGCCTGGAGCGGGACGTGCTGTTGCCGAGACGGGAGACCATGGGCCATCTTCAAGAAGGCCAAAGTGTCATGGCCTATCTCTATGTGGATAAGTCCGGACGATTGGCGGCGACCATGCGGCTCAAGGGCCACCTGAAGAGCCACTCTTCCTACAAGCGCCACGACTGGGTGGATGGCGTCATCTACTCCTCCCATCCGCAACTGGGCTACTTCGTCATCGTGGACAACGCCTATGACGGCATGATTCCTCGCCGGGAAGTGCGTCGCCTCTACGAAGTGGGCGAAACCGTGCACTTGCGTGTGGAACACGTTCAGCCGGACGGCAAACTCGTCCTCTCTCCCCAAAAACGCATGGAACAACAAATGCCCCACGATGCTAAACGCTTATTAAGCATCGTCATCAAATCCGGGGGGCGCCTCAATATCGGGGACAAATCCTCGCCCATCGCCATTATGCAAGCCACCAACATGAGTAAAGGCGCTTTCAAACGAGCAGCGGGCAACCTCTATAAACGAGGCGAAGTGACGGTGGGAGACAACTTTATTGCCTTAAAAAAGAAAAAATAATATGAAAACAACGATGACACAATGGAATAAAGGGGAACAGGGCGGACCTGGCCTTGTCACCGACATGACATCAGACGGGAGAGCTGTGGTGAAAATCCACGGCCGTCCCGTCGTTTTTGTGCCCGGAGGATTGCCTGGAGATCACATCACCTTCACCATCAGCCGCACCAAAAAATCATGGGCCGCAGCCCAGCTGGATGAAATCACCGTTCCCTCTCCCCACCGTATCGACCCGCCCTGTCCCCATGGCCTCACCTGTGGCGGTTGCCCCCTCATGGCCTATGACCACCGGGCACAAATCGACCACAAAGAAACAGTCCTCAAGGGACGGGCACAGCGCCTGGGCGTGGAAGAGACTGTCAGAGAATCTCTCTGCGTGCCAAACCCTCAAGGCTTTCGCAACCATATGCAATTTCTAGCCAAAGAAGGCCGGCTGGGACTCTGGACTGTGGATCACCGTTTCGGTGCCCTGGACCGTTGCCACATCTTTTCGCCCCAAGGAGAACGGATTCGTCGTGGCATCGAAGCCATGGGCTGGACCGACCCCCATCTCCGAGAAGTGGGGATCCGCACCAACACCCTAGGCGAAGCTGCCGTGATTTTGGTGACGGCAACACCCGACCCGCTCCCCCTATCCCAAGCAGACCTGGACACACTGGTTAAACTGGGCGTGACGACTTGTGAACAAGTCAACGCTGTGGACTACCAAGGCCACTACGGTGCGCCCATCCACACCTTTCTCGGCGACGGCACCTTCCGGGAACAAGTGGCGGGAAAAATCTGGGCCTTTGCCACTACCGGCTTTTTCCAAACCAACACCGCCATCCTGGAACAAATCCTCGTCACCTCCCAAAACCTCATCGACCCGAACCTCCCCGTCGTGGACCTCTACTGCGGTATCGGTGTGCTAGGTCAAGTGCTGGCCGGCTCTCGCCTCATCTTGGGCAACGAATACGACAAAAAAGCCGTGACCATGGCGCAACAAAACGCCCAAGCTCACGGCCTGACTCCAATCTACCTGGCAGGACCGGCAGAAACCATCTACCCTGCCCAACACCTACCGAACCACCAACTCATCGTCGACCCGCCACGGGCCGGCCTCCATGAAACACTCATCGACGCCATCAAAGCCAAAGCTCCCGCACAAATCCTCTACATCTCCTGCGACCAAGCCACCCTCATGCGTGACCTAAAACGCCTCCAAACCCACTACCGCATCACCCACCTCCAATGTGCGGACATGTTTGCCTACACCGCCCA
>CAYFMR010000005.1:44828-83796 GCA_964344295.1 uncultured Peptoniphilaceae bacterium | reverse complement strand
ATGTGCCACCAAGAAATGTTGTAGCCCCCGTGGTGGTTATAGTCATACGGATGGAACCTATGGGGAATATCAAGTCGCGCAGCCAAGTCAGCGAAGAGAAGCTAACGTCGCCGCTAAACTGCACATCCTCGTGGAACTGCGCCTGCCAGCCTACCTCAAACTTATTGGCTTCCGACACTTTTCCTATTGCCATGCCGAGACCGTTATGGGATGCTGTTGACCACGGACTCTGGCGAATACCGGCTGGCTTCTTTCATCGACGAGCAGCGTATGAACCGACTGTATGAAAAGTTCATACTGGAGTATTACGCAAAGGAATGTCCGCAGGTAACGGCAACGGCATCTCAAATTCCGTGGGCATTAGATGACGGCATCGACACAATGCTTCCGGTAATGCAGAGTGACATCACGCTGACCCAAGGAAGCACTGTGTTGATTATAGATGCCAAGTATTACACGCATACGACACAGGCTCAGTACGATGTCCACACCTTACACTCTGGGAATCTATATCAGATTTTCACTTATGTGAAAAACAAAGACACAGAGTTCGGAACTCAACCGCATACGGTTTCCGGTATGCTCCTGTATGCCGCAACTGACGAAGCCATTCAGCCGAACAACAGCTACAGAATGAGCGGAAACAAAATCAGCGTAAAAACGCTTGACCTGAATAGAGATTTCTCGGAAATTGCCGCGCAATTGAATGCAATTGTAGATGAGTATTTTTCGGATTGAACTTTTTAATTATTCCTACACCTTTTAATGGTGGGTGAACCTTTTAATAAAAGGTCAGTGCCGTGTGCATTTGGTATCAAAATAGGTCTTTACATTCAAGTAAAAGCCATTGGAACCATCCGTTCCAATGGCTTTTGATGTTTCATCGTCCGGATCAGGCGGCTGGACTTCACCGCCTGCCTTTCATCCTTCGACCGGCACCGGCGAAGTGCTTCCGCCGTCCAACATCCCTCTCCTTTGCCTTCCCATCACCATGAGAATGATAAAAAGACCGTCCAAAAGGACGGTCTTTTTTGAAGGTAAGGTCATTCATGTTTTATACTTTATCGCATCTTCTTCGAGAAGATTGCCATGACCACGATGGAGATCAGACCAGCTAAGATCGCTAACATATGATCTTTAGCAGCTAACATACCGGTAATGGAGATAATACCAACCACTACAGGGATGACGTAGCGTAATAGTCCGTGCCATACGTCGAATAGGCCGAATGAAACTTCACCATTGTTGGTGACTTCTTTGCGAAGCTCTTCTTTGGGGATCGCCCAACCAACACAGATGGCTAGAAGAGCACCACCGATGGCCATGTATACTTTATCCGTAACGGTATCAAACAGGTCAAAGAAACCTAAGCCTAAGATGTGGAACTCGGAAAGGACACCAAGGGATAGAGAAGACAGAATCGCCATGATACTGAATAGGACAGAGGCGATGACCACGCCTTTTTTACGTGTCATGTGTAGCTGCTCGATCAAGTAGTCGATAACTTCTTCAAATAGAGAAATGGAAGAAGACCAAGCCGCAAAAGTAAAGGCGATGAAGAACAGAGTCATGAACACACGACCGATGCCTCCCATGTTCGCAAATACGGTGGGCATAACGACGAAAATCAGTCCCGGGCCTGCTGCAGGGTCAAGGCCGTAAGCAAAGAGTGCCGGGAACATGGCCAACCCTGCCACTAGTGCACAGCAAGTGTCAAAGATGGTGACCAACACGGCGTTGGATACCAGGTTTTCTTCTTTGCTCAAGAAGGAACCGTAGGTTAACATACAACCCATCCCAACGGATAGAGAGAAGAAAGATTGTCCCAAAGCTGCCAGTACCACAGAGCCATCCAGCTTGGAGAAGTCCGGTTTGAACAGGAAGGATACCCCTGCTCCAGAGCCTGGTAACGTTAAACCACGAACCGCAATGATAACTAATAAAGCAAATAGCGCGGGCATTAAGATTTTCGTTACCTTTTCAATCCCACCGGCGATCCCTTTGGCCACAACGACAATGTTTAACACCATGTAAATGGCAACCCAGATCAACGGTTCGATCGGAGCGCTCATGAAGCCTTCGAAAATGGATCCTGCTGCTCCAGGGTCAGTTAGTACGCCAAAAGCGGACTTAAAGATGTAAGCTGTAGCCCAACCACCGACAACGGGATAGAATCCCATGATCATAACGGCAGTGACAATCCCCATAAATCCTGCGAAAGTCCATTGTTTACCAATGCTCTTATAAGCTCCTACAACGGCTTTTCCGGTGTAGCGTCCCATGGTAAACTCAGCCAACATAATGGAGAAACCAACAAAAATTGCACAAATGGCATAGACAAGTAGGAATGCTCCCCCGCCGGAAACCCCGGTCAGATAGGGGAAACGCCAAATATTACCTAAGCCGATGGCAGAGCCCGCAGCGGCCATAATAAAGCCAAACTTCGAACCCCAATTATCACGTTCTGCTTTTACCAAATTAATCCTCCTTTGTTAAAAAGAATTTCACAATTAGCGACCACTTACCTTCTTGTTAAATAATGAGCAATTTAACACGCTTTCATTATATGCCTATATGTGTTAGATTTGTTAACTTTTTATCTGACTTATGATGCTGTTTCATTCATTTATACTAACCTGTATTTTAAGCCGTTTCTTTATTTTTATTTTTGTTTGTTTTCATATAATTCATATTTTATTGTGCTTTTTATGAGATTTTGAGACCGATTTTTGAAAATTCTATCCTGTCTATTCATATTTTATTTCTTCTTCTGTATCATTTGCTGCCTCTTTTGGCGGAAATAAAAAAGAGAAAGGCTCCGGAGCCTTTCTCTTTTTCTTTTGCTTTCAGAAACGATTATTGTTCCACTTTTTCAAAGATGATGCCCATGTCCATGTCGTCATCGCTGAAGATCAAGTGGTATTGACCGTCTTCGGCTTTGCTAAATACGCCTGTCAAAGACTCTTCACCTTCACCGGCATTTTCGTCAGTGACGATGAGTTCATCGCCTTGTGCTTTCCACACGGCTCCGCTTTCGCCATCCATGGCCATCGTACCGTCTTCGCGGATTTCCAGGATGGTGTCTTCTTCACCTTCTTCGCTAAGGGCGTCGACGGGAATTTCCAGGTCGTCCATTTTGAAGGCAACGGCTTTGTAAGTACCGATAAATTCGTTGGCTTCACCGTCTTGAGCTCCGCCACCGCCACAGGCCAGCAGAGTCACAGCCACTAGAGCCAGGGCCAATACTAATGCTAAACGTTTTTTGTTCATGTGATTTTCCTTTCTGCTTGTTTGCTTGAGTTACGCTTTCCTAGAGCGAATACTTTACTTTATTATAGCAAGCTTTCACTCGTTTTTCAACCTAGAATCACAGTGATAACGTCCATTTCTTCATCACGCCAGCGATTCGTCAATATTTTCCCAATTGCAAAACCCTCCGCATGGGCTGAGGGCTTCGCTTGCTCTTTGGTTATCTTTTTACATTTTCTTGGAGAAAGCTGCCATCACGGCGACGGAGACGAGTCCCACACCGATGAGCGCCTTGTTGTCATGCGCGACCATACCGGTAATGGAGATGATGGCCACAACCACGGGAATGACATAGCGTAAAAGGGCGTACCACACGTTAAAGAGGCCAAACTTCACTGCTCCATCATTGGTGACTTCCTGGTAGATGGTCTGTTTCGGTACCGCCCAGCCCACGGCAATGGCCAATAACGCTCCGCCAATGGCCATGAACACTTTATCCGTCAGAATGTCCAGGAAGTCGAAGGTACCTACGCCGAGGAAGGTCACATCGGACATGACACCTAGGGACAGGGAGGACAGGATTGCCAAGATGGCAATGATGACGGAAGACACAGCCACCGCTTGTGTCCTGGTCTTTTGCAGTTCCTCGATCATGTAGTCGATGACGACTTCAAATAAGGAGACAGAAGAAGACCAGGCGGCAAAGGTAAAGGCAATGAAGAACAGCGTACCCATGATTTTACCAGCGCCACCCATGTGCGCAAACACGGTGGGCATGACGACAAAGATCAGTCCCGGGCCAGATGCAGGGTCAATGCCATAAGCGAAGATTGCCGGGAACATGGCCAAGCCTGCGATCAAAGCACAGCAAGTGTCAAAGATGGTGACCAACACGGCGTTGGAGACCAAGTTGGCATCTTTGCTTAGGAAAGAGCCATAAGTAATCATGCAGCCCATGCCCAGAGACATCGAGAAGAATGATTGCCCTAGGGCCGAAAGGACCACGGAGCCGTCCAGCTTGGAAAAGTCCGGTTGAAATAAGAACTTCACCCCTTCGGAAGCGCCCGGTAAAGAGAGGCCGCGAGCCGCCACGACGACCATCAGGATAAACAGAGCCGGCATTAAAACCTTGGTGACCTTTTCAATCCCACCGGCAATCCCTTTGGAGACCACCACAATATTTAGCACCAAGTAGATTCCCGTCCAGATTAGCGGTTCCCAAGCTGAGCTGATAAAAGGCTCAAAAGCCGCAGCGGCTGTGTCGGGATTGGTCAATAACGATCCAAAGCTCTTAAAGATGTATGCTGTGGCCCAGCCACCGACAACAGGATAAAATCCCATAATCATCAAAGCTGTCAGCACACCCATAAATCCGACAAAAGTCCATTGAGGACCTACCGTTTTAAAAGCCCCTGCCGCAGCCTTTGCCGTGTAACGCCCTAAGGTGAATTCCGCAAGCATAATGGAAAAACCTACAAAAATTGCACAAATGATATACACCATTAAGAAAGCGCCACCACCGGACGTTCCGGTCAGATAGGGGAAACGCCAAATATTTCCTAAACCGATAGCAGAGCCCGCAGCGGCCATGATAAAGCCAAACTTCGAACCCCAGTTATCACGTTCTTGAGACATGTACTCCTCCTTTTTACTTTTATACTGAAAAAAAACGTACTTTTATAGTATAACAAGGAACCGATTAGGCGCTAACCATCTTTGCATGAAGTTTTTTGGTTTCTTTTTCACACGTGCAAAACGGCATATTCTCTGTACATTTCAACAAGCTGCCAATTTTAACTTGACAAAAATTCATAAATTTTCATTTAAAACGAAACTTCTGTTGATGCTGATCGATTTCAAAAAAACCCGCGCCCGTGTCTATTCCTCATTTCTTTCTTCTGGCACTCTTTTATATAGGATGATTTGTCACACGGCTTGTGTAGACAATGTGTTGAGGCTCAACATTGATCTGGGACAGCTGGGGAAAAGCTCGCTCCGTCACCGGATCGGACCCTTCCTCCTGCCTGACCACCTCGCCAGCGCGACAGTTTCTTTTGGCACATGAAAAGCCGGCGCTTTTGCGCCGGCTCTGTAAACGAAAACGGTTTTCACTGTTTCGTCTAACGATTAGCTTTGAGGTTGTGTGTGTTAGTTTTTGCTCATTTTTTTGGAGAAGGCAGCCATCACAATGATGGAAAGCAAACCTACGCCAATTAGCGCTCTATTTTCGTGTGCTAACATACCGGTAACGGAGATGATTGCTACCACAACGGGGATGATGTAGCGCAGTAAGGCATACCATACGTTGAATAAACCGAATTTAATGGTACCGTTGTTGGTGACTTCGTTGTAGATGTCTTGTTTCGGTTCACCCCAAGCGACAGCAAGGGCTAACAAGGCTCCGCCGATAGCCATGTAAACTTTGTCCGTAAGGATATCCAGTAAGTCAAAGACGTTTGCGCCTAAGATGTGGAATTCGGACAGCACGCCCTGGGACAGGGAGGATAGGACTGCCAAAACAAAGATGATGATTGTCGTAATGGTAACGGCTTGTTTACGTGTCTTGTGAAGTTCTTCAATAAAGTAGTCGATGACAACTTCGAACAAGGATATAGAAGAAGACCAAGCGGCAAACGTAAAGGCAATGAAGAACAGGATGCCCATGATTTTACCAGCACCGCCCATGTGAGCGAATACGGTCGGCATAACGGCGAAGATGAGTCCCGGGCCAGATGCAGGGTCAATACCGTAAGCAAAGATTGCCGGGAACATCGCCAAGCCTGCGACCAAAGCACAGCAAGTGTCAAAAATCGTAACCAATAATGCGTTGGAGACCAAGTTTTCTTCTTTGCTCAAGAAGGAACCATAAGTGATCATACAGCCCATACCTAAGGACAGCGAGAAGAACGCTTGTCCCAGTGCCGAGAGGACAACAGATCCGTTCAATTTGGAGAAATCCGGTTTAAACAGGAACTTAACCCCTTCAGAAGCGCCCGGTAAGGACAGACCGCGAGCAGCTACAACGACTAATAGGACAAACAGCACGGGCATTAAAACCTTGGTGACCTTTTCAATCCCGCCGGCAATCCCCTTGGATACTACGACCACGTTTAGCAGCAAGTAAATGATGGTCCAAATGATGGGTTCCCAAACGCCGGAGATAAAAGGCCCAAAAGCCGCAGCGGCTGTGTCGGGATTGGTCAATAAAGATCCAAAGCTCTTAAAGATGTACGCTGTGGCCCAACCACCGACGACGGGATAGAATCCCATGATCATCAAGGCAGTCAATACACCCATAAATCCAACGAAAGTCCATTGGGGACCAATGGTCTTATAGGCACCAACGGCAGCTTTTGCCGTGTAACGGCCTAGGGTAAATTCGGCAAGCATAATGGAAAAACCTACAAAAATGGCACAGATGATGTAGACGATGAGGAATGCACCCCCACCGGAAGTCCCCGTCAGATAGGGGAAACGCCAAATGTTACCTAAACCGATTGCGGATCCTGCTGCGGCCATGATAAAGCCAAACTTCGAACCCCAATTATCACGTTCTTGAGACATGATTTCCCTCCTTTTTTCTTTTCATCAAACCTCTAAAGCTTTCACGTATAGTATACCAACAAAAGCATGGCGTAATAACGTTCCAAATCTGAAGGTTTGTTATTTGTTTTTCACATCTAGAAATGGGGTAAATTCAACAAACTTCAACAAATAAGCAGGCAGTTCCTATCGGAAATTCATGTCGTGCATTTTATCGCGCACATAAACATAAACCGTTCCCTGCACCCCTTGCAACGAGCGGCTTTCACGCTGTGTTGAAATCTTTAGTTGTACTTATATATTGGATGGAAGTTTCCTTCCGCTCCAATGTTTGCACAATGTGTTGAATTGCATTTGATCCTTCTTGAGGCCATTGGAATGATTTAGTGTCACTTGTGGTAGGCACCCCCTAAGGTCATGATGCCCTCTTTCCATCTCTCGCATCCGAGCCTATGATGCGCCCCTTCGTCTTCGCCGTTTTAAGCGGCTGGCGTTCGCAAGGACCACTTCTCTCCAAGGTATGAAACTTTACTGATCGCCGCGACGCGACCCTTGTCTTTTCTCCTCATACTGTTTTTTACCTGATGCATGCCCTCCAGGCTTCGATCACCTTACCCGTTGCTCACGGCCATGACTATCCCCGGCATCGCAGTATCCCTATAAAAAAGATGCTTTGTCGTGAGTGAGACAAAGCATCTTTGTTGATCCACAAGAAGGCACCCTTTTCGACTTCGTGTGCTTTTTGTTTTTTCCACGGAAAAGCCGGCGCCAAAGCGCCGGCCAGGTTATCGAGTATTCACTGCATCGTTCTCGTTTAACGATTTGTTTTTGAGGTTTAAATTATCGTTTAGCCATTTTCTTGGAGAAGGCAGCCATCACGACGATAGAGAGTAGGCCTACACCAATCAAAGCCTTGTTTTCGTGAGCTAACATACCGGAGATGGAGATGATGGCGATGGCAATGGGAATGATGTAGCGCAGTAAGGCATACCATACGTTGAATAAACCGAATTTAATGGTACCGTTGTTGGTGACTTCGTTGTAGATGTCTTGTTTCGGTTCACCCCAAGCGACAGCAAGGGCTAACAAGGCTCCGCCGATAGCCATGTAAACTTTGTCCGTAAGGATATCCAGTAAGTCAAAGACGTTTGCGCCTAAGATGTGGAATTCGGACAGCACGCCCTGGGACAGGGAGGATAGAATCGCTAAAACGCTGATGATGACTGCCGCAATGGTAACAGCTTGTTTACGCGTTTTATGCGTTTCTTCGATGAGGTAGTCGATGACAACTTCGAACAAGGATATAGAAGAGGACCAAGCGGCAAAGGTAAAGGCGATGAAGAATAGTACGCTTAGAATCTTGCCAATCCCGCCACCCATGTGAGCGAATACGGTGGGCATAACAGCGAAGATGAGTCCCGGGCCAGATGCAGGGTCCAGACCGTAAGAAAAGATTGCCGGGAACATAGCCAAGCCGGCAACGGTTGCTGCAGCGGTATCGAATAAGGTAACCAGCACGGCGTTGGAGACCAAGTTTTCTTCTTTGCTCAAGAAGGAACCGTAAGTGATCATACAGCCCATACCTAATGACAGCGAGAAGAACGCTTGTCCTAATGCAGCCAGTACAACAGATCCGTTGATTTTAGAGAAGTCCGGTTTAAACATGAAGGCCAAACCTTCGTTACCGCCGGGTAATGTTAAGCCGCGGATGGCCAAGAAAATTAAGATGACCAGCAATGCCGGCATTAATACTTTCGTCACTTTTTCAATCCCGCCGGAAACCCCTTTGGCAACGACGATGATGTTCAGGAATAAGTAGACGAATGTCCAGATGATGGGTTCCCAAACGCCGGAGATAAATGGACCGAACGCATTGGCTGCCACTTCCGGGTCGTTTAACAGCGAACCAAAGGATTTAAAGATATACGCTGTGGCCCAACCACCGACGACGGGATAGAATCCCATGATCATCAAGGCAGTCAATACACCCATGAATCCGGCGAAAGTCCATTGGGGACCAATGGTCTTGTAGGCACCAACGGCAGCTTTTGCCGTGTAGCGTCCTAAGGTGAACTCAGCCAACATAATAGATAGACCTACAACAAGTGCACAGATGATGTAGACGATGAGGAATGCTCCCCCGCCTGACGTACCGGTTAAATAGGGGAAACGCCAAATATTACCTAAGCCGATTGCAGAACCTGCTGCGGCCATAATAAAACCAAATTTCGATCCCCAATTATCACGTTCTTGAGACATGATTTCCCTCCTTTGTAAGTTTGTTTTTCTGTACCTCTTACACAGTGAATGTTAAGTCTCGATAGCCTCCTTTCATTTAGTTATGAAATGATTCCAATTACATTTTAATTATACCAATCCCACCCTTTTTTGTACTCCTTAGCACAAGAATAATACGTTTTGATAATTCACGGCTCAAACCGCATGAATCAGCCGTTTATTATCTAGCTAGCGGTGAAATTCCAAAATGTTCATGTATTTTTTCATCCTATATAAATAGGTGGTTCGCTTTTGGCCCGCATTTACCCCTTAAGTAATGGAACAAAATCATTCCAGTTCCGGTAAAGAGCAAGCCACCATAACACCATAATAACCTGGTGCAGCCCACGAGCACCAACCCCTTTTCCACTCCTAGCAGAGACTGGTATAAAAGGCCGTGGCTGCTTTCCACCGCTCCGACGCCTGCCGGTAATGGCAGGCTCTCCGTTGCCACTGTGGCCAAGCCTTGCAAAAGGATAAAATACCCCCAGGACAACTCCCCACCTCCCAGACTGCAGTAGACGGCAAAGCCGATGGAATAAGAAGCTGCCAACATGGGCACAATCCACAGACACGGTAGCACCAGGCGCGCCCAATGTTTTTTCAAATCACCGCTTAGCTGCTCATAGAGGGCGTGCTTTTCACGAAGGCTTTCTTCCCTTTTGGCGATAAAGTCCAGGCCACGCCATCGTCTTCCTCCCCGCAACGCCGTTTCCAGCAAAAACCGCGAAGCTTTGGGCCAAAAGAGCAATAATAAAAACTGCACGACAAAGTAACCCTGGGCCAAAACCCCTGCTACGAGTAAAACGCGTAGCCAGGTCAAGCGCCAGAGCATGCTCCCCATCCCGGCAATGACTCCTCCAAGCACCCATCCTAGGAGGATGAGGTGGTAAATCAAGTTAAATGCAAAAAGGGCCAATAAGGTCACCGGAGCCGAAAGGCCGTCTTGTGTCATGGCGGCGTATTGCCCCGGCTGCCCGCCGGCACCTCCCGGTGTCACATTGCTAAAAAAGAAATCGGCGCAAGCGTAGTGCAGGCAGCGCCAGAAGCTCCTGGGTTCTCCCAGCATATAGAGCAAATGTTGAAAGGCCACTGCTTCCAAGGACAAATAGCTCACAAAGCTCAAAGCCCCTAGGGCCAACCATCTCTGATCCATGGTGCGTATCAAGGCGTAGATATCGTCTACCTTGCCTCTGGTCATCCACAGCATCATGATCGCACCTAAAATCACCAGCGTTCCCAGCTGCTTCAGGTATGGTTTTTTCATGTTTCAACTCTCCGACGATGCAAAAAAGCATCCAGCTCCTCTACCATGGCCTCATTGGCCCCAGGCACCGCTCGGCCTCGCGAACCGTCATGCAATAATACCACACCGCCTCGGCGATGCCTGCGCCATAATCTCTGAGCCAAAGCACCTGGAGGTAAGCACGTCCAATCTCGGTGGATACCGTCCCAGAAGAGGGCTGGCACATAGTACTTTCTCATATAATACACATCCACTAGGTTAAACCGGCCATAGGGTCCCCTGTAATAAGTCGGTTTCAACCCTAGCTCTTCCATGGCCGCCAACGTCTTCCGCCAGCCTTTGACCGCTCGCACCGGGTCCAACAACCAAGCATCACTGTGGTCCCAACCGTGAATTCCCACTTGATGATGATAGGCGATACGGCGGACCAGAGAGCGATTTTCCCGCAAACGATCCCCGCAAAAGAAAAAAATGCCCTTGTACTGGTAATGTTGCAGCACCTTTTCCACTTTCGGCGTCACTTGGGGATCAGGTCCATCATCAAAGGTGAGGATCAGCTCGTCCACCCGGGGTTTTCGGCGAAAAAAACAAGTTGGCAGCGGGCCGTAGCAGATAAACGCGCATACGATTAGGACAATGGCCACGTTCATACTCCAACCTCCAAAAAATCCCATAATTTTTCCGGACGAAAAGAATGTTTTAACGCCTCCATATTGGCGCGACAACCTTCCCAATGACAAAGATCCGTTGCCACTTTCCGCAGATTGGCTTCTTCCAATGCCCAGCCGATGCCTTCTTGGAGAATAAACTCACTGTTGCCCCGCTCCTGGGTCAAAAAGGGCTTCACGTAGAGAATGGGCGTTTCGGTGCGAATGGCCTCAAATGTAGACAAACCACCTGGTTTTCCCACATACACATGAGCCCAAGTCCAATGCTCCTCCATGTTATCCACAAAGGCATAGACCGTCGTACGAGGCAGTCTGGCCCTTTTCAGCTTCTGATATAATTTACGGTTTTTGCCACAGATGATGCGCAAGTCCCCATGAGTCAGTGCTTGCAAAGTGCGGTAAAAATCCACGCCCTCCGGCAAAATACCCAGACCGCCGCCGGTGATCAAAAGATGAAACCCCGCTTTTTCCTTTTCTTTTTTTACCTGTGCCACCTCTCCTAGGCCATAAACCAGGATGCGCTCCGCCTCCACTCCCCGGGCCATCAGACGTTCTCCTGTCGCTGCGGCCGGCACCAGGTAGAGGGTAGTACCCTCATTGATCCAAAGATCGTGGGGCACCACGTCGGTTAAACAGGTGATCAGTTGGTTTTGTAAATGGTGACAGCGGCGATATTGTGCCAAAAAATAGGCCGTTGCCGAATGGGTAGCAATCCACACAGGCACTTGCTCATAGGCTTTCATGCAAACTTCCATCCGACGCTTTAAAAGTTTCAGCTTTTCGACATTCGCCGGCTCCGTTAAACGCTGATGCTGGTACCACTTCCACATCAGCCCCGGTTTGGCCATCGCTTTAGCGTAAAGACGATAGATTTCTCCGGCACCCCGAGGCATGAGAGTTTCGATCACGTCCACCACCTCTACGTCATACCGAGATGCCAGTTGGTTGTATAAAGCTTTAGCCTGAGCCAGATGACCCATGCCGAAACGGCAAGTAAAAATAGCAATGTCCATGGATAAACCTCCTTATGTCCACTTTACGGGATAAAGGTAAAGCTTTCGGTGAGATTTTTCTAAGAAAAACCCAAGATTCTATGACAAGATCGAAACCCATTTCCTCCTCTTTACAATTGGCTTCATTTTTGCTACTATAAGGTATATGCTACCGTGGCTCAGCTGGTAGAGCAGCTGATTCGTAATCAGCAGGTCGCCGGTTCAAGTCCGGCCGGTAGCTCCAGCCCAAAACTCCGCTATGTCTAGACATGGCGGAGTTTTTCACTTGGTATCAAATCGACTAATGTTTACTTAGGCGACGCCAGGTCATCACGCAGGGGTTAGCGACCCTGCACTTGGGCATCACAGTGTGTTCGAAAAGCAATTCCCCTCCCCTTCGCGATACGATTTTTCCTCCTCGCCGGTTTCCCTTTTTTTCACCTCCTGATTCGCTCCCCTATTTATATAGGATGGAAGTTGAAAAAAGGGCCCTATTTTTGATGGCAAACGGCCCATCCCCTCGAGGGTTTCTGATCCTATGGTCACCCCTTTGGATGGTTTGTCGTGCCGGTTTTCCCCTTCCCTTTCGATGAACTTCCCCTAGCACTTGTCCATCGAAGGGTTGCTAAGCCCATGACTCGCTTTCCACCACCCCCATGCCAACCACCTCCTCGATCCGGCTGAACACCATGGCCTTTTGACGACTCCACCCACTAAAAGATCCGAGCCGACCACGCGATTTTGTTTCGCCTCGTCTTCACATCCGGTGATGAGCCCTTTCCACCACATGCCATGCCATAACGTATCTTTTGTCAATTTTGACCATCTTTTGTAAAAACTTCTTGCATTTCTTTTTCATTCAGGTATAATGTTTGTTGTACCTTATGGAGAAGGGGCCTTAGTTCAGCTGGGAGAACGCTTGACTGGCAGTCAAGAGGTCAGGGGTTCAAGTCCCCTAGGCTCCACCACGTCGGGATGTGGCGCAGTTTGGTAGCGTACAAGTATGGGGTACTTGGGGTCGCAGGTTCGAATCCTGTCATCCCGACCAACAAAAAACCTCAGCATCGAAACGATGCTGAGGTTTTTCTTTTTTGCCTCGCAGACGTGGTATCGTTTGCTGTCACGACATGTTTAATCCCTTTTCTCTGCGACCTTAGGTCCTCTTTACCCTCACCGCGCTTTTTCCTCCGATAGCGAGAAATCTTCACCATTTTGGTCGTCCTACGTTTTTTTCACCTTTCCTTCGTCTGTTTTCTCACTTCAGGGCTTGTTATTTTTGTTTCTCGTGGATTTGATCTGCTTTTTCGTATAATCCACCCTCTTTTAAACTCTATTTTGTTTCCGGCCATTTTAAGCCTTCATTATTTTAGTTTGCCGAAGGTTTGCATCGTCTCCATTTTTCTTTTTCCATACAAAAAACCGAGGGCTGTCCCTCGGTTTTTTGTATGGGTATGCTGACGTACCAGTTTACCTGATTGTACGCTTTACAAATCTATTTTTTCGTGTTGAATTCTTCCCATAGCGTTTCAGCTCGTTCTCTCCAGGCTGCCGCGTAGGGGTCACATTTGCTGCAAAGGTGCTCCACGTCTTCCGGTTGAATCAGGTCTGTGGATTGTGCCCCGCTTTCGTGAACCATTTCGCGTAGGATTTGCGGATTTTCCAGCATGGGGCAGGGGCGGAAGTGGTTTTGGTTAAACGGTTGATGGTCTTTGTAAGCCATAAACAACGGTTGAGCCAGCGCTTCTTTTAAGGTGTGGGTGCGGATGTTAGCGCTGGAGTAGTGGATAAACACACAGGGTTCCACGTCGCCACGGGCATTGACGTGCAAGTAGTCTTTTCCGCCGGCAATGCAGCCGTTAATGAACTGACCATCGTTTTGGAAGTCGATGGCGGCGATGGGGAATTTCCCTTCTGGACCGCGCAGGCTACGAATGCGTCGAACCATCCATTCCCGTTGATCCGGGTTTAGTAAGAGTTCCGGAGCCGCGTCGTGTCCTACGGGCATGTAGTGGAAGTACCATGCCAGACGAACGCCGTGGTCGACTAATAATTGCATAAATTCGTCACTGGTAACCACTTGGTAGTTGACAGAGGTGTAGCACACCGAAGCGCCGAAGATGAGGCCTTTTTCTTTCATTAAGGTCATGGCGTCCAGGACTTGATGGTACACGCCGTCACCACGACGAGAGTCGTTGGCTTCTTCAAAGCCTTCCAGAGAAATGGCAAAGGACATGTTGCCCACTCGTTTGACTTCGTCACAGAAGGCTTCATCGATGAGGGTGCCGTTGGTGAAAATGTGGAAAGCGCAGTCGTTGTGCTTTTCAGCCAGACGGATCAAGTCTTTTTTGCGCATCAAGGGCTCTCCACCGGTGACCAGGTAGAAATAGCTGCCAATGCCTTTTCCTTGGGTGACCAGGTCATCCATCTCTTCGTAGGTCAGATTTAGGGTGTGACCGTATTCTGCTGCCCAGCATCCGGTGCATTGCAAGTTACAAGCGCTGGTGGGGTCGAACAGAATGGTCCACGGTACATTAGTTCCCAGTTCTTTTCTGATTTCTCGTTGGATTTTTGAGCCATACATGGACGCTTGGTAGCCCACGTTTAAAATGGTTTGGCGCAAAATATGGGGATCGGTTTCTTGGAAGACAGCAATTGCCAGTTTAGTCCAGTGATTTTCCGGATCCTGCGCCATTTTTTTGGCTTTTTCAAACTTTTCATCGTCAAATACGTGCATTTTTTGTGCAAAGTCCAGCATGTCAAGCATGCCCTTTTGCGGGTCTTTTTCCATGCGTTTTACCGCTTGGTCAATAACAATGGATGCCGCTTTTCTCTGAGCTTTATCCAATACAGACATAAAATTCTCCTTTCAATCGTTCCGATCATTCGGATAGGACGAGTCGTTTCGGTACCGGGCCAGATCAGCGATCTTCTATTTCCACTTTTTCCATCACCGCTTTGACCTTTTCTCGCATGGGATGGGGTTTGTCTCGTCGGTCGTCAATTTTAATCACTGTGTAGACACGTTTAACCCCTGCGTCAAATACGGCCTCTTGCATTTTCAACACCGCATCGTAGAGTTCCGGAAGTTCACCTTCCATGATGGTCCCCATGGGCGTCAGCTCCACATCCATATCCGGATAATATTTTTTTAACGTGGAAAACGCCTTGGCCACATAAGGGCTTACCGAAGTGGATCCCGGTGCAAAGGGACACAAAGTCAATTCGAGTACTGCCATCTTATTTCTCCTCTCTTCTGCTGTAGCGACAGCCACAATAATCTTGGCGATATAAGCCATAGGCTTTGGCCAGCTCCACGCTCTTACGATAGCCGTCCCTTTTTTTAAAATCCGACGGCAACCAGATGACACCGTGTTTGTGGGCTACCCTTTCACCGATGGCATTAAGCCTTTTGGCATCTTTGTGAGGACTGACCGATAAAGTGGAGGCAATGTAAGGAAATCCCTTCTCCTTGGCTCGACGAGCCGTTTCCTCCAGCCGCATATAAAAACAGCGGCTGCAACGTTTGCCCCCTTCCGGTTCCTCTTTAACATCTGCTGTGCGATGCAAAAACTCCCGTTCATCCCGGTCTCCTTCCACCACAGGGATACCATAGGCTCGAGCCAAGATCTTTTGCGCTTCCCGTCTTCGCTCGTATTCGTCCTCGGGAAAAATCTGAGGGTTATAAAAAAACACCGTCAGTTCAAAATAATGCCGTAAATCATCAATCACAGAGGACGAACACGGGCCGCAACAGGAGTGCAATAAAAGCTGAGGACGCGTGCCCTCCAAGCTTTGTAACAAAGTCTCCATCTCTCGCAGGTAATTTCTTCGATCCACAGCACCTCCCTCCTCAATTTCCATGATGCTATTATTATAGCACTTTTTTCTCATTCGTTAACACTGCACTAGGATTATTCTTACCCATCTCGTCCCGCCGCGTCTGCATGAACAGGCAAATTTCGGGTAAAAAAGGAAAGAAATCTCATCACGTATCATATAGGTAAATCTATGCAAATCAAACAAAGGAGTCCCTTATGGCTTTTGTTGAAATGATCGATAATGTCAAACAATATCAAATGGGTGAGAGCATCATCACCGCCAACGCCGGGGTCACGTTCCACTTCAACCGAGGCGAGTTTGTGGTCATCGTCGGCCCTAGTGGCGCCGGCAAGTCCACTGTATTAAATATTTTAGGGGGCATGGACCGCAACGATTCCGGTCAAATTCTCGTCGATGGCGAGGATATCTCTCGATATAACGACACGGAGTTGACGCGATTTCGTCGCTATGCCATCGGGTTTGTGTTTCAGTTCTATAACTTGGTACCGAGCTTAACTGCGTTGGAAAACGTGGAGCTGGCCACTCAGTTAGTGGAAAATGCCCGTGATGCCCGAGAAACGCTGGAGGCCGTGGGCCTGGGTGAGCGCATCGATCACTTCCCCGCCCAGCTCTCCGGAGGAGAACAGCAACGGGTAGCCATCGCCCGTGCCTTGGCGAAGAATCCGAAGCTGCTCTTATGCGATGAACCCACCGGCGCTTTAGACTACCACACCGGTCGAACCATCTTAAAGCTATTGTACGACACCTGTAAGACCACAGACACCACGGTAGTGGTCATCACCCATAATACGGCCATCACCCCTATGGCTGATCGCGTCATTCACATCAATAACGCGGTGGTAAGGAGTATGGAGACCAACCCAAGCCCGGTCCCCATCGAAGACATCTCTTGGTGATAAAGGAACGATTTCGATGAAACTACCTCTGTTAAACTTAGCTTTGTGGCGTGACATCAAAGCCACCTATCAACGTTACCTTTCCCTGATCGGCATCACCGCCATCGGGGTTTTGGTGTTGGTCGGCTTGATGACCGTCTCTCCCTATATGGTGCAAAACGGGGAACGGCTGTTGGAAAACGAGCACACCTTTGATCTCACCGCCACCTCTACCTATGGCTTTGACTTAGATGACCAGGCCCTCCTGCGTGATTTTGCCACGGAGCACGGCCTGCTCTATGCCTTTGGGCGCCAAAGCGACCTCATCACCACTGATGGCTATCTCTTGCGGGTGGAAAGCTTGACTCCAGAGATCTCCGTACCCACTGCCGTCGAAGGCCGTCTGCCGGAAAACATTCAGGAAATCGCCTTGGACGCGGATTTAGCCGCAGCATACCCCCTTGGCTCCACCATCCACTTTCATCCGGAATCCGATAAGTGGGGGATGCGAGAAGAAGGAGAACACGACCTACACCACTATGACTATACCGTCGTCGGCCACATCATTTCCATGAACTATCTGGATAACACGCAAAAGGGAAACTCCCCGGTGGGCCATGGCCACTTAGACGGTTTTGCTGTCGTTTGCGCCCCCGCCTTTACTGACGGCGACCGCGACTTTCTCCGTTTGCGACTTTCGGATGACTCTCACGGCAGCATGGTGAATCAGGAGTACAAACTCCTGGCCGCGACCTTGCGAGATGAATTTAAGACGTATTACGCCCCGGAACGGGATTTGCGGTTTGAACGGATGAAGACAGAGATCGCCGATGCCATTGCCGATGGCGAAAAGCAATTGGCCGAGGGGGAACAAAAATTGGCCGATGCCCACCAAGAGGTGGCGGACGCGGAAGAGAAGCTGGCCCAAGGTCGCCAAGACTATGCCGAAGGCCAGGCCACCTATGACCGCGAAGTGGCCAAAGCGGAAAAGACCATTGCCGAACATAAACAAGACATCGCCGATGCTCATCAAAAAATTGCCGACGGCGAAAAAGATTTAGCCGACGGCCAACAGGAGCTAAGCGATGCCAAGAAAAAGCTGGACGACGGCCAGGTGCAATTGGACGAAGCCCGAGAAGAGCTGGACAGTGCTTGGGACGAATGGAGTGCCCAACACGACAAGCTAGAAGAGGGCCGTGCCCAATACGAAGCCGGTCGAGACGAGTTGGCCCAATCCAAACAGCAAGTGGCAGACGGCGAGGCTCAGCTGGCCCAAGGTCAAGCCCAACTGGATGAAGCGAAAAAGAATTTGCCGGATCGTGCCACATTAGAAGCCTCAGCACAGCAGCTCCAGCAAGCCATTGACCAACTCAACGCCGCTTTAGCCGATCCTAGTTTGCCCGAAGAGCAAAGAGCCCACTATCAGGCAGAACTCGAAGCGCAGCGAAACCAGCTAACGCAAGTCCAACAAGGTCTGGGTGCCTGGGCACAAATTGACGGCCAACAGGCCGAATTAGATGCCAAATCTGGCGAACTCCAAGCTGCCAAGGCGCAGATTGTAGCCGGCGAAGCCGAGCTAGCCGCCTCTTACCGAACCTTGGAAGAGGGCCAAACCAAGCTAGACGAGGCCCTAAAGGAGCTAGAGGCCGGGCAACGAGAATTTGACGACAAAGAGCGAGAATGGCTCGACGGAAAAAAAGACTACGAACAAGGTCTCGCCGACTACGAAGAAGGCAAGGTCAAACTGGCGAACGCTAAGACGGAGCTGGCGGAAGGTGAACGGAAGCTGGCCGACGGCGAACAGCAGCTAGCCGACGAAAAGGCTAAAGGTGAGCGGGAGCTCGCCGATGCCCGCCGTAAGATCAACGAAGGGCAACACGATCTGGACCAAGGAAAAAAGACCCTGGCGGAAAAAGAAGTGGAGGCCCGTGCCGACATGGCCAAGGGCCGCGATGACATCGAATCTGCCAAAGATACGCTGCGCCGCTTAAAAGCGCCGATTCTTACCGTATCATCTCGCTACGATCACCCCATCGGCCTATACTTCGACAACAGCGAGCGAGTGACCAAGATGGCTGCCATCTTCCCCGTCTTTCTCTTTGCCATTGCCCTTTTGGTCACTTTGACCACCATGACCCGTATGGTGGACGAAAAGCGCATGTTCATGGGCACGATGAAAGCTCTGGGCTACCGTCCCTTCCATGTGGGACGCCACTTCGTCCTCTACGGCAGTTCAGCGGCTTGCATCGGCGGCACCATCGGTACCATTTTGGGCCACCTCTGGCTCGGCCCTTTAATTGCAGGCTACTATTCCACCACCACGATCATCACCGGCGGTCCCGTGCACTTTTACCCAGTACCCACCTTACTGGCCTTTGTCGCCGCCCTATTAGCCACTGGCGGCGTCTCCTTCCTGGTCGTCAACCACTCCATCCCGGAAAATGCCAGTGCCCTCATGCGACCGAAGGTGCCGAAAAGCGGTACCCGCATCTTTTTAGAACGCATCACCCCGCTGTGGTCGCGCATGAGCTTTACCGCCAAAGTCACCGCCCGTAACTTGTTTCGTTTTAAGCAACGTTTTCTCATGACCGTCATCGGCGTCGCCGGTTGCGTGTCACTAATCTTTATGGGCTATGCCCTACGAGGCAGTCTGCACAGCATCTTAGACCGCCAATACAGCGAGATTGCCAAAGCGGATGTCACCGTGCTCTACGACCGGGACTTCGGGGAAGCCTCCTACCAACATTACCAAAACTTCCTAAACGATCCGGCCCTGGTACGGGATCACGCCTCCATCCACTTTGCTTCCGCCACATCCCGCATTCCCTCCAACCCGGCACCCCTACCGGTCAGCGTCATCGTGCCCTTAGACAATCGCATCGACGATTTTATCTCCTGGCACACCCGCCGTGAACAAACACCTTTAACGCTGTCCGACCAGGGCGCCATCATCACCGAAAAACTGGCCAAACTCCACAATTTGACTATCGGGGACAATCTAGTGGTCGAAGACGAAAATAACCACAACATTTCCATCCCCGTTACGGGAATCACGGAAAACTACGCCTCCCACTACATCTACCTGACTCCGAAAGGATATGCCCAGTACTTCGGCGAGGAAGCTACGCCCAACGCAGACCTGATCGCCTACGTCTCCTCCGATCCCGATGAGCAAAGCGAGCTGAATTCGCAACTCACCGACGAAGAGGCCATCATGGGCGTCCTGAGCGCCTACCACTTCCGCACCATTTTCTCCGCCTTTATCGGCGTCTTGGACAACGTGGTCTACGTCATCATTGGCCTTTCTTCCGCCTTGGCGATTATCGTGCTCTATAACCTGACCAACATCAACATCAGCGAGCGCATCCGCGAATTGTCCACGGTGAAAGTGCTCGGCTTTTACGATCGGGAGGTCACGAGCTACATCTTCCGCGAAGTATGGGTTCTGACCATCATCGGCATCGTCTTTGGCTTCTTAGGCGGCGCATTCCTCCATTACCTCATGCTCCAGGTCACGGAAAGTTACAATATGATGTTTGACCCCCGCATTGTCGCCGAGGCCTTTTACATCCCGACTGTGATTGTCATCGTCATCACCTTTGTCGTCGAGCGCATGATGCAGCGCCGACTGCACCATGTGGATATGGTCGAAGCTTTAAAGGCCATCGAATAGTGCGCATACAAAAACTGCTCCGCGAAATATCGGAGCAGTTTTTTCGTTCTCTTACCCTTCCTGTTTCTGGACGTGGTGAACATATACCACGTTGGGCACCAGATTGAGCAGCACCATGATGAACAGCCACCCGAAAGCATCCCGGGCCACACCATACATCGCCGTGCCCACCAAACCGGCAAAGAGCATCCACTGTACCGTCCGGTAGGCATAGTAGGAAGCGCGGTAGGTGGTCAGCTTTTCCCGCTCATCCATGCTGTCCAGCCAATCTTTTTGAAATCGCAGGCTATAGACACCCCCCCGCTTTTCCGGGTAGAGGACCTTGATATTTTGAATCATCTTTTTTTGCACCACCACAGCCAGAAGACTTCCGCCAATCAAGCCCACCATCAATGCCAGAGAAACCCAGGGGCGAAACACATCGGCGAGCAGCATCCCCTTCATCCCCAGGGTAAAGAGGACAAAGGCGATGGGAAAATACACACCTGCCATACCTATGGACGTTGTCATTTGACCTTCGTCCACCTCCTCGTCCTCCCGCTCTACCGCCAACTTCGCCTTCTGAAAGCCAGCTTGAAAAACGGCGTAGGTCACTAAGGGGTAACCGATAGCAAAGATTAGCGCCACCATCCACATCCAGTCCGTCGCCACATAGGTGTTTAACCAATGCGTCACCGTTCCCGCCGGAAATTTGTCCTGCCATGCGTGACTCGCCATGGAGATCATCGTCCCCACGGCCCCACCGATGATGACGAATAAGATGAGCCATCCGAATCCCGGTTCTTTCTGTTTATCTTTCATCCCTTTGATCCTCCTCATAGCGAAATAAGGTTTCTACAGATACATCCAACACTTGTGCCAATTTCAAGCACACCGTAATCGAGGGATTATAGTCTCCCCGTTCAATTAAGCTAATCGTTTGACGGCTCACTCCCACCAATTCTCCCAACGCCTGCTGATTCAGACCTTTTTGACGCCGGTGGTCTTTCACCGTATTCCAAAGCGGCATGGTATCCTCCTCATTTTTATCATTTATTGACAGCGATCCTTGTCATATTTTTTCTACAGTTGACAAGGATCGTTGTCAATAGGGCGTGAAACTATTTTTTCCACCAAAAAACCGAGTCCCTTTTGCACCGGGACTCGGTTTTATTTAGATGATGAATGGATCGCCGTTTAGTCTTCTAAGATTTCACGGGGGAATTTTTGTTTAAAGCGCAGTTCGTAAGCGCAGATTAGCTCTTCACGGAAATCGGGGTGGGCGATTTTCGTTAACGCTTCCGCTCTTTGACGCAGGGTGCGACCTTTTAAAGCAGCGATACCATATTCCGTGACGATGTAGTCCACGTCGTTACGGGTGGTAGTGACTGCAGAGCCGGGGGTGATGTCGGTCACGATTTTGGAGATTTTGCCACCTTTTGCCGTGGAGGCAAAGGCAATAATGGAGACCCCTTCATTGGCCATCGCGGCACCGCGCACGAAGTCCACTTGTCCACCAACGCCGGAGAAGACGCGATGGCCCATGGTGTCGGAGACGACTTGGCCCGTTAGGTCTACTTGAATGGCCGAGTTAATGGAGATCATGCGGTCGTTTTTCGCAATAATACTGGGCTTATTGACAAAATCGACCGGTCCCATGTAAATGGAGGGGTTGTTGTCCACAAAGTCATAGAGTTCTTTGGTACCCATGATAAACGTACCCACGGACATATCCGGCATGTAGCTCTTCTTCTTGTTGTTGATGACGCCGTTTTTAATCAACGGAATGACACCGGTACCCACTAATTCCGTGTGAAGTGCCAAGTCTTTTTTATCTCCTAAAGAAGCTAAGACAGCATCAGGAATGGCACCGATCCCCACTTGCAAAACGGAACCGTCCTTGACGAGACTAGCACAGTATTCGCCAATTTTTCTTTCCAGTTCGCCGATTTCCGCCGGTGGTAGTTCCGGCAGTTCCTCGTCATATTCCACCAGGGCATCGATATCGGTCACATGAATCATGGAGTTACCAAAGGTACGAGGCATGTATTTGTTGACTTGGGCGATGACGGTGGTAGCGTATTCTGCTGCCGCCTTGGTGTAGTCAACGGAAATCCCGTAAGAGCAGTAACCGTGCTCATCCGGCGGGCTAACCATAATCAAAGCCACGTCCACTTTTAAAATATTGTATTGGAAAAGGCGGGGCACTTCGTGGAAGAATACGGGGGTAAAGTCTGCCCGTCCCTCTTCGATGGAGCCTCGAGTCGAGCCGCCGGCAAAAAGGGCATTATAACGAAAATGGCCAGCGAGTTCCGGTGTGTTAAACATCCCCGTGTAGGGCACCAGTTGCACGATTTCCACATCGCGGTATTGATTTTTCTTTTCCACCATCTTACGCATAATCGCTTGCGGTTCTCCCATCGCATGGCCTAACACCACACGGTCGTTGGATTTAACTAAATCCGCCGCCTCATCTAAGGTTCTCAGCTTTTGTTGATAAAGTTCTTTCCAGTCCATAAAATCGTCCTCCTATCAGTGTAAATTATTTCAATATCCATCGTTATGGTTTATTTGTGGATATTCCTTACCCCTATTATACAACATTTTGACCCGATGTGTTAAAAAAATATTTATTTAGTTAAAAATTTACCGTTACTGTTGGGGAAAAGGAGAAAAAAGATACACCGGAGCCTCTCGGGCTCCGGCGTCAATGGTGATACCATCCCTTTTAGCGGTCGCTGACGTAGACCACAGGGACTTCCCGTTCTTTTTTCGGCGTCTTTTGATCCGCATAACCCAACGCGGCAATTCCCCCTACCAGATGATCTTCAGGCACCCCAAAGTCGGTGAGAATTTGGCGTACATCGGGATCGTCTGCGGTTTGTCGCAGTTGATTGATCCACACGGAGCCGATGCCCAAATCATGGGCTGTGAGGAAAATATTTTGCAATGCACAGGCACAGTTGGCCAGGTAGTTCACGTCATCTCGTTGATCTGACACGAGAATGAGGGCTGTGGGACAATACATGTCGTATCCTTCGCGACCCAAAGTCTTACCCATGGCATCAACCAGGCGCTTGATGTCTTTTTCGTCTTCCACCACAGTAAACTGCCACGTAAAAGAACCCCGGCCATTGGGGGCTTGGGAGGCAGCCAGCACCATTTCCTCTAGGGCCTGACGGGAAATGGGTTTCCCGGAAAACTTTCTGGTGGATTGTCTGGCGTGAATGGCATCTCTCAATTCCATTGTCGTCTCCTTTCTTCTGTGCCGAACAGGGCTTTAACGGCCTTGACCGGACAGTAAACGGTTCTTAATGCTCCAAAGTTCTTTGGACAAGTCCACTACGTACATATGGGGACTATCCATGCGTTTGATTTCTTCCCAGAAACCGTCCAATTCTCTTTGGGAGTAGTCTCTGATTTCTTGCAAAGAGGGCAATTCATAGACTAGCTTGCCCTTTTCATAAATCGGCACCAATAGCGGCTTGGCATCGAAGTTGGTGATGGTCTTTCTCTTCCAGGTGTGGATGGGGTGGAACAGTTCGTAGGGTTTGGACTCATCAATGACTTCATCGTGAAGAGTCACCACGTCGGCGAAAGCCTTGTGAGTCGTCTTATCAAAGAAACGATAGACTTGTTTGAATTCCGGGGTGGTGATTTTTTCCACATTTTCTGAAATCTTGATTTTGGGCACGCGTTCGCCGTCCACTTCTACGGTGGTGAGTTTATACACGCCACCAAAGACCGGTTCGCTGCGGCTGGTGATTAATCTTTCCCCAACGCCGAAGGAGTCCACTTGAGCCCCTTGCAATAAAAGGGCCTCAATGGTGTATTCGTCTAAGCCACCGCTTAACATAATGCCCACATCTTCAAATCCGGCCTCATCTAGCATGGCGCGCGCTTTCTTGGATAGATAGGCCATGTCCCCGGAGTCAATGCGGATGCCCTTGGGACGGTAGCCTTGGGGCAGGAGCACTTCATTGAACACCTCGATGGCATGAGGAATGCCCTCTTTGAGGGTATTATAGGTGTCTACCAAAAGGAAACAGGAATCAGGGTAGACTTTGGCATAGGCTTCAAAGGCCTTTTTCTCCGTTTCGAACATCTGTACCCAGGAGTGAGCCATGGTGCCTGCCGCCGGAACGCCATAGTCTAGGTCAGCCAGCGTGTTGGCCGTTCCCGCACAGCCGCCGATGTAAGCCGCACGGGCGCCAAAGTTAGCAGAGGCAAATCCCTGGGCTCGTCGGGAGCCAAACTCCACTACGGCCCTTCCTTGCGCCGAGCGCACAATACGGCTGGCCTTGGTGGCGATCAGGGTTTGGTGATTGATGGTCAACAGCACCATCGTCTCCAACAGCTGGGCTTGAATGGCCGGTCCTCTGACCACCACAAGTGGTTCTTGGGGAAATACCGGCGTGCCTTCCGGCACCGCCCATACGTCACAGCTAAATTCAAAGTTTTGCAAGTACTCTAAAAACGGTTCGCCAAAAATGCCTTTTGAGCGTAAAAAGTCGATGTCTTCTTCAGTGAAATGCAGGTTCTCCATGTAGTGAATCACTTGTTCCAAACCGGCAACGATGGCATAGCCTCCTTCGTCGGGAATGCGCCTGAAAAACATGTCATAGTAGACAATCTGATCGGCCAAGCCATTTTCCATGTAGCCGTTTCCCATCGTAAATTCATAGAAATCCGCCAACATGGACAGGTTTTCTTGTCCTTTGGGTCCTCTTAAATCCATTGCGACCTCCTTGGTTCCGTAGTTTGTTTACTGCCATTATACCCCTTTTGCCCTTCTCTTTTCAATGGCGGGGCCAGGTTCTCTTATTGCACCCCATTTTCTTCTCTGATAAAATGGCCCCGAGGTGAAACTATGCACATCAGAATCGCTACTCATGAAGATCTGCCCTTCATGCTGTCCCTTTTAGAACAAGCAAAATCCCGTCTCGCCAACTTGGCCATCGACCAGTGGCAAGACGGTTATCCCAACGAAACCTCCATCCGCCAGGACATTGATCGCCAAGAGGCCTATGTCGGCCTCATCGGCGACCGCATTGTCTTGACCATGGCCTTTAGCACCGCAGGCGATCCCAACTATGATCGGATCGAACAGGGATCTTGGATCAGCCCCGAAAGGCCCTATGGCGTCTTGCACCGTATGAGCGTCCATGAGGATTGGCTCGAAAAAGGTCTGGCACGCCAAGCCTTTATGTGGGCGGAAAAAGAACTCTTGGCCCGCGGTTTTTATGCCATGCGGGTGGACACCCATCCGGGCAACCTTCCCATGCAACAGCTTTTGCGCAGTATGGGCTACGTCTATACCGGCCACATCTATGTGCGGGGAAACGGCCTGCGCGAGGCCTTTGAAAAAACCCTCTGCCTGGGAGAGACACCGCCCCTCTACCATACCTTCTTATTGGACGCCGACGACACACTTTTGGATTTTCAAGCCTCCCAAGACGAGGCTTTTCGCTACACCTGTCACCATTTTGGCGTGGAGGCTACAGAGGACTTGATCCGCACCTATGCCCAACTGAACAGTCGGTATTGGGCCATGTTTGAGCGAGGGGAGATCACCAAAGAAGCCTTGGTGGTGGCCCGGTTTGACGAGCTGGTGGCCCAGCACGGTCTGCCCGGCACCGGTCGCCAATGGGAAGACATCTACCAGCCCAAGCTGGGCCAGGGCTATCACACCACCCCCTATGCCCGGGAAGTGCTGGCAGAGCTCCACCAACAAGCCACCTTGGCCTGTGTTACCAACGGCGTGGCCGCCACCCAGCAAAACCGACTCACCCACGCCGGATTGGCTCCCTATTTCGACGCCCTCTTTATCTCAGAGGCCGTGGGCGCACCTAAACCGGAAGCGTTTTATTTTCAACACGTGCAGCAGGCTCTTTCCCTCCCGCACTGGCAAGGTGTCCTCCTCGTCGGCGACAGCCCCACCTCCGACATGGAAGGCGGTTTTCGCATAGGGATTGACACCTGCTGGGTACACACGCCCGAAACGTCCTGGCAAGGTCAGCCGCAACCCACCTACCAAATCACGGACCTGCGCCAACTACTCACCTTTGCCCAGCCCACGCGCCGTCGTTCGAAGCCGACAAAATGACGAAGTCTTCACTACTGCCCCTAAAGCGCACACCCCGCTCTTAGGGGCTTTTGTGCGGTTAAAATGCCCAGCGCCATTTCACGCAAAGCGGCCTACCATTGTCGGTGGACGCAGAGAACCAAAACACCTTCGCGCGCATTAAAAACCGGAGACAGTTTACACTATCTCCGGTAGCACCTTCTTTTCGAAACCATCGCGATTTCGCCGACACTCTATTTCAAATCCAAAAACACCGGGCAATGGTCAGAGCCAAAGACCTCGTTTAAGATGGCGATGCGTTCTATGCGTTCCACCAATCTTTGGGACACGACAAAGTAGTCAATGCGCCATCCCGCATTATTCTTGCGGGCGTTAAAGCGGTAAGACCACCAAGTGTAGGCACCGGTGACATCGGGATAGAAGTGGCGAAACACATCCACGTATCCCGCTTCTAAAAGTCTGGTAAACGCCGCCCGCTCTTCATCGGAAAAACCGGCATTTTTGCGATTGGGACCCGGATTTTTCAAGTCAATCTCCTGGTGCGCCACGTTTAAGTCGCCGCAAAGAATCACCGGTTTTTTGGCATCTAGTGCCTGTAAGTAGGCGAGGAAGTCCTTTTCCCACTGCAAGCGATAATCCAGGCGAGCCAACTCGTTTTGGGCGTTGGGGGTGTAACAGTTCACGAGGTAAAACTCCTCGTACTCCGCCGTAATGACCCGCCCCTCGTCATCGTGTTCCAAATAGCCAATGCCATTTTCCACGTGATGGGGCGTGGGCTTGGAAAATACCGCCGTCCCCGAATAGCCTTTGCGCTCGGCTGAGTTCCAAAATTCGTGGTAGTCAGGCAAGTCGATGTCGGCTTGTCCCTGCTGCATTTTCGTCTCTTGCAAACAGAGGATATCCGGTTGATAGGTTTCGATCAAAGGATAAAATTCTTCTTTTCTGATCACGGCTCTCAGGCCGTTGACATTCCAGGTAATGATACGCATATTAACCTCCTTGACGACGCTTCACCTTGGCGTCGTAACCGTCTAGAAAACTGTGTCTTTGGCCCGTTTCGTCTTTCCATCCCAGAATTTGATCTAAAGAGACATTACGTGCTGCGTGAAAAATGGACAGGCGTAGATTGTCGTAGGTGGGTTCCAACGTTTCGATGAGCTCTTTGATTTCTTTACGCTTGGAACCTTCCACTTTCTGCGTGATGGCACAGGCACAGTCTAAGGGTTTTAGGCCGAAACTGTCCATGAATTGGCGGATGTCTTTCTCATCCACCAAATACAAGGGGCGAATGAGTTCCATGCCAGGAAAATTCTCCGCCGGCAGTTTGGGCAACATGGTGTGAAAGCTGGCCCCGCAGAGCACGTTCATGAGTGTGGTCTCAATGACGTCGTCCATGTGGTGACCTAGCGCCATCTTGTTGGCCCCCAGCTTTTCGGCCTCTCCATAGAGAAACCCTCGGCGCATGCGGGCGCAGAGATAGCACGGCGCCTCATGGCCCAATGACTCCGCCACTTCGAAGACATCGCTGTCTTTGATGATCACGGGAATCCCCATGGTCTCACACAGCTCTCCCAGGCGCTGGCGATGTTCGGGCAGGTAGCCCGGGTCCATGGCCAGGTAGGACACAGTGAAGTTTTGTTTGCCGTAGCGGTGCAGGTATTGAAAGAGTTTGGCCAGCACCAAGGAGTCCTTACCTCCTGAGATCGCCACGGCAATATGGTCCCCGTCTTGGATCAACTCGTATTGGTGAATGGCTTTAATAAATTTTGACCACAATCGCTTACGGTATGTCTTAATGATCGCCCGATCTAGTTGGGCAGGCAAATCCATCGGTTTGTTCGTCATCTTCATCCCTCTATCTTTCTTTTCCGCTCTATTTTATCTTATATCCTCATCGGTGCGCAAGGTTGACGAGCGACCTTCTTTCTGGTACTCTTTTGCTGACAGAGTAGACAAAAGGCGTCAAGTGTTAAGAGATGGGAAGTTGCTCTTAAACGAAGGGAAACCGCGACCTTTTGTTGCATCCGCTGTTTCCGCACTCTTTTTTTGAGAAACGGACTCTAGCGGGGACGTTCACGAAAAGGAGTGATTTTTTATGTCCCAACAACGCACCAAAGTATTAGTCCGCGTCGCTTTTTTAATGGCTCTATCCGTGGTGATCACCCGGTTTGTCGTCCTGATGATCCCCGTGGCCGGTGGCCAGAAAAGACTCACCTTCGGCTACATCCCCCTGATGATGGCCGGTTATCTCTACGGCCCCTGGTGGGGACTCTTAGCCGGCATTGGAGCCGACTTCATCGGCGTTGCCATCATGCCCCAGGGTATGTTTCACATCGGCTTTACCCTAAGCTCCGCCCTCACCGGTCTGATCCCCGGTCTTGTGAAGCTGCTCATGCCTCAGGACAAACCCTTGACCCCGGGTCAAGACACGGGAGCCATGTGGCTTTCCACCGGCTTGGTCGTCGTTTTCGTCCACATCTTGTTAAATACTGTGTGGCTCAGCGGCCTCTTCGGTGTACCCTATAAGGGATTGCTCATTGCCCGCACCCCCTTCTCCTTAGTCGAAGGAGTGGTCGGCGGCATCCTCTTGATTCTACTCGTATGCCTAATGCAAAAACTGGAACACCGCAGCTATGCCTAATCGGCTCGAGACTTCAGTTTATGAAAATTTTCTGTAAAAAAATCATGTCGATACCTGAGGCGGATTGTACTTTATGGCAAAAAGTAGTATAGTACAAGTAGAAACTGCAAGTCCGCAAAGAAGGTGAATGATATGAAAAAATATCGATTTTGGATCGTTTTAGGGCTGCTCGTCCTGTGTCTTTCCGGCTGTCAACAGTCCAGTGACACCTCGGACCATGCCCTGCAAAGCTTAAAGGCCTATGTGGCTGAACTGGAAGCACAGCTTCTGGAATTCGAAGAAGCGTTCCCGGAATTTTCCTATGCTGAAGACACCCCGGACACCAAACGCGAAACGGCTCACGCCGGCCAGTACGACAAAGAGCAAATGGAAATCACCCGCCTCGTCTTGGAATCAGGTAACAATTTTAACCACCTGATTGTCGAAGACGTCACCGTTTCGCCCGCCAAAGACGGCATCGGTTACGACGTCGTGGCCAAGGCCAGTTATGAACCCATTTCCGCGGAAAGTGACTTCTTAAAAGACCGGGAAGATTTAAACGAAAGCCTGCTGATTATGTTGGAGGGCCTTCCCACCGACCCGGTGCAAACGTTCCATATCGACTACCATGACGATCATCATGACGAAATTGCTTCTTACCATTTTGAACGCGTCGACGGCCAGTTAGTTCCCGTCACCGCTTCTGCCCATGAATGATTTCACATGCCCAAAGCTCTGTAAAGGAATCCTTTACAGAGCCTTTTTTATCCGGAAATGGCGCCATCATCGCTTTGCAACTGCCAGTTGCATGTTTTGCAAGTCGACTTGGTGTACTGCTACCATCCATTTTGCTATGCTACAACTACCTTAAGGGAGTTCACCGTCCACCATCCGTATTGATTAAGGAGGTTCAACGTATGTATCTAGCAGACAAAATCATACTCCTGCGAAAAAAAGCAGGACTCACCCAGGAAGAACTCGCCGAGCTCTTGGAGGTTTCTCGCCAATCCATTTCCAAATGGGAAAACGGGACCAGCATTCCCGATATGGAGAAAATCATCCGTTTAAGTGATGTGTTTCACGTCTCCACTGATGCCCTCTTGCGAGAGGATCTCTCCGTAGACCCGGGTGATGAGCCGGTAGAGACCCCGATTGAAGTCCTAGATTACCCCACGCTCTTTCCCGTTTCACTGGAGTTTGCTCAAGATTTTCTTCAAGACACCCTATGGCAATCAAAAAAAATCGCGCTGGGCGTTTTGTGCTTCATCCTCTCCCCGGCTCTTCTGATCTTTCTTTCCATCGTTGCCGAGGCCCAGGGCCATTCTGAAGCTTTATCCTTCGTCTTCGGTTTTATCGCCTTGGCTGCTCTCATCGTCTTCGGGTTACATCTCGTCATCTCCGCCAGCCTTCAGCTAAAGCCCTACGAACCGTTACGCCAAGAACCCTTGGATACGGCTTACGGCGTAGAAGGCCTGGCTCGTCGAGAGTTGGAAACCAGTGCCCCCGGCTATGTGCGCCATCTCATCACGGCCATCGGCCTCTTCCTCCTAAGCCCAGTCCCCATCATCCTCATCGACTACCTCGACCCCGAAAGCGCCCTCGCCTCGGCTACGAGCATCGTCCTTTTGCTGGTCATCATCAGCATCGGTGTCTACTTGCTTGTGCCCGCTGCCGCTTACCGTGGTGCTCTCCAACAACTTTTGGAAACCGACGATTACACGCGGAAGAAAAAAGCAAATCTCTTCCCTCAACTCTTCGCCAAAATCTGCTGGCCCATCATCACAGCCATCTACCTATGCTACAGCCTGTTGACCAACGACTGGGGCAGAAGCTGGATCATCTGGCCCGTTGCCGCCGTCTTATCCTCCGGCCTTGCCGTCATCTTCCATCATCTGGGCCACAAAAAAATCAAGGGACACCGGAATAATTCCGGGTCCCTTGATTTTATATTACCCTAAGCTAAGGCGAGTTCACCGTCAGCCACCTTGACCTGAACGTTTGTACCGTCTTGAATTTCACCGGCAATGAGCGCTCTGGCTAATTTCGTTTCCACTTCATTTTGCAGGTAGCGACGAATGGGTCTGGCCCCATAGGCCACGTCATAAGCATGTTCCATGATAAAAGCCTTGGCCGTGTCCGTCAACGTGACGGTAATTTCCCGTTCTGCCAGACGATCGTTGATATCCGCCAGGAGCAAGTCCATAATGCGGTAGATGTCCTCTTGGGTCAGTGGTTTAAACAGCACGATATCGTCCACACGGTTTAAGAATTCCGGGCGGAAGGATTGACGCAACATGGCGTCCACCGCTTCTTTCGCATCGTCTTTGATTTGGCCGCTGGAGGTGACGCCATCAACCAGGTATTGACTGCCAATATTGGAAGTCATGATAATCACCGTATTTTTAAAGTCCACCGTACGGCCTTGATTATCCGTCAAGCGACCGTCGTCTAAAACTTGCAACAGCACGTTAAAGACATCCGGGTGAGCTTTTTCGATCTCGTCAAAGAGGATGACGCTATAGGGTTTACGACGCACGGCTTCCGTAAGCTGACCGCCTTCTTCGTAGCCCACATAGCCCGGAGGAGAACCCACCAGACGAGACACGGCGAATTTTTCCATATACTCGCTCATGTCAATGCGCACCATGGCCCGTTCGTCATCAAAGAGTTGCTCCGTCAACGCCTTTGCCAATTCCGTTTTCCCCACCCCAGTGGGGCCTAAGAAGATAAAGGAACCGATAGGGCGATCCGGGGATTGCAAGCCGGAGCGAGAACGCAAGACGGCATCGGCCACCGCTTTGACGGCTTCGTCTTGGCCAATCACTCGTTCATGCAGGTGATCGGCTAAACTCAGGAGCTTATCGCGTTCCGTTTGGCCCAGTTTGGATACGGGGATTCCCGTCCACTTGGCCACCACTTCCGCAATTTCCTCTTCGGTGACTTCTTCTTTCACCATCATTTCTTCCGCGCCTAAGGCTTCCTGGGCTTTTCTTAACTCGTCTTCCAATCCGGGAAGCTTGCCGTATTTTAATTGACTTAAACGATCCAAGTCGTAAGCTCTTTCCGCCTCTTCGATTTCGTGGCGCACTTGCTCAAGCTCCGTCTTCAAGTCTTGCACCTTGCCAATGGATTGCTTTTCCTCTTCCCAACGAGCCACCATGGCATCGTAAGAGGCCTTGTCTTCCGCCAATTCCGCTTCCAACTTTTCCAATCGACCTTTAGAGGCTTGGTCCGTTTCCTTTTTTAAAGCCTGTCGTTCGATTTCCAGTTGCAGGATCTTACGACGCACTTGGTCCATTTCCGCCGGCATGGAGTCAATTTGTGTACGCACCATCGCCGAGGCCTCGTCCATCAAGTCGATGGCCTTATCCGGCAGAAATCGGTCGGTGATGTAGCGGTTAGACATGGTTGCCGCAGCAATGACCGCTCCGTCAGAGATGCGGATACCATGGTGAATTTCATACTTTTCCTTTAAGCCACGCAAGATGGAGATCGTATCTTCCACCGTAGGTTCCGAGACCATGACCTTTTGGAATCGTCGTTCCAAGGCCGGGTCTTTTTCCACATACTCCCGGTACTCATCCAACGTGGTCGCCCCGATGGTGCGCAGCTCACCACGAGCCAGCATGGGTTTTAGCAAGTTTCCTGCATCCATAGCCCCGTCGGTACGGCCGGCTCCCACAATGTTGTGGATTTCGTCAATAAACATGATGATCTTACCGTCAGACTCACTGACTTCTTTTAACACGGCCTTCAATCGTTCCTCAAATTGGCCACGGTATTTGGCCCCGGCAATGAGCGCCCCCATATCCAAAGCGAAGACCGTCTTATCTTTTAGACCTTCCGGTACGTCACCTTTGACAATACGCTGGGCCAGTCCTTCGGCAATAGCCGTTTTCCCCACCCCCGGCTCTCCGATGAGAACGGGGTTGTTTTTTGTACGACGGGAGAGGATACGCACGACATGCATAATCTCTTCGTCACGGCCAATGACCGGGTCAATCTTGCCGGCTCTGGCTTCTTCACAGAGATCCGTGCCATATTTTTTTAAGGCTTCATACGTTCCTTCCGGGTCATCTGTGGCCACCCGTTGGTTGCCGCGAATCCCCACCAAAGCTTCCATGAATCCCTGGCGATCTACGCCATGCGTCTTCCAAATCCGGCTGAGATTGGCGTCTTTCACCCTTAACAGGGCCATAAACAAGTGTTCCACGCTGACGTAATCGTCCCCTAAGTCCACTCGTTCTTGATCTGCTTGGGTCAACAGGGATTGCAAGCTCGATGAAGCATAAATCTGTCCCCCTTGCTGCTTCGGCAGTCGATCCCTTTCACGGGCTAAGTCCACCTCCACCATTGCAGGGTTTTTGCCCATCAATTTCAATACGCGGGGAATCAGTCCCTCACCGTCTTCCAATAGCGCCAAAGCCACATGTAATGGCTCCAGCTGCGGGTTGCCATAAGTTTGGGCCATCTGCTGGGCATTTTGTATGGCCTCTAGGCTTTTTTGAGTATAGTTTTTCATATCCATAGCGAGACCGTCCTTTCTCTATTTCCTATTTAAGCTTCCGTCTTTTGCAAAGCTTCATAAAGTTCTCGTTGTTTTTCCGATAAGTGGGAAGGGTTTTGAATCACAAAGCGCACATACGTGTCGCCAGTCTTCCCCTTCATGTCCGTGAACCCCTTGCCCGCCAAACGCATGCGTTGGCCGGAGCGCGTGTTCGCCGGCACATTTAGACGCACCGTGTCATGTAAGGTATGCACTGTCACTTGGCCGCCTAAAGCCGCCATCCACGGGGAAATGTTCACATTCAGTGTAATGTCCTTGCCGTCAAAGTCATAGCGGGAGTGTTCGGCCAAATGGATGGTGATGAGAAGGTTCCCCTTTAAACCCCATTTTTTCCCATTGACTCGCAGTTTCTTCCCGTCTGTGATGCCTTTAGGGATCTTGACCTCAATGTTTTTGGTCTCCCCGCCTTCTGTCAAAGACAAATGTTTCGTGGTACCAAAAGCGGCTTCTTCCAAGGTGATCGTCAATTCCGCCTCATATGCATCTTGCTTTTTGGGGCGCGTCGCCTTGCGTCCTGTCCCTCGGCCACCAAATAAGTCACCCAGGTCAAATCCGGCACTGTAGCCCCCGGTTTGGGTGCTGTAGCCTTGGCCGCCGAAAAACATATCGAAAAAATCGCTAAAACCGCCGGTATTGCCACCGGTGGTATACGTATAACCATATTGACGAGGATCAAAATTTTGGCCATTATAAAAACCGCCTGTCGCGGAACCAAACTGATCGTATTTTTTTCGTTTATCAGGATCCGACAACACTTCGTACGCCTCGTTTAAGTCCTTAAACCGGTCATGAGCCGTCTCGTCATCGGGATGAAGATCCGGATGGGACTCCTTCGCCAACTTACGATACTGGCGCTTGATTTCATCCTGTGTTGCCTTTTTATCGACCTGTAATATTTTATAGTAATCTTTATACTCCATATCTTCATCTCCTCCTTAGATCTGACTATCTCTGACCTAAGTCCATTATACATGGGCAGCGCTGAAATGTAAAGGTTTTTTCGTCCTAATGTCGCAAAATATTTTTCATGCACCCTTGTCTCCTCTACCGATTTTCCAGGAGGAGCCTCATGTTTGAGAAGAGATCCATCCCTCTTTTGTATGGTAGACAACAAAAAACACCGCTTGCCGAAGCAAGCGGTGCGATTCACATTAAGGTGCCGGATGAAGGGTCAAAAGCTCCTTGTCGTCCAGTCGCTCCCAAAAGGGTTTGTCTTTCGGTGCACGGAAGTAACGCACCTCACCTTGAGCATTGACCTTGGGCAATTTGCCATCGTGGTCATTCGGCAAGATGACACCGGGGAGGTAGCGGCCGTTTAAGAAGTTTTTCAGCGTTTCTGGTGTATAGTTGGCTTCGTAGCGCAAGTCTAAAACCATATTGTGGTAGCCATAAGCGCTGACGAAGAAATGGGCGTCGTAGCTTCGAATGCCGGCGATAATTTGGTCGCCGGAGCCTCGGTAGCGTCGACCCAGTTTTTCAAAGAAAGCCCCTTCATCACCCTCGTCAGTTTCCAACACTAGGTGTAAATCAGGATGGCTATCCAGATAGGCGAGCACATCTTCAAAGTCCATACCATCATCGCCGAGGATCACCCGCGGTTTGACCAGCGGTTCTTCCGCATCCGGCACGGTCTCTGCAGACGTCTCGTCTCCCGTTAAGGCGCTGACCGGCTGTGCGTCATCCACCCAGTGCCCGTTGACGATCACTTGGCGCACACCGTCACGATAAAGCTGATTCAACGAACGTTTCGTGCCGTCCCAGGTGTAGAGATCTTCGTCGAGGAGCACATTGGCGCCTTGTTGCAAGAGCTCTGTCGGATCGCCGCCTTCTAATAGGACACGAATCATATCTTGCCTTAAAACCATCTCACCCAATCCAATGGTACGGTTGACCTGTTCATAAATCGGTCGTGCATCTTCCAATTGGGTCAGGCGATCGTAAGTTTTGCGATCGTAGTAGGTGCCGTGTTCAAAAATCTCGTCCCGGCTCACCGAATAAATGCGGTCTTGGGTGATAAAACTGCCACGACGCAAAATCGTCTGGGGCATGACCACGTGGGGTTCGGTGATGTTATTTAAGTCTTCCCCAAAGATCAGGCCCTTGGTATTGTCGTAGCCAAAGAGGTTTTGGATCGTGGGGTAAAAGTCCATCATGGAACCCGTATCGGAAATGGTATGGCTCCCTTCGATGCCGGGCACCTTGAGGATCAAAGGCACGTTGGTAATCTCGTCAACGCGGTAATGGTGACCCAGGTACTCACTCATCACATCGCCGATTTCATCATTGAGAATCTGAACACCGTAGTGGTCGCCGTAGATGGCGATGACCGTGTCATCGTAGAGTCCCTCAGCCCGTAAAGCTTCAAGGAATTCTCCTAGTACCTCATCCGTGTAGTGAATGGCCTGTAAATAATTGCCCACATAAGTGCCTTCCATATAGTCCGGCAATGGCAACACTTGGTATTTTTCCGGCATTTCATAGGGTGTATGAGAGGTTAGCGTGACCAGGTAGGCATAAAACGGCTTGCCCAAATCGCGCATTTCTTTTATATAAGAGATGCTTTGGGTCATAAAGTCGCGGTCGTTAATGCCAAAGCCGATATTTTCCGACGAATCATAATCATCATCGCCGATAAAGCGTTCAAAGCCCAATTGGGGATACATCACATCGCGGTTCCAAAAAGTGCGATCGTAACCGTGCATGACCCAGGCGGTATATCCATTATCTCGCATAAGCCACGGTAGACCATAATAGGCATTGGCATCATATTGAGCGAAACTGGGAGACTCCGTTGAGGGCACCAAACTGTTTTGTGTCACAAACTCCGCATCTGACGTGGATCCGCGGCTCGTGACGTGGTAATAGTCATCGTAATACAACACGCCTTCTTCATTTAACAGGCGGTTGAGCACCGGGGTAATTTCTTCCCCTTCCACCTTGCGATTGACCACAAAATTTTGCAGGGATTCCCATTGGATGACGATCAGATTTTTTCCTTGGGCTATGCCCGTGTAATTTCCCTGGTGCAGACGGGCATTATCCCGTAATTGTTCAATGTCCTCGGCGCTAAACTTATCGCCGAGACCGGCATTTTTCTTCGCATGGACAGGTCCCGCCTGCAAGGCATCCGAGACGTGGAAGAAGTAAAATTCCTGGGTGTAGACCGAGTTTTCTCCTCCGACGTTATGCACGGTGGCAAAGACCACCATAAACGCCAAAACCATGGAAATGGTCACCAACCAAGACGGGGCGCGCCTGCCATAACCCAGAATCCACAGATGTAGCTTCGCCAAGACGTAATCGCTCCACTCGTCCAACTTGGGAAACAAAAACCACACCAAGGGCAAATCGATGATCAAAAGCACGCGCCATACGTTGAGCAGCATCGCAATAGAGTCGCCGATACTTCCCACCTGCCCGGCCTGTGCCGATACCACATCTAAAGGCAACAGAGACCAAAAATACGAATAGTACATGCTATCCGCAAACCATAAAAAAGAGATTACCGTATAACATAAGGTAACCATGACGCGACGACCTGTGGGGTGTTTTATGCTGGCACACAGACGTAAAAGCACCCAAGATCCCAGAATCGTCAAGAGCGTAATGCCCACAAAATAGGACTTCACACCGGTTTGTGTATAAAACGCCAGGGCCTTAAATCCCATTAATCCGTACAGAATAAACATACTTGCCTCATTTCTAATATATATTGACTATGTGTTGTGCTTACTTAATGGGTAAACTTATTTTAGCACGATAGAGCATTTGTGTAAAATCTTTTGACCCAAAGTTTACCAATTCTTAACATTACACCTCGTTTACACCCCCTTTTCTTACTAACAATATCCTTTTTTCATTATCGTTACACAAATAACTTTCTTGCTCATCTCCTTAATACTCTGCTTACTTTTTATTCATATCATTCATTTTATTGTTTTATGATCATTCTAGTTCATAAATTCATTCATTGCGCAAAATCGTTTTATTTTCTTCTTATACACTTGTTTCTCTCCGTTTGTTTTATATGACTTACTTTCACATTATCGTCGTCCTTCATTTTTTACTTTATTTTTTATGGTCTATTTTAAATACAATTCAGATCAGTTCATCAATGTCGCGCTCTTATAATGTCTATTTTTCAACGTTTTTTATTTGTTTTGATTTTATACAATTTTAAAATTAATTTATTTTTCATTTTTTATAAATTTTCTCGTTAAAAGTGTAGCAAAACGGAAATGGGTGTGATATACTTAGCACATACTAAGACAGCAGAGTACGTTGTGAAACAATCTCATCTTGTCAAGAAAAGGAGGAAGACTGCCAAAGGGTAGTCGTAAGAAACGATGATTAAATTAAACGAAATCAAACTAAACAAAGAAGAAGAAATTTATGTACTATGGACGCTAGGTAATATCGGTCGTAAAATCGGCAAAGAAATGGACCTCTATTTCTCCGAAAACTCTTTTATGAACCTATCACGTAACAACATCGCAGCTATCTACCGCGATCCCCAAAACCGTTTTGCTCCCACTTCTACGGAAGACCTTCCCAACAACGCTTTCTTGGAAACCTATGTAGAAGTCACTGTTGGCCAAAACCCGGGAACTTTCCGCTACCTGTCCATCAGCTACATTTCCTACTACGATGCTCGTAGAAAACGCGTCATCCGTATCGCTGAAGAACGCTTCGATGCTGACCGCAACGAATATCCCCTGTCTCAATTAGAAGAAAAAGTAAAAGCTGCTGTTGCCAAAACAGACGTGACTCTGTTCAGCAACATTCTAGGCAAATATTAATCAGGTCATTTCAGCTAGCAAGCCGGCCCTTGGGGCCGGTTTTTATTTTTTGGTTGAAGCAGTCGACCTAGGAGGAGCAAAAAATTTTACTCATTGCCTCTTGACATGTCCAGCTTCTTGTCTTATACTACTCAAAAGCGATGAAGAGACGAGTAGAGATGAGCACTGCAGCACAGAGAGTTTCCACATGTGGTGAAAGGAAATCTGCATCTGATCTTGAATAAAGACTCGGAGCCTTGCGTGACTGGCGTTGCGCAACGTGGTTTGCACGTTACAGCAAAGAGGTATGTTGGTACCTGCAGAGGTTTTTTAAGGTAACTTAAAGAATAAACATTGGGTGGTAACGCGAAAACTTTCGCCCCATGACGTTTAGACGTCATGGGGCTTTTTTGTGCCTTCACTCTTGGGCATCTGCCCTTTTTGCCTCTCCCTCTTGCGGGTCACTCGTTTCCCTTGGGAAATCATTTTGAAAGGAGATTATCATGAAAAGAACACTGACTCTATTACTGACCTTGGTTGTAGCCCTTGGCCTCCTTGCCGGCTGCTCCTCTTCCG
>CAYFMR010000005.1:40979-44728 GCA_964344295.1 uncultured Peptoniphilaceae bacterium | reverse complement strand
CCTCTTCCGGGGATGCTAATACCTTTGTCGTCGGCATGGAATGTGCCTATCCTCCCTTTAATTGGACACAACTAGACGACTCCAACGGCGCCGTACCCATCCAAGGCACCCAAGAATTTGCCGGCGGCTACGATGTGGAAATGGCTAAAAAAATTGCCGCGGGCCTGGGACGGGAACTGGTCATCCTGAAAACCGACTGGGACGGCCTGCCCCCGGCTGTGCAATCCGGCAAAATCGACGCCATCATGGCAGGCATGAGCCCGACTGCCCAACGTGCCGAAATCATCGACTTCTCTGAGCCCTACTACAACAGCGACCTAGTCATTGTCGTCAAGGCAGACGGACCCTACGCTGAAGCTCACACCTTAGCAGACTTCTCCGGTGCCAAACTGGCAGCACAACTGAACACCTTCCACGACGTGGTCATCGATCAAATCGAAGGTGTCAAGCACGAAGTCCCCCTAAACGACTTCTCCACCTTGCGCGTCGCCTTAAGCGCCGGCTCCATTGACGGATACATCAGCGAACGTCCGGAAGCCATCTCCGCCATGGATGCCATCGAAGGCCTTCACATGATTGAACTCACCGACGGTTTTGAAACCAGCCCCGAAGATACCGCTATCGCTGTGGGTCTGAAAAAAGGCAGCGAGCTGCGCTCGACGATTAACGACATCTTAGCCGGCATTTCTTCTGAAGAGCGTACGGCCATCATGGACGAAGCCATTGCCCATCAACCCATTCATCAAGACTAGGAGTTTGTCATGTGGTCATTTTTTCTGCACTATAAAGACCTCTTCTTACGAGGCACCTTAACCACCTTGGAAATCTCCTTGGTGGGGACCTTCATCGGGCTTGTCATCGGGCTGTGCGTGGGTGTCCTGCGCACCATGCCCACGCCAAAAAAGGGACCGGGCCGCTGGGGTAAAAAAATCGTGGATGGCATCCTCATCGCCTACATCACCTTTTTTCGCGGCACGCCCATGATGGTCCAGTCCATGCTCTTAGTCTACGGTCTCAAAGAAAAATACAACCTGGACATGGTTCCCATGGCCGCCGCCTTTCTCATCGTCTCCATCAACACCGGAGCCTACCTGTCAGAAGTGGTGCGCGGCGGAATCCTCTCCATTGACAAAGGCCAGTTTGAAGCGGCCAAAGCCATGGGCATGACCCACCTGCAAACCATGCGCCGCATCATCCTACCCCAGGCTTTGCGCAACATCCTACCTGCCACCGGCAACGAATTTGTCATCAACATCAAGGACACCTCGGTCTTAAACGTCATTTCCGTGACGGAACTTTACTTTTCCACCCGTTCCATTGCCGGGTCCACCTTCCGCTACACCGAGACGTTTTTCATCACCTGCCTCATCTATCTGTTCTTGACCATCGCCATCACCGCCATCCTGCACCAGATCGAAAAATTCATGGACGGCCCGGAACACTACAGTCTGCCAGGCTCCAACCAAATGCAAGTTTAGGAGGTCACCATGGAAAAAATCATCGACATTCGTCACCTGCAAAAATCTTTTGGTGACCACCAAGTCCTCAAAGACATTGACTTTGACGTCAACGAAGGAGAAGTGATTTGCATCATCGGCTCCTCCGGCTCGGGTAAATCTACCTTGTTGCGCTGCATTAACTTCCTGGAAGAGCCTTCTGGCGGCTCCATTGTATACCGCGGTCAAGATCTCATGGCCCTGCCAAAGATTCCCCGCAGCTACCATGCGAAAGTGGGGATGGTATTTCAACAATTCAATCTGTTTGACAACCTAAACGTCCTGGACAACGTGACTCTAGGCCAGCGAGACGTCCTCAAGCGCACGCGCTCCGAAGCGGAAGCCACCGCTTTGAAATACTTGGACATGGTGGGCATGAAAGACTACGTCAACGCCAAACCCAAACAACTCTCTGGCGGCCAAAAACAACGGGTGGCCATCGCCCGTACCTTGGCTATGGATCCGGAAGTCATCCTCTTTGACGAACCCACCTCCGCCTTAGACCCGGAAATGGTCGGTGAAGTCTTAAAGACCATGAAGACCTTAGCCGGCATGGGCATGACCATGCTCATCGTCACCCACGAAATGAACTTTGCCCGAGACGTGGCAGACCGCATCGTCTTTATGGATGACGGTATCATCTTAGAAGAAGGCGCACCGGAAGATATCTTTCACCATCCGAAAGAACCCCGAACCCAAGCCTTCCTCCAAAACTTCTTCGACCCCGATTAAACCAAGCCCCTCTATGCTCCATGAAAGAGGGGCTTGGTGATGCTACAAACGGCTCCCAACCCTTTCTGTACTGTTGTTTGACCTGGCAGCCACACGATCATCCAAATAGGTGCCTCATCGCTACCGGCAAAAGGAGGATCAGTGAGGATGCACTGTGAGCCTTTTGCCAATAAAAGCATGCGATGGATGAACATCATAAAAACCTGCTTTCCGATGGGAGAGCAGGTTTTTTCATACGCCGTTTAGTAGCCGGTGATCGGTTCTTTTGCAGGCTGTGGTAAAGGCCTGGATAAGCGTGGCACCTTGATCCCATCCATAATCCACCGCCATCCCTTGAGGAATGAGTCCTTTTTGGTTTCCTATTGTCGTTTCACATCTAGGACTTTCTTGACGGCGAAGCACAGCTTGCGGGCATTGCTGTTTGAAAGCGAAAGCCTGTACCTTCTCCTGTGTAGACGTTGTAGGGGATGACCGTGCCCGGATCACCTTGACGGGGCTCCATCCACCCTTCCCATTTTATCCAAAACTAGGGTGTGCGAGGTAAAAGTATGTACCCATCCACAAAGTATATGATAAAATGGACTAACAAGCATATAGGAGGTGCAACAATGAAAAACGTAAAAAAATGTGGTCTTGTGACCCTGCTGGTCGTGGCCATGGTGCTGACGCTAACTGCTTGCGGTGGCGGCGGTGGTGGCGAAGATGCTGATGTAGCCGATGAACAGAGCTGGATGGAAGTCACCGGAACCGAAGCTACTGTCTCGGAGCTACCGGAGGGCTATGAGGTGCTAACCGTTGACGAGTTGCAACAAGGGCTGGATGACTTTATGAATTCTTCCGGTGGTCAAAGCTATGGCGAAATCAAAAAACTTTTTGGTGGCAAAGACGGCGTCTACTTTAAGGACCTGGACGCTGAGACGGGCGAAGGACCGCAGCTCGCCAAGAACATCACCTGGTTTGCCATGGAAGATGATGCAGTCAAGAGCGTTTCCATCATCTTTTACACGCCTGAAGATTCTGCCGACATGGCGAATATGACGGCTTATATGTGCGTCTTTAACGGACTGGAACCATCCAACTAAAACTTACTCTAAACCACACAGACCAAAACAGGTGCTGCGCATATTGCAGCACCTGTTTACATGCCATAATCTGTGTTCATGCACCTGAGCACGAGCGAAGTTCAAGAGCGGCTTACTGTTTGTCCAAAAGGGCGTCCCTGCGCAAAGTTTGCGCATCCACCATTGCATAATGCGCAAATCACTCTGGCCATGAGCACTCCATGAAGTATCAGTTTATGCTGGACAAGCTAAAAGAGGGTTGGCAAGACGAAAAAAGTTGACGTGCTCAGCTTGGATCAACTGGAAGGCAATAAGAACCTTCTCAGCAAAATTCTGCAGGATGGTATCAACATGTATGGATAACCTGAAAGACGACCTATATTACGCCACCAAACGCTTAGAGGATGTCGATTTTATGATCCAGCACACCCAAGCTATTTCCAGAAAGCCGTTTGAAAAA
>CAYFMR010000005.1:36791-40879 GCA_964344295.1 uncultured Peptoniphilaceae bacterium | reverse complement strand
CTAAGAGAGATATGAAAACACAAACGTGACGGTGGTGATCCGCATTCTTCTGCCGTCGAGTGCGATGCTTAGCCGCAGCTATTTTTAGACGCTAGTTTTCATATGAATTATTTTCGCTCTCTTTCGTTTGTCTATGTGCCAATCACGCTGTCACTGAGGCAGAGTTATTTGATTGGTCTAGCAAACGACTAAGCTCCCGCTTCTTCCAAAATCCTGTCGAATCGATAGAAGAAGGTGCCGGCGGTGGTGCTGGCGGCGATCAAGTCGCTGATCGGTTCCGCCAAGAAGATCATCAATACGGGGTTGGCCGGGAAGATCCGCGGCAGGATGAGGATCAACGGTATCAGGAGGATGATTTTTCGCAATACGGCCATAAACAGCGCAGTCCTGGCCTGCCCCAGTGCGACGAATCCCTGTTGACAGCCGTGTTGAAAGGCATGGGTGATGGCCACGGCAAAGTAAATGCGCATGGCCCAGGAGGCGTAGGCGATGAGCGCCTGATCCTTGGAAAAGATGCACGCCACGGTTTCGGGGAACAAGAGCAGGATCATCCAGATCACACCGGCATAGATCACACAGGTCCTCAACATAATGCGAAACGCCTCTTTGACCCGATCCCCTTGGCGGGCGCCGTAATTGTAGCTGAGGATGGGAGAAGCGCCCTGCGTAAAACCAGCCAGGGGAAAGACGAGAATGGTGACGACGGAGTTGATAATTGTCATCGACGCCACGGCCATGTCCCCGCCAAACATCGACAGCGATCGGGTAAAGGCTATGGAGAGGATCCCCTCGGTAAAGATCATAAAGAAAGTGGACACGCCCAGGCTCATACAAGAGATTAAAACGCCCCAATGGATTTTCAGGTTTTCTCTTTGCAGGCGCAGGTTGGTCTTCCTGCCGAAGAGGAAGTGCAAGACGAAGATCATGCTGATCGCCTGGGAGATGACCGTCGCCGTCGCCGCACCGGCTACGCCCATCTTCAATCCAAAGATGAGAATCGGGTCCAGGATAATGTTAATCACCGCCCCGATGACGGTGGTGAACATGGAGACCTTCGCAAAGCCCTGACCGCTGATAAACAAGTTCATCCCCAACGTGAGCATGACAAAGACCGAGCCGAGGATGTAAAGGCGCCCATAGGATATGGCATAGGGATAGGAGATCTCCGAAGCCCCGAAAAAGCGCAGCAAACCCGGAGCCGCGACATAGAGGATCACCGTCAACAACACGGCGAGGCTAAAGATCGCCGTAGCGCAGGTGCCCATAATCTTTTCCGCCTCTTCTCTGTCGCCCTTTCCCAAGGCCATCGACGCCAGAGGCGAACCGCCGGACGCGATGAGCATGGTCCCGGCGTTAATCAGCATGAGGATGGGGACAAAGAGCCCCGCACCGGTGAGCGCCGCAGCTCCCACCCCTTCCATATGCCCGATATAGATGCGATCCACAATATTATATAAAAGCATCACCAGCTGCGCCAAAACCGCCGGTAACGTCATACTCCAAAAAAGTTTTGAAACCTTTTTCGTTCCCAGTGCTTCCGTGTGATTCACGTACGCTCCCCCATTCTTACCAAATCATCCATTGTCTCCGTCGAAGGTGAATCCTCTCGACGGCATATTGCTCACTCAAGACATCATTCTATCACTTTTCGGCAAAAATCCAAGACGTTCCCCCACCCGTAAGTGCCATGCCGACCCCGTTTCATCCCGTTGTGTCCCTTGAATTTCTTTGATAAAATCAGCATACTGAAGTCGATGACCCACCTCGCCTGATATCGACCACCACAGCTCAAACAGCAGGTTCGCCTCGCGTGCTGAGATCGCATCGACATGCCCGAATGGATTCCCGTTTCAAAATGAAGCTGCTAACCGGAAGACGGTTGGAAAGCGGAACCGGCCTTCCCTCACCATAAGGAGGTACACCCATGCGTCTCTTTGTCGCCATTCCCTTGGATGCCCCTATGCAAAAAGCGCTGTATCAATGGATGCAGCACCTGCGTCGACAGGGGCTGCAGGGCCACTTCTCCCGCACCGAAAACCTACACCTGACCCTGGCCTTTATCGGGGAATACGGAGACGTGCCCGGTGTGATCCGTGCCTTGGAGCAGGTGGAGAGCCCGGCCTTTACCCTGGAAACCGGAGACCTGGGGCATTTCGGCAACCTGCTCTGGCTGGGGTTGGCAGATGGCACCGGCTCCACCGGGCTGGCCGTTGCCGTCCGCCAATGCTTGGAAGCCGCCGGCATCCCCTTTGACCGCAAGGCCTTCCACCCACACATCACCCTGGCCCGACGCACCAATGGCAAAGACCTAAGCGTGGACACCTTGCCTGCACCTCCCCCACTGGCCATGCCCGTATCCGCCTTCTCGCTGATGAGCTCCGAACGCGCGGGATCCCAACTGGTCTACCGCACACGAACCCGTTTTCCTCTAAAACCTTAGCCGACCAAACACCAAATGCCCTATCACGTATCAAACAGCAGTCAAGCCGTTCCCGACCGGGAGCGGCTTGACTGTTTTCACGGCCACCCTTCGACGGCTTGCCGGATGCTTACACTGTCCTTTCGGTGCATGTTACATGACACCTGTAAACGGAGTTAGCCTGTGAAAAGGGGATCGGTATGGACATTCAACTCATTGACATCATCAAGGGCTTTGGTCAGAAGGAGGTCATCCACCCGACGACCCCTATCCACACCTCTCACCACATAAAATACCCTCTTTGCCGTTTTATTCGGTAAAGAGGGTCTGTTGATCGTTGCTATTTTTAATTGGCAAATCGTTTGGCGTGTTCGACAAAGGCGTCAACCGCTTTTTGTAAGAATTTCTTCGTATCTTCCACCATCTCCCCGTTTTCATCAAAGAGGGTGTGCACCTTGGACAGGTAGACCTCCGGTCGTTGCAGGGGGATGAGGTTTAAGTTGACGAGCACCTGACGAAGTGCAAAGTTGGCTCCCATGCCGCCGTATGCTCCGGGAGAAGCACTGAACACCGCCACTGGTTTGCCGGACCAGGGGTTCCCGTTCGGGTCTTTAGATCCCACGTCCAGCAAATTCTTAGCTGCCGGTGCATAGGAACGGTTGTATTCAGGAGTGAAGAAGAGGTAGGCATCATACTTTCTGATTTCTGCTCGCATCTCCTGATAGATTGGCAGGCCGTCCTCTCCATCCAAGTCCTCATTGTAGAAAGGCAGTTGGGAAATGTCGATAAACTCTACCTCAAAATCAGCCGGGAACATGGTTTGGGCCACTTCGGCCACCTTCCTGTTCCAAGATTTTTTTCTCAATGATCCTACGATTAAACCTACTTTCACGTTATCCTCCTTCCATTTTATGAGTTAAAGCTAAATATCGAATGTCATTCTATATGGTTATACCCATAAGCCGGGAAGGATACACCGGTTTTCTCGGCCTTTCCACCCTACATGGACTCCAAGGCAAAGAGAGCCGCTCCCAAGGCGCCGCAGATCTGCGCCTCCCGGGGCACATAGATGCTCTCGCCCAGTTCTTTTTCCAAGGCCTTCACCACGCCCGCATTGTTGGACACGCCGCCGGTCATCATATAGGGCGCCTGACCCTTGGCCCGTCTGGCCTGGGAGATGGTTCGAGAGGCGATGGATTGGTTGAGCCCGTTTATGATGTCCGCCATGGCGGTGTTGTTGGCGATGAGAGATACCACCTCCGACTCCGCAAACACGGTACAGGTACTGGAGATGGTCACCGGGTTCCCCTTTAAACCCAAGGTGCTCATCTCGTCCAAACTCACATCCAAGGTTCTGGCCATGGTCTCCAAGAACCGGCCCGTCCCCGCGGCGCACTTATCGTTCATCACAAAGTTCACCACATTTCCCTCGTCATCTAAGACGATGACCTTGGAGTCCTGTCCCCCGATGTCAATCACCGTTCGCACCTGGGGATAGAGAAATCGGGCGCCCTTCGCGTGGCAGGTGATCTCCGTAATGGAAGAGTCGGACAGCTGCAGGTTCTTTCGACCATACCCCGTGGTCACCACCTTGGCAATGTCCTTTTCCTGCAGGCCTCCCGCCTTTAACGCCGCTTCAAAGGCCCGGCGTCCGCTCTTATCCACCCCG